>JADYZP010000040.1 GCA_020853025.1 Burkholderiales bacterium
GAAGATCAAAAGCCAGAGCAACCGGACGACAATTTCAAGGTGGTCTGAGATGGTCGGCCCCGAGGCCGACTCTCACCGGCTTGAGCCGTCGAATGAAGCCATCGCCTTAAGGCGATGGTCGTTCACCACCACCTGTCACCAGTGCGACTTGACCTGTCAACTGAAACATGGGACCTCCTTCGCTGGATTTGAATCTCGCGTTCTTCCATCTTGCGCATTCGGGCACGCGCAGGCGTCGATGATCGGACTACCTTCGCACACGAAACGGGGGCCGGTTTATGGATGGAGTCGTGGCAAGAGTGGGCAAGACCGCCATGATGCGGCCATCAGTTGGCGGCCCGCATCCTTGAGCGCGCTTTGCCTGTCACCTTCCGGCGTAAAGGAGCCGGGTTTGAACACGGCGCCTGCGGCCGCGCCGAGCATCAGGAGAGCCGAGCCCGGCGCTGGTTGAATGCGGGAAGCGCAGTCTTGTCTGTCGTGATGAGCTTGTCGTGCTTCATGATCGTGAGCTCCTCTCATTGGGAGCACAATAGATGGCCCAGAGCATGCGCATGACACGCACGGCGTTGTCGTCGCTGAGTCGGTAGAAGACGTACTTTCCCTTCTTCTCGGTTTCGACCAGACCCTCCTGCCGCAACACGCCCAGCTGCTGCGACAAGGTGGGCTGGCGGATGCCGGTGGCCGCCTCCAGTTCGCCCACGTTGCGGCGGGCCGATGCGATCTGACACATCAGCAGCAAGCGATCTTCGTTGGCAAGAACCTTGAGCAAGGCGCAGACTTCTTCCGCGTGTTCGCGCAGTTGATCGGGTGCGTTGAGACTGGTCTTGTTGAACGAGCGCATCGTGGTTCGCGATCAATCACTGTACGGGTCGATATTATATTATTTGGTAGAGTAAAACAACTGGCGAGACCGGGGGTGGCTGTATTCGCTCGCCCGCGCCGGCCAAGGGCGGTCACAGCTCCATGCGCGGCATGATGCAAGAATACGTCTTGCCGCGGTCGACCCTCTGCCGCGGACCTGTGTCCGATCTCTTGAAGGACTGGCCGACATGATTTTCCGTCAACTTTTTGAACCCTTGTCGAGCACCTATACGTACTTGCTGGGTTGCGAGCAGACGGGGCAAGCCGTGCTGATCGATCCGGTGGTCAATGCGATGGACCGCGATCTGCAGATTCTTCAGGCGCTGGGGCTGCGGCTCACCTATACGCTTGACACGCACATCCACGCCGACCACATCACTGCCGCACTGCATCTGAAGGAGCGGGTGGGCAGCCGCATCGCCGCGCCGGCAATGGACCGCCTGCCTTGCATCGAGCATGGCGTCGAGGACGGCGTGCCCTTCGAGGTCGGCAGCCTGAGTTTCGAACCGATTCACACGCCGGGCCACACCGACGGCCACTTCGCATACCGCCTGAGCGAGCGCGTTTTTACCGGCGACGCGCTGTTGATCGACGGCTGTGGACGCACGGACTTCCAGAACGGCGATGCACGAGCTCTTTTTCACAGCGTGCACGAGCGCCTGTTTTCGCTGCCCGACGACTGCCTCGTCTATCCGGCGCACGACTACCAGCATCGGCGCGTCTCGACAATCGCGCAGGAGCGCGAGCGCAACCCGCGGCTCGGCGGGCGGCGCACCCCCGATGAGTTCGTCGAACTGATGGCGGGGCTGAACCTGCCCTATCCGAAATTCATTGACCATGCGGTACCGGGAAACCGCCAATGCGGGCGCTGCCCCGAAGACCTGGACGAGCGCCTGAACGCCTATTGCGAGCAGATGACGGACAGTCCGCAGGGCTGAGTGCAGCGCGTCGTGGCGTTAGTTTACTATCCATTCGAGGCGACTCCCATGTTCCGCTATCACGTCCACATTTCCCGCGCTGCCGGCTGCGCGGCGCTCGTCTTCCTGGCAACGACCGCACGCGCCGAGGACGTCGGTTGCACGTCGACGACGTTTCACCTGTTCTCACCCAACGACAAGGTTTGCGTGCAGGCCTTCGATGACCCCCGGGTGCTGGGAGTGACCTGTCACATCAGCCAGGCGAAGACGGGCGGGTGGAAAGGTGCAGTGGGCGTGGCCGAGGACCCGTCGCGCTTTTCGATCACCTGCCATCAGGTCGGCCCGATTGCCATTCCTGCCGACCTGCCCAAGGAAGAGAGCGTCTTCAGCGAAAGTACGTCGCTGATCTTCAAGAACACCAAGGTCGTGCGAATGTTCGACGCCAAGCGCAATACGCTCGTCTACGTCGCGATCAGCAAGCGCGTGATCGAAGGCTCGCCGATGAATGCGATCTCGGCGGTGCCGATCATGCCATGGACCGGGCGCTGATCTTCGCTCAGGCAGTGACTTGCGAATCAGGTCAGGATTGCAGCAGCGGAGCAGCTTTCAATCTCGATCATACTGGGCACGCGAATCGGGGCAGTGCACGTCGGGATGTGCACGCCGGGATGTGCAACCGGAAGGCCGCCATCGTGGGTCGGATTGAAAGTACACCTTCCGTGGCGATCTTCCGAAGATCCCGCTTTCGCTGCTTTTTTGTCTCCGATGTGCCGGTTCCCTGACCACACGCGATGAGCCTTCCCTCGACGTCGATCCCGGCGGTATCGCGCCTTCGCGCCGCGACCGTCGGCGACCTTGTCGCCGTTCTGCTCGTCCTTGGCACCCTGGTCATGCTCGCGCAGGCCAGTCGCGGACTCATGCAGCCTTTGCCCGAGCCGGGTCTGGGCGCAATCGACCTTCATCCTTCAGCGTTGCCGGAATACGCACTGCGTACTTCAATGCGCATGCTGGGGGCGATGGTGCTGTCGCTTGTCTTCACCTTCACCTACGCGACTTGGGCGGCCAAGAGCCGGCGCGCCGAGCAGATTTTGATCCCACTGCTCGACATTCTTCAGTCGGTGCCGATCCTCGGCTTCATTTCCGTCACCGTGGTTTTCTTCATGTCGCTCGCACCCGGAAGGTTGCTCGGCGCCGAGCTTGCCGCTGTCTTTGCCATTTTCACGAGCCAGGCGTGGAACATGGCGTTCAGTTTTTATCAGTCGCTGAGAACGGTGCCGAACGAGCTTGCCGAGGCATCGCGATCGTTCCGCCTCAGCCCGTGGATGCGGTTCTGGAAGCTCGAAGCGCCGTTTGCGACCCCGGCGTTGATCTGGAACATGATGATGTCGATGTCGGGCGGCTGGTTCTTCGTAGTCGCCTCCGAAGCGATCAGCGTCGGTAACACCATCGTCACGTTGCCAGGAATCGGATCGTATATCGCACTTGCCATCGCGCACCGCGATCTTGGCGCCATAGGTTGGGCGATTGTCGCGATGCTGATCGTCATCCTGATTTACGACCAACTGCTATTTCGACCGCTGGTCGCGTGGGCGGAGCGCTTTCGCTTCGAGCAGGAAGCCGGCGTGATGCCGTTGCGGTCATGGGTTCTGTCAACGTTGCGCCGATCCGGGCTCGTGTCCTGGGTTCTTTCCCCGGTCGCAATCGCGTGGCGGCGGACGTACCGGAGGTCGACCCAATCGGCCAAGGCGCCAACACCGATCGGCCCCGACAGACGTGCGACCGATTGGCTCGACCGGCTCTGGTACGTGACGATTGCTGCAGTTTCACTGATCGCGCTGTGGAAGATCTCCGCATTCGTACTGGCCGGCGTCACGCCGGGCGAGGTGGGGACCGCCATGCTGCTTGGCCTGGCTACCATGACGCGCGTGTTCGTGCTCATCGCGCTTGCCAGCGTTATCTGGGTTCCCGCCGGCGTCTGGCTCGGGCTGCGGCCCGGGGCCGCGCGCATTGCCCAGCCGATCGTTCAGTTCATGGCGGCGTTCCCGGCCAATCTTCTGTTTCCGCTCGCGGTTTCCGCGATCGTGGCATTGAGGCTCGATCCGGATATCTGGCTGAGCCCGCTGATGATTCTCGGCACGCAGTGGTACATCGTGTTCAACGTCATCGCCGGGGCGTCGACGATTCCGGCCGAACTGCGCGACATCGGCGTCAACCTGAATGTCCGCGGGTGGCTGTGGTGGCGGCGGATCGCGTTGCCGGCGGTGTTTCCGTTCTACGTTACCGGCGCCATCACCGCATCGGGCGGAGCCTGGAACGCGAGCATCGTCGCCGAGATCGTAAGCTGGGGCGACACAACGCTCAAAGCCCGTGGTCTTGGAAGCTACATAGCGGAAGCAACCGAAGCAGGCGATTTCCATCGCGTGGTACTCGGGATCGCCGTGATGAGCGGATTCGTCGTCATCATCAACCGGGCGTTTTGGCGTCCGCTCTATGCGTTCGCCGAACGCAAGTTTCGCCTTGGTTGAAGCGACGGCACCTGAGCAGGGCATTCCCTTGTTGGAGGTCCGGGGGGTGCGCAAGTCGTTTCGAAAGCCGGATGGCGACGAACTGCTGGTACTCGACGGCGTCGACTTGAGCTTGCGGGAAGGTGAAATCGTCGGCCTCCTCGGACGATCGGGTTCGGGCAAGTCGACGCTGCTGAGGCTCATTGCCGGATTGTCGGTTCCTGTCGCAGGCTCGATCCGCTATCTCGGGCAACCGGTAACTGGGCCGCCGCCTGGCATCGCCATGGTATTTCAGAGCTTCGCGCTGTTTCCCTGGCTCACGGTCCTTCAAAACGTGCAACTGGGTTTGGAGGCGCTCGCGTTGCCCCCGGGCGAAATTCGCCGCCGCGCGCTCGGTGCGATCGACCTGATCGGGCTCGACGGCTTCGAATCCGCCTATCCTCGCGAGCTGTCCGGCGGCATGCGCCAACGGGTCGGCTTTGCCCGAGCACTGGTCGTCCATCCCAATATCCTGCTCATGGACGAGCCATTCTCGGCCCTCGACGTCCTGACCGCCGAAACGTTGCGCACCGATTTCCTGGATTTATGGTCTGAGGGCCAGTTGCCGCTCAAGGGTGTGATCCTCGTCAGCCACAACATCGAGGAAGCGGTTCTCATGTGTGATCGGATACTCGTCCTGGGCAGCAACCCAGGTCGGATCCTCAACGAAATCAAGATCGAGTTGCCGCACCCGCGTGCGCGTCTCGATCCGCACTTCCGCGATCTCGTCGAGAGCATCTATGTGGAGATGACGTCGCAGCGCAGCACCGGACTTGCCGGCAAACGCAGCGACCGACTTCCGGGCTCGGGGCTCGGTACCATCCTGCCCCTGGTATCGTCGAATCTGCTAGCCGGCCTGCTCGAGGCGATTGCCGGATCACCCTATAACGGCAACGCCGACCTTCCGGTCATCGCAGCGTCGCTGCAGATGGAGATCGACGAATTGTTCCCGGTGGCAGAAACCCTGCAGATGTTGAGATTTGTAGACGTGGCGGGCGGTGACATCCGGATCACGACTGAAGGCAGGCAATTCAGCGACGCAGCAACCGACGAGCGCAAGCGGCTGTTCGCCCAGCATCTACTCACCCATGTGGCGCTGTCGGCGCACATCCGTCGCGTGCTCGACGAACGACCCAGCCACCGCGCGCCGTGGAGCCGGTTCTCGGACGAGCTGGAAGACCATATGTCGCCCGATGCTGCCGAGCAGACGCTGCGCGCCATTGTCGACCTGGGCCGCTACGCGGAGGTCTTCGCCTATGATGATCAAGCGCATGCTTTCAGCCTGGACAATCCTTGATGTCGATGCCCGATAGCAGGCAGCAGCGCGGCGCGGGATGGCGCCCGCACAATGCTTCCGCGCACAGCCGCGGGTGCTCATCGACAAACGTTGCGATGAATGAGTAGCTGCGTGTGTGACCGCTGCGCATGCGCTGCTCGACTCGGAAACGACCCGGCATGCGTGCGCTGACATCGCAGCACGCCGGCGCACCGCACGTCGACCGGTCACCGTTATTCGCAGCTTCGCAATGACTCCCCGCACCCGACGCGTCGTCCAAGCCATTCTCTACGAGGTCTTTGCCGTCGCCTTCGTGAGCCCGGTGCTGAGCTTCGCATTCGACGAGCCCCCTGCTTCGTCCTTTGGCTTGGCTATCGTGCTCTCGACCATCGCGCTCACGTGGAACTACGTGTTCAACTCGATCTTCGAGCGCTGGGAGTCGCGTCAAGCCATGCGCGGGCGGTCAGCGGCGCGGCGTCTTGCACACGGCCTCGGCTTCGAAGGCGGTCTTGCCATCATCCTCGTTCCAGTCATGGCGTCGTGGCTGCAAATTTCGCTTTGGGCGGCCCTCCTAGCCAATCTCGGCCTGCTGGCTTTTTTCTTCGTCTATGCCATGGCGTTCACGTGGGCGTTCGATCGCGTGTTCGGACTTCCGGAATCCGCGATGAAGAAGGACCAGGCCTGAGCTGTCAAAGCCTCGAATTCGAATGGGATTAACTGCCGAGTCTGATAGAGTGCGAACCTTCTCAACTTGCCAAGACTATTATGCCCAACATCGGAAGTGTGTTGCGCGACGAGATTCTGCGCCTGTCGCGCAAGGAAACCCGAAGCCAGGTCGATCCGACAAGAAAGGTCACCGCGCGCCAGCGCAGGGACATTGCGGAACTGAAGCGCCAGGTCGAGCAACTCCAGCGGCAGGTCGCCCTGCTGTTGCGCAAGACTCTCGCGGCACCCGCCGCTGCAGCCGAATCCACCGCGCCACGGATGCGTTTCAACGCCAAGGGCCTGCGGACGCATCGCGAGCGACTCGGCCTTTCCGCGGGTGAATTGGGGAAGCTCGTGGGCGTCAGCGCCCAGTCGATCTACAACTGGGAACTGGGGAACGCGCGGCCGCGCCCCGAGCAGCTATCGAAAGTGGCGGTCTTGCGCGGCATGGGGAAGCGCGAAGCGCAGGCCCGGTTGGAGCGATTGGCGGCCGGCAGCAAAGCGGGCAAGAGCACCAAATAGCCCACGTCATACGGCGTCCAGCACCTGAAGCTCGCGGGGATCGCGCATGACACGACTTATAATCATCGGCGGTAATGAAGCAGGAGTGTCCGCAGAAGTGCGGGCGCGCCGGATGACATCCCGCGGCGCTGGAGATACGGAAAGCAGACCATGAGTCCGACACCTCATCGCAAGAAACCGGTCAATGCCGTTGTGACGCGTACGCCGCCTCGACCTGGAAGGCGAAAGCAACGCCTGCGGCGAGACACGCCGCAAATCGATTCGGGCGATGCCGCGAATCTACCGCCCGCGCGCGCAACCGGGAAGTCCGACGACAAGCAGGCGGTCACGGCTTTCCCGTATATGGGGTTGCCGCCGATCGCTCGGCTGGCGGAGCAGCATCGGCCCGGCGAGCTCGACCGTGCCCTGCACATTCGACTTGCGCGCCTGACGCAAGGCTTGTCACCGGCGGCGATTTCAGGCGCGTACATGGATTGGTTGCGCCATCTTGCGCTTTCACCCGACAAGCAGCAGGAATTGTGGTCGAAGGCAGTGCAAAAATCGGTGCGCATCGGACTGCATGCACTGCAAAGCGCGACGAGTTATCGCTGCGACCCGTGCATCGAACCTCTTCCCCAGGACAAACGCTTCGCGGCGCCCGAGTGGCAGCAGTGGCCATTCAACCTGATCTACCAGTCATTCCTGCTCAACCAGCAGTGGTGGCACGGCGCCACTACCGGCGTCTCCGGCGTCACCCGGCATCACGAAGAGGTCACGACGTTCTATACGCGGCAGCTCTTGGACATGTTCTCACCGTCGAATTTCATTTTCGCGAATCCGGAAGTGCTTGCCGAAACTGCCAAGGAAGGCGGTGCCAATCTGCTACGCGGATGGCAGAAGTGGATCGCGGATATGGTGCAGTTCAACTCGAACGAGCCTCCGGTGGGGACGGAAAATTTCCGCCCGGGCCACGAGGTGGCGATCACCCCCGGCAAGGTGGTGTTCCGCAACCACTTGATCGAGCTGATTCAGTATCGTCCACAGACCGAGACCGTATTTGCCGAACCGGTGTTGATCGTGCCGTCGTGGATCATGAAGTACTACATCCTCGACCTGTCGCCAGTGAATTCGCTGGTCAGGTACCTCGTTGAGCATGGGCATACGGTCTTTATCATGTCGTGGAAGAATCCCGACGCGAACGATCGCGATCTCGGCATGGACGACTACTTGCAGGCCGGTGTCATGGCGGCGATCGGTGCGGTGAGCAGCATCGCGTCGGATCGGAAAATCCAGGCGCTCGGCTATTGCCTTGGCGGCACGTTGCTGGCCATTGCCGCGGCGTTCATGGCACGTTCCCGGGACGACCGACTGCAGTCGATGTCGCTGCTCGCCTCATTGCTCGACTTCACGGAACCGGGCGAGCTTGGATTGTTCATCGACGAGAGCCAGCTGGCGTTTCTCGACAACATCATGTCGAAGAAGGGATATCTGGATGGCAAACAGATGGCGGGAGCATTCGCTCTGCTCAATTCGCGCGACCTCGTCTGGTCACGGATCGTGCGCGACTACCTCATGGGCGGCAGCCAACGCGTGAGCGATCTCGCTGCCTGGAACGCCGACGCCACGCGCATGCCTCGTCGGCAGCATAGCGAGTACCTGCACAGCCTGTATCTGCGAAACGACCTGGCCGAGGGGCGCTACGTCGTCGGCGACAAGCCCGTCGCACTTACCGACATCCGCATCCCGATTTTTTCGCTGGGCACACAGCGCGACACGGTTTCACCGTGGCGCTCGGTCTACAAGGTCAACCTACTCACCGATACGGACGTGACATTCTGCCTCACCAGCGGCGGCCACAATGTGGGTGTCGTCAATCCGCCGGGACCGGGGGTGCCGCGCAGCTACCAATTGGCCACACGCGCGGCTGACGGCCGCTACGTTGACCCCGATACCTGGCAAGCCACGGCGCCGGCGCATCAGGGCTCGTGGTGGCCTGCGCTGGAGGGCTGGTTGCGCGATCATGCAAGCAAGCGCGTCGCATCGCCGGCGATCGGCAACAAGGCGCGAGGCTACCCGGTGCTCGACGATGCGCCCGGAACCTACGTGCTTACCCCGTGACGCGCCGGTATCGAACGTGGGAGTGAGACGATCCTGCAGTCACGCATCGTCGCGGCGCGTGGAGACGAGCACGTCGGCAGAGGACTCCGCAATCACCCTGTTTGTCGTGCTTCCGAGTACAAACTCCTCCAAGGCGTTGCGCCCGTGCTTGCCGATGACGATCAGGTCGCAGTCGTGCTCCTGCTCCTGCGCAACGATCTGTATCGAGGGATCCGTGCCGGCGGGCGTCAGTGCGGCCCAGCGATCGTTTGCAAGACCGGCGCGTGCGGCGAGATCACCCATCCTGCGCATGGCTTCGGTGCGAGTCGCGGCGCGAATCTCATCGATGACACTGGCGTCGATTCCGGTGAAAGGTAACCGGTCTTCGAATGGCAACTCGACGGCGTGCATCAGCACGAAATCGGCGCCAGGGGCGACCACAGCGGCAGTTTCGACCGACGGACCGCTCCAGCCGGAGAAATCGACGGGAACGAGCACGCTTCGATAGGACTCGCGTGGTGCGCGTCTTACCATTAGCACGGGCCGCGACAGTTTTTTCACCAGGCGTTCGGCGGTGGAGCCCAGGAGGCGGTTACGCAGGAATCCCGCGCCCAGCGTTCCGGTGATGACGAGGTCGGCAGCCCGCTCATCGGCGATGCGAGCGATTTCTTCGACCGCATGTCCGGTGATGGTCAGGGCGTCGACGCTGATCTGGTAGCGAGCGCCCAGCTCGGATGCGAGTTTCTGCAGACGTTCGCGGCTATCATCGAGTATCGATTGCGTGGCACCTCCGTTGGTGTCCAGCCAGCGGCGCAACTCGTCGAGCGCGCTACCGCTGATCGCGTGCACCAGCGTCAGCGATGCCGACGAAGCCCGGGCGAGCATCGCGGCGCGATCGGCTGCGCGCCGCGCCGGAGCCGACAAATCGCTTGCGACGACGAGCGAGCGAAGTTCAATCATTGCGTCCTCTGTGTCGATGGAACATCAAACACCGGTGCGATGCTCATTGTAGCGTCTCGTGCATGATCTCGACTCGTACATTCCTCCGGGCTAGGCGATTGGTTTGGCAGACGCCCAACTGGCGGACTCAGGCACGTGCAGTAACCCGTGGTTGGTGTATGGTCGCAGCATGATCTCGAGTCCAGAGACAGGCGAAGCCGGTCCCACGGGTCGTGTCGTCGCCATCCGGGGGGGAGTTGTCGATGTGCGTTTCGACGGTGAGGTGCCACGAATCAACGACCTCCTGCGCGCGGCCGATCTGGCGCTCGAGGTCGCCTCATTGGAGACCGCGGACACAGTACGCTGCATGGCGCTTTCCTCGACGCGTGGATTGGCGCTCGGCGTACCCGTGACGGCCACTGGCGGGCCGATCACGGTGCCGGTTACCGATGCGGCGCTGGGCCGGATGCTGGATGTCTTTGGCGACCCGATCGATGGACTGCCCGCGATCGAAGGTGCCGACCGTCGATCGATCCACGCCACTCCACCGGCCCTAGCCGACCGCAAGCCTGCATCCGAGGTGCTGGAAACCGGGATCAAGGCCATCGATTTGCTGTCGCCCATCGAGCGCGGCGGCAAGACCGGGCTTTTCGGCGGCGCCGGGGTCGGCAAGACGGTGCTCCTGACCGAACTCATCCACAACACCGTGCAGCACCATCATGGTGTCAGCCTCTTTTGCGGTATCGGCGAACGGTCGCGCGAAGGCGAAGAGCTCTATCGCGAAATGGGCGAGGCCGGGGTGCGTGACAAAATGGTGATGCTGTTCGGCCAGATGAACGAGGCACCGGGCGTGCGCTTTCGCGTAGGCAATAGCGCGCTGACGATGGCCGAATACTTCCGCGATCGCAAAGGGCAGGACGTACTTCTGCTGATCGACAACATTTTTCGCTTCGTGCAGGCGGGCTCCGAGGTGTCGGGGTTGATGGGCAGAATGCCGTCGCGCGTGGGGTATCAGCCGACGATGGCCACCGACATCGCCGCACTGCAGGAACGCATCGCCTCCACCCGGGCCGGTTCGATCACTTCGATCCAGGCGGTCTATGTTCCGGCCGACGATTTCACCGATCCAGCGGCCGCACATATCTTTTCGCACCTCTCGGCCTCGGTAGTGCTTTCGCGCAAGCGGGCGAGCGAAGGGCTCTATCCGGCGGTCGATCCGCTGGCCTCGGCATCGGTGATGTTGACGCCCGGCATCGTCGGCCAACGGCATTACGGAATCGCGCGTGACGTACGCCGCACGCTCGCCGAATATGAGGAGTTGCGCGACATCATCGCGATGCTCGGACTGGAGGAACTGTCGGCGCACGACCGTGCAACGGTGGCGCGCGCCCGACGACTGGAACGGTTTCTGACGCAGCCGTTCGTGACCGTCAGTGCGGCGTCGGGGGCAGCAGGACGATGGGTGCCGATTGCCGCGACGCTGGACGGTTGCGAGACGATTCTGGCGCAGACTGAGTTCGAGGCGCCTGAGAGCGCTTATTACATGATTGGGGGCCTGTCGGAGTTGAAGGAGGAGCCCGCATGATCCAGGCCGAGGACATGACCGTGACCATCCGCCTTCCCCTGCGAACTCTCCACCAGGGACGGGCCAGCCGGTTGTGCGGGGAAGGGAGGGCCGGCGGATTCGGTTTGCTGCCGAACCACGCGGACTTCGTCACGGAACTGGTGCCGTCGGTGCTGACGCTGGTGCTGGCGGACGAGACCGAGCTTTTTTTCGGTATCGACGAGGGGATGCTGGTCAAGCGCGACAGCGAGGTGTCGGTAGTCGTCCGGCGCGGTGTCGCGGGCGACGCGCTCGACACGCTGCAGCGGAAGGTTCGCGACAGTTTCGTCGACGTCGAGGACGACGAGCGCGCCGCCCGTGTGGCCTTGTCGCGCCTGGAGGCCGACATGGTGCGCAGGCTGGGCCAGTTGCACCGACTGCAGCCATGACCGAACGCAACGACCAGGCGGGCGATGAAATCGATCGCCGCGCGCGGCGGATGAAGGCGGCGCGCGACAATCCCGGCGCAAGCCCGCTGCGCGGGATCGGTACGTTCGGGATGATCGGATGGTCGGTTGCGGTCCCTGCCGTTGGCGGGGCGTTCCTGGGCGCCTGGCTCGATCGAACGGTACCGCAGGCGTTTTCGTGGACGCTTGCGCTGATCGTCGCGGGCGTGCTGCTGGGAGGGATCATCGCCTGGCGCTGGCTGCGCGAGGAAGGAGGCGACCTGTGATCGGTTTTGACTGGAGCGGATTGATGATCGGGACGCTCGCCGGCGGCGCACTGGGTGCGCTGTTCTTCGCCGGGCTGGCCTGGGGCATGAAGGTCGCGCTGCGGCGGCCGAACCCCGTCGCGATCCTGCTGCCGAGCGCCGCCGTGCGCATCGCTGCGCTCCTCGCCGGCGGGTGGGTCATCGCCGCATGGCTGGGTGTTGCGGGTGCGCTCGGTTTCGCGCTGGCCTTCCTCGGATTGCGCTTCATCCTCGTTGCCCGCATTCGCGCGAGGATGGCGAACGAGGCCGGGTGATGGATCTCACCCCCGACAGTATTATCGTATTCACCGTCGGCGGCGTGCGCGTGAACGCGACGATCGTCTATACCTGGCTCGTCATGGCGGTGTTGACCGGCGGCGCCTGGCTCATGACCCGCAACCTGCGCCCGGATGTGCCGCCCAACCGTTGGCGCACGCTGCTCGAAGTCATCGTCCAGGCCATCGAAGGCCAGATCGCCGAAATCGCCGAAGGACCTGCGCGACATGTACTGTATTTCTCCGGCACACTGTTCCTGTTCATCCTGACCTCGAACGTGCTGTCGGTCGTGCCCGGCTTTCGCGCACCCACGGGTTCGCTTTCCACCACCGCAGGTCTCGCACTTGCGGTGCTGGTGGCTGTGCCGATCTTCGGCATCGGCAGCCGGGGCCTGACGGGGTATCTCAGAACCTATGTCCAGCCGTCCTGGATCATGCTGCCTTTCAATATCATCGGCGAGATTTCGCGCGGACTGTCGCTCGCCATTCGCCTCTACGGCAACATCATGAGCGGCGCGGTCATCGCCGCGATCCTGTTGGGCGTTGCCCCGCTCTTCTTTCCCGTTCTGATGAGCATGCTGAGCCTGCTCACGGGCGTGATCCAGGCCTACATCTTCGCGGTCCTCGCGACGGTCTACATCGCGTCGGCCACGGCCGACCCGACTCGAACCGCAACCAAAGGAGAAAAATCGTCATGACTGATCTCGCCCTCATCGGCGCCGTGTCGATCTTCACCGCCGGGTTGACGGTTGCCATCGGCTCGATCGCCCCGGCACTTGGCGAAGGCCGCGCCGCGGCCAGCGCGCTGGCGGCGATTGCGCAGCAGCCCGACGCCGGTCCCACGCTGTCGCGCACGCTTTTCGTCAGCCTCGCGATGATCGAATCGACAGCGATCTACTGTTTCGTGGTCGCGATGATCCTGGTTTTCGCCAATCCGTTCTGGAACGCGGCAGTGGAGGCGGCGCAGACGGCGGCAAAGAGCGCGGGCGGCTAGGAAATGTCCATCGACTGGGTCACCGTCGCCGCACAGATCGGCAACTTCCTGATTCTGGTGTGGCTGCTGAAGCGCTTTCTCTACCGACCGATCCTCGATGGCATCGACGCGCGCGAGGCCGAAATCACCGCGCGCATGGGCGAGGCGCAACGTATCGGCGATGCGGCCGAGGCCGAGAAGGCGGCGTTTGCAAAGCGGCTTGCCGTGCTCGAATCCGAGCGATCCGATGTGCTCGATACAGGTCGCGCGGAAGCGCAGGACTTGCGCGAGAAAATGATCCGCGAAACCCGCGCGCAACTTGCCGCAGAGCGCGAGGTGTTTGCGCGCGATCGGAAGGCCCAGGCCGAACGTTACGCGACTGCCTTGGAGAAATCCGGCGCCGAGGCATTGCTTGCGCTAACCCGCAGGGCGCTCATGGAACTGGCTGACGAGACCTTCGAAGAGCGGCTGGTGATCCATGCGGGCCGACAGATCGATGCGTCCCGACAGGAGCTGCTCGAGGCTGCCTCCGTTGCCAAAGAGATCGTTGTCACCACGCGGGACAGCCTTTCGGATGCGTTGCGTTCGACGCTGACCGATCAGATCGCGGAGCGGCTGCCCGGAGTCGCGCTGCGTTTTGCGAGCGATCCTGCACAATCTCCGGGCCTGGTCCTGCGCATCGGCGGAGTTCGGGTCGGCTGGACCGTCGACACTTATGTCGAGGAGCTTGCGGCGATGGTGGAAGACCAGATCACCGAGAAGAGTCACAAGAAAGCGGTGAACGATGTCCGCTGACGACCGGAGTCGCGGCCCCGACCCTGTAGCAGTTATCGAGATGCTGGCCCAGGCCCCGGCGCCTCGCCCCCGGATCGAGGAGGTCGGCCGCGTCACGCAGGTGGGCGGCGGCATCGCCACCGTCACCGGGCTGGCGCGCGCGGTATCCGACGAGATGCTGGAATTCGCCGGCGGCGTGCGCGGCCTGGTGCTCGACCTCGAGCCTGGGCGACTGGGTGTGGCGCTCCTGGGACCATCCGAGGCAGTACGGATGGGCGAGGACGTGCGCCGCACTCGCAGGGTCGTCAGCGTTCCGGTGGGCGAGGCGCTGCTTGGCCGCGTCATCGATGCGCTCGGGCGCCCGCTCGATGGCGGCGCGCCGATGAGTGCGCCGGAGCGACCGGTCGAGCAGGAAGCGCCGCCGATCCTGGACCGCGCCCCGGTTGCACGCCCCCTCGCCACCGGCATCAAGGTCGTGGATGCGGCCGTGCCGATCGGCCTCGGCCAGCGCCAGCTGATCATCGGCGACCGCCAGACCGGCAAGACGTCGATCGCGGTCGACACCATGCTGAACCAGAAGGAAACCGATATCGTCTGCATCTATTGCGCCATTGGCCAGCGTGGCGATTCGGTGGCCAAGGTGATCGGCGCACTGAAGAGCGGCGGCATGGCGAAGCGCAGCGTGGTGATCACGGCCGGCGACGAGGACGCGCCGGGACTTTCGTTCATCACGCCGTATGCCGCCATGTCGATCGCGGAGAGTTTTTCCGATCATGGCCGCGACGTTCTGCTGGTGCTGGACGACATGACCCATCACGCGCGTGCGTTTCGGGGGCTGTCGCTGCTCCTGCGCCGCCCGCCGGGCCGCGAGGCGTATCCCGGCGATATCTTCTATGTCCATGCCCGGCTGCTGGAGCGCGCGGGCCAATTCGCGGCGCACGCGGGAGGCGGGTCGATCACCGCGCTACCGGTCGTCGAAACGCAGGCCGAAAATCTGTCGGCGTATATCCCGACCAACCTGATTTCGATCACCGATGGACAGATTTACCTGTCACCGCGACTGGTGCGTCGCAACCAGTTCCCGGCCGTCGATCTGGGCGTGTCGGTATCGCGCGTCGGTGCCAAGGCGCAGGCACACGCCTTTCGGAGTATCGCGGGCAACCTGCGCATGACCCTGTCGCAATTCGAGGAGCTGGAGGACTTCGCACGTTTCGGCACCCGACTGGACGCCCAGACCAGGGCGCGCCTTGCGCGCGGGGCAGCCGTTCGCGCCGCGCTGCGCCAGCCGGAACGCCAGCCGCTGCCGACCGTCGCCCAGTTAACCCAGCTGATCGCTGCCACCGACGGCAGCTTCGACGACATGTCGGAAGCGCAGGTCGCGCATGGCATGGAGCGCATCGTGCGTGCGATCTCCGCGGCGCAGATCCCGGAGATTCACGCGCGCATGGCCGACAACGTGGCGCTGTTGGATACGGACCGCGGCATCCTCCTGGACGTCGCGCGGAAGGCGTTGGAAAGCCATGAGCCAGACGCTTGAGGTCCTGACCCGACGCACTGCCGCGACACGTGATATTCGCGGCATCGTGCACACGATGAAGACCCTGTCGGCGATCAACGCGCATCCGTACGAACAGGCGGCGCAAGCGATCGGAGGATGGCGCGATACCGTGCTGGACGGATTGCGAGCCTTCGTCAAGGCGCATGGCGCCCTACGCCGTGCCGCAGATGCCGATGCACTGCCGGTGATCGTGGCCTTCGGGTCGGACCAGGGGCTTTGCGGCAATTACAACGAAATCGTGGCCGAGGCACTGGCTGCGCATCCGGCGGCGAGCGGCGATAGCCTGATCCTCTGCGTCGGCGCACAGATGGAGGACGCGATTCTGGGCGCAGGACTGGACGTTGAGTCAGCGTTGATGGCACCGGCGAGCACAGACGGACTCAACCGCCTGGCCCGCGAGCTCGTCACGCGGATCGATGCTGCGCGTGCCGCCACCAGGCACGGCGTCGTCGTGACGCTGGCCTTCACCGAGCGCACTGCGCACGGGCAGCAGAAGCCGGTCATGCGACAGGTACTGCCGCTCGCGCCCGATCTCGTCCTTGAGCTGTCGCACAGCCGGTGGACCTCGCGCAGCCTGCCGCATTTCGACATGCCGCGCGACGCCGTTCTTTCCGCGCTATTGCGCAACTATCTTTTTGCAAGCCTGTTTCGCGCCTCCGCCGAAGCCATGGTGACCGAGAACGCCGCGCGACTCGCACGCATGCAACAGGCCGAGAAAAATATCGACGACCGGCTTGCGGAACTGGCCACTGCGACGCGCACGGCGAGGCAGTCGGCGATCACCGAAGAGCTGCTGGATATCATCTCGGGCTTCGAGGCACTGAAAACGCGGCGGGTCCGAAAGGGTGATGCATTGTCAGCCGCCTCGCAACCCCCGATCGTGCGCTGACGCAGGCGGCTCGATCAAGGGCGTGTGAAAGGCGCGCGGGTTGTCTCGCGGATCTGCTGGCAGTGAAGGCAGCGCTTTGCGGTCGGGTAGGCGGTCAGACGTGCGTACGGGATCGGTGTTCCGCAATCGATGCACGTGCCATAGGTACCGGCTGCGAGGCGCGCTTGGGCCGCGATGATGTCCTGCAGCTCGGCGGCGTCGCGCGCTACTTCCGCATTGGCGATGTCGGTCAGCAGCGTGGCGACCGATTCGTCGCCCGCATCCGACGTGCCGGACAGGAGCTCTTCATAACCCTCGGTGCGCATGCGCGCAAGTCCCGAGCGAATTTCGTCGCGCAGCGGTTGCTTGCGCTGGCGCAACATCGTTGCGAGATGGTCGCGCTCGCTGGTCGTCAATGCATCCATTTTTTTCCAATCGAGAGCTGGGTCGTATTCAAAATGGCCGACGCACGTCGCCAGGTAGGCGTTATTCGACGCGTCGGTAGTCGAACTCGCCGTCACGAAGCGGCCCAAAGGACGAGTCGGAGCGCCGCATTGCGTCAATCGCCTGGGTGAGGTCTGGCTCTAGTCGCTGCCTTTTTGGGTTTCATGTGCCGGCGCCGCACACTGCCGCGGACGGCTCGCTCGGTGCCGGCGAGCGCACCATCGATCGCGGGTTTGAGCGATGCCGCCCGGCTTTCAAAGATCACGCTCGGAAGACCGCTCAAGACCACCTTGATGCGGCAGACCTTGTCGACGCCTCCGCGAGGGCCATTGGCATCCGACACCCGGACGCTGACGCGTTCGATTGACGTCGCATATTTCCCGAGCTTCGCGCCCAAGCCCTTCCGGATGCTGGCGCGCTGTTCCGGGTCGAGATCGACGCCGAAGACGCGGATGTTTGCCGGGACCTGCGGTGCATCGGTGCGTCCTGCTGTCCGCTTCAACGCCTTGGGCAGGCGATCGGCAAAGGATATTCGCTTAGTCATGATTCCTTCCTGGGTGCGCTGAATCTGCGCAAATGCGCCTAATGTGGCGTTTTGGCGAACGAATGCGCTGTCCGCCGTGACCTGCCAAGCCGGACAATTATAGTCGTCTGCGCGCAATGGTCCCGCTAACCGCCACGATCGCGGCAGATCGTCAAAACCGGCAGGTTGCTGCAATGCCCGTTTGCGTCGGCATGCGCGCAGCCGGCACGATGACCACTTCGCCTCCGGTCTTCATGCCAAGCTCGCCGATGTCGTCGAGCAAGTCGTCGACATCCGGTTCGTTCAAATCCGCGCGCGTGATGGCGCCTGTTCGGGTATCGATGCGGCCGGGAATCTGGCGCTCGGCTTCGATCAGCAACGTCGCCACGCGACCGTCGGCGACGGCGCGGGCGACCAGAACGAGGTCGTCTTCGGCGAGGTGACGTGCGCGTGCCGCATGGAAGGCATCGGTCAGGCGGCCCAGGCGCTGCAGATACCCGGGCTCGATCGCGCGCCAGGCGCGCTTTCGCAATTCATCGAGCGACAGGTCGTCCGGATTGACGTCGATCGTGGCATCGGCCAATGACGGGTTCTGACTGAGCTTGCGAAACGCGTGATGGTGCTCGGGCAGCGCCGCCAGCAGCAGTGGCATGTCTGAACCGGAGTGATGCGTGATGACCGCATGGTCGACGTCACGGAAGAAGCGCTCGGTGTCGTTGTCGAGTGCGTCCTGCCGGACATCGGTGCCGTGACGGGTAGTGCCTCTCGACACGGACGCAGGACCGTAGACACGGTTGGTACGCTCCGGCCCGCCGGGCCGGTCGGCGACGGTATCGGCGACCATCTGCGGCGCATTCGGGGCCAGAGCGACCTCGGCCAGCGCATCGCGGTTGCCTTCGAACAACCTTGCCGTGTGCCGGCTCAAACCGAGAATCCGATAGCGATCAGCGGACTGGAGGACGCGCAGAAGCGGCTTGGTATGGAAGCTGTCGGCGACCACCACCATTTCCGTCACCGGTCGCTGGAGCCGGTAGACTCGGAACAAGTCATCCGCACCCAGCACAGCGAGGCCGTCCAAGGTGTGATTCCAGAACTCGTGATCTTCGGCCAGCGCGCGAAACGGCGCGAGCAGCGGCTGGACATCGCGTGTGCGGTGGCGTTGCCGCAACGACGTCTCCATCGTCTTCAACAGATTGCGGAAGCGGATCGGGTCCTGCGCGTTGTCCGGATGCTGGCGATGCGTCGGCTGGTAGAGCGACAGGCACGGAGGCTCGCGCTCGCTCAGCAGCAGGCCGGGATAATCGTTCGACAGCGTGTCAATCGCCTGCGTCTTGTTGTTCATTGTTTTCTCCTCGACCGACTAATGCGCCAGGTGCACGTTCGGCCACTGTCGACGGCGGTTGGATGTCGGGTGGGACGCCGGATAGCGTAGACGTCGTGTGCGGAGGCCGCGTATTCCGATCAAACGGATCGCACTCGGCCGGCTTGGAGGCGGCGAAGGACGACGTACGCCGGAGGATACCCGATACGGTCGCGGCACGCCCGGCACTATGCTGCCTCCGGACCATCATGGTCAATTCGCACGTAACGCGTCAAGCGCGTGCTCAGCGCGACGCTGCCCGAGGTCGCAACATCGAGTTCGGCCCCACAGCCCAAAAGTCGCGCAAGGGGTGCCTCGGCACGCACCAGGAAGCCCGACACGCTGTGGTCGATTTCAAGTATGCGGCCCCGACGACTCTCGACCTCGTGCCGTACGAGATCGAGGTGGGGGACGGGCCCCCAGAGTCTGATCTCCATGTATGGTTCGAGTACCTGGGCTCCGTAGACATAGCGTACGGAGGGCACATCGGCGCTCAGCGTGGCTCCAAAGCGTTCGCACAGTGCGGCCACCGCGAGTTGCAGGGCGTTTTCGGTGCGGGCGAGCACGCGCAGTCCGTCGGTGGCGGCGACATATTGGATGTCCTCCGTTGGAGCCCGTTGAAGCTGCCACAACTCCTGCTTTAGCCGACTACGCGTCGCGGCGTCCTTGCCGCGCACCATTTGTTCGATGGGAAAGTCCGGGTGCATCAACGTTGCGCCGTGCACAACCTGTTCCGGCGAGTGTTTTCCCTCAAGGACGCGAAGATTCACATTGACCTCCAGCAAATGGAAATTCACGATGGCCCCTGTACAAGACGGCCGCCGATGTACGCCCAGCGAGCCCAAACCCGTCGGGCTCCAACGTGACACAACCGCCCAAAGATCAGATGATGGGGGTACGAAGTGCGTTGCAAAAGCCCCGGCCTCGAACAACACTGTTTCTCGAAACGATCAATGCCGCTTCCCAAGTCTCCTTACCGGGGTTGTCAAGCATTCCCGACAGCCGCCGGTTTCCAATCCGGGTACCGTAAATGGGCGCCGATCGCGATCCCAGGTGAATGGTTGCGCAGAAATCGAAAGGGGAGGTCACGATGGAACCGAGTATGTACCCCGATGTGTCCAAGGAGCTCGCGCAAAAGCGCAGGGAGCTCGCACCGGAAATCTACGCTGCGTTCCGGACCTTTAGCCAACGCGTCTTTGCCGATGGCGCACTGCCACCAAAAACCAAGCAACTCATCGCAGTCGCAGTAGCGCACGTGACGCAGTGTCCATATTGCATCCGTGGCCACACCGAGCTGGCATCGAAGAATGGTGCAACCGAACAGGAGATCATGGAAGCGATTTGGGTTGCGGCGGAGATGCGCGCCGGCGCTGCCTACGCGCATTCGATCCTCGCCATCGATGCAATGGGTCAAAGCGGGGCAAAGCCAGGCGCGTGAAGCAATGCGATGCCGGACCGCTTAGCGCCGAGAGCCGGTTGCGCTTTCGACTTCGACCGAGAAATCGGGATCGAAACGAGGGTTCTCGTTCACCCCGTCCATCGCGTAGCCGCGCGGGTTGCACACCACCCGCGTTCCATTCAGGACATAGTCGAAGCTGTCGTGCGTATGGCCATGAATCCATAGGCTCGTGCGGCTTCCGTCGAGCAGGTGTTCGGCATCGGACACGAAACAAGGGTTCAGCAGCGATTCGGCGAACCTCGGGTGGATGCTCGTTGGCGATGGAGCATGGTGGGTAATCACCACGGTCGGTCCGGCGTACGGTGCCGCCAGCTTGCTCTCGAGCCACGCGGCCTGAATCTCGAAAAGCGCGGCGGAGTCGGCGGGAGTGAACAGCGCTTCCGAGGTCTCGGTGGCCCGGATCCTGCTGAAATCCCGCATGAGCTTCATCGCTTCCTGCGTCGCGACGGTGCGCTTCTCGCGGTCGTCGAACAGCATGAAGTCCGTCCACAGCGTGGCGCCCAGGAAGCGCACGCCGTCGAGTATGACTTCCTCGTTGTCGAGCACCCGAACGTTCGTGCCGGCGCTCAACCGCTTGAGTGCAATGATCGTTCCCGCGATGCTCCCTCCGTAGAATTCATGGTTCCCGGCAACGTAGATGACCGGTTTCGCGAAGCCCGCCGCCCAGGAGATTGCCTCACGCGGTCGGGCGACGTCGCCGGCAATGATGACGACATCGGCATCGTTTTCAGGAATCGCCAGTGTCGCGAGACTCAAATGCAGATCGGAGAGAATGTTCAGCTTCATGATCGACCAGGCTGCGTCATATGATGCTTATGATATCGCGGTGTGCAATGCGGCGACCATGAAGAAGGATGCGAGAGTGAGAGTACTAAACTGCCTGGATATATGGAAAAGGATGGCTCAGGACCGCTTGTCTGCACCATTGGCCATTCGAACCGGCCGCTTGAGACGTTCATCGAGTTGCTTGGAGCGAATGCGGTTGAGCATGTGCTCGATGTGAGAACCGTGCCACGATCGCGCCACAATCCTCAGTTCAACCGGGAAACGCTCCCCGCATCCCTGGCTGCGGTCCACGTCGGGTATACCCACCTTCCAGGCCTCGGGGGTTTGCGCCGAGCGCGTGCGGATTCTCCCAACTGCGGATGGCGCAATCTCTCGTTTCGAGGCTATGCGGATTACATGCAGACTCCGGAGTTTGCCGACAGTTTGCGGCGCGTGATGGAGTTGGCGGTTACCGAGCGCTGTGCGCTGATGTGCGCGGAGGCGGTGCCTTGGCGATGTCATCGATCGCTGATTGGCGACGCACTTCTTGTCCGTGGCTTTCGCGTCGAGGACATCATCGGTTCCAGGGAGCGCAAACCACACGTTCTCACGTCGTTTGCCCAGGTCGTTGGCACGCAAATCACCTATCCAGAGCAGACCGACGTGCGTTGATCGGCCGTTGTCGTGAAAGAGACCGGAACGAGCGGGCCTTGCCGAGCCGCTGCGGTTGGCCGAATCAAGGCTTCCCTACAACGATTGTCAAGCCTCCCTGGTAGGCGACCGCTCATCGAAGGTCTAGGCTGCTTCGCTTGGGTCATGGTCTGCCGGCGGGGGTTTGCGGGAGGCTCGTCTTCGGCCAAGTCGAATGCAAAGCGGCGGTGTTCATCAAGTCCATCAATCAGACGCCATGATTCGAGTGCTCCTCGCCGACGATCACGCGGTCGTGCGTGACGGCCTGCGCGCGCTCCTGGAGGCGCAGGCGGATATCGAAATAGTGGGGGAGGCCGCGAACGGACGCGAAGCCGTCCGCCAGGTGCATGACCTCAACCCAGACGTGCTGGTCATGGACATCGCGATGCCGGAATTGAACGGGATCGAGGCGACGCAGCAACTGCACGACGCGCTTCCGTCGACGCAGGTGCTGATTCTGTCGATGCATTCGACCACCGAGCATATCTTTCGCGCGCTGCAGGCGGGAGCACGAGGCTATTTGCTGAAGGATTCCGCCGGCAGCGAGGTTGTCGACGCCATTCGTGTGGTGCATACGGGCCGGCGCTACCTCAGCCACAAGATTGCAGCGGGCGTCATCGACGACTACAGTTGCGCATTCACAGCCGCTTCCGGTCATCCAGTCCATCCGGACCCCGTTTTCCACCAAAGGCAGCGCCGGTATTCCACCGGATGGCGCAAACGAGAAGATGCAGGAGCAGGCATGAAACTGACCATGACAAGCGCAGGTTCAATCGTGAGTGGTTTCCGTTTGCCTGAGATAATCCACCCGCGGCGGCGTCTAGGAACGCGCGTCTTCGACTTTTCTCGCCAGGTTGCTGTAATGGCGATCGTCAACCGGACGCCAGACTCGTTCTACGACAAGGGTCGAACCTTCGGCCTGGACGAGGCCATCGCGTCCGCCAATACCGCCATCGCCGACGGGGCCGATTGGGTGGATATTGGCGGAGTACCGTTTGCGCCCGGTCCCGAGGTAACCGTCACCGAGGAAATGGACAGAGTCGTCCCCGTTATCGAAGCGCTCTCCGGCCATGATGAAATCGTCATCTCGGTCGATACGTTCCGCCCGGAGGTCGCTCGTCGCTGTATCGGGGCCGGCGCCCATGTGATCAACGACACGAGCGGCTTGCGCGACGTGGCGATGGCTCGGGTCGTTGCCGACAGCGCTGCCAGTCTCGTGATCACCCACAGTCTTTCCCCGCCGCGCCGCGCCTATCCTCGCCCTCGCTATGTCGATGTCGTATCGGAAGTGGTCGAGTTTCTCCGGAACAAGGCGGAGGTCGCCGGTGGTTGCGGGCTTCCGGTAGAACGCATCATCATCGATCCGGGGCTCGATCTGAACAAAAACACCTGCCATTCGCTCGAATTGATACGCCGTCTCGACGAGATCGCCGCGATTGGGCTTCCGCTGCTGGTTGCCGTCTCCAACAAGGACTTCATCGGCGAAACGCTCGACCGGGAACAAGGACATCGACTTGAAGGCAGCCTCGCGGCCGCGGTGGCGTGCATCGTCCAGGGTGCGCGGATCGTGCGCATGCACGACGTCGCCGCGGCCGTAGCCGTCGTACGCCTCACCGAGGCGATATTAGGCTTCCGCAAACCGGCCTTCGTCAGGCACAACGCGGAGTAGACCGATGCAACATCGCGATGAAGTACTGCTCGAGCGCTACGCGATACACGATCGAACGGTCCTGGGCGTTCGCGCCAACTTCATTGCCAGCCTCGACGGAGCCGCGACCCACGAAGGGCGCACCCGCGGCCTCAACAACGAAGACGACAAGAGGGTTTTCGATCTTCTGCGTATGCTGAGCGATGTCGTTTTGGTGGGCGCTGGAACGCTTCGTGCCGAGGGCTATCAGGAGTTGCGGGTCGAGGATCCGGCGGCCGCGTGGCGCGTCGAGCACGGCTTGCCGGCGCAACCAGTCCTCGCGGTCGTGTCCGGCGAGCTCAATCTTCGACCGGAGATGGCGGCATTCGCACGGGCTCCGGTCCGGCCGATCATCTTTACGCATCGGCACCCGACAGTGGAGAAGGAGCAGGACCTGTCTCGCGTGGCGGACGTGACGGTGTGCGGCGACGCATCGCTGGATCCGCGCACGATGCTGGCCGCGTTGGCTCAGCGCGGCCTCCGCCAGGTGCTGTGCGAAGGGGGACCGCACCTTTTCGGCACGCTGATCGAAGCGGACTGCGTGGACGAACTGTGCCTGACGCTCAGTCCCGTTCTCGAGAACGGCGCCGCAGGGCGAATCGTGGCAGGCGCGGCGCAGACTTCACGCGGTATGCGACTTGGCCATGTGATTCCCGCGGGCGATATGCTGCTGTTGCGCTACGAGCGCGCTCGATAAAAATGATGCTTCCACACGAATCGACCGTCTCCGCGCAGTACGCGTGCCGTGAGTGTACGATCAAGAAGCGGCAACCCATAAGCAACGATCTCGATGGATACACGACATTGGGAGGCGGCTCGTGACCGACGCATGGCTCAGAACATTGCAAGCCACCATCTTTCGCAGGAACTCGAACGTGGCAAAAGCTCGACCGTTGTCGCCGCATCTCGGAATTTACCGCTGGCGCGTCAACATGCTGCAGTCGACTCTGCATCGGCTGACCGGTCTGTTCCTGTGTCTGGGTGCGCTGCAGGTGGCGTGGGGATTGGTCGCGGCTGCGACGGGTGAGGTGGCTTGGCGTGTATTTGCGAGCTTTTGGGACAGCTGGCCAGGCGTGGCGCTGCTTGTTTTGTGGACGTGGTCGCTGCTCTTTCACCTCTGCAACGGCATCCAGCATTTGCTTCGCGATATGGGGATGAACTTCGGGCCGCCAACGCGGGACCGCGCTCACAACCCCGTCTACTGGTCCACCGGTTGGATCGTGATCGGCGTCAGCGTGGCGTTGACCTTGCTGGTGTGGGTCATCCTGATCCTGCGCGTCAGCGGCGGCACGCCATGAGCGCGTATCCGGGTCAGGATTCGCTGCGCACTCCGCTCAAGATTGCGCGCGCATTGGGTCCCGGGAGGTCAGGCGTTCATCACTGGTGGCTGCAACGGGTCACCGCCATCGCGCTGATTCCACTTTCGATCTGGTTTCTGTTTCTCATGGGTACGCTGGTGCACGCCAGCTATCCGATGGTGCTGGCCACGATCGCGCAACCGGTTCAGGCGGTGTTTCTGATGGTGCTGAGCGTCTGCCTGTTCTGGCATGGCGCGCTTGGGCTGCAGGTCATCATCGAGGACTACGTGCACACTCGATGGCTCGAGATCACGCTGCAGGTCGCGTTGAGCTTTGGCGCCATTCTGGGTGCGCTGGCCTGCGTGCTTGCGGTGCTCGCGATCTGGTTGGCGGGTGCCGCGCAACACTAAAGAGCGAAACCTGGAACAAACATCCATGCCTTCGGAAAGCTACAAAGTCCAGACGCATCTATACGACGTGGTGGTGGTAGGCGCCGGTGGCGCGGGGCTGCGCGCCACGTTGGGACTCGCTGCCAAGGGGTTGTCTGCTGCCTGCGTCACCAAGGTATTTCCTACGCGCTCGCACACCGTCGCCGCGCAGGGCGGCATTGCCGCTGCCCTGGGAAACATGGGTGAAGACGACTGGCGCTACCACTTCTACGACACCGTGAAGGGCGGCGACTGGCTGGGCGACCAGGATGCGATCGAGTACATGTGCCGCGAGGCGATTCCGGCGGTCATCGAACTGGAACACTTCGGCGTGCCGTTCTCGCGCACCGAGGACGGCAGGATCTACCAGCGCCCATTCGGTGGCATGACGGTCCGCTATGGCGAAGGGATCGCACAACGCAGTTGCGCTGCGGCCGACCGCACCGGCCACGCGATTCTGCATACGCTCTACACGCAGGCGCTGAAACACGATGCCAAGTTCTTTATCGAGTACTTCACCACCGACCTGGTGATGAACCCTGCCGACGGCCGCATCGTGGGTGTGCTCGCGATCGACCTCAACGAGGGCAGCCTGCATTTCTTCCGTGGCCACGCGATCGTGCTTGCCACCGGAGGTTACGGGCGCGCGTACTTTTCCTGCACCGGTGCGCATACCCAGACGGGTGATGGCGGCGGCATGGCCTTGCGCGCCGGCCTGGCGCTGCAGGATCTCGAGTTCGTGCAGTTTCACCCGACCGGTATCTATGGCGCCGGTTGCCTGATCACCGAGGGCGTGCGCGGCGAAGGTGGCTTCCTCACCAATTCCAAGGGCGAACGCTTCATGGAGCGCTACGCGCCGAACGTCAAGGACCTCGCCTCACGCGACGTGGTCAGTCGCGCGATGACCATGGAAATCCGCGAAGGCCGCGGCATTGGCGAGCATGCCGACTACGTGCACCTGAACCTCGCGCACCTCGGCGCCGACGTGCTGCACGAACGCCTGCCCGGCATTTCCGAGACGGCGCGCATCTTCGCGGGCGTGGACGTGACGAAGGAGCCGATCCCGGTGCTGCCGACCGTGCATTACAACATGGGCGGCATTCCGACCAACCACCACGGTGAAGTGGTGCAGAAGGTCGACGGTGACCCCGATGTCGTGGTGCCGGGCCTGTTTGCGATCGGCGAGGGCGCGTGCGTGTCGGTGCATGGCGCCAATCGCCTGGGCACCAACTCGCTGCTCGACATTGTGGTGTTCGGCCGCGCGGCCGCCAGCCGTTGCGCCGAAGTCGTCCGGCCGGATACGCCACACCGCGACCTGCCTTCCGACGCGTTGGACGCGGCGTTGACGCGGCTCGATCGGTTGCGCCATGCCGACGGCGGGACACCCACCGCGCAGCTGCGCGTGAAGATGCAGAAAACCATGCAGGCCGACGCGGCGGTGTTCCGTACCGCCGAGACGCTCGAGGAGGGCTGCAGGAAGATCGACGAGATCAACGCGCAATTTGCCGACATCCGTATCAGCGACCGTTCGCTGATCTGGAATACCGACCTCGTCGAAACTCTCGAGCTGGCGAATTTGCTTGGACAGGCGGTCGGGACGATGCACTCGGCCGCGCAGCGTACCGAAACCCGTGGTGGGCACGCGCGCGAGGACTTTCCCGAGCGCGATGACGTCAACTGGATGAAGCACACGCTGGTCAGGGTGAATGACAAGGGTGCTTGTTCTTTCGACTACCGCCCGGTGCACTCGAACACCTTGTCTGACGAGGTCAAGAGCGTGCCGCCCGCCAAGCGCGTTTATTGAATATCGGCGCGCAGGGATTGCCGAGCATCAGGAAAGAACATGGCCGAATTCACGCTCCCGAAAATGTCCAAGGTGCGCAAGGGCAAGCACCACGCCGCGAAGCCGGGTGCGAAGAACGTGCGCAGCTTCCACGTTTATCGCTGGGACCCGGACGCGGGCGGCAATCCTCGGATGGACACTTACGAAGTCGACGTCGCCGGATCGGCGATGGTTCTCGACATCCTGCTCAAGATCAAGGACGAAATCGACCCGACGCTGACGCTGCGCCGCTCCTGCCGCGAGGGTGTGTGCGGCTCGTGCTCGATGAATATCGACGGCGAAAACACGCTGGCATGCACCAAGGGCCTCGACGAGTTGCCGCAGGGTCCGGTCAGCGTCTACCCATTGCCGCACCTGCCGGTGGTGAAGGACCTGGTGCCGGACCTCAGGCACTTTTACGCGCAGTACGCCTCGATCCAGCCGTGGTTGCAGACCCAGAGCGCAGCCGGCTCGCGGGAACGCCTGCAGTCGCCCGATGACCGCAAGAAACTGGATGGCCTGTACGAGTGCATTCTGTGCGCCTGCTGCACCGCCGCCTGTCCGAGTTCCTGGTGGAACCCCGATCGCTTTCTTGGCCCCGCGGTACTGCTGCAAGCCAACCGCTGGATCGTCGATTCCCGCGACGAGGCGACCGGCGAACGACTGGACGATCTGGATGATCGCTTCAAGCTCTATCGCTGCCACACCATCATGAATTGCACCAATACCTGCCCGAAGGGCCTCAACCCGGCCAAGGCGATCGCCGGGATCAAGCAACTGCTGGTGAGCCGGACAGTGTGAGTGCAGCCGGACCAGCCATCGATTTCTTGTCGGACGGAGACTCGCATGCCCATCAATCGCCAACAACTGTTGGACAACCGCCCAAAAGGCGAAGCGTCGCTCGACAATTTCAAGTTGATCAGCGTGCAGACGCCGTCGCTGGCCGACGGCCAGGTGCTGGTGCGTCACCACTTCCTGAGCATCGATCCCTATATGCGCGGCCGCATGAACGATGGCAAGAGCTACGCGACGCCGCAACCGCTGGGTCAGGTGATGCAGGGCGGCACCGCCGGCGAGGTAGTAGAAAGCCGCCACCCGGAATACGCCAGGGGTGACAAGGTAGTAGGCTCTGGCGGCTGGCAGGAGTACAGCGTCGTCGACGCCTCGCAGGCGGGCGCGTTGACCAAGGTCTCGAATGCGGAGATACCGCTGTCCTATTACCTCGGAGCGGTCGGCATGCCGGGTGTGACCGCGTGGTACGGACTGACGCAGATCATCGCACCCAAGCCGGGCGAAACGTTGGCCATCAGCGCTGCTTCCGGTGCCGTGGGTAGCGCCTTTGGCGTGCTGGCAAAGGAACACGGTTGTCGCGTGGTCGGCATCGCCGGGGGGCCGACGAAGTGCGAGTACGCGATGAACGAACTCGGATACGATCTTTGCGTCGACTACAAACGGTACCCCGACGCCACGAGCATGAGTGCCGCCTTGAAGCAAGCGTGTCCCGAAGGCATTGACGGTTATTTCGAAAGTGTGGGCGGCTACATCCTCGATGCCGTGCTGTTGCGCACCAACACCTTCGCTCGGGTCGCGCTGTGTGGATTGATCGCCGGCTACGACGGACCGCCGCTGCCGCTGGCCAATCCGGGGCTGATTCTCACGAATCGGCTCAAGGTGCAGGGCTTCATCGTCAGCGATCACATGGAACTGTGGCCTCGTGCTCTGGCTGAGCTTTCCGCGTTGGCGGCCAGCGGCAAGCTGCGCCCGCGCGAATCGATTGTCCACGGCATCGAAGCTGCACCGGCGGCGCTCCTGGGCCTGCTCAACGGCAGGAATCTCGGCAAGCAACTCGTGCAGCTGGTGTAGCGTCGTCGTCGACGCGTGCGCGATGCGGGTCCCGGAAGCGACAACCAACTCACCCGCGAGGTGGAAAGTCTGGAGAAGGCAATCGTCGACCAGAACAAGGCGTCTGCTTCGGCTTGATCTCCTCAGAACAGGCCGGTTAGCCTTCCTCGCCAGCGCGTTGATCGGCAGGTCGATGGCCACCCGCTGGAACTCCTGCAGTTGGCGCTGCGTCGGTGCTGCCAAGCAGTTGCCGCAGCATGTACGGCAGGATGCCGCCATGGTGGTAGTAGTCAGCCTCGACGGGCGTATCGATACGCACCACCGCATCGAACTCGCGCACCTTGCCGTGCGCATCGGTCGCACGCACGAGTACGCCAGGCGCCGGCACGTCGGTACCGGCCAGGCCGCTGATGTCGAAGGTCTCCTCGCCGGTCAAGCCCAGCGTGTCGGCGTTCTCTCCATCCTTGTATTGCAATGGCAGCACGCCCATTCCGATCAGGTTCGAGCGGTGGATGCGCTCGTAGGACTCGGCGATCACCGCGCGCACACCCAACAGTGCGGTGCCCTTGGCCGCCCAGTCGCGCGATGAGCCCGAGCCGTATTCCTTGCCGGTCAGGATCACCAGCGGAGTACCGGCACTGATGTAGTTGACCGACGCGTCGTAGATGCTGGTGACCGGCGTATCGGCGCGAGTGAAATCGCGGGTGAACCCGCCTTCGGTGCCCGGCGCCAACTGGTTGCGCAGGCGGATGTTGGCAAAGGTGCCGCGGATCATCACCTCGTGGTTGCCACGCCGCGAGCCATAGGAATTGAAGTCCTTGCGCTCGACGCCGTGGCTTAGCAGATACTTGCCGGCAGGCGAGTCGGCCTTGATGGCGCCCGCGGGACTGATATGGTCGGTGGTCACCGAGTCGCCGAGCTTGGCAAGCACGCGCGCGCCATTGATGTCCGTCAGCGGTACCGTTTCGCGGCCGACCCCATCGAAATAGGGAGGCTGGCGCACATAGGTCGAGTCGCTGCTCCACTTGAATGCATCGCCTTCGGGGACGCGCAGGCTGCGCCAGTTGTCGTCACCGGCAAACACGTCGGCATAACCGTTGGCGAACATGTCCGCCTTCAGGCAGGAGTCGATGACGTCCTGGATCTCGCGGGTCGAAGGCCAGATGTCGCGCAGGTACACCGGATTGCCGTTGCTGCCCTTGCCCAGCGAATCCTTCAACAGATTCGTGTGCATCGTGCCGACCAGCGCGTAGGCGACCACCAGCAGTGGCGAGGCGAGGAAGTTCATCTGCGTTTGTGGATGGATGCGGCCCTCGAAATTGCGGTTACCCGAGAGCACGGCACTGACGTTGAGCTTGTGCTCGTCCACCGCCGCCGCGACTTCGGCAATCAGCGGTCCGGAGTTGCCGATGCAGGTGGTGCAGCCGTAACCGACCAGGTTGAAGCCAAGCTGATCCAGGTACGCCGTGAGGCCGGCGCGGTCGTAATAATCGGTGACCACGCGCGAACCCGGCGCCAGCGAGGTTTTCACCCACGGCTTGCGGGCGAGACCTTTCTCGACCGCATGCTTGGCCAGCAGGCCGGCACCGATCATCACCGACGGATTCGAAGTGTTGGTGCACGACGTGATGGCAGCGATCACCACGTGCCCATTGTCGATCCGGGTGCGCTTGCCATCGACTGTGAACTCCACCGGCGCGTGCGGCCAATGGTGGTCGAGATCGCAATCGCAGGGCTCCTGTGGGTCCTCGTCTTCGTAGCCGGATCCGACAGGCAGGGGGTCGCTGGCAGGAAACGAGTCGTCGATGGCTTCATCGAGCTCGCTCAATACCGCCTGATCAAAGGGCTGGCCCTCGAGCAGCGCGCCGACAGCACCGGGTGCTATGCGCAGCGGGATGCGGTCCTGTGGGCGCATGGGGCCGGCGATCGATGGTTCCAGCGTGCCGAGGTCCAGTTCCAGGGTTTGCGAATACTCGGGTTCGTGGTCGGGGTCGTGCCACAGTCCCTGCTCCTTGGCGTAGGCCTCGACCAGGCGGATCTGGTGCGCGGAGCGGCCGGTCAGACGAAGATAGGCAAGCGTCTCGTCGTCGATCGGGAAGATCGCGCAGGTGGCGCCGTATTCCGGGCTCATGTTGCCGAGCGTGGCGCGGTTGGCCAGCGGGATGCGTGCCACGCCCGGACCATAGAAGTCGACAAACTTGCCGACCACGCCGGTACGTCGCAGCAGTTCGGCCACGGTCAGCACCAGGTCGGTGGCGGTGGTTCCAGACGGAAACTCGCCGGTCAGCTTCAAACCGACGACCTGTGGAATCAGCATGCTCATCGGCTGTCCCAGCATCGCTGCCTCGGCCTCGATGCCGCCGACGCCCCAACCGAGTACGCCCAGTCCGTTGACCATCGGCGTGTGCGAGTCGGTGCCAACCAGCGTGTCGGGATAGGCCATCATTCCATCCGGCCCTTTGCGGGTGAATACCACACGCGACAGGTACTCCAGATTGACCTGGTGGCAGATGCCGGTCTCCGGCGGCACCACCTTGAAGTTGGTAAAGGCTTGTTGCGCCCAGCGCAGCAGCTGGTAGCGCTCGACGTTGCGCTGGAACTCCAGCTCGGCGTTGATGGCAAAGGCGTCTGGCCGGCCGAATGCATCGACAATGACCGAGTGGTCGATGACCAGTTCGCTGGGGACCAGCGGGTTGATGTGTTGCGGATCGCCGCCCAGCGCGATGATCGCATCGCGCATCGCCACCAGGTCGACCACACACGGCACACCGGTGAAATCCTGTAACAGCACGCGTGCCGGCGTGTACTGGATTTCGCGCTGCTGCACGGCCTGCGGTTGCCAATTCACCAAGGATTGGACCTGCTCGGCGGTGACCAGCCGACCGTCCTCGTTGCGCAGCAGGTTCTCCAGCAACACCTTGAGGCTGTACGGCAGCCGGTGTACGGTCTTGATTCGATCAAGCCGATGAATGCGATAGGCGGTATCGTCAACCGCGAGTTTGTCGTGCGTGCCGAAGCTGTTGCTTGTCATGGGATGCTCCTCCAAAATCGCAACGGCGATCAATGCAAATGCACGATCGTCGACTGAGGCGAGACAATGAGCGGTGCCGGATAAATACCCTATCAAATCAGCACCAGTGTCGGCGCTGCCAGCGTCAAGCGCCCCTCTGCGGAAATCGATGCGGCAGGTACCCTATCGCGGATGACCCCCGGTGCGGGAGCCATCTCGCACATGGCGGCGATGATGCGCAGATAATAGCGCGACCCGTTGCAGCGGAGTTGGGGCGGCGACGTGAAGCCATCGCGTTCGGGATGCGCACGGGTCGCGCGCTGCGCGTGACGCTGCACGTGCCGCTGCGCGTGATAATGTACGCTGAGAAAAGCTCGAGGCGCCGCGCAATCCGTGCGGATCGCCGGCTTGGGTCCGTCCACCCCAAGCTCGCCCGCGGGACCCGGCCGATCCGGTATCGCGTACATGGCGCGGAGGGTGCGAGGAGAAACGGATGACGATGGAGCTTCGCCACGACCGCGAGCAGCCGAACAAGCCATTCGACGAGAGGGAAGGCCGCTATCGGCGCCTTCTGGAAGCCGTCGACCAAGGCGTGTGGAGCGTCGATGCCGTCGGAGTTATCGACTATATCAACCCGCGGGGGGCCGAGATTCTGGGCATTGCGTCCGCGGAGGTGCTCGGTCGATCTCCGTCGATGTTTGTCTTTCCCGGTGACGCGGCCGACACGGCGCAAAGGCTCGACCGTTGCAGGGAAGGCTACCGGGAACAAGGCGAATTCCGCCTGCGCTGCAACGACGGCGTCGAGCGCTGGATTCAGTTCGCCTCGACGCCGCTTTCGGATGCGCTCAGCGGATACCGGGGTTCGGTTACCCACTTTGCCGACATCAGCGAAGGCAGAAAGGTCATGTTGGAAGCGCAGCAAGCCGGGAGGGAGTTCCACGACCTCTATCACAATGCACCGTGTGGCTACCATTCGCTCGACGCAGCGGGCACGGTGGTCCAAATCAACGATACCGAGCTTGGCTGGCTCGGCTACGCTCGCGATGAAGTTGAAGGAAAGATGCAATTCTCCGATCTGATGCCAGCGCACTATTCCGACCGATTCGCGCAGAACTTCGCGCTGCTCAAGGAACGCGATTGGCTGCGCGACAACGAGTACGAGATGCGGCGGAAGGACGGAACCACGTTTCCGGTATTGATAGGCGCCACTGCCGTCAAGGATGCCGACGGGCAATTCATTCGAAGCCGCGCCAGTGTCTTCGACGTCAGCAAGGAAAAATGGGCGGAACAGGAGTTGCGCCGCTACGCCGATGAGCTGCGCGCCGCCTCGCGGAGGTTGGTCGAGGTGCAGGAAGCCGAGCGACGCGCACTTGCCAGCCAACTGCATGACCTTGTCGGGCAGAAGCTGACCGCGCTGAGCATCAACCTGAATATCGTGAAAGCGCAACTGGCGCCTTCCACTACGGCGCAGGTCAACGGACGGCTCGATGATTCGCTCACGTTGCTGGATGAGACCATCGAGAGCATCCGCGACGTCATGGCCGAACTGAGACCTGCGGTATTGGACGACTACGGGTTGATACCGGTGCTGCGTTGGTACGCGGAACAGTTCACCAAGCGCACGGGCGTGGAAACAGCCGTGGTCGAGCGAGAGCCAATCCGCCGGTTGCCACCGGTGGTGGAGGAAGCGCTCTTCCGCATCGCCCAGGAGGCGCTTGCCAACGTGGCCAAACACGCCCGGGCGCGCAAGGCAACAGTCGCTCTGACCGTCGAGTCCCAAGTCACCTGCCTGACCATCGCGGATGATGGTGAAGGGTTTGATCCGACGATTTCTCACCAACCCGCCAGGGATCGCGGCTGGGGATTGATGATCATGCGGGAGCGGGCTGCCGCGGTAAATGCGGAGTTGCGTGTCGAATCCGCACCCGGGCGAGGGACGCAGGTTATCGTGACTTTGAAAGGTGCGACACCATGATTCGCGTACTCCTCGCCGACGATCACGCGGTGGTGCGCGACGGCCTGCGCGCTCTGCTGGAGGCGCAGGCGGACATCGAAGTGGTCGGAGATGCCGCGAACGGGCGGGAAGTGCTGCGCGAGGCAAAGCAGCTGCATCCGGACGTGGTGGTCATGGATATTGCGATGCCGGAGTTGAACGGGATCGAGGCGACGCAGCAATTGCACGACGCACTTCCGTCGACACAGGTACTGATTCTGTCGATGCATTCGACCACCGAGCATATCTTTCGCGCGCTGCAGGCGGGAGCGCGAGGCTATTTGCTGAAGGATTCTGCCGGCAGCGAGGTTGTCGACGCCGTTCGCGTGGTGCATGCGGGCCGGCGCTACCTCAGCCACAAGATCGCGGCTGGCGTCATCGACGACTACATCGCCGAGCGCCACCAAAGAAGTCCCCTGGACAGCCTGAGCGGGCGCGAACGGCAAATCCTGCAACTGGTGGCGGAGGGAAAATCGAGCGCCGAGGTGGCGGCGATGCTGTTTCTGTCGCCGAAGACGGTGGACACCTATCGCAGCCGAATGATGCACAAATTGGGTATTGGCGACCTGCCCGGCCTGGTCAAGTTCGCGATCCAACACGGTGTAACGCAACTCGACTAGCCGATCGCTCGATCCCGTGTTTACGATGATCGCCACCGCCGCGAACGACTATCGGGGCTACTCGATAATTTCTGTAGGGAGATCTCGATTCGCTTCGGGTCGACGCTAACCATCGGGATCAAACCGTGACCGGATTCGGCTTCCGCGGATCGATGTCGTAACGCTTGATCGCCTCGCTCACCATCGCCGCCGGCACGTCGCCGTCGTCGGCGAGCGCCTTCAGCGCGGCGATGGCCACGTAGCGGCGGTCCACTTCGAAGAAATGCCGCAACTGCTCGCGGGTGTCGCTGCGGCCGAAGCCGTCGGTACCGAGCGTCACGTAGCGCCTCGGTACGAAAGCACGAACCTGATCGGCGAACAGCCGCACGTAGTCGGTGGCGGCGATGACCGGCCCGGCGCGGTCGGCGAGGCACGTTTCGACGTGGCTCGCCCGTCGCGGCTCTTCGGGATGCAGCATCGACCAGCGTTCGGCGTCGAGGCCGTCGCGGCGCAACTCGGTGAAGCTCGTCGCACTCCAGACGTCGGCCGCCACCCCGAAGTCGCCCGCGAGCAAGTCCGCCGCGGCCATCACTTCGCGCAGGATGGTGCCCGACCCAAGAAGCTGCACGCGCGGAGCCTTCGTCGTGCCTTTACCCTTCACCTTGGCGCTGCCTTCGCGCAACAGGTACATCCCTTTCAGGATCGCCTCGCGGGCTCCTTCCGGCATCGCCGGGTGCGCGTAGTTCTCGTTCATCATCGTGATGTAGTAGAAGACGTCCTCCTGCTCCTCGAACATGCGGCGCAGGCCGTCCTGGACGATGACCGCGAGCTCGTAGGCGAACGTCGGGTCGTAGGCGACGCAGTTGGGGATGTTGGCCGAGAGTATCTGGCTATGACCGTCCTGGTGCTGCAGTCCCTCACCGGCGAGCGTCGTGCGCCCGGCGGTGCCGCCCATCAGGAAGCCGCGCACGCGCATGTCCGCACCCGCCCAGGCGAAGTCCCCCATGCGCTGAAAGCCGAACATCGAGTAGAAGCAGAAGAACGGGATCATGTTGATCCCATGATTGCTATAGGCGGTGCCCGCGGCGATGAACGAGCACATGGAGCCGGCTTCGGTGATGCCTTCCTGCAGGATCTGACCGTCCTTGGCCTCTTTGTAGAACATGAGCTGGCTGGCGTCGACCGGCTCGTAGAGCTGGCCCACGGACGAGTAGATGCCGTGCTGACGGAACAACCCCTCCATGCCGAAGGTGCGTGCCTCGTCGGGCACGATGGGCACGATGCGCTTGCCGATCTCCTTGTCGCGCAGGAGCTCGGTGAGAATGCGCACGAAAGCCATGGTGGTGGAGATCTCGCGCTCGCCGGTGCCCGCAAGCTGCGTCGCGAACGACTCGAGCGCGGGCACTTTGACGGCGTCGGCCGTGTGTCGCCGGTGCGGCAGGTAGCCGCCCAACGCCTGACGACGCTCGTGCAGGTAACGGATTTCAGCGCTGTCCTCGGGCGGCCGGTAGAATGGCGCCTCGCCGATCACATCGTCGCCGATGGGGATGCTGAAGCGGTCGCGAAACGCCTTCAAAGCGTCCTCGCCCATCTTCTTCTGCTGATGGGTGATGTTCTGGCCTTCCCCCGCCTCGCCCATGCCGTAGCCCTTGACCGTCTTGGCCAGGATGACCGTCGGCTGTCCCTCGTGCCTGACCGCCTCGGCGTAGGCGGCGTAGACCTTGTGCGGATCATGACCACCGCGGTTGAGCCGCCAGATGTCGTCGTCGCTGAGGTGCGCGACCATGTCGCGCAGCTCCGGGTACTTGCCGAAGAAGTGCTCGCGGGTGTACGCGCCGCCCTTTGCCTTGAACGCCTGGTACTCGCCGTCGACGCACTCCATCATGCGCTTGCGCAACAGGCCTTTGCTGTCGCGTGCGAGCAACGGATCCCAGTACGAGCCCCAGATGACCTTGATGACATTCCAGCCCGCGCCGCGGAAGGCGGCCTCGAGTTCCTGAATGATCTTGCCGTTGCCGCGCACCGGCCCGTCCAGGCGTTGCAGGTTGCAGCCGATGACGAATATGAGGTTGTCCAGATGCTCGCGCGACGCGAGCGTGATCGCGCCCAGAGATTCCGGCTCGTCCATCTCGCCATCGCCGAGGAAGGCCCACACCTTGCGGTCCGTCGCGTCCAGGATGCCGCGGTTGTGCAGGTACTTCATGAAACGCGCCTGGTAGATTGCCAGCATCGACGTGAGGCCCATCGACACCGTGGAGAACTGCCAGAAGTCCGGCATCAGCCAGGCGTGCGGGTACGACGAGAGTCCGCCGTCGGCCACTTCCAGGCGAAAATTGTGTAGCTGTGCCTCGGTGATTCGCCCCTCGAGAAATGCGCGCGCATAGAACCCTGGCGCCGAGTGTCCCTGGAAATACACGAGGTCGCCGCCGTGCGACCCGCTGGACGCGCGAAAGAAGTGGTTGAAGCCGACGTCGTACAGCGTGGCGGCGGAGGCGAAGCTCGCGATATGCCCGCCGATTCCGGAGTTGCGCCGGTTCGCCTGCACGACCATCGCCAGCGCGTTCCAGCGCACCAGCGAGCGGATCCGCCATTCCATGGCGGGGTCGCCGGGAGCGCGCTGTTCGAGCGTGGCGGGAATCGTATTGACGTAGGCGGTGGTCGGGTCGAAGGGCAGGTGGGTTCCCGAGCGCCGTGCATGGTCGACCAGCATTTCGAGCAGAAAATGCGCGCGTTCGCTTCCTTCGTGTTCGAGCACCGAATCCAATGAGTCGAGCCACTCGCGGCTCTCCTGCGGGTCGACGTCTTGCGCAACGTCGGATGATTCGATCAATGAGGCCATGCCGTCCTCCGTGGAAATCCGTTAAAGGGGTCGTAGCGCGGGCCGAAGCCGATGCTACGGTACCGTGAACGCGGATATATCAACTCACCAAGACCTCGAAATCGACATCTTCCCAGCGCGCGGCTTCGTGCCAGTAGAAGGTGAACTTGACCTTGGTGCCGGGCGCCAACCGCGCGGTCGGAAGATCGGCGGCGTGCACGCCGAGGCCGGTGTCCCTCGTGGCCGTGTCATGCGCGCTGCGCCAGCCGTCGCCGCTCCAGTGCACGATGGCTTGCGCCAGCACTTCGATGCGCAGTAGGCGACCCGCCGCAAACGAGTGGGTCTTGTGGTTGAAGCGCCAGAAGGCGCGGATCGGTTGCGCTTTGCCCTTCGCGTAGCGCACCACGGTCTGGTGCGGCATGTCGAACACCCACCCGTCGCGCAGCGAGCGCAAAAGCTTGATGTATTCGGCGTGCGCCCAGACCAACGGCATCGCGGACCCCGACGGCCGGCCGAAGAACAATTCCTTTGATGCGATATCGGGTGCATCCCAGATCTGTTCCGGGATCATGCCGCCGTCGTTGGCAAATGCGATCATCGCCCGCATCAATGCCCGCGCAGCATCGGGCCGGCCGGCGGCAAGCTCGTAGTGCGCGCGCTCGCCGGTGAGCAGCGGCCATGCGCGACCACGGCCGGTGCCGTCGAAGGGACTGCCGTCTTCGCGCTCGCCGTAGCCGTCGTCGTTGTAGCGGTGCCACGCCGGGCCGTGCGGCGTGTCCACCTTGAGTAGCGAGTCGATCACCTTGACCGTGTCGACAATGCGCGGATCGTCGGCGGCGCGCAGGCCGAAGCGTACCAGTGCCAGCGCATCGGGGCTGACGATCTGCTCGGTCGGTGCCGTCATGTCGCCCAGAGGGCGGTTCTTGATGGGAACGAAGCCTTGCGCGGGTGACGCTACCGTACACACTTCGGGCGGCGCGATGCGCACGTAGTAGCCGTCCACGCCCACTTTTTGTGCGAGCGGCGTCCCGGTGACGTAGGTCCAGCGCTCGACATAGTCGTTCCAGATATCGGCCGTTTCGCGCAGATAGACGGCGACATCCGGTTCGTCGCAAGCGTCGGCCAACTCGGCGGCAACCAGCAAAGCGGCGATGACGACCGCGAGCGTGAAGGGCGAATAGCCGGCGTCCTCCTCCCAGCGGTCCTGCTGCGTGACCGGCCCGTTGCGAACCAGGAAGCTCGCCGCCCGCCGCGTCATCGGCCACGCGCGATGCACGTCGTCGTTGGAAAGCGCGCCCTCGCGGCGTGCCAGATCGACCAGGAGAATCGGAAACGCCGCCTCGTCCATCTGGATGCCGTTCCAGTACGGCGTGCCGTCGAGCCACATGTTCTGCGGCCAATGGCCGTCGGCTTCCTGGGTGGTTTGCAGGTAGCGCACCACGATGCGCACGTCGTCGTGCGCGCCGGCGGCGAGCAGTGCGCCCGCCGACTCGACGAGGTCGCGCGGCCAGGCGAGATGGTAGCCGCCCAGGTCGTTGTCGCTCTTGGTGAAGCCCCACGGAAACGACAGGCTGGCAATCAGTCCGCCGGGAATCCGCTTCGACTCGTGCACGCGAAGCACCATCATGCTGGTCCGGTAGGCATCGTATCCGCTTGCCTGGTCATCGGCGATGCGCCGACAAAGCTGCTGCCAGTCCTGCCACTCGTGCACATACGCGGCCCGCGCCGCCTCGAAGTCTTGTGTGAGGCTCGCCAGGGCGCGATGGCCGGCTTCCGCCGAGGTATTGCCGAAGCCCACCGCCAGCACGAAACTGCCGGCGCAGGATTCCAAGTCGACTTCGCCGATGAGCGCGACGTTGCCGTTCTCGGCGCGGGCATACTCCCACCTCATTTGCCGGTGGCGCGACAGATCCTGCCAGCCGTCGCTTGCGCCGACGAAGCCAGCGGAACGCTTGCGCCAAGGTGCTGTGCACGCGATTGCCAGCGCGAAGCTGGCGCGCTGCGCAAACAGCATCGGCACCCCTTTGTAATCGTCCAGCCAGGCGCTGTTGCCCCATCCGCGATTGCCCAGATGCGGTGCGGCAAGCACGTACAGACGATAATCGCCGAGGGCGCCTGCCAGCGGAACGAAGTGCGTGCGCTGCAGCAGTGCATCGCGCGCCGGGTCGGCCAGGATTTCCTTTTCGATCCGGTAGCGCCCGGTGCCACACGCATTGATCAGCCGGTAGAGCGGTACGCCGGCGAACGGATAGCTGACCTGCGAGTGCGCGTGACGCTTCTCTTCGGAGAAGAAATCCTGCCCGTCGGTGACGATCAGGCCGATGTCGCGCGTGCCGGGCGAGTCGAGGCGCGGATAGTAGATCTCGTTCAAAATGCCGTGACTCAGCGTGAACCAGACGCGGCTGGCCGCGCCGAGCGACGTCCCCACACCGGTCTTGGCGCTCGACGTCCAGCGCGGCTCGCTGCCGGGCCAGCCGGGGGCATGTGTGGCTTTGATGGAACCGCTCACAACCTTCTCGTACCGCTCAATCCAGTTCGACCAACCTGTCGCACACGGTTCAAGAAGGCGGCACGATGCGCTCGACCCAGGCGGTAAAGGCCTCGATGTACTTCTTGACGAACTCGCGCGTGCCGTCGTTGTTCGGTTTCCCGCTGGCGTCCAGCAGATCCTGCACCTTGCCGATATAGGCCTCCGGCTGCTGCAATGTGGGCATGTCGAGGAAGGTCAGCGACTGGCGCAAATGATGGTTGGCGCCGAAGCCGCCGATGGCCGAGATCGACGCCGTCACTATGCCGGCCGGCTTGCGCGCCCACTTGTTCTGGCCCGCGGGACGCGAGGCGACATCCAGCGCGTTCTTCAGCGCCGCCGGCATCGAGCGGTTGTGCTCAGGAGTGACAAACAGCACCGCATCGGCGCTGGCGACGCGCTGGCGAAACGCCGTATATTCGGCGGGTGCGGTCGCTTGGTCGTAATCCTGGTTGTACAGCGGCAATTGCGCGATCTCGACGACTTCCATTTGCAGCTGCGCCGGGGCCGACTCGATCAGGATCTGCGCGATTCGACGGTTGAACGAATCTTTGCGCAGGCTGCCGATGATCACGGCGACATCGTAGGGCTTGGCCATATTCTTTCACTCCTTCACGTGGTTGACGGCGACTGGTGCGCCGCTCTTGTTGGCGATGTGCTGCAGCAGCGACTGCCAGGAATTCACGAATGCCTGCGCGCCGTCGCGCTGCAACTTGAGCGCCAATGCGCCTATGTCGATGCGAGCTTGCGCAAAACGCGCGAGTACCGGCTCGGCGTCGCCGCCGTCTTCGGGCATCGCGCTGGTCACGGCCCCGTGCTCGGCAAAGGCGTGCAGGGTCTTGTCGGGGATGGTGTCGATGGTGTCGGGTGCGGCCAGCGCCTCCAGATACAGTGTCGGCGATGCCTGCGGATCCTTGGTCCCGGTACTGGCCCAGAGCAGGCGCTGCGGCCGGGCTCCGGCCGCAGCTAGCTTGCGCCAGCGCGGAGTTGCCAGCATCTCGCGATACGTACGGTAGGTTCGCCCGGCGATCGCGATGCCGAGCCGGTTGCGCAGCTCGTCCGGAACCGTGGCGCTGACCGCTTTGTCCCAGCGGCTGACGAACAGCGAGGCGACCGACGCAACGCGCGGATCGCGGCCGGCATCGATTCGGCGCTCGATCCCGCGCAGATAGGCCTCCGCTGCAGCAAGATATTGCTCGCGCGAGAAGAGCAGCGTGACGTTGATCGGCACCCCGGAAAAGATCGACTCCTCGATCGCGGGAATGCCTGCCGGCGTGCCGGGGATCTTGACGAACAGGTTCGGTCGGTCGGCCTGGCGGTGAATCCGCGCCGCGGCTCCGATGCTGCCTGCAGTGTCATCGACGAGCAGCGGCGACAGCTCCATCGATACCCAGCCGTCGACGCCATCGCTTTGGTCGAACACCGGCCGGAAGAGATCAGCGGCCCGCCGCAAGTCTGCGAGCGCGAGCTCCACGAACAGCACCTCGCCGGATTCTCCGCGTGCCGCCTGGTCGCGGATGCTCTTGTCGTAGGCGCCCGTATTGGCGATCGCGTGCTCGAAGATGGTGGGGTTCGAGGTCAGCCCGGTAATCGAGAACTCGTCGATATAGCGGCGCAGCGTGCCGTCATCGAGAATTCCGCGGGTGATATTGTCCAGCCACAGGCTTTGGCCGAGCTCACGCAACTGACGGGTTTTGTTCATGCTTGCTCCTGGTTCGATGGTATTCGGAACGCGCGCTGAGCGGGGCCGTTCCGGTGTCCACGCTCTGCGCGACACGCGGCCGGCCGCGTGACAGGCGCGCCCGCTCCGCCAGTCTAACGCTGCTTCGACCGTGTCGGTATCGGGAAATTCCGTTGCCTTTTGTAGCGAATTCTTGACATCCAAAGTCCCCAAGGGCGAGCCGCTGCCGGCGCCGGGCGCGGTACCCGGGTTGTCGTAATCTCGACACACGCCACGCAAACGGACTGAACGCCGATAACCCACCGGCCCATACTCGGCACCGCGTCATTTTTCCTTCGTGAGCTTGCCGCAGGCGACCGGCAGCGTCGCTCCCGCAGGTACACCACGCAGAGAGGCGACCGTTTTCGGCAATGTGGCGGTGGCGGGAATGCCGTGGACGAAAATAACACGTTTGGCCAGATCCGATGAAGCACCCTCGAACGTCGATGCCATTTCCCGCGTCACATCACGTCGGGTACTACTTGGCTACACGAGTTAACGCTGCGCCGGAGTGCACCAGAATCGGCGGCTCGCCGGGATGATGGTCATGCTGCTCGATCGAGTACATGGTGTTGGCAGCCGTAGTACCCATCTTGTGAACACCCTTGACGGTGCCGTGACCGATCGCGCTGCGGTAGTGCCACGTCACCGAAGTCCCCACGGGAATCGTCTCGAATGGTGCTGGCTTCTTTGCAGGCATTGCCGTGCCTCCCGTTCGTAACATTCTTGCCATCAGGTAGTTAAAGCCGGTAGTTGCCTCCGGCAGTTGCATTCGCGCTTCGGCGAGTTAGCCGATTGGCGACGTACGAGCCCTTCGCCGGCAAGTATGCAATTGTCGCTGCGCGATTGCTGTCGGGAGATCGTGACAGTCGTATTGACCGCATCAGTCAACGTTTCCTTACGCTATGCATCAACCTCACTATCACGTTGTCCAGTGTCTGATTAGCAAGCAGCGCCAGAATGCCGATCTCAAATAGGTTGTGCATGCTGCTGGTGGCCGTGGCGGCTGCGGGCACCGCGGCCGCCGGCACCTTCGACGTACGTGCCGTCATGTCCAAAGACGGCTCCCAGATCTATTTTGACCTGGCGGGCCCTCGCATCGAGCCTGGCGACACGGTACGCTGGATTCAGGTCAACGGCATTGCCGAGGTATGCTTGTCTGGCAAGCGGCGCAACGCAAAGGGGTCCAGCGTGACGAGGAAATTCAAGGTTGGCGATCACGTGACCTGGAACTCCGAGGCGGGGCGCGTGAGCGGCAAGATCGTCAAGGTGCACACCAGAAACGTCGACTACAAGGGATACACGCACCATGCGAGCGCAGACGATCCACAGTATGAAATCAAGAGCGACAAGACCGACCACGTCGCGATGCACAAGGGCTCGGCGCTGAGCAAGGCAAGCAAGGCGCGCGAATGACTGGCTCGTTCGGCTACGAGGCGCCTCAACGCAGTTCTTTGCGCATCAACATGGCGCCGCTGACCGCCATCAATCCCAGCGCGCAGACGACCAGCGGCACGAAGCTCAACGCCGGAATCCCGCTCAAGTCCCACGCTGCACCGCTGATGATCGCGATCGCAACCGCACCGCCGTAGCTGATCGTGAACATTCCCGCCGACGTGCGCGCCACGTCCTCGGAGCGGCAGAGCAAGGGTGGAAGCGTCAAGCCGACGATCAGCGCAGCGGCATCCGAGAAGCCCAGCAATGCCGCCCAGACGATGGTCGACGGTCCGACCATGAAGACCAGTCCGGCGAGGCTCAGCAACGAAAGCAGGCCCGATGCAACATACGGCCATACCTTGCGCTCGAGTTTGGCGGCTACCAACAAGAGCAGCCCCGACGCGGGAAGCTGCCCGAAGTTCAACGCGGTCAGCGCGCCGCTGATCAGCTCCGGATGGCCCGCGTTGGCCAGGTAAATCGGGAGAAATGCATTTGCGCTGAAGTAGATCGCATTGACGCAGCAGAAGAGCAGCCCGAGCCTCCAGACGAGCCCGTCGTGCCAATCGGGAAGCCATTTTCGCGGCGTCGCGGATGCGCTACCGTGGACTGTCGTCGGTTGTGGCGCGTAGATGCGCACGACGAGGGCGATCATCGCCACCGGAACCGACCACGCCAGCAGTGACATGCGCCAGTCTCCGCCAACGAGCGGAAGAACGACGGGAACCGTCAGCAGCACCGCGAACGTCTCGCCGACAAGCAGGCCGTTGGTATAGACGGCCGTGCCCAGGCCGATATGGTGCGGGAGCCACTGGCGGACGGTGGTCGGCATGATCGGCTGCATGATGGCGACCCCTGCCGACATGACAACGGTCGTCATCAAAAGCATGGCGAAGTCGGCACTCAATCCGCGCAACGCCGAGCCCAAGGCCACCAGCGCCAGCCCGCCGACCAATGCGGAGGTGACGCCCAGGCGCGCGACGAGCAGCGAGCCCGCCAAGGCGGCGATCGCAAATAACGCCGGCGGGATGCTGCTGAGAATGCCGACTTCGGTGGCGCTCAAGTCGAAATCGTCGCGAATCATCGCGATGACCGGCGGGACCGCGAGGATGGTGAGCCTCAGCGCGTTTCCGGCGAGCCACAGCAGGGCAACCGCGATCCATTTTTCGCGCGAGGTGGGTTGCCGGTGGTCGGACATCGGAAGCAGCGTTGGCAGAGGTGATGGTCAGCGAGCTGCAGCATCGAGCCCGCAGCAATCAGCCGCGGTCGATCGAGGGCACGAGAGCAGTCGACGCCGCCAACTGAGCCTCTCGCCGGAGAGCGTCAGCCAGCACTCCGCCGCATCCCGGCGACTGCGAGGATTGCAAGCGCTGCGCCGATCAGCAGCATGCCGAGCAACTCGGTTGTCCGTGGCATTTCACCGAGCAGTATCCAGGCCAGGAGCACGCCGATCGCGGGCACGGCGAGCGAACCCATGCCGGCAACACCCGCCGGAAGCGCATCCAGCACGTACAACCACATGAGCCAGGCGAGTCCCGTACCGGCGATGGCAACGTAGACGACTATGAGGATCAGCGGCATGCCGACAACCATCGGCTTCTCCGGCACCACCAGCGCGACAACCGCCAGAATGATCGCGCCCAGAAGCATCTGCCAAGCGGTTAGCGAAAGCAGATCGACTTGCACGGTGTTGCGCAATTTCTTGGCAACGATGGCGCTGGCTGCCCACGCCAGGCCGGAGCCGATGGCGAGCAGCTCGCTCGTCATGGTCCCTTGCAGCGTCGATGGGTCCAGTATGCAAAGCAGGCCCGCTGCGGCGAGGATGACGGCGAGCCACTGCCATCCACGAATGCGCTCGCGCAAAAGCGGCCAGGCCAGCAGCAACAACCAGAACGGCATCGTGTACGCCAGCACGGCCGTCCGCCCGGCCTCGCTGCCGACCAGCGCCCATTGGCTCAAGCCGTGGAAGGCGGCGGTCTGCAGCAAGCCAAGCAACAGCGTCGGCCCCGGCGCCACCAGCCGCAGCGATTGCCTGCGCCAGAGCATCACCGCAAACAAGAACAGCGCGCCAAACACGACGCGCAACGCCGCGAATGCAAACGGCCCCACGTAGTGCGTGGCCTCTTTCATGAGCACCCAGTTGTAGCCCCAGACGGTCGACAGCACCGCCAACACGACGAGAGCGCGCCAGGTGGCTATGGTCACGCAACGGCTTTCAGGATCGGCGGATCGCGGTGTCGGCGGCAGTCGGGGGACCGAGGTGCGCAACGACAATGACTTCCGGATCGTCGGCGTGATCGACGAGCAGCGCTTCGACCCGACCCTGCCACAGCGACTGGAAGAGCTTCGCCTCGTCGTCGCTGGCGGCGCCGGTGATGCAGCGGTGCAGAAGCGGGAACATCCGAGCATCGGCAGGAACGTGGTCGAGACGGGCAGATACCGTGACGGTGGCGCCGGTATCGGCACGCGTAAATCGCAGCTGCCCGGGAATGTCGACCCCGAAGTACAGCAGGTTGCGCCGGTCGAAGCGTCCGCCGATGCCTTTAAAGCCGGTGTCCTGCGTTGCGCCGGTGAGCAGGCTCACGACGTTGGCGATCACCCCTGTTACGCCTTCAACCCGATCTTCGCGCAATTCGACCCGGATACCGCCGCGTTCGGGTAGCGTGTCCGGATAGAGTGAGCGCAATGCGGCGCGGGTCATCAGGTAGGCGGACGCAACGGTCGGGCAGGAATGACCCGCGAGCTTCACCACGTCAGTGTAGCCGTACTCGATGATGCCGCCGTCGGCCGCACCCAGGAACGCGGCCAGCGGGTCGCGGACCGCAAGCCGCGGTGCGGCATCGAAAAACTCCGGTAACTGCATCGCTGATTCTCCTTCGCATGAGGGGTATTGCCAAATGATCGCCCGGAGCCGGGACAGTGCTTGATTACTGGGCTTTGAGCAACCACTTCCACCGCATGGCGGCCCCGACCCTTGCCTCCCCGCCGCGATGGTTGGTTGTGTGTCGAAGCCGGAGACGCGCGCGCGGCATGCGAAGATGAATGCGGGCATTCTCGCCGGGACATCGATTCGTGGCTTCTTGCCAGAAATTCGAACCGACGTGGAATACGGAGCGCAGAATCCGGGAAATCAACCACGGCATTCGACAAGAAGGGACTCATCATGGCGATTCAACACGCGGCACCTGGCGATCTGATCGATATCCGGCCCCTTGGCACCCACTTGCGCCAAACGGACTCCGCAACGCTCATCAGAACGGATCATCTCGAAGTCTTCCGCTATGTGCTACCCGCCGGCAAGGTGGTTCAGGAGCACACCGCGGCCGGATTGATGATCGTTCAATGTCTGGAGGGTGCCGTGGAATTCGAGGCCAAAGGCCGGGTGCAGGAGCTTATCGCGGGCCGCATGCTGTACCTGGCCGACCAGGAACCGCACGCGTTGAAAGCACTCGAAGATTCGTCGCTGCTCGTGACCCTATTGCTGCACCGCGCGTGACCCGGCATCGGGACTGAAGGCCGAGGCGGGCACAGCGAGTCGGCGTCCAGCAATGGCCGACGGCTGACGCTGCACCGCGGCGCGGCGCTAACCGCCGGGCCACATGAACACGCGACCTCGCAGTCTTGAAACCCCTGCTTGCGGATCAGCGCTTGGCGAAATCGATCACGACGCCTTCGGGCCCACGCTGCTTGTAGGCAATGGATACGGATTCGCCGTAGCGCGTCTGCAGCTGGTCGAGCAGCGGCAAGGGATCGTGATCGTTGACGAAACGCATCGTCTCGCCCGTACGCAACGCGTCGAGCGCACCGAAGATCGCCGCGTGCCGGAAACGCTTGGCAATTCCGCGTGCATCGAACGGGTAGATCTGGTCGGGTGAGAGGTGGACGTGGGCGTGCTGATTCATTCGGAGGTCCTCGGTGGGTGGAAAGTCGGGATTCGCGAGTGGGCCGGAAGGCACCGGAACACGGCGACGACGGAAAAGCGGCAGTTCGCTATGTGGAGACGAGCAACAGCGCCTGTGTTGTCGGCACGATGGATAAGATATATAGTGCGTACACCTTAATCCTAGCATCGTCGGCCCGGTAAAACAATACGTTACATACACGTTAGGAATCCATGCGTCTGACGACCTTCTCCGACTACACGCTGCGCGTGCTGATGTACTTGGCACTCGACCGTACGCGACTTGCCACCATCCCAGAAATCGCCGCCGCCTACGACATCTCGCAGAATCACCTGATGAAGGTGGTTCATCAACTCGCGCGCGCGGGCGTCATCGAGTCGGTGCGCGGCCGGGGAGGTGGTCTCCGGCTCGCACGTGCACCGGAGGCGATCCGGATCGGGGAGGTCGTGCGTGCGGCCGAGGGAACGGCTCCGATTGTCGAGTGCCTTTCCGACGATCCGCATGCCTGCACGATCGCGGGTACGTGCAGACTTACCCACGTGCTCGTCGACGCGTTCGATGCGCTGTACGAGTCTCTCGACCGCTACACGCTGGCCGACCTGACCAGGCAGCGCAGGGCACTGGCGTCGATACTCGTGACCGGTCCGCCGCAGAAGGCGACGGCCACCGCGAACAGGCGAGCAGCAGCGCACGTCCGCCGCGGCAGGGCCGGCGTATAGCGTCGCTGCACGATTCCCGCTTTTCCTGGATGGAAACCGCAATGTCAAAACCACGCGCAATCGAGGAATCGGCTTCCAAGTCCGATTTCTACCCTGACGGGTTCGCGCTCTGGGCTTTGGGCTTTCGGCCCTTTTATCTGCTGGCGAGCATCTTCGCCGCGGTCTCGATCCTGATCTGGGTCGCGCAGTACGTGGGACTTCTGCCCGCCGCCTATGTTCGCAGCCCGCTCTGGCACGGGCACGAAATGCTGTTTGGCTATGCGCTCGCCGTGATCACCGGATTCCTTTTCACCGCGGGTCGCAACTGGAGCGGACAGCCAACGCCGACGGGCGCCACGCTGGCCGCGTTCGCGCTGCTCTGGATCGCCGGACGGGTGCTGATGCTGACGCCCTTCGCGATCGCCGCCGCAGTGGTGAACGCCGCGTTCCCTTTGGCCGCCGCGGTTGCGCTGGTCATCCCCTTTGCGAAAAGCAGAAATCGCCGCAATTACTTCTTCGTCGCGCTGTTCGTCCTTCTCGGCGCGGCCGTATTGGCGATGCACCTTTCCTGGCTGGGTGTGCTGGCGTGGCCCGAACGGGCCAGCCTGCAGGTCGGCCTCGACGTCGTCCTGTTCATCATTGCGGTGATGGGCGGACGCGTCATTCCGATGTTCACCAACAACGGCGTCCCCGGGGCCCAGGCGATTCGCCGTCCACTGGTCGAAAAGTTGGCGTTGGGAAGCGTTCTGGCGCTGCTCGGCGCGGACGTGCTTCAGGCGCCGGCAGATGTGATTGCCGTTATCGCGCTGGTCGCGGCACTCGCGCACGCCGCTCGACTCTATCTGTGGCAACCCTGGCGAACGTTCGGAACTCCGATCGTATGGGTACTGCACGCGGCCTACGCCTGGATCGTCGTCTATCTCGTCCTGCGCGCGTTGGCGGTTTTCGGGCTGGTCGCGGAGCCGCTCGCCGTGCATGCGCTGACCATCGGCGTCATCGGCGGCATGACCATCGGCATGATGACGCGCACCGCGCGCGGCCACACCGGACGCCCGCTGATCACCGATGGCTACGAGGTGGCGTGTTACGTCCTCGTTCAGTGCGCCGCGGTCACTCGGGTCTTCGGCGCCATGATCCTGCCGCATGCCTATCTGGCGACCGTCATCGGCTCGGCGATTTGCTGGGCAGCGGCGTTCGCGCTCTACGCGATTCGCTACTGGCCGATCCTGTCGCGAGCAAGGCTCGACGGCAAGCCGGGGTAGGCGCAGCTGGCCGTGAGTCTCAGCGCGGTCGCATACCGCGTCGTTGGCGCATGGCCTCACCGATCCGGCTCAGCACACTCGACTCCAACAGCCGTGCCGCCATCGGCAGGAGTTCCTGCTCTTCGCGCGCGATGTGTCGTTGGTACTGGTCGACAAACAGATCGATTTCGTCTTGCGGGGGAGCGACCGCGTCGCCGGCTTCGATCCCGGCCAGCCAAGCCTTTAGCGTCTGCCAACGCAGCTCCATCTCGCGATGCTCCCGTGTCAGCGAGTCGACGAGCTGCCGTATGCAGACCGGATCGGAACCGGCCATCGATTCGATCAGCGCCGGAAACAGATCCTGCTCCTCGTCCTGGTGGTGATAACGCCCGGAACCATCGAAATAGCGAATGACGTTATGGGCGGCCGTTTGCGCGGCTTCATCGGCCCAGGGCGCTGCACCGTGGGCTGCGAGTCGCTGCAGCGTCGAACATTGCGCAAGCATGCGCACGTGGCAATCGGCGAGCACTTCGAGCGGCGCGTCGAAACCCGGCACTGGCGCAGACGATCCAGAGGTGGCGGTCTTGGGCGGCATCATCGAGACAACATAGTACGACGCGCTCTGCAAGGCAACCATCGGACTAGCATCGGGCGGCAAGCGGCGGACGACGATGAGTCTCGACGTACGAGGATCACCCGCTGCGTCGAAGGCGGCCGGCGAGCGTTATCCTCGACAATGGCAGTGCATCTGCTTCCCGTGCGCACGCGATGGCGTCGCCGCTGCGCTCGCTCGGGGTCATGTTCGTAGCCCTAGCGGTAATCTCCTGCGTTCCCGCGGTCGCTGTTGCTGCCGCGGCTTCCGGGCTACAGCGGCGGATCCGTTCTCTATAGAATGCAGGCAGGTGCGCCGCGGGTACTTTGGCTTGCGCAGCATTGCACGACGTGCATCAAGGAGAGAAATTGATGAAGCGGGAGAAAGTCATCCGTGTGCGAGGACGACAGTTCGGCGGCGACACCCCGGTGATCTGCACACCGTTGGTCGGACCTACGCGCGACGTTGTCCTGGGCGAAGCAGCGAGTGTCCTGGCCAAGGTGCCCGACGTCATCGAATGGCGTGTCGACTTTTTCGAGCGTATCGGCGACACGGCCGCGGTACTCGAAGTCGCCGGATCGCTGCGAGCGGCGGTGGGCGATACGCCGATCATCTTTACTCGACGTTCGGCCAAGGAAGGCGGAACGCGCATCGCGCCGAGCGAAGCCGACGTCCTGCGGCTCTACGACGCCGTGGGCGCTAGCGGACTTGTCGACTTCCTGGATTTCGAGATGGGTAACGATCCCGAGCACGTGCGCAGCGTCGTGGAAACCGCACACGCGCAGCAGATGCGCGTCATTCTTTCGTACCACAATTTCGGCTATACGCCTGGCGTCGAATTCCTTGTCGGGCGCTTTCAGGAGGCCGAGCGGCTGGGTGCGGATGTCGCCAAGGTGGCGGCGATGCCGCGGGATCGCTCCGACGTGCTCACGCTGCTCGCCGCAACGGCGAGCGCCGACAGCAAGTCGGGCATCCCGCTGATCAGCATGTCGATGGGGCCGCTGGGATCGGTCACACGGATGATCGGCGGCGTCTTCGGTTCAACGCTGAGTTTCGCGGTCGGCGAATCCAGTTCGGCGCCCGGGCAGATGCCGATTGCCGATCTTCGGACCGTCTACGAGGTGATCCGTCGCGCGCGGGGCGAGGCCTGAGATCGCTACCGGCGCCTGTCTCCTTCGCCGCCGCTCGGGACATCGACCCGTGACGTCGTTCCGAACCGATATTGAGCCAGAGCGCGCTGTGGTGCACGACCTTCAGGCGCACACCGAACTCGGCGCGTGCGTGAACTGCGCCGATCCTGCATCATCACCAGCCCTTCGGCTTGGCCGCACCCTTGCCGCGGCCGTCAACGGGGCCATCAGGCCGAAACCGACTCGCTCCAGCGGGCGAGGTCGACCTCGTTCTCGAGCGGCTCGCCGCGGCGAAAGCGCTCGATGTTGTCGAACAACGCGCGCAGCTTGGTCGTCATCGCGTCACGAGTTCCCGAAGAGATGTGCGGTGTCAGCACGACGTCTGTGCGCGCGAAGAGCGCGGGAGACGAAGGCGGCTCCTGCTCGAAGACATCGAGCGCGGCGCCGGCGAGATGACCGCTGTCCAGCGCGCGGATCAGCGCGGCTTCGTCGACGAGCCCGCCCCTGGCTGTATTGACGAGGTACGCACCGCGCTTCATGCGGACAAGTGCGGTGGCGTCGATCAGGTGCCGCGTCGCCGGAGTCAGCGGCGCGTGCAGGCTGACGATGTCGGACTGCGCCAGCACACGATCGAACGGCGCAGCGACGACGCCGAGCGCCGCTGCGCGCTTAGGCGGCAGCGCCACGGCGGTATCGTGATACACGCCGCGGGTGCCGAAGGCCAACAGGCGTGCAGCCACCGCTTGGGCGATCCTTCCCATTCCCACGTAGCCGACGGTCAGTCCCTTCAACTCGCGGGATACGAGCCGCAGCGCATTGTTGTGAAAGCGGCCTTCGCGCAACTCCCGATCGGCAAACGGCAGGCGTTTCAGTATCGCCAGCATCAACAGGATCGTGTGCTCGGCCACGCCGTCGGTCGTGCCGGAAGGTGTCAGCGCGAGCCGGACCTTGCGCGCCGCCAGCGCGGGAAGATCGATCGTGTCCTGGAAGCCCACGCCTTGATGGTGGACGAGCTGCAGCGCCTTCGCCGCGTCGATCATCGGCCGCGTGAAACGCCGCGTGGCGACGATCACGATCTTCGCCGACGCGAGCTTGGCGATGCGCTCGTCGTCGTCGTCGTGCTCCAGCGTCACCAGCTCGCAGGTGGCTGGCATGGCGGCGCGGATCATCGCGTAGACTTCGGGCGTCGCATGCGGCAGGTAGAAAATCTCGGTCGTCATCACGTTAATCCGCGATCGCCCACGGCTGCTTGTCGAGGTGGCCGGCGAGCCATTCCGCACCGCGAAAACGTGCGATGAGTGAAGGAGGCGGTCGCGTGAGCTTGCGTCGCAGCGTGCGTGTGGTCATAAAAGGGCCCCTTGGCAGGTTGTGAAGATTGCCCAATGTTGAAGCAATCGCCAACAATTATCGCCTCGAGCCGAAGTCACCGAGATCGTGGATAATCTTCGACCACGGCCCGGAAGTCACCGGCAACCACCGTGAGAGGTCGCAGCCCGACGTGCCGAACCGCAAATATCACCGCCTGATACCTACCCGGGACGCATTGCGGGCGCAGCGTGGTCTGCGCTGGCTCGGGCCGCTGCTGGAGCGGCCGTGGCTGTGGCAGTTCAACCGGCGCACCGTCGCCGTCGGCGTCGGCGTCGGCGTTTTCTTCGGCTTCATCGTCCCGATCCTGCAGATCGCGGGTGCGGCGGTATTCGCGGTGCTGCTGCGCGGTAATCTGCCGGTGGCGGCAGCGAGCACGCTGGTCTCGAACCCCTTCACCTATGCGCCTATCGCGGTCGCCGCGTATCACGTCGGCAGCGCGCTGATCGGAGCGCCGGAAGGCGAGGCGCCTGCGTCTGCGACCAGCGGCGACGCGCCATCTGCGAGCGTCACGCATGCCGCCGCCAGGCCTTGGTGGAAGCGCCTCTCCGGCATGGGCAAGCAGGTCCTGGTGGGGCTCGTCACCTTCGCCGTGGTCGGTGGCGTCGGTTCGTTTTTCTTGACCCATCTGATCTGGCACGCCACGACGCGGCTGCGGATACGTGGACGACGCCGGCGGCGGCGCGCGGCCGCGGACCGTGCCAGGTCCTGACCGGCATGTCCCGCGATGGCGCAGGCGAGAATGAGCCGGGCGGCGAGCGGCGCCGGCGGTCGCTGAAACCGGACGCCGACGTCGTGACCTTGCCGGGGGTGACGGCCGACGAGGCGTGGATGGACGAGGCGCTGGCCCTCGCACGCGCGGCCGCCGCACGCGGCGAAGTTCCAGTCGGCGCCGTCGTCGTGCGCGACGGCGTGGTGATCGGCCGCGGCGGCAACGCGCCGATCGCCGGCAGCGATCCGACCGCCCATGCCGAAATCGCCGCACTGCGCGATGCGGCAAACGCGGTCGGCAATTACCGACTGGTTGGCTGCGAGCTGTTCACCACGCTCGAACCCTGTCCGATGTGCGCCGGCGCGATCCTGCATGCCCGCGTCGCGCGCGTCGTCTTCGGCGCGTGCGATCCCAAATCCGGAGCCTGCGGTTCGGTGATCGACGTCTTCGCCGAACCGCGGCTCAACCATCACGCCCGCGTCACTGGCGGCGTGCGCGGCGACGAGTGCGGCAGGCTGCTGTCGAATTTCTTTGCCGCGCGCCGGGTTGGCGCACCGTCATCATGACCCGGTTGCAGGGTGCCGGCCTGTACGCGCCGTCGGGATTTGCGCTCGATCCGGCGGCGGTCGACCGCGCGGTCGCGCGACTCCACGCCCACTGCGGCCAGGTGATCGTCGACCCGACGTGCCGCACGCGCTGGCAGCGGTTTGCCGCGACCGACGACGAGCGGCTGGCCGCCGTGCAGCGGATGGCAAACGATCCGCGCGTCGATCTCGCGATCACGCTGCGCGGCGGCTACGGCTGGACCCGGCTGCTGCCGCGGCTCGACTTCACGGCACTTGCCGGCAGCGGCAAGCGATGGATGGGTTACAGCGACTTCACCGCCTTCCAACTTGCAGCGCTCGCGCGTGTCGGCATGACCACCTTCGCCGGACCGGTGGTGGCGGGCGACTTCGGTGCCGCACAGACCTCGGCGTTCACCTTCGAACATTGCTTCGGGCTGCTCGGGGCGCAACGCTACGCGGTCGAATGCGCTCTCGAGGGGCCGGACGTCGCGTGCGCGGGAACGCTGTGGGGTGGCAACCTGGCGATGGTCGCGCACCTGGTCGGCACGCCGTACTTTCCGGACGTCGACGGCGGCATCCTGTTCGTCGAGGACGTCGGCGAGGCGCCGTACCGGATCGAGCGGATGCTGCTGCAACTGCTGCACGCGGGTGTGCTCGCGCGGCAACACGCGATCCTGCTCGGCAGCTTCACCGAATACGCGCTGTCCGACAACGACGGAGGCTACGATCTCGACGCCGCCGTTGGCTCGCTGCGCGCGGCCTGCTCGACGCCGATCCTCACCGGACTGCCCTTTGGCCACGTCCCCGACAAGTTGACGCTGCCCGTCGGCGGCCGTTGCGCGCTGACCGTGCGTGCCGGTACGGGTACGCTCGAATTCTCAGGCTATGGCCGCTGTCCTGATCTCGATGGTCACGGCGCGGCGTTCACTGCGTCCTGAACTCTTCGATCGTCTCGCCGGTCGGCGTGCCGTCCGCGGCAAACGAACGCTCGACAAAGCGCGCGTGTCCGCGCCGGCCGATCGTGAACACCGTCGAGCAGCGCGTGCCGTAGCGCTCGCTGACGATGAACGGCGACGACAGCAGCCGTTCCCACTCGCGCGTCACCCCGGTATTGGGCAGCGCATCGTCGGGCGCCGGCGTGCGGTCGGCGAGCGCGGCGAACAGCGGCGCCGCGTCGGCGTCGCCGCGCGCAGCCCAGGAACGCAAGCGATCGACGGTGCGCACGAGCTTCGGCCACGGCGTGTCGAGCAGCGCGTTGGACAGTCCATGGATGCCCGAGGACAGGCGGCGTTCGCCGGCGCTGCGGTTCGACATCCACACCGCCGCCTGGGCATCGCCGGCGATCAGGTTGAAGCCGTTGTAGCGCCGGGGATCGGTGATGCCGTAGAGCGGCATCCCGGGTGCCGCGGCGTCGTTCAACGCCGCTGGCACCAGTTCGCCGCGCGAGATGGCGGCGGGGTCGTTGCCAAGGCCGTCGCGAACGTTGGTCAGCAGCGCCCAGCGGCCGTCGCGACGCACGCCCAGCCACGTGCCGCCGGCCGCGAGGTCGCGTCCGGCAAGCACACCGACAAACGGTGGCTCGCGGCCCCACGCCGCCGGCGCCGCGCCGCGCGCGTGGTATTCGTCGCGATTGGCGGCGACGACCAGCGCGTATTCGGGATGCGCATCGAGGGCGACGACGGCGAGACACATGGCGTCAGGAGAGCTTCGGCCGCTTCGGCGCGACCGGCGCCGGCACGTCGTAGGGAAGCGGCCAGCGCGTGAGCACGGGGCCGTCGATCGTGGACAGATGCAGTTGCGCGTCGTCCAGCGCGGCCCACTGCACGACGGCGAGCAGGTCGCTGCCGCCGTCGGGGGAGCTCGCCGCGTTGACCACGGTGCCGCAGGACTGCGCGCCATAGGTCGCCGAGAAAAGCGGTGTCGCCGGCGCGGGCGGCGCGCAGTCGACGTGAAAGGCGAACAGCCGCTCCTTCAGACGGCCGAGGTACTGCATGCGGGCGACGATTTCCTGCCCCGGATAGCAACCTTTGTGAAAATTGATGCCGCCGACCAGGTCCCAGTTCGCGGTCTGCGGCACGAACAGATCGGCCGTCGCCTGCGTGATCAGCGGCACGCCGGTGCGGATCGCCCGCCAGTTCCATGCTTCGGTGGAGTCGGCGGCTGCGTGCGCGACGAGGCGGTTCCAGACGTCATCGGCTAGCACCTCCGGCGCGTGGACGAGGTAACGGCCGTCCGGTGTGGCGACGATCAGGCATTCGCCAGAGGCGACGGTACCCTGCGCCGATTCGACCGCCGCGTCGAGCGCCGCGTGGATCGTCTCGCGCGCGTTCGGGCCGGCCACGCCGAAGCGGCGGCCCGATGGCGTCAGGTCGCTCACCGTGACCCGTGCGCGAAGCACGTACATCGATATCCGCTTGCGCAGCATTGCGGCGATGTCGGCAGCAACGAAGGCAACGAAGGCCTCCGGTCCCCGGCGCCAGAGCAGGAGGCTGCCGAGCATTCGCCCCTTGGGCGAGTTGTAGCTGGACAGGGCAACGGTGCCCGGCGCCATGCCGGTGACGTCCGACGACAGCTGGCTGTGCAGGAAGGCGGCGGCGTCGGGTCCGTCGAAGCCGATGAGGCCGATATCGGGTATCGGCGCGACGATGGTGGATGAAGATGTCGTGGCGATAGGGGTCATGGCTTGTTAGATGGGCGCGTTGGCAGCTGCCGACAAGACCCTGTCAACCGCAGCTGCCAGGGACGCGGCCCAAGGGGCGAAATCGTCTCGAACACGTGCTAGAATAACAAGTTAGCTCGATCGCGCCGGTTTCCGGAATCCTTTCGGCCCGGCGGTCAAGATCTCCCGTGGCCATCCGGCTTTGCGGGCGGACGATCGGGAAAATCCGCACACCTCGCGGTCTTTAGGGTGTCCCGCGCATGAATCCCGGAATCCTCCGGGGCCCAGACGCCGGATCATCCCGCGGGTGGAGGCTACAACCCTGAAGGAGTTTGGAATGTCGGTCACGATGCGTCAAATGCTGGAAGCCGGGGTGCACTTCGGCCACCAGACCCGCTACTGGAATCCGAAGATGGCCGATTACATCTTCGGCCAGCGCAACAAGATCCACATCGTCAATCTCGAGAAGACGATGCAGCTGTACCAGGACGCGATGAAGTACGTCCGGCAGCTCGCCAGCAACCGCGGCACCATCCTGTTCGTCGGAACCAAGCGGCAGGCGCGCGAAATCGTCGCCGAGGAGGCGCAGCGCGCAAGCATGCCCTTTGTCGACCACCGCTGGTTGGGCGGTATGTTGACCAATTTCAAGACCGTGAAGGTGTCGATCAAGCGCCTGAAGGACTTGGAGCAGATGGCCGAGGATGGCACGCTCGAACGGATGACCAAGCGCGAGGCGCTGTCGCACAGCCGCGAACTCGATAAGCTGATGAAAAGCCTGGGCGGAATCAAGGACATGGTCGCGCTGCCCGACGCGATGTTCGTCGTCGACGTCGGCTACCACAAGATCGCGGTGACCGAAGCGAAGAAGCTCGGTGTCCCGATCATCGGCGTCGTCGACACCAACCACTCGCCGGATGGCATCGCCTACGTGATCCCCGGCAACGACGACAGCAGCCGCGCGATTCGCCTGTATGCGCGGGGTGTCGCCGACGCGGTGCTCGAAGGCAAGAGCACGGTGATCCAGGAGACCGTGACGTCGGGTGACGAATTCGTCGAAGTGCAGGAAGAGGCGTCGGCCTGAGCTGACCCTGAACGATAACCGAGGACTACCGCGGGTGATTGCGGGCCGCCGCGGACCGCCGCGCGGCGCGGCACGCGACCGTCGATGGGCCGCGCACCGCGCCCGCGAACAACGAATACGAGGAACCAGATGGCGGACATATCCGCAAGCACGGTGATGGAACTGCGCCAGCGTACGGGGCTGGGCATGATGGAATGCAAGAAGGCGCTGACCGAGAGCGGCGGCGACATCGCCAAGGCCGAAGAACTGCTGCGCATCAGGAGCGGCGCCAAGGCGTCGAAGGCCGCAAGCCGGGTTGCCGCGGAAGGCATCGTCGGCGCCTGGCTGGCGCCGGATGCGAAGACGGCTGCCATGGTCGAAGTCAACTGCGAGACCGATTTTGTTTCGCGTAACGAGGACTTCGTCGCTTTCGCGAAAAGCCTGGCGAAGCTGATCGCCGACCGCAATCCCGCCGACGTTGCGGCGCTATCTGGCCTGGTGCTCGACGGCGCCACGGTGGAGTCGGTGCGCCAGGCGCTGGTGCAAAAGATCGGCGAGAATCTGTCGATCCGGCGCTTTCTGCGCCTCGCGACGCCCGCGCGCCTGGTGCAGTACCTGCACGGTGGCGGCCGTGTCGGCGTCACGGTGGAAATCGACGGTGACGAGGCGACCGGCAAGGACATCGCGCTGCATATTGCGGCGACGACGGCGCCGGGCAACGTGCGACCGGTGTGCGTATCGCGTGCCGACGTGTCGGCGGACCTGGTCGAGAAGGAGCGCGCCATCTTCGTCGCGCAGGCAGCGGACTCCGGCAAGCCGGCGGACATCGTCGCCAAGATGGTCGAGGGCAGGATCAACAAGTTTCTGGCCGAGATCACGCTGAACGGGCAGTCATTCGTCAAGGACCAGGACCAGACCGTCGAGAAATACCTGAAGACGAAGGGAGCCACCGTGAAATCGTTTGCGCTCTACGTCGTTGGCGAAGGAATCGAGAAGAAGAAGGACGATTTCGCCGCCGAGGTGGCGGCGATGGCAAAGGCATGATTGGTAATCTTGGCTAGCGCAGAAACATCGTCACCGTCATCCGCGCACGAGCGCGGGGACGCGGCAGCGTTGCCGGCAAGACCCGGTATTCCCGCCACTGGCGGAACGACGCTTTCCTGATTGTTAGGAGTCAGCATGAATTCGCCCATCGCCGCTCCGCTTGCCACCGTTGCCACGGCGGCCAAGGCGGAGACTGGCCCTGCCTACAAGCGGATCCTGGTCAAGCTCTCGGGTGAAGCGCTGATGGGTGACGGTTCCTACGGCATCGAGCGCGAAACGATCGACCGCATCGTCGCCGAAATCGCCGACGTGCTGCGCGCCGGCGTCGAAATCGCGATTGTCATCGGCGGTGGCAACATCTTTCGCGGCGTGGCTCCGGGTGCTGCCGGAATGGACCGCGCGACTGCCGATTACATGGGCATGCTGGCGACGCTGATGAACGCGCTGGCGCTGCAGGACGCGCTGCGCCGCGCCGGCGTCGAGTCGCGCGTGCAGTCGGCGCTGCGCATCGACCAGGTGGCGGAGCCCTACATCCGCGGCCGCGCGCTGCGGCATCTGGAGGAGGGCAAGGTCGTGATCTTCGCGGCCGGTACCGGCAACCCATTTTTCACGACCGATACCGCCGCCGCGCTGCGCGGCCGCGAAATGGGCGTGGACATCGTGCTCAAGGCGACCAAGGTCGACGGCGTCTACACGGCGGACCCGTTGCAGGACCACGCCGCGCGGCGCTACCTGTCGCTGACCTTCGACGAGGCGATCGTCAAGAACCTGAAGGTGATGGACGCCACCGCACTCGCGCTGTGCCGCGACCAGAACATGCTGCTCAAGGTATTTTCCATCTTCGTGCCCGGCGCGCTGAAGCGCGTCGTGATGGGTGGCGACGAGGGAACTCTGGTTCACTGTTGAGGCTGCAGGAGGCCGCATGATCAACGATGTCAAGAAAACCGCCGAACAGAAGATGGCGAAATCGGTCGAGGCGCTGAAGCACGATCTCGCGAAGGTGCGTACCGGCCGTGCGCATACCGGACTGCTCGACCATATCCACATCGATTACTACGGGTCGCAGATGCCGCTTTCGCAGGTGGCCGGCGTGACACTCGCCGATGCCCGCACCATCACGGTCCAGCCTTGGGAAAAGAAGATGATTCCGGTCGTCGAAAAGGCGATCCGCGACGCGGACCTCGGTCTCAATCCGGCGACCAGCGGTGACCTGATCCGCATTCCGATGCCCGCGCTGACCGAGGAGCGCCGGCGCGAACTCACGAAAGTCGTCCACAAGGAGGCGGAAGCCGCGCGCATCGCGGTCCGCAACATCCGCCGCGACGCCAACGATCACCTGAAAAAACTGCTGCGCGACAAGCAGTGTTCGGAAGACGACGAGCGGCATGCGCTGGTCGACCTGCAGAAGCTCACCGATCGCTTCATCGCCGACATCGACCACCTGATGCAGACGAAGGAAACGGACCTGATGGCGGTCTAGAATGGAACTGTCCCGCTGCTCGCACTCCGGTTGTGGGTCAGGCGTCAGCCTGATGCGATGCGGCGCAAGGCTGAAGCCTTGCCCGCAAGGATGCTTGATGCGTCGCGCGTTGCGCGCGGCATGGTGAACAACGAAAGCGTTCGCGACGATCTGAAGTGTTCAAGAGCTCGACACAAGAGGTGCCGGCCACCGGCGCCGTCCCGCGCCATGTCGCTATCATCATGGATGGCAACGGCCGCTGGGCGAAGCAGCGGCTGCTGCCGCGCGTGGCCGGACATCGCAAGGGCGTGGAGACGGTGCGTGCGATCGTCCGCGCGTCGATCGCCCGCGGCGTCGAGTACCTGACGCTCTTCGCGTTCTCGAGCGAGAACTGGCGGCGGCCTGCCGATGAGGTCTCGATCCTGATGGACCTGTTCCTGCGCGCGCTCGAACAGGAAGTCGCGAAGCTCCACGACAACGAGGTCCGGTTCAAGGTGATCGGTGACGACTCGCTGTTTCCCGCCCGCATCCGCGAGCTGATCGCCGCCGGCGAAGCGCTGACGGCGCACAATGCCGGACTCACGCTCACCGTGGCGGCCAACTACGGTGGCCGGCGCGACATCACGCAAGCCGCGCAGCGCTATTTCGCCGACCACCCGGAGGCCGCGCACGGCCCGCCGCTCGCCTCCGACGCCTTCGACCGCTACCTGGCGATGAGCTATGCGCCGGAACCGGATCTGTTCATCCGCACCGGCGGCGAACAGCGCATCTCCAATTTCCTGCTCTGGCAACTCGCGTATACCGAGTTCTATTTCACCGACCTCTTGTGGCCGGATTTCGACGCTGCGGCGCTCGATGCCGCGTTCGCTTCGTACAGGAGTCGCGAGCGGCGCTTCGGCCGCACCAGCGAGCAGGTGCGCTCGGCGCAGAACGCCTGACGCGGCCCGATGCTGACCACGCGCATCCTGACGGCGGCGGTGTTGATCCCCGCAGTTCTCGCGGCGCTGTTCCTGCTGTCGTCCTTTGCCTGGGCGGTGGCGACGCTGGCGGTGATCGCGATCGCTGCCTACGAGTGGGAACGCCTGACCGGCTTCGCCCCCGCGCGCAGGCTGTGGTTCGGCGGCGGCCTGCTCGCGCTCGGCGTCTACCTGCTCGTGGCACCTGCCGCCGGTTTCGACCGCGGCTGGCCAGCAGGGATCGTGCAGCTGGTGTGCGGCGTCGCCGCAGCGTTCTGGATCCTCGTCGCACCGCGCTGGGTGATCGCCCGTTGGCCGACGCGCATTTCGATCACCATGGCGGTCGTCGGCTGGGTGGTGCTGGCCGGGACCTGGGTGGCGCTGGTCGAGCTGCAGGCGCGTTCGCCGTGGCTGGTGCTGGCGGCGATGGCCATTGTCTGGATCGCCGATACCGCCGCGTATTTCAGCGGCCGTGCGTTCGGGCGCCGCAAGCTGGCGCCGCGGGTCAGCCCCGGCAAGACCTGGGAGGGCGTCTATGGCGCCTGGATCGCGGTCGCGACCTACGCGGCGTTATTGGTTCCGTACGCAAGCGTGGCCGGGTTCCGGTATCCGGTGAACACGATGACGGTGGCGGCATGGATTGCCTTCGCGCTACTGGTGGCGTCGATCTCGGTGGTCGGAGATCTCTTCGAGTCGCTGTTGAAGCGAAACGCAGGTGTCAAGGACAGTGGTGCATTGCTGCCCGGCCACGGCGGCGTGCTCGACCGCGTCGACGCGCTGTTGGCCGCAATGCCGATCGTCGCGCTGGCCGCCTTTTTTTTCCTGGACAAGCCGGCATGAGGCCGAAGCTCGTCGACGCAGCTGGCCCAGGGCGCGGAAGGGCACGTCGATGCGGCATCTGACCTTGCTCGGCGCCACCGGATCGATCGGCGATTCGACGCTCGATGTCGTAGCACGTCACCCGGACCGCTTCACCGTCACGGCGCTCGCCGCGCACTCGAATGCGGTCAAGCTCGGCGATCTGTGCCGCCGCTTTCGGCCGCGCTACGCCGTATTGTCGGCGCCCGATGCCGCGCTAGCCCTGCAGCGCGAATTCGAGCGCGACGGCGTGGGGACGCGCGTGCTCGCCGGACCGGAAGGCTTGGCCGAGGTCGCGACGCTTCCGGAGGTCGACACGGTGCTGGCGGCGATCGTCGGCGCCGCGGGTCTTCCTCCAACGCTCGCTGCGGCGCGCGCCGGCAAGCGCATCCTGCTCGCCAACAAGGAAGCGCTGGTCATGGGCGGCGCGCTGTTCATGGAGGCGGTTGTCGCCGGCGGCGCCACGCTGCTGCCGATCGACAGCGAGCACAACGCGATCTTCCAGTGCCTGCCGTCGAGCTATGCGCGAGATCCGGCGGGCGCCGGCGTGCGCAGGATCCTGCTCACCGCTTCGGGCGGGCCGTTCCTCGCGCGGCCGCTGTCCGAGCTTGCGCGGGCCACGCCTGACGAGGCGTGCGCGCATCCCAACTGGTCGATGGGCCGCAAGATCTCGGTCGATTCGGCGACGATGATGAACAAAGGCCTCGAAGTGATCGAGGCGCACTGGCTGTTCGGTGCGCCGCCGGCCGCGATCGAAGTCGTGATCCATCCGCAGAGCGTGATCCACTCGCTGGTCGAATACGTCGACGGGTCGGTGCTGGCGCAGCTCGGCCATCCCGACATGCGCACGCCGATCGCGCAGGCGCTGGCGTTTCCGGACCGCATTGACACCGGAGTGGCGGCGCTCGAGCTTCCGCGGCTGGCAGCGCTGGACTTCGCGGTTCCGGACCTCGAGCGCTTCCCGTGCCTGCGGCTCGCCTCCGAGGCGCTGGCGGCGGGAGGAACGGCGCCGGCGGCGCTCAACGCAGCGAACGAGGTCGCCGTGGCCGCCTTTCTGGACGGAAGGATTCGCTTCACCGAGATTGCCACGTTGTGCGCCACAACGCTGGAGCGCGCGCAGTTGCGGCCGCTGGTCACGCTCGACGACGCGCGGGAGGCGGATCGCGATGCGCGGCGACACGCCGACGAGTGGCTGGCCCGGCGCCCGGTTCAAGGTACATTAGCGGCATGATCGAACTGGCCTACAAGGTCCTGGGTTTCCTGCTCACGCTGGGCGTGCTCGTGGTCTTCCACGAACTCGGCCACTATCTCGTGGCGCGCTGGTGCGGCGTGCGTGTGCTGCGGTTTTCGGTGGGCTTCGGTCGCGTCGTGGCGGCGCGCCGCTTCGGCCGCGATGGTACCGAGTGGGCGCTGTCGGCGATTCCGCTCGGCGGCTACGTGAAATTCGCCGACGAGCGCGAAGGTGATGTCGCGCCGGCAGATGTCGCGCGCGCCTTCAACCGGCAAAGCGTATGGAAGCGAATCGCCATCGTTGCCGCCGGCCCCGTCGCCAACCTGCTGCTCGCCATGCTGCTGTTTGCGGGCACGTACATGGTGGGCGTACCCGGGCAGCGCGCGGTACTGGCAGAGGCGCCGCCGGGCACGGCGGCAGCGGCTGCCGGTATACGCGCCGGTGATCTGGTCGTCGCCGTGGACGGCGAGCCGGTACGCAGCTGGCAGGACCTGCGCTGGCGGCTCACCAAGGCGCAAGGGCACGAGACCGTCGTGCTCGCGGTCGAACCGACCGGTCCGCGCGCCGGCGATCCGCCGGTCACGCGATTGCTCGACATTGGCGCGCTGCGTGCCGCGGACTGGGAAGGCAATGCGTTGGGCACGCTGGGGTTGCGCGCCGACCTGGGTCCGCCGTTGATTGCCGAGCTGGTCCCGGGCAAGCCCGGAGAACGTTCGGGGCTCAAGGTTGGCGACCGCATCGTCGCCGTCGACCGCGCGGTGGTCCACTCCCCGGGCGACGTGGCGATGGCCACCAACGCGAAGCCCGGCGTTCCCGTCGTGTTTCGGGTCGAGCGCGGCGGCGACGTCGACGAAGTGACGGTGACGCCCGAGGCGGTCGATCAGGCGGGGCGCATCGTCGGCATCGCCGGACTGCGGCTCAAAGTCGATCCGGCCACGGCCGAGCGGCTCGCGCTGACGGTTCGCTACGGGCCGCTCGAGGCGCTGGCGCAAGGCGCGCGCAAGACCTGGGAACTGTCGGTGTTCACGCTGCGCATGCTGGGCCGTATCTTCGTCGGCGAAGCGTCATTGAAGAACATCAGCGGCCCGTTGACGATGGCCGATTTTGCCGGCCAGTCGGCGCAAGCGGGGACGCTCGTCTTCGTCGGTTATCTGGCGCTGATCAGCATCAGTCTCGGCGTGCTCAACCTGCTGCCGGTTCCGCTGTTGGACGGAGGGCATTTGCTGTATTATTTCGCCGAAGTATTGAAGGGAAGCCCCGTATCCGACCGCGCGTTCGAGGTCGGCCAGCGCATCGGCATGGCGATGCTCGCCGTACTGATGGCCCTAGCACTGTTCAATGACGTCTCCCGCCTGTTCTGATCGCCGCACGCCGGTTCCTGCGGCGGCGCCACGGCGTTGGGCGCCGGCTGGCGCATGCGCCAGCCGGCGCAATGCGCTGCCGCTGCTGGTCGCCGTACTTTGCGTGGCCGTCCACGCGACCGTTGCCTGGAGCTTCGAGCCGTTCACGGTCAAGGACATCCGCGTCGAAGGCGTGCAGCGCACCGAGGCCGGGACCATCTTTTCCTACCTGCCCATCAAGGTCGGCGAGCGCATCGACGACGAAAAAGTCGCGCAGGCGGTCAAGGCGCTCTACGCGACTGGTTTTTTTCGAGACGTTCGCATCGAGGCGCAGGGTGACGTCCTGGTCGTCTCGGTTGCCGAGCGGCCGACGATCAGCTCGCTGACCTTCGTCGGCAACAAGGAATTCGACACCGATACGATCAAGAAGGCGCTGAAGGAGGTCGGCATCGCCGAAGCACGCATCTTCGATCGCTCGGCGCTCGACCGCTCTGAACAGGAGCTGAAGCGCCAGTACATCACGCGCGGCAAGTATGCGGCGACCGTGCAGACCACGGTGACGCCGCAGGAGCGCAACCGCGTGGCAATCAACTTCACGATCGACGAAGGCGAAACCGCCAACATCGCGAAGATCAACATCGTCGGCACCAAGGCGTTCACCGAACGCCAGCTGCGGTCCGAGATGAAGCTCTCCACGCCCAACTGGCTGTCCTGGTACACCAAGGATGACCAGTATTCGAAGCAGAAGCTGCAGGCCGACCTCGAGGCGCTGCGCAGCTTCTACCAGAACCGGGGCTACCTCGAGTTCAACATCGTGTCGACGCAGGTCTCGATCTCGCCGGACAAGGACGAGGTCTACATCACGATCAATGTCAGCGAAGGCCCGCCGTTCACGGTGTCCGCGATCAGCATCGCCGGCGACCTGGTCGTCTCCGAGCCGGAGCTGCGCCGCCTGATCGTGGTCAAGCCGGGTGAGGGGTTTTCCCGCTCGCGGATGCAGGCGTCGGTCAAGGCGCTGAGCGAGAGGTTGGGTGTGGACGGCTACGCGTTCGCCAACATCAACGCGGTACCGGAGGTCAACCGCGAGAAGAACACCGTTGCCTTCACGTTCATCGTCGACCCGGGTCGTCGCGTCTACGTGCGCAAGATCAACATCAGCGGCAACCCGAAGACGCGAGACGAGGTGATCCGCCGCGAATTCCGGCAGCTCGAAAGCGCCTGGTACGACGGCACCCGGATCGAGCGCTCGAAGGTGCGCATCCGGCGCCTCGGCTATTTCGAGGAAGGCAGCGTCAACGTCGAGACGCCACCGGTGCCGGGGACCAACGACCAGGTGGACGTCGAGGTCTCGGTCGCCGAGAAGAACACCGGCAACCTGCTGGCGGGCGTCGGCTATTCGAGCACCGACGGCCTCGTCTTCAACGGGTCGGTGTCGCAGCAGAATATCTTCGGCTCCGGCAACGCGCTGTCGCTCGCGGCCAACACCAGCCGCATCAATCGCACGATTTCGCTGGTCTACACCGAACCGTACTGGTCGGTCGACGGCATATCGCGGACGCTGGAGCTCTACCAGAAGAACATCGACCCGACCGGCCTTTCGGTGTCGCAGTATGAGTCGTCGACGCTGGGCGGCGCAATCGGCTTCGGCGTGCCGGTGTCGGAAATCGACACCATCAACTACGGCTTCCGCGTCGAGCATACGAACCTGACGCTGTACGACAACAGCCCGCCGATCTACTATCAGTTCGTGCAGGACTTCGGCTACTCGACCAACAGCTACATTCTTTCCGCTGGCTGGTCGCGTGACACGCGCAATGACATCCTCTATCCTTCCTTCGGCCGCCTGCAATCCGCGCTGGTCGAGGTCGGACTTCCCTTCGGCGATCTTGCCTATTACAAGCTGCAGTACGTCAATCAGTCATTCTGGCCGGTCTATGGGGACTTCGTCCTGATGCTGCGCGGTGACGTGGGCTACGGTGACGGCTACAACGACAAGCCGCTGCCGTTTTTCAAGGCTTTCTACGCCGGCGGTGTGGGTTCGGTGCGCGGTTACGAGGCGGGCTCGCTGGGTCCGCGCGACATCTACGGCAACACGCTGGGCGGCAGTCGCAAGATCATCGGTAACGCGGAGCTGTTCTACCCGCTGCTGCGGGGTGAGCGCTCGGTGCGCATTTCCGGGTTTTTCGACGCCGGCCAGATCTACGTCAACGGCTTCCAGCCGGAGTTCGAGAATTTCCGTTTTTCGGCGGGTCTGGGCCTTGCCTGGAATTCCCCCATCGGCCCGCTCAAGTTCAGCTACGCGTTCCCATTCAACTCGATCGACGCCGACCGTATCCAGAAATTCCAGTTCCAGGTCGGATCGGTTTTCTAGCGACCACGACCCGCTTTCCGGAGAATAGAATTGAACCGCATCGCCACCACCTTCGCCGTCGCCTTGTTGCTGGCCGCGACGGCGGCACACGCAGCCGATTACAAGATCGGTTTCGTCAATACCGAGCGCCTGTTCCGCGAGGCGGCCCCGGCCAAGCGCGCGCAGCAGAAGCTCGAGCGCGAGTTCGCCGCACGCGATGCCGACCTGCAGAAGCTTACGAGGCAGGTGCGTGACCTGCAGACGCTGCTCGACAAGGACGGCCCGACGATGGGCGACGCCGAACGGCGCAACAAGGAGCGCGACCTCGCCAACCAGACGCGCGACCTGCAGCGAATGCAGCGCGAGATCCGCGAGGACATCAACCTGCGCCGAAACGAGGAGCTGTCGAGCGTGCAGGAGCGGGCGAACAAGGTGATCCAGCAGATCGCGCAGGACGACAAGTTCGACCTGATCCTGCAGGATCCGGTGGTGTTCGCCAGTCAGCGGATCGACATCACCGACAAGGTGATCAAGGCCCTCGCCGACAAATAGGCGCGTCGGCGCCGAACTTCGAGGCAGAAGGCGCGCGCGCTCTATCATGTCGCCCACGCTCGCTTCCGGAATCACGCTTGCGGATCTGGCCCGGCGCGTCGCCGCCAGGCTGGATGGCGACGGCAGCGTCGTCGTCCGTCGCATCGGTGCGCTGGACGATGCAGCATCCGATTCGATCACGTTTTTGGCCGATTCCCGTCTGCGCGGACAGCTTGCCGCGACACGCGCGGCGGCGGTCATCGTCGCGCCGGCCGACGCGGCACTGACCGGACTTCCCAAGCTCGTCCACGCCAGGCCCTATGTCGTCTACGCCAAGGTCGCGGCGATCCTGCACGCCGACGTGCCGGTGGCGGCGGGCATCGATGCGACGGCGCGCATCGGCGATGGCGCGATTGTCGACGCCACGGCGTCGATCGATGCCTACGCGGTCGTCGGAGCCCGCGCCAGGGTGGGCGCGCGTGTCGTGCTGGGTCCTGGCGCGTGCATCGGAGACGATGCCGAAATCGGCGACGATACGCGCATCGGTCCCAATGCCACGATCTACGCGCGTTGCGTTCTCGGGCCCCGCTGCATCGTGCACGCCGGTGCGGTCATCGGCGCCGACGGCTTCGGCATGGCCGAGGAGGATGGGCGCTGGCTGAAGATCCCGCAGATCGGCCGCGTGCTGATCGGTGCGGATTGCGAAATCGGCGCCAACACGACCATCGACCGCGGTGCGATCGGCGACACGGTGCTCGAGGATGACGTCAAGCTCGACAACCAGGTCCAGGTCGGCCACAACTGCCGGATCGGTGCGCACACCGCCGTCGCCGGGTGCGCCGGGATCGCCGGCAGCGTGAGCATCGGCCGCAACTGCAAGATCGGCGGCGCCGTCGGAATCATCGGCCACCTCACCATCGCCGACGGTACCGTGCTTTCTGCCGCGACCTCCGTGATGGGATCGATCAGGGAGCCGGGCGTCTATACCGGAATGTTTCCGGCGATGCCGCATCGCGACTGGAGGCATGTCGCGTCGCAGTTGCGCCGCTTGCGCGAACTGAGCGAGCGGATCGCTGCACTCGAACGAGAACCGCGGCAACGCCCTGCAGCCGATGGAGACGGCGCATGACCTTGAACGAGTTCGACCTGCTGCTGCACGAGCTTCCGCGCCGCTATCCCGCGCTGCTCATCGATCGACTGGACGAGTGCGTGATCGGCGAGCGTGCGACGGGGCGCAAGTACGTGACTACCAACGAGCCGTTTTTCCAGGGTCATTTTCCCGCGTATCCGGTGATGCCCGGTGTTCTGGTGCTCGAGGCGCTGATCCAGCTTTCGACGCTGCTGGCGGCGAGTTCGGGACAGCGCGCTCCCGGCACCGTGGTCACGGTTGACGCGATGCGCTTCAAGCGGCAGGTGATTCCCGGCGATATACTGTTGCTGAAAACATGGATGGCGGACGGCGGCCGCTTCCGCGTGCGCGCCAGCGTCGGCGACGAAATCGCGGCCGAGGCCGACATCTTGCTGACCACCGATGCGCCGGTATCCGGGCCGGGTGGCTGAGCGAGGGCGATGACGGCCGTCCATACCAGCGCGCTGGTCGACGCGTCGGCGACACTTGCTTGCGACGTCGCTGTCGGGCCGTACTCGATCGTCGGTCCGGACGTCGTCATCGGCGAAGGCAGCGTGCTCGGATCGCATGTCGTGATCGGTGCGCGTACGCGGCTCGGCGCGCGCAACCGTATCTACCAGTTCACGTCGATCGGCGAAATTGCGCAGGACCGCAAGTACGGCGGAGAACCGACGACCACGACCATCGGCGATGACAACACCTTTCGCGAGTTCTCAACCGTGCATGCGGGCACCGCGCAGGACCGCGGCGACACCGCCATAGGCAACGGCAACCTGTTTCTTGCCTATGCGCACGTCGCGCACGATTGCGTGGTCGGCAACCTGACGACGTTTTCCAACAACGCGCAAATCGCAGGGCACGTGCAGATCGGCGACTGGGCGGTACTGGGCGCCTTCGCCGGCGTTCACCAGTTCGTCCGCATCGGCGCGCACACGATGCTCGCCGCCTACGCCGTCGCGCTGCAGGACGTCCCGCCCTACATGATGGTGCAGGGGTATCCGGCGAAGCCGCGCGGCACCAATAGCGAGGGGCTGCGGCGTCGCGGATTCAGCGCCGACGACATCCTGCAGATTCGGCGCGCGTACAAGCTCATCTACCGCGACAACCTGACGCTCGAAGAGGCGCGGGCGAAGATCGAAGCCGACTCGGCACGGGTGCCGGCGCTGGCGCCGCTGGCGAAGTTTCTTGCAACACCTGGCCGCGGCATCGTGCGCTAGCTCTGCGGACGACAGCCGATGTCCGACGCTGCCGCCGACGCGGCGCCCGTCCTGGTGGGAATCGTCGCCGGCGAGGCGTCCGGCGATGCGCTGGCGGCGGAGCTGATGCACGCGGTGCGCGCTCGTTGCCCGGACGTGCGCTTTGTCGGTATCGCCGGCCCGCGCATGGAGGCGGCGGGCTGCGAGGCCTGGTTTCCGCTCGAGAAGCTCGCCGTGCGCGGTCTGGTCGAGGTGCTGGCGCACCTGCCCGAATTGCTGCGCATTCGTCGTCAACTGCGACGGCGCCTTCTGGCCGCCGGTGTGCCGCTGTTCATCGGCGTCGATGCGCCCGACTTCAATCTCGGCCTTGAACGCAGGCTAAAGCACGCCGGGGTGCGCACCATCCATTTTGTCAGCCCCTCGGTGTGGGCATGGCGTCAGGACCGTCTGGCCACGATCGGCGGGAGTGTGGACCGGATGCTCGCGCTGTTTCCTTTCGAGCCGCCGCTCTACGAGCGGGCGGGAATTCCGGTGACCTACGTCGGGCATCCGATGGCGCAGCAGGCGGCCACGCACGCCACGCGACGCGAGACACGCGAGTTGCTGAAGCTCAAGGCCGCAACCCCGGTGTTCGCGCTGTTGCCGGGAAGCAGGCTGTCCGAGATCGAAATGCATGCGGGCCTGGTGCTTGGAACCGCAGCGCGCCTGTTCAACGCTCGCTCCGATGCACGCTTCCTGGTGCCGTTCATCACGCGCGCGACGCGCGACGCATTCGAGAGCGCCATGCATCGCAGCGGCCACCAACGGCTGCCGATCACGCTGCTCTACGGCCACGCCGAGGATGCGCTGCGCGCCGCCGACGTCGGCATCGTCGCCTCGGGCACTGCCTCGCTCGAAGCTGCGCTCGCGCGCTGTCCGCACATCATCTTCTATCGGGTGTCCGCATTGACCGGATGGCTGGTCAAGCGCCGGCTGTTGTTGCCCTACGTCGGGCTGCCGAACGTGCTGGCGGGCGACTTCGTCGTCCCGGAATTCCTGCAGCGCGACGCCACGGCGCGCAACCTGGCGCAGGCGGCGCTGAACCTCTTCGACGACACGGTTACGCGGCGGCGCCTGGAAGCGCTGTTTGCCGGCTTCGCCGCCGATCTGGCGGCCGATACCGGGGCGCTGGCCGCTGATGCGGTGACGGCGGAACTCGCTCGCGCGGGGGTGGCGTGCTGATCGCCGGAGTCGACGAGGCGGGACGCGGCCCGCTGGCGGGGCCGGTGTTCGCCGCGGCGGTCATCCTCGATCCGGCGCGGCCGATTAGCGGCCTGCGCGACTCCAAGCTGCTCACACCTCTGCGCCGGAGTGCGCTGGCGATCGAGGTTCGTGCGTGTGCGATCGCCTGGGCGGTGGCGTCTGCCGACGTCGGCGAGATCGATGCGCTCAACATCCTGCGCGCAACGCTGCTCGCGATGCAGCGTGCGGTCGAAGCGCTGGCGGTGGCGCCGGCCGAGGCGCTGGTCGACGGCAATTGTTGTCCGCGCCTTGCCTGCCCCGCGCACGCGATCGTCAAGGGAGACCGCGACGTGGCGTCGATTTCAGCCGCATCGATCCTCGCCAAGACCGCGCGCGACGCGCTGCTGATCGAACTCGACACGCTGTACCCGCACTACGGATTCGCGCAAAACAAGGGCTACGGCACACCGGGGCATCTGACGGCACTCGAGCGCTATGGGCCGTGTCCGATTCACCGGCGCAGCTTCGCACCGGTGGCGCAGTCGGTGCTGCCGTTCTGAGCCTGGCTTTAGCGGCCAGGACGCAGCCGCGTGCGCGCGCGCAGGAAGGGCCGCTCGAACGCTGCGTACCAGAGCACTGCAACGGCGAGTGCGAGCGGAAAGCCGAGTGCCACGTTGACGCCGAATGCCGCCGGCGTTGCCGTACCGAATACGCTCTTCACCCACGTCGAAAGGAAGCGCAACACCAGTTCGTGCCACAGGTAGAAGCTGTAGCTGGTGACGCCGAAGGCGACCAGCAGGCGGGCGCCGATGGCCGCCCGCGCACCCGGCGTCGCGGCCGGCCGGATTGCCAGCGCGTACAGCGAAACCGCCACCGACACCCCTGCCGCTGCGTGCCAGAAAAAGAGCCACGGGTGACCGTCCCAGTAGCGCAGGTAGAAGTCGTCGACGTGCAGCAGGTAGGCGAGCGCCACCAGCGCCGCCGGCCCGAAGCCGACGGCAAGCGCGCGCCATCCGGCGTGAGCCGCGGCGGCGTCGCGCAGCCGCCGTGCGGCATTCGCCGGCGATCGCGCCAGGTGACTGGCGAACATGCCGGCCAGGAACTGGTCGATGTGTCCGGGAAACTGCTCGAGGATCCAGAAGCGTTCGTAGACCGGTGCGGCGCTGAACGCGTGGTAGGCGCCGATGCGCCACGCGAGCATGGTCGCGAAGCCGGCCGCCAGCACCGACGCCCAGCCGGCGCGGCGGATCGCCAAGGCGAGCAGCGGCAGCGTCACGTAGAACTGCGCCTCGATCGACAGCGTCCACCAGACGTTGTTGAACGCCTGGAAGTGCTCGTAGGACCCGCTTTGCGTCAGCGTGACCACGAAGGCGAGTGCCGCCCAGGTGGGGCGCTCGATCCACGGCGTGGCGAATCCGACGATCACCAGCAGCAGCACCTGCGCGTAGTACGGCGGCAGGATGCGCAGCGCGCGCCGTTGTGCATAGCGGCGCAGCGCAACGTGGTGGCTCCTGCGGCTCGCGTAGTCGTCGAACATGCGCCAGAGGAGAAACCCGGAGAGCACGTAGAAGACGTCGACGCCGGCCCAGCCGGCGCTCGCGAGCGGAGTCAAATCGAGCGTGAAGCCGCCGGCGGGCAGCAACAGCCGCTGCGGCTCCACCGACCGCCAGGCGTGATAGAAGAATACCCACAGCGCCGCCAGGCCGCGGACCGCAGTCAGTGCCGGGTCATCGGCGCGCGACAGCACCTCGCTCGCCTCTCAGGCACCGCGGCCGATCTCGGCCCAGTATTCGTTGTGTGCGGTATCGACCAGCGAGATCCGGTACTCGACCGGGACCTCGTTGTAGCTGAGCGCCACGCGGCGGATCTGCAGCAGCGGCGCACCGCTCGCGATGCCAAGCAGTGCGGCCGAGTCGGCGTCGGCCAGTATTGCACGCAGCCGCTCGCTGGTGCGCACGACGTAGACGCCGAAGACCTGCTGGTACAGGTTGTAGATCGTCGACGCACGGCCGCGGAATCTGGCTTCGGTCATCCCGGCGAAGCGGACCGCCGGGATCGTGATGTCGTCGATCATGATTGGCGCGCCCAGGAGTTGCAGGCGGTTGCGAACGCGAAACACGGGGTCGCCCACGGCGACGTGCAGCTTCTCCGCGGCGATCCGGTCGGCGCGGGCTTTGGCGAAGGACAGGAACTCGACTTCCGGATAGGACTTGGCGCCCGACTCGCCGACGATGTGGAAGAAATGGTAGAGCAGCCGTTCGCGTGTGTGACTGGCGACGAATGTGCCGCGTCCCTGTTGCCTGATGAGGATGTTCCCGGCGACGAGTTCGTCGATCGCGCGGCGTACCGTGCCGATGCTGCTGCCGAAGCGCTCTGCCAGGTGTCGCTCGGCGGGAATCGCCGAGCCCGGTTTCCATTCGCCGCGGCTCAAGGCCGCCAGCATCTGCCGCTCGATCTGCCGGAACAACGGCGATGCGTACGCGATTCCGGGGCCGGGCGCTTCCGGCGGCGGCGGGGAGGTGCGTCCACGGGACATCGTGCGGCGCAGTGTAGCGGTCGGCAGCCATTGATGCAAATCATATGGATGATATAGTTGACTTGAGCCGCAGGCGGCGCTACGCTACGCTCTGTCCTGTCGCACGGCGCCGATAGCGCGTCAACGGTATCGCGTGAATCTCGCCGCCGGCGTCTCCCGCGACTGCCTCCCGCAACCCCACGGAGTCTTCCCATGATCCACTGCGTTTTGCACGACCCCGCCGATGCAGTCGCGGTCGTCGTCGTCGAGGGCGTCACTGCTGGCACGACGCTTACCGGCTTGATCCTAGACGAGGACCGGACCATCACCCTGCCCTGCGTGCAGGACATCCCGATCGGCCACAAGGTGGCGCTGCGCGACCTGGCAGTCGGCGATACCGTGATCAAGTACGGTATCGATATCGGGCGCGTCGTGCAGCCGATCGCGCGCGGGCAGCACGCCCATGTCCACAACATCAGGACCAAACGGTGGTAATGCACATCATGAAAAACACATTCTGGGGCTACCGCCGCGAAAACGGCCGCGTGGGCGTGCGCAACCACGTCATCGTCCTGCCGGTCGACGACCTGTCGAACGCGGCCTGCGAGGCGGTCGCCAACAACATCAAGGGCACGCTCGCGATCCCGCATCCCTACGGCCGGCTGCAGTTCGGCGCCGACCTCGAGCTGCATTTCCGCACGCTGATCGGCACCGGCGCCAATCCCAACGTCGCTGCGGTCGTCGTCATCGGCATCGAGGAGCAGTGGACGAAGAAGATCGTCGACGCGATCGCCGCGACCGGCAAGCCGGTGACCGGCTTCGGCATCGAGCTGCACGGCGATCACGATACGATCATGCGGGCATCGAAGGCGGCCAAGGAATACCTGCAGGCGGCGAGCGAGCTGCACCGCGTCGAATGCAAACTCGACGAACTGTGGGTGTCGACCAAGTGCGGCGAGTCGGACACCACCTCCGGCTGCGGCTCCAATCCGACCGTCGGCGATGCCTTCGACAAGCTCTACGCGGCTGGCTGCACGCTGGTGTTCGGCGAAACGACCGAGCTGACCGGCGGCGAGCAGATCGTCGCGGCGCGCTGCCGCGACGACCGCGTGCGCGCCGACTTCATGCGCATGTTCGACCGCTACCAGGAAGTCATCAACCGGCACAAGACGAGCGACCTGTCCGATTCGCAGCCGACCAAGGGCAACATCGCCGGCGGCCTCACGACCATCGAGGAAAAGGCGCTAGGCAACATCCAGAAGATCGGCAAGAAATGCGTCGTCGACGGCGTGCTCGACAAGGCCGAGATGCCGACGAGCCCCGGACTTTGGTTCATGGACTCGTCGTCTGCGGCCGCCGAAATGGTGACCTTGTGCGCGGCGTCCGGCTACGTCGTGCACTTCTTCCCGACCGGGCAGGGCAACGTGATCGGCAATCCGATCCTGCCGGTGATCAAGATCTGCGCGAATCCGCGCACCGTGCGCACGATGAGCGAGCACATCGACGTCGACACCTCCGGCCTCCTGCAGCGCGAGCTCACGATGGACCAGGCGGGCGACAAGCTGCTCGACATGATGTTCCGCACCGCCAACGGCAGGCTGACCTCGGCCGAGGCGCTCGGGCATCGCGAGTTCGTGCTGACCCGGCTCTACGAAAGCGCGTGAATGGGTGGGCCCAACGGCAAAAGCCGCAGCGCAGCGTGACGCCGATTCGATGACGCCGGGCGCCACGCCGGCAGGGCTCGACGCGGTGGAGTTGCCCGCCCTCGCCGACATTCGAGCCGCGCATGCGCGCATTCTGCCGTTCGTCCACCGTACCCCGGTATTCACGTGCCGTTCGCTGGACGACGTCATTGGCGCACAGCTTTTCTGGAAGTGCGAAAACCTGCAGAAGGTCGGCGCGTTCAAGGCGCGCGGCGCCTGCAATGCGGTGTTTGCGCTTCCGGCCGACGACGCGGCACGCGGCGTGGTCACGCATTCCTCCGGCAATCACGGGGCGGCGCTTGCCTACGCGGCGCGGCGGCGCGGCATTCCGGCGCACGTCGTAATGCCCGACAACGCGCCGCGGATCAAGGTCGCCAACGTCGAGGGCTTCGGCGCCCGCATCCACTATTGCAAGCCGACGCTGGCGGCGCGGGAAGACGCGTGCGCGCAGCTGCAGCATGCGACCGGTGCGACACTCGTCCATCCCTACGATGACTTCGCGGTGATCGCCGGGCAGGGCACCGCCGCGCTGGAATTGCTGGAGGCGGTACCCGATCTCGACGCCGTCGTCGCACCGATCGGCGGCGGCGGCGTTCTCTCCGGAACCGCAATCGCCGCCAAGGCGATGCAACCGGACATCGACGTGCTCGGTGCCGAGCCGGCCGCGGCGGACGACGCGGCGCGCAGCTTTATGAGCGGCACGCTGCAGTCGATGCCGAATCCGCAAACCATCGCCGACGGTTTGCGCGGAGCACTGTCCGAGCGCACGCTGCGTGCGTTGCGCATGCACGTCGCGACGATCGGCACTTGCAGCGAGGAAGCGATCATCGCTGCGATGCGCCTGATCTGGGAGCGGATGAAGGTGCTGATCGAGCCGTCGTCCGCAGTCCCGCTGGCGGCGATGCTCGAGGGCGCGCTCTCGGTACGCGGCAGGCGGGTCGGCGTGATCCTGACCGGTGGCAACGTCGATCTCGACCGCCTGCCCTGGCAGAAATGATGCGCATCGTCATCAGCGAGTTCATGGACGATGTCGCGGTGGCAACGCTCGTCGAGCGCTTTTCGGTACTCTACGACAAGACGCTGGTCGACCGACGGCCGGAACTCGTCGCGCACCTGGCCGACGCCACGGCGCTGATCGTGCGCAACCGCACGCAGGTCGACGAGGACCTGCTCTCCGCCGCGCCGAAGCTGCGCGTCGTCGGTCGGCTCGGCGTGGGGCTCGATAACATCGACACCACGGCGTGCCTGGCGCGCGGCATCGTGGTGATTCCGGCGACCGGCGCCAACGCGCAGGCGGTGGCGGAGTACGTGATCGGCGTCGCGATGGTGCTGTTGCGCACCGCTTATCTGTCGACGCCCGCGGTCGCCGATGGTTCGTGGCCGCGTGCCGCGCTGGGCGACGGTCGCGAAATCGCCGGCAAGACGCTGGGTCTGGTCGGCTTTGGCGGCATCGGAAGGCTGACGGCGAAGCTCGGCCAATCGCTGGGGATGAGAGCCATCGCCTTCGATCCGCAGCTGCCCGCTTCGTCGCCGGTCTGGGCCGCGCACGCTACCGAGGCCGCCACGCTACCGGAATTGCTCGCCCGGGCCGACGTGGTTTCGCTGCATGTGCCGCTGACCAGCGATACGCGCAACCTGCTCGACGCGCAGCGCATCGCGCTGATGCGCCCGGACGCGATCCTGGTGAACACCGCGCGCGGCGGCGTCGTCGACGAGGTGGCGGTGGCGGACGCGCTGCGCGAGGGCCGGCTGGGCGGCGCGGCGCTCGACGTCTTCGACCGCGAGCCGCTGCCTGCGGGATCGCTGCTCGCCGGCTGTCCGCGCCTGATCCTGACGCCGCACATCGCTGGTGTGACGCGCGAATCCAACGAACGTGTGTCGGCGCTGATTGCGGACAGGGTTGCCGCCGCGCTGCGCGACGATTGAAAGGCCGGACATGCCCAAACTCGCGATCGAAGCGATGCGCAAGCTGGCCACGCAGGCGTTGCGCAACGCGGGCGCCAACGAGGCGATGGCGCAATCCACCGCCAACGCGCTGGTCGAGGCCGAAGCGCAGGGACTGTCGTCGCACGGACTTTCGCGAATCCCGCAATACGCGACGCATCTGGCCAACGGACGCGCCGACGGCGCTGCCGTTCCCGTGGTGCGGCGGAGCCGGGGTGGCGCAGTGCTGATCGACGCCTGCGCGGGTCTTGCCTTTCCCGCCTGTGCGCTCGCGGTGACCGAGGCCATCGCGCGCGCCGACGAGTTCGGCGTCGCCTTCGCCGGTGTGGCCAATAGCCATCACTTCGGTGTCGCGGCGCATCATCTGCTGCCGGCGGCGCAGGCCGGCATGGTCGGCCTCGCCTTCGGCAATTCGCCCGCCGCGATGCCGATGGCGGGCGGCAAGCGACCGCTGTTCGGCACCAATCCGATCGCGGCGATCTTTCCGCGCCGCGACGGCTCGCCGCTGACCGTCGATCTGTCTCTGTCCGAAGTCGCGCGCGGCAAGGTGATGGTCGCGGCGAAGAAGGGCGTACCGATTCCGCTCGGCTGGGCGCTGGACCGGGCCGGCAATCCGACCACCGATGCGCAGGCGGCGCTCGAGGGTTCGATGCTGCCGATGGGTGGCAACAAGGGCGCGATGCTGGCGCTGGTCGTCGAGTTGCTCGCCTGCGCGCTGACCGGTGCGGCGCTGGGCTTCGAAGCCGACTCGTTCTTTGTCGATGCCGGCAACCCGCCGCGCATCGGACAGGCGTTTCTGGTCATCGACCCGGAAGCGCTCGCCGGACGCGGCGTCTATTTCGATCGTGTGGAAACGTTGATCGCCGCGATGATGGAGGATGATGGCGTGCGATTGCCGGGTGCGCGGCGCGAAGAACTGGCGGCGCGGGCCGCGCGGGACGGAGTGGAGCTGCCGCAGGCGCTCGCCGACCAACTCGCGCACCTCGCCGGCGAAGCCCAGTAGCCAGCAACTAGCGCGCCGCCGCGATCACCTCGCGCAGCGCATTGAACACCCCCGGCGCGGCGGCGATCGCTTCGCTGCCACGCAGGAAATCGCGGCCACCGGCAAAATCGCCGACGCGACCGCCGGCTTCGGCGACCAGCAGTGCGCCGGCCGCGATATCCCAGGCCCGGAGTCCCGTCACCCAGAAGCCGTCGAGGCGACCGGCCGCGACGCGTGCCAGGTCGAGCGCGCGGCAACCGGACTGGCGCAGTCCGGCGCAGGCTTCGGCCAGGCTGTTGGCGATAGCGAGTTGCGCGGCGAGCCCAGGATCGCCGCGTGGCGGCACGACGGTGCCGACCAGCGCGTCGGTGAGTCGCAGGCACGCGGAAACGTGCATCGCCGCGCCGTTGCAGAATGCGCCTTCGCCGCGCACGGCCGTGTAGAGCTCGTCGTGCAGCGGGTCGAGCACGACCGCGTGCGTGATGTCGTTGCCGTTCGCCAGTGCGATCGACACCGCGAAATAGGGAAATCCGTGCAGGAAATTCACGGTTCCGTCCAGCGGATCGACCAGCCACTTGAGGCCGCTGCGTTCGCGCGCGCCTTCGATGTGTCCGGACTCCCGGCCGAGGATCGCGTGGTCCGGAAAGGCGCCACGAATGGTCGCGATGATCGCGTCCTCGGCTTCCATGTCGGCGCCGGAAACGATACCGCCATGTTCTTTGGAAAACGTCGGCAGGCGCTTCAGGTCGCGCTGGGCGTCGATGACGATGCTCGCCGCGCTGCGGGCGGCGCGGACGGCGACGGCAAGAAACGGGTCATGGGACGAAACGATGGCACACCTCTTCGCAGTGTTAGCGTGTCAATCCGGCGTCGACGCTGCAGCGTGCAGCGGCAATGCCGCGGGCACGACATACTTGGCCATGAAGCGCCGGTCGATCCAGTCCTTCCAGCGCCAGACCCAGGCGCCCTCGACGGTGAACGGGCCGCGCGTGGCGAGCGCATGCCGGTCGCCGATCGAAATGAGCGCCAACGCCTGCCGTTGCGGAACGAAGCGACGAAGAGGGCGCCCGTGCGCCGATCGCCGAAGATTGGCGGCCAACGGCGGTCCCTGGCGGACCGCGAACACGCCGGACTTTGGCCGTGGACGGCCGACCTGCGACGCGCAATCGCCGGCGGCGAAAACGAAGGCATGCGACGTCGAACGCAGATGATCGTCGACGCTGACAAAACCGCGTTCGTCGCAGGCGAGCCCGGTGCCGGCGAGCCAACGTGGTGCGGCCGCACCGGTCGCCCAGACGATGTAATCGGCGGCGACGCGGCGGCCGAGCGTGACGACGACGGCACCGGCTTCGACGGCGATCGCGCCGCTGGAGAGGTGCAGCACCACGCCACGCGCGACGAGGACGCGGCCGAGCTTCCGGCGCACGGCGGCCGGGTGGTGGGGCAGGATGGACGACGAGTCGGTGATGAGCGCCAGGCGGGGTGCCGCCGTGCCGAGCGTTGCGCTGAACCTGTGTTGCATCGCGAGCGCCAGCTCCACGCCACCGGCGCCGCCGCCGACGATGGCGATTCCGCGCAGCGTGCCGTCGGCTGCCCGCGCCTCCATCTGCGCCCATTGCGCGAGGAATGCCGCCACCGGCTTGACGGGGATAGTGAAAACGCGCGCGCCGGGAACGCTCGTGTCCGGCGCCGATCCGACGTCGATCGACAGCAGGTCGAACGCCACGCGCTCACCGGACGCCAGTGCGGCGATCCTGGCGTCGAGGTCGACGCCGACGATGCGGTCGATGACGAAGCGCGCACCGGCCCAGGTCGCGAGCGGGGCAAGTGCGATGTGCGCCTGCTCGCGTGTGTAGTGGCCGGCGACGAGGCCGGGCAGCATGCCGGAATACGCGGTCGACGGATCGGGTGAGACCAGCGTCAGCGCGACCATCGGATCGCGCCGCAGCGCGAAACGCCGCAGGACCTCGACGTGGCTGTGGCCGCCGCCGACCAAAATGATGCGCTGTTGCCGGACACCCATCGCTATTTCATCCGCGACCGCATCTTTGGCAGCGTACTCCCATTGTCGTCGCTGCGTTCCGCCTCCCCTTCCGAGAATCGCGGCGGGAAGCGTGGCCGACGATGTCATCTATGCTACACGACGGGCTCGCCGCCGGCGCGGCGACCAGTGCCGGTGTCGCCACCGGCGCATTGCCGTCGCATCGCTCGCGCAGTATCCTACCCATTCGCAACGTGCAGTCGTCATCCACGGCCGTCACCGGCCGCTTCGAGGAGAGTCCCTTGTCCGTCCAACTTTCGCTTAGCGTCAACGGCCGTGCGGTCACTGCCACGGTCGATGCACGAACGCTGCTCGTCGAATTCCTGCGCAACGAGCTCGCCCTGACCGGCACGCACGTCGGCTGCGACACCGGACAGTGCGGCGCCTGCACGGTCCTGCTCGACGGTCGCGCGGTGAAGGCCTGCAACATGCTCGCCGCGCAGGCTAACGGCGCGAAAGTGATGACCATCGAAGGACTGGCGGCGGCCGACGGCACGCTGCATCCGATGCAGGCGGCGTTCAAGGAGTGCCACGGTCTGCAGTGCGGCTTCTGCACGCCCGGCATGGTAATGAGCGCCGTCGACCTGGTCGAACGTCATCCAAAGGCGGACGAAAAGACGATCCGCGAGCAGCTCGAGGGCAACCTGTGCCGCTGCACCGGCTATCAGAACATCGTCCACGCCGTGCAGCAGGGCGCGGCCGCGATGGCGAAGTAACGGAGATCACATAATATGGGCGCCAACGACCAGAGCCTGATCGGCCAATCCGTCCGCCGCAAGGAGGACGTCCGCTTTCTGACGGGTGTCGGGCAGTACACCGACGACGTCGTTCATCCGCACCAGACCTACGCGTATTTCCTGCGCTCGCCGCATGCGCACGCGAAAATTCGCAACATCGATACGGCGAAGGCGAAGGCGGCGCCGGGTGTGGTCGGGGTCTTCACCGGCGCCGATCTCGACGGTGTCAACGGACTGCCCTGCGGCTGGCTGATCACCGGCACCGACGGCAAGCCGATGAACGAGCCGCCGCACCCGGTGCTGGCGCAGGGCAAGGTCCGCCACGTCGGCGACCAGGTTGCGCTCGTCGTCGCCGACTCGGTGCTGCAGGCGAAGGACGCGGCGGAATCAATCGACGTCGACTACGAGGTGCTGCCGTCGGTGGTCAGCTGCGTGGACGCGCTTAAAGCCGGCGCGCCGCAGATCCACGAGCAGGCGCCCGGCAACAAGTGCTACACGTGGGCGCTCGGAGACAAGGGTGCGGTGGACGCTGCGTTCGCCAAGGCGGCGCACGTGACGAAGCTCGACATCGTCAACAACCGCCTGATCCCGAACGCGATCGAGCCGCGCGCCGCCGTGGCCTCGTACAGCCGAGCCGACGATTCGTACACGCTCTACGTCGCCAACCAGCATCCGCACGTCGAGCGGCTGCTGATGACCGCCTTCGTGCTCGGCTTGCCGGAATCGAAGCTGCGCGTCATCGCGCCCGACGTCGGCGGCGGCTTCGGCTCCAAGATCTTCCTCTACGCCGAAGAGACGGCGCTGGTGTGGGCGTCGAAGCGGGTCAACCGCCCCATCAAGTGGGCGGCCGAACGCAGCGAGTCGTTCCTCACCGACGCGCACGGCCGCGATCACGTCACGCACGCGGAACTGGCGCTGGACAAGGACGGCAAGTTCCTCGCGATGCGCGTGCAATCGACGGTGAACATGGGCGCGTACCTGTCGACCTTCGCGTCGAGCGTGCCGACGATCCTCTACGCGACGCTGCTGGCGGGCCAGTACACGACACCGGCGATCCACGCCGAAGTCACCGCGTCGTTCACCAACACGGCGCCGGTCGACGCCTATCGCGGCGCCGGCCGGCCGGAAGCCACTTTCGTCGTCGAGCGGCTCGTGCATCAGGCAGGCGTCGACATGAAGATGGCGCAGGACGAGATCCGGCGGCGCAACTTCATCCGCACCTTCCCCTACGCGACGCCGGTCGCGCTGACCTACGACACGGGCAACTACGACGCCACGCTGGACGAGGCGATGAAGATGGCCGACGTCGCGGGCTTTGCGGCGCGCAAGGCGGAGGCTGCGAAGCGCGGCAAGCTGCGCGGACTGGGCTACTCGACGTACATCGAGGCCTGCGGACTCGCGCCGTCGAACGTCGCCGGCGCGCTGGGCGCGCGCGCGGGGCTCTATGAGGCGGGCCAGGTACGCGTGAACCCGACGGGGAGCGTGACGGTATTCACCGGCTCGCACAGCCACGGGCAGGGGCACGAAACGACGTTCGCGCAGGTGGTCGCCGGACGGCTGGGCATCGACATCGGCAACGTCGAGGTGATCCACGGCGACACCGGCCGCATCCCCTTCGGCATGGGCACTTACGGCTCGCGCTCGCTGGCGGTGGGCGGTACCGCGATCGTCAAGGCGCTCGACAAGGTGATCGCCAAGGGCAAGAAGATCGCCGCGCACCTGCTCGAGGCGGCGGAGGCCGACATCGAGTTCGCGGACGGCAAGTTCACCGTGGCGGGCACCGACCGCAGCAAGGCCTTCGCCGAGATTTCGCTGGCCGCCTACGTGCCGCACAACTATCCGCTCGGCACGCTCGAACCCGGTCTTGAAGAAACGGCATTCTACGACCCGACGAATTTCACCTACCCGGCAGGTTCGCACATCTGTGAAGTCGAGATCGACCCGGAGACCGGCGTCGTCGAAGTCGTCGCCTTCACCGCCTGCGATGATTTCGGCAACGTCATCAACCCGATGATCGTCGAGGGCCAGGTGCACGGCGGCGTCGCGCAGGGCATCGGGCAGGCGCTGCTCGAGCGTTGCGTGTACGACGCGGAGACCGGCCAGCTCCTGACCGGCAGCTACATGGACTATGCGATGCCGCGTGCCGACGACCTGCCGTCGTTCAAGGTCGGCACCAAGGTGACGCCGTGCACGCACAATCCGCTGGGGGCCAAGGGTTGCGGCGAAGCCGGCGCGATCGGCGCACCGGCAGCGATGATGAACGCCGTGCACGACGCGCTGCTCGCATCGGGCGTCACCCGCATCGATATGCCGGCATCGCCGCATCGCGTTTGGGCGGCCCTGCAAGCCGCGCGTGCCTAACCGGTAACGAGGATCGACATCATGTACAGCTTCGAACTGAAAAAAGCCGATTCGGTCGCCGACGCCGCCGCGCTGATCAAGGAGACCGGGGGCAAGCCGCTCGCGGGTGGACAGAGCCTCGTCGCCGCGATGAAGATGCGGCTCGCGCAACCCGGCACGCTGGTGGAACTGTCCGGCATCGCCGAGTTGCAAGGCATCCGCCGCGAGGGTGACGCGATCGTCGTCGGCGCGATGACCCGGCACGCCGAGGTCGCCGCGTCGGCCGCCGTCAAGTCCGCGATTCCCGCGCTGGCGATGCTCGCCGAAGGCATCGGCGACCGCCAGGTGCGCAACATGGGAACGCTCGGCGGCTCGCTCGCCAACAACGATCCCGCCGCCTGTTATCCGGCGGCTGTGTTGGGGCTCGGCGCCACCGTACACACGAACACGCGCAAGATCGCCGCCGACGAGTTCTTCAAGGGCATGTACGAGACGGCACTCGACGACGGCGAACTCATCACCGCGGTCAGCTTTCCGGTCCCGAAGAAGGCTGCGTACGTGAAGTTCGTGCAGCCGGCATCGCGCTTCGCGCTGGTCGGCGTTTTCGTCGCACAGACGGCGAGTGGTGTCCGTGTCGCGGTGACCGGTGCGGCGTCGAGCGTCTTTCGCGCCAGGCCCATCGAGGAAGCGCTGGCGAAGAGCTTTACCGCCGACGCCGCACGCGCTGTCAAGACCGCTGCCGACGGGCTCAACACCGACCTGCATGGCTCGGCCGAGTATCGCGCGCACCTCGTTTCCGTGCTGGCGGGGAGGGCGGTCGCGGCGGCGGGCTGAGGCCAGCGCCGTTGTGTGGACCGGAATCGGGTGTCAGCTCGGCGACGCTCGCGCTGCCCAACGCGAAACGGTCGTCAATCCGCAGCCGTCGTCGCAGCGACCCGACTATTTCGTAACCGGCTGAGTTGTCACCTTCGTTGCGGGAGCCGCCGTCGACTTCGGGGCCGGCACGGAAGAGGGTTGGGTCGCGGGTCTCGCCGCCGGCTTCAGCGGCGCCTTTTTCGTCTTTGCTTTCTTCGCTGCGGCCGCGATTTCCGCCTTCACACTGCGCAGCACCTGTGACCAGATCGGGTGGCTGGCTTCGGCGGGCGCCAGCTCGAAGGAGGGGTCGGCTTCGAGCGCCTGGTGGAACTCCTCGCGGCAAGCTTTCTCGCGGCCGTTCACACAGACGAGGAACGCGCGATATTTGTGCGCGCGCGCGATATCGGCGGGCGTGGCGAGGCCCATGTCGAGCGCCGACTGGAAGTACTTGGCCGCGGCGGTGTAGTCACCGTCCTCGTAGCTCTTGACGCCGTTCGCGAGCTCGCTCTGTGCAGTCACCGGAGGCGGGACGACGACCGGCGGCGGAGCGGGTGGAGGAGGTATCACAGCGACCGGTGCCGGGGGTGGTTTCGTCTCGGGTGCGGTCTCGGGTGTGGGCTGCGTCGCGCATCCGGCGCAGACGAGTGCGGCCACCAGCACCGACGATGCCGCTGCGCGGCGCATGCGTGTCGAGTTCATGGGAATTTGTGCTTGATCCTGACTACACCGTCGGCGACGACTTCGATCGTCTCACGATACGGAGGGAAATCACCGTTGCGGATTTCGATGCTGTGTTTTCCCGGCGACAACTTCAGTTCCTGCAGCGGCGGCGAAATGCCGCGCTTGCGACCGTCGACATGGATTTCGCCCCAGGGAGCCACGGCCAATGCGACGCGGCCGGTTGGCCTGGGAGCCGCCGGCGGCGGCGGACTTGCCGCAGCCATAGCCGTCGTCTTTTCGTCAGGCGCAGGTGCTGCGGCCGCAGCGGCATCCGGCGCCGGAGTTGCCGATGCGGCGATGGTGGGCAATTCAGGCGAAGCCGGCAGCGTCGCTGCGTCCGCCGGAGCGGGCGCGACGCCGTCCGGCGTCGCAGGCGGCGCAGCATTCGGCGCGATGGCTGCGGCCACGGAACGCGACGCCCCGGTGCTCGATGCAGGCACGGCGATCGAATCCGGAGCCGGCGCCGGAGACGGCCACATCGCGACACCGATAGCGGCGGCGACGGCGAGCCCGGCCAGCGCGAGTGCGACGTAGACGAGTTTCCTGCGTGTGTCGTTGACGTCGATCGGCGGAGTCCACGTCGGCGCCGATTCTGCCTCCAGCAGCGGCGCTGCCCCGGTCGCGGCGTCCGCCTCGGCGAGCAGGGCAACCAAGCCTCCGGTCGGATGCTCGAGCGCCGGCAGTGGCGCAGGTGCCACGCTGGTCAGTTCCAGTTCCCGGAAGTTGCGCAGGTCCGCCGCCATCTCCTGCGCATCCTGGTAGCGGTCCGCCGGATCCTTGGCCAGCGCCTTGCCGACGATGTGGTCGAAGGCGCGGGGTATGGTCGGGTTGTGGCTGCTTGGCGCGGGCGTGGGGTCGCTCAAGACCTGTGTCAGGATGCTGTTCAGGTCGACTCCGGAGAATGGCGGCACCCCGGTGAGCATTTCGTAGAGCACCGCACCCAGCGAGAAGATATCCGAGCGGCCATCGACCGGGCGCCCCATCACCTGTTCCGGCGATATGTAGCGCGGCGAACCGAAGACGTTGCCGGCCAGCGTGCGCGTCCCCGTCGGCAGCAGCGCGATGCCGAAATCGGTGATCTTCACCATGCCGTTGTGCAGCACCATGATGTTCGCCGGCTTGACGTCGCGATGGACGATGTGCTCATGGTGCGCGAAGGCCAGGCCGTCGGCGACCTGCGCGACGATGTCCACGATCTGCCCGTGCGGCAGCACCACGCCGGAGTCGAGAACCGTGCGCAGCGACTGCCCGTCCAAGAATTCCATCGCGATGTACGCGATCTCGCCCGACTTGCCGACGTCGTGGATGGTGACGACGTTCGGGTGGTTGAGGCGGCCGGCCGACTTCGCTTCGCGGAAGAACCGGCGCTCGAAGGCCTCGGTTTCGGCGTCGGAGAGGCCGATTGCGATGGTCTTGATGGCGACGATGCGGTCGATCAGCGGATCGCGCGCCTTGTAGACGACACCCATCGCACCTTGCGCGATTTCTTCGATGATCGCGTAGCGGCCGAGGGTCATCGGTGTCGTGCGCAGCGCCTCGGTCATCGCTGTCCCTGCTTGGTGGATCGACGCCGGTCGAAACGGCATTGTCGTCGCGTGGACTCGGGGCACGGAGCCCTCTTATCCTCGGTACGGGTCGCGTCAGGCGTTGTGGGGTCGCGGCGCATGCAATACTTTCGCCTCTGGCGCGGCCCTTTGGCAAGCGAACCAGCCGCGGTATCGACGATTTTCCGGATTCATCGACGTATGACGCACGATTTCCTCGAAGTGGCAGCGATCACCGATGTCGGCAGCGTGCGGCAGTACAACGAAGACAGCATCGCGGTCGACGCCGCGAACGGCATACTCGCTCTGGCCGACGGCATGGGTGGACACCGTGCCGGCGAGGTCGCGAGCCGGATGGCGACCGAAGTGCTCATGACGGGACTGGTCGGCGCCATCGACCGGCACCGGCCGGACGAGCACCGGCACTTCCCACTGCTCGAGCTTGAGCAAAGCATAAAACGCGCCAACCGAGTGATCCGCGACGCCGGAGGCGCCGATCCAAAGTGGCGTGGCATGGGCACGACGCTGGCCGCTGCGGTGTTTCACGACAATCGCGTCACACTCGGCCACGTCGGCGACTCGCGGATCTACCGGATGCGCGCCGGAAGGCTCGAATTGCTCACACGCGACGATACGCTGCTGCGCGATCAGGTCGAACTCGGGATGATCACGGCCGCGGAGGCGAGCCATTCGCGCAACCGCAGTCTCGTCACCCGTGCGCTGGGCATCGCCAGCGAGGTGCAACCGCACATTGTGCAAGGCGACGCCGTGCCCGGCGACTTCTACGTGCTCTGTTCCGACGGGCTCAACGATCTCGTCGCCGATGCCGACATCGAACTGATCGTGGACTCGCTGCAGGCGAACCTGCCGCTTGCCGCTCGCCAGCTCGTGCAGGCGGCCAAGGACAATGGCGGCTTCGACAATGTTTCGGTCATTCTGGCGAGGGTACGCAGGCCTTTTCCGGCCGCCGGACGCAGAGGATGGCTGCGGCGCCTTCTCGCGTGGTTCCGGCGACCTTAGCGATCTGCATCAGGATGAAACGAACCGGCTCAAGCACTTTTATCACCATACGGGTCCGGCCTCAGCCCGACGCGGCGTCGCGCAAGGCTGAAGCCTTGCCCACAAGGATTGGGCTTGCAGCGGCGATCACGCGCCGCGCGATGGATTCACTGACATGGCCAAGCTGGTATTGAGCACCGAAGGGTCGATCGTCGACCAGCGCTTCCTCGACGATGCGCGGTTGACCGTCGGCCGCGGTGCGGACAACGCGATCGTCGTCGACGATGCTGCGGTCGACGACTTGCAGTTCGCGATCGTCGTCGTCGGCAACGATCACATTCTCGAACACCTGGCGCAGGGCGCAGGCACGGTGGTCAACGGCAAGCCTGTCCGGCGCAGGATTCTGCAGCACGGTGATGTCGTCGAACTCGGTGTCTATCACCTGCGCTACGTCGATGCGAAGACGTCCTCCGCGTTCGATCTCGAGCGCACGATGCTGATCGCCGGCCTGCCGCCGCCGATGGCGGCGGTTGCGGGTGACGCCGCCGAGCGTACCGATTCCGACGCACCGCCGGCACGTGTCTCCACTGTGCATTTTCCGCGCGGCCGCGTCCGTTGGTCCGACGATACGGGTGGTGAACGGACGCAGGAACTCGACCGGGTGGTCGCGACATTCGGCGTGCCGGGAGTTCAACTCGCGGTCGTGACCCGGCGGCCGCACGGCTACTTCCTGACGCACGTCGAGGGCAGGGTGAGCGCACGCGTCAACGGCCGCTCGATCGGCACGCAGCCGCTGGGACTGCGGCACGGCGATGTCATCGAAGTGGGCGACGACAAGTTGCACTTCGAGATCTTCTGATCCACCGCCCGCTTCGACGACGCGTCGGGGCAAGCGCCGGGTACGCGTTGAGCGCCATCCGCGACAGTTGGTATGCTAGACGGCGAACACCACCGATTCCTCCCGCCCATGTCGTCACCTATCGCACCGATTCCATTGCCCGCCAGCGTCGACGCCACGCTCGATCTCCTGTCGAAGCATGACTATGTCGCCGAGCGCCGCCTGGCGACGGCGGTCTTTCTGGCCCTCAAGCTCGGTCGGCCGCTGTTCCTCGAAGGCGAGGCGGGTGTGGGCAAGACCGAGATCGCCAAGGTGCTGGCGACGGGACTGGGCAAGCCGCTGGTTCGCCTGCAATGCTACGAAGGGCTCGATACCGCCGCCGCGGTCTACGAGTGGAACTACCCGCGGCAGATGATCGAAATCCGGCTGGCGGAAGCCTCCGGCTCGGTCGCCCGCGAAGTGCTGGCGCACGACATCTTCACGCCGCAGTTCCTGCTCAAGCGGCCGCTGCTGCAGGCGATCGATCCCGACGACGGCGTGGCGCCCGTGCTGCTGATCGACGAACTCGACCGCACCGACGAGCCCTTCGAGGCGTACCTGCTCGAGCTGCTGTCGGATTTCCAGGTATCGATCCCGGAACTCGGTGTCGTTCGCGCGCAGACGCCTCCGGTGGTCGTCATCACGTCCAACCGCACGCGGGAGATCCACGACGCGATCAAGCGCCGTTGTCTGTATCACTGGGTCGACTATCCGGATGCGGCGCGCGAGCTCGCGATTCTCCGCTGCAAGTGCCCGCATGCGCCGGAAGTGCTGGCGCGCGAGATCGTCGCCTTCACGCAACGCCTGCGTTCGATGGACCTGTTCAAGGCGCCGGGTATCGCCGAAACGCTCGATTGGGCCGAGGCGCTGCTGGCTCTCGATCGCGTTGCGCTCGACCCGCAGACCGTGACCGACACGCTGGGCGTGCTGCTCAAGTACCAGGACGATGTCGGCGCACTGTCGCCCGAGGTCGCCGCGCGGATCGTCGCCGAGGTGACCGCGGGAGGTGCGGCATCGTGACGCCGGGCGCGCAGCGCTCGGGCGCTCATCTGCTTCCGCGCGGCCAGCTTGCGGAGAACGTGCTGCACTTCGTGCGTGTGCTGCGCGCGGCGGGACTGCCGGTCGGCCCGGCAAAGGTGATCGACGCCATCGCCGCGGTAGAGGCGGTAGGGGTTGCGAATCGGACCGACTTTCGCGAGGCGCTGGCCACGGTGCTGGTGTCGCGACACGAGCATCTCGCGATGTTCGAGCAGGCCTTCGATCTCTACTGGCGCAATCCGAAGCTGCTGGAGAAGCTGGTGGCGGCGATGTTGCCGCAGGTCTATGCGCGCAGCGGCGAGCAGGAGCCGCCGCCCGAATTGCCCGCGCGCCTCGCGCAGGCGATGCTGCCGCAGAAGCCGAAAGATGCGCGTCCCGACGATGAGGATGAAGTCGACCTCGATGCAGCATTCACGTTTTCCGCGCGCGAAATCCTGCAGAAAAAGGATTTCGCGACCATGACCGCCGACGAGCTGGCGCAGGTGAAGGCGATGCTCGCGCACCTGACGCTGCCATTGCCTCTGCTGCCGCGGCGGCGAACGCGCGCGGCGGCGCGCGGCTCGCGCGTCGATCTGCGGGCGACATTGCGCCGGATGACCGGTGCGGCCGGGGCGGTGGCGCCGCTTGCGTTTCGCGCGCGCCTGCGCCGGCCGCCGCCGCTGGTCGTGCTCTGCGATATCTCGGGCTCGATGGATCGTTACGCGCGCATGCTCCTGCACTTCCTGCACGCGATCACCAACGACACGCATCGCGTGCGCACGCTGGTGTTCGGCACGCGGCTGACCAACATTACGCGCCACCTCGCGCATCGCGACGTCGACGTCGCGTTGGCGCGGGTCGCCACCTCGGTCGACGACTGGGCGGGCGGCACGCGCATCGGCGCCTGTCTGCAGGATTTCAACCGGCGCTGGTCGCGGCGCCTGCTCGGACAGAACGCCGTGGTGCTGCTGATCAGCGACGGCCTCGACGCGGATGCCGGCGAAGGCCTCGCCTTCGAGGCCGAGCGGCTCGCCAAGTCCTGCGCGCGTCTGATCTGGCTCAATCCGCTGCTGCGTTACTCAGGCTTCGAGGCGCGGCCGGCGGGGATACGCGCGATCCTTCCCTATGTCGACGACTTCCTGCCGGTGCACAACTTTGCATCGCTGCGCGACGTCTCCGCCGCGCTCGATCCGCGCCGCGTGCGGTCGGCTCGGCGCCCGCTTGCGACGGCCTGAACCGATGTCCCGGCTCCCGCTGACGCTCGGCTGCTGGAACTACGACCGCACGCGCGCGCTGGTCGACGGCAGCGTCGTCGCCGACGGCATCGATCTCAACTACCTCGACATGCCGGTCGAGGAGACGTTCTTTCGCATGCTGCGGCATCGCGAGTTCGACGTCGCCGAGCTGTCGCTGTCGTCGTACACGGTGTCGCTGTTTCGCGAGCCGCGCCAGTTCATCGCGATTCCGGTGTTTCCGTCGCGTTGCTTCCGTCACTCGAGCATTTTCGTGAACGCGGACTCGGGAATCCGCGAGCCGCGCGACCTGATCGGCAAACGGGTCGGCAATCCCGAGTACCAGATGACGGCACCCGCGTGGATTCGCGGCATCCTGTCCGAGCATCACGACGTGCCGGTGGACAGCGTCACTTACGTGACTGGCGGCGAGGAGGAGCCCGGGCGCCCGGAGAAGATCAGGCTCGAGCTGCCGCCAGCGATTCGCGTCGAAGGCATCGGCCCCACGCAGACGCTGTCGGCGATGCTGCGCGAAGGCGCGATCGACGCGCTGTACACGGCCCGCGCGCCATCATCGTTTGGCGCCGGTGACGGCCGCGTCCGCCGGCTGTTTCCGGATTTCCGGAAGGTCGAGCAGGAATATTTCCGGACTACCAGAATCTTTCCGATCATGCACGTGGTCGCGATCCGTCGCGACGTTTACGACGCGCATCGCTGGATCGCGCAATCGCTGTGCAAGGCCTTCGTGGAGGCGCAGCGGCGAACCTACCGGGACTTGCGCGAATCGGCGGCATTGAAGGCGATGCTGCCGTGGGCCAACGCGGAGTTCGAGGACGCGGTGGCGTTGATGGGCGACGACTACTGGCCCTACGGCTTTGCCCGCAACCGCGATACGCTGGCGACGTTCCTGCGCTATTCGCACCAGCAGGGTCTGGCGAAGCGGATGCTGGAACCCGAGGAATTGTTCGCGCCGGAAACGCTCGAGTCCTTTGTCATCTGACGCATGCCGGCCGCGGCTTTTGATACGATGCTCCACCGAGCGACGGCGCGTCGAGGGAGCCAAGACGAATGGAGATGACCAACACCCGGCGCGTTCCGGCGCCGCCGGCCGAAGTCTGGGCGGCATTGAACGACCCGGAAGCCTTGAAGGCCTGCCTGCCCGGATGCGAGACCTTGGAGCAGACCGGCGACGGCGAATGGCGGGCGGTGATGGCGGCCAAGGTCGGTCCGGTATCCGCGCGCTTCACGGGCACCATGCGCATGACCGACAGCACGCCGCCGACTGGCTACACGCTGAAATTCGAGGGGCAGGGCGGTGCCGCCGGTTTTGCCAACGGCGAGGCGAAGGTGACGCTCGCACCCGCCGAAGGCGACGCGACGGCGCTGAACTACGCGGTGAAGGCGAACGTCGGCGGCAAGCTCGCGCAGATCGGATCGCGGCTGATCGACGGCGCCGCCGCCAAGATCGCCGATGACTTCTTCGCACGCTTTTCCGAGCGGCTTGCACCGGCGGTGCCGATCGTCGCCGAAGAAGGCGTGGTCGTCGACGTTGCCGCGGGCCGCGCGCCCGGCAACCAGCGCTGGATCCGCTACGTGTCGATCGCCGCAATTCTGGCGATCATCGCGTACCTCGCGCTGCGTGGCTTCCGGTAGGATCGCTAGTATTTCGGAAGTTCCGTCGTGCCGCAGTCGCGGTAATCGGCGACGACGATCGTGTACAGCGGCTTGCCGGCCGTGTTGATTATGTTTTCTTCACTGGCCTTGCATGGATGCTCACGAGCGAGCAGCGCGTCCAGCCGCGCGCGCGCACCCGCGAATACCGTGTAGCGCGGCGTATGCAGCACGAAGGCGACGCGCTTGCCCGGCAGATGCGCGGCCACCGCCTGCCGCAGGTCGGGGCGATCGAGGTCGGTCGCATCGATCAGGCGCCACGTCCATTCGCGATAGCCGCTGGCGCGCTTGCGGTCGGCCAGCGTGACCAGCTGCTGGTGCAGTCCCCAATCCACCGAAATCACGCGGTCGACGCCGAGTTCTTCCAGCCGCGTCGAGAGCTTCGCAATGGCGGGATCGAACGGTGCCCGGAAGTCGCGATCGTAGCGCCAGGCGTCGACATGGCGAATCGTGATTGCGATGTTCCACGCAAGCAGCGCGCCGCAGACGACGGCGCCGGTGACGGCGACGCTCGCGCGAAAACCGCGCCCGCCCTCCCTGGAGGTTCCGCCGCCGTGCTGCGCAGCGATGGCAAGCAAGGTCACGAGGTGCAGCGCCGGCAGCGGCCAGATGGTCACCAGGTGGTGAGTGCCGCCGACTTGCCGCGTGGCGATGATTGCGATCACGAGGAACACGGACGCCGCGGTGATGAAGGCAAGCAGGCGCCGAGCCGGCGTCCACGGCCGCCAGCGGGCCAGCAGCATGACGGCGGCACCGAATTGCGCGAGCGCCAGGAAATTGAAGGCGCTGGTGACTGGCATCTCGAAGCCGAACACCCAGTTCACGACCGACGAGCCGGAAAACGTCGCCGCGAAGAGGTTCCACACCTTGACGACCTGGCCGGACCACGACAGCGTGTCGGCGTCACCCAGAATGTCGAGTTGCGCCGCGCGGTTGACCAGCGTGACGACACCCCACGCCAGCAGCGCCGCGGTCACTGCGGCGAGAGCCGGCTGCCACGGCCATCCGGAGCGCAGGCGGTCGACGACCTGCCGCCACGCGACGACGAGCGCGGCGCCCGAGAACGCGGTGATCACCCAGATGAAGTTGATCTTGTCGACAAAACCGACCAGGATCGCGACGCAGAGCGTGAGCAGCCAGTGCATGCGGCCGGTCTGCAGCCAGCGCCAAAGCGCGACCAGCGCCAGCACGCGCAGGAATGCGGCGATCATCTGTGGTCCCCAGTCCAGGCGGGCGTGCCCGAGCAGCACCGGGTCGGTGACCAGCAGGATGAGCAGCAGCGCGGCCCACGCGCCGCCGAGTTCGCGCCGCACGAACGACCAGAGCACGACCAGTGCTGCGGCGGCGATCAGGATCGAAGGCAGGCGCACGGTCCAGACGTTGGTGCCGAAGACGGCGAACAACGGCGCATGCAGCCAGGCCTTGACGGCGCCGACGTAGCCAAGGGTCTGCAGCAACGGCAGGCAGCCGAACTGGACCGTGACCGCGGCGTCGACGTCGCAATAGCCGAGCACGCGCAGCGACACCGGCACGAAGATCACCTCGTCGTAGTAGTAGCCGGGCTTGTCGAGCGCGACGGTCGCCAGCACCAGGAAGATGGCGACGAAAATGGCGGGAACTGCGTAGCGGAGCGGTGACGACACGAGCGGATCTGGAACGGGAGGCGGTCGCGTCGAGTAGACGCCAAGCGCTGTTCGGGGTCAAGTTGAACCGGTACCCTTTTCGTGGACGCCAAGGGTAACGGTTCATCACTCCTCATCCCCTGCTCAAAAATTGAGCAGAGTAGGCTGAACACCCGGGTCAGTTTTGAATCGGCATCACCCCGCCAAGTGGGTCAGTTTTCGGTCGGCGGCAACACTGATTGGGCCGCTCGATCACCACATCGCGCAGCAGGTACGGGTAGATCTTGCGGACGGCCCCGACCTGCTTCCTGACCGCCAGTCGGGTAGCGAACCGACCGGCACGCCATCGCGACGTCCACGACAGCGTGCCGCCAGTTCCGCCAGTGACTTGCCGACGCCGAGCGCCTCAAGCGTGACGCCGACCGCCTTGCACGAGCGCCACAAGCGCGACCCGAATCACCCGCTCACGGCGGGCCCTTGCCGAACCCCCGCTGCAGGTCGCTCATCGCTTCCTGGCTGACGCTGAATAACGTCTGATGAACTCGATCCAGGTCGATGATCAGCAGGACGACCGCCGAAAACGTCGCCACCATCGCCAGTCTGGCCAGTGCGCTCCGGCCCGACGAGAGCCCCATGTCGTATCCCATCAGCGCGGTGGACATGATCGCCATGAAGAAGATCGTTATCCAGATGCTCTGCGGGATTCGGGCACGCAGGCCGACGGCGATGCGGTTCCCATGCATGTCGATCACGTCGTTGACCGCGCTGACCAGCAGTCCAACCACCACCGAATCCGGGTGCTTCTTCGCCAGTTCAGATACCTGCGCCCACAACCTGGCATGGGTCTCCTCCGAACGTGCGATGCTCTGGCTGAGTTCACCTTCGGCATCGAGCCGGTTCACGTTCGCCCGATCCTCGACGTACCGCTGCAGCAGCTGCCGGATGGCGGCACCCTGTGGATCCTCCACCAGTTGCGCGCGCAGGTAGGCGGTGCCGATGGCGTTGGCCTCGGTCACCACCAGTTGCTTGCGGTCCTGGAAACGGGACGCGGCATTGCCGAAGGTGAATGCGAGCATGAAGGCCAGCAGTCCGGCGACGGCGCCGGTGATTCCGCCGCCCAGGGGCTTCCGGTCCGCCTCGGGTATGTGCCGGTTGTTGAAGCGCCCCAGTTGCAGTCCGACTTCCGAGCACAGCATGAGGAAGGCAACGATCGCTGCATAAACCGCAATTAGCGTCGAAGCCTCCGCCCATGCGCCGATCGAGTCGGTCCACGCGCCAAACGACGTAGGCATCAAGGGTCTCCGTTCCAGTGAACTGGCTCAGCGGCGAGCATCGGTTTTGCGTGGGACTCGAGACGCCGCCTGCTTGGGCGGCAACGATCCGGCGAACGCCCTGCCGTCGGTGATCCATCGCGCCAAACATCCGGCGCTCGGTGATTGCGTGCCAATCTTACAGCGCATCACCGCACGCCAGGGCCGTACTTTCGTCGACAGCCATCGCCCGCCCCGTCGTCAAGCGAGCGCGGTGGTTGACTCGCTTGCCAGCATACGGCTTATCCGCAAGGCTTCTTCGCGCAGCGATCCGGCGATTTCCTCGCGTCGCGCACCACGCAAGCGGCTGTTGACGGCGACGATGCTGAGCGCGGCGTGCGGGGTACCGAAGCGGGTCGGAATGACGACGCCGATTCCGGTGACCTCGGGAATGAGATCGCCGTCGTTGAGCGCATAACCCAACTTGCGTGTGCGCTCGAGCATGCGCCGAAGGACCGGCTCCGACAACTGGCCGTAACGATAAAGGCGCGGACGGTTCTTGTGGATCACGTCCTCGACCTCGGCGTCCGACAAACTCGCGAGCAATGCTGCGCTCGAGCCTGCGCTGCAGCGACACGCTGTATGGCTGCGCCGAGCGCAGCGGCGAGTATCACTATGTCCGTCAAGGGCAATGCACCTGGGGCCGCGTCCAGGGGCAGGAATTCAAGCAGCGCGAGACCGGAGACAACGTGGGCTTCGACACCTCGGGTTGGCAGGTTGCCACCGGCATCCGGTTCGACGCCGGCCATGACTGGCAGCTTGGCACCGCGCTGTCCTGGGAATCGAACCGCTTGCGCACCAACGGCGTGGGCTCGAGCGACGGCTATCAATTGAACCTCGGGCTGTCCGCGACGCGCAACGTCGCGGCCGCGCAGTACTCGGGTTCGCTCGCGTTCGGCTACGCGGACGACGACCTCAGCCGCACTCCTGCGGAAGGCAGCGGCGTGTCCAAAGCAACTCAGAAAGTGAAAAGTGTCGCAGGCCATCTTCGTGCTGCCTATCTGTTCGGGGACGGTGGCTGGTACTTCAAGCCCTGGATCGACGCTGGCGCGGAGTGGCTCGACATGCCCGGTTTCAGCGAGTCGGGAGACAGTCCCTTTGCGCTGCGCGTGCAGGGCCAGACCGATACCTATTTCCAGGTCCAGCCCGCGCTCGAGGTCGGCACCGAATTCCAGGCCGACAACGGCATGCGGATCCGCCCGCGGCTCACGCTGGCCTTGATCCAGTTCCTCGGTGCCGCCAGTCCCTCGGCAAGCGCCACGTTCGCGTCCACCCCTGGCGGCGTGGACCCGTTCCGCACCAGCACGAATCTGGACAGGACCCAGTTATGCGTCGTCGCCCTTGACCGAGGACGGTACGGGAATTGCTTTGATGGGTTGCGGCTGCCGTTGCGGAGCCGGGGCGCACATTGCCACTCAGCCGATCAGAAGATCGTGCATGGGGGAATTGTCGCCTTCAGCCGTTTCGACCCAACAGCGAGCCCACAACAATGACAACGCAGATCGTTCGCCGCCAATTCAATCCCGCGCCCATGGGGTCCCTGCGCCGAGCAGCGAGCCGGCTCCTCGTGGCCGTCCTCGGAATGCTTGCGGCGACGGTGGCCTGCGCCCAGACCCCCACCACCGCGACCTTCACGCTGCAGGACAAGACCAACCTGCCCGCCGGGACGTACCAGATCTACGTCACCGGCTTCTCCACATCGGGCCCCAACGGTCCCCTCATCCTGCAAGCCGACGGATCGTGGGCGGTGCCCACTGCGCCCGTGGCCCCGGCCACGACGGTGACCGGCACGCTGCCCTGCTATCGCTTCGCGAAGGACAATCCGCAGCCGGGCGACATCTCGCAGATCCAGATCGACGGCGCGCAGACCGGGATCAGTGCGCGCGTCTACTACTTCATCGTCACCGACACCACGGCGTTCCCGCACTGCAACCCAACCACCGGAAACACGGGGCTGTTCAACGTTCCCAGCGCGTTCACTTTCACCTATACCTATCCCGCCAGCTACCCCACCAGTCCGACACCGCCGCCCAGCATCGCGCTGTCCGAACCCAGCACGACCTTCGTCTCCGCCATGACGTTTCCCGCGTGGACCTATTCGGAGATCGGAGCCTCTTCGAGCAACGGCACGATCGACCTGTCGCAGGTCGACTTCTACGCGTTCCCGATGAGTACGACGTCGAACGTCCTTCCGGGCAATCCGGCGGCGATCGGCAATCCGATCGGGTCGGCGGCCAATCCCGGCGAAGTCGTGAATCACATGAGCATCCGGGACAGCTACCGCAAGTACATCGCAGCACTGGTCGCGAACACCGGCGGGTCGTGCAGCGATGCGAGCCCGCCCATCGCCTGCGCTTACGGCGAGCTGTTGCAGGATGTGAAGACCCCGGGCAGCGCGGTCGCGCAGTACGTGATCCAGAATCCGGGCGGCTACCTCGCGCAATACACGACGGCCACCATCGCCAGCGCGCTCAACAACGTGTTCGGCAGCGTGACGTCGGTCCCGGCGCCGCCCGGCGCACCCGCGGGCACACCTCCCACCTGGACCGTTGACGGCGTGATCGGCCAGCTGTGGTCGACCGCGATCCCACCCACGGTCGCCGTCACGGTTCCGCCCACGGTGATTCCAGGCACCGGGACGCTGGTGCTCGATTCCGGCGGTGTGCTGGGAGGCACCGGCGGTGTGCCGCAGGACAGCTTCACGAGTTCTGTCGTGGCGATCAACTACCCGGGTGTCTCGCCGCCGTATCCGGTCAATGCCATGATGTTCAAGGGCACGACGGCGTCCGGCAGCTACGTCGCCTACGTGGTGAGCCCGGCCGACTATCAGGTCGGATGCGCCAGCCAGAAAATTCCGGGTTGCGTGAACGCCGGCTCCACCGGCTACCAGGTTTTCGCCGGCGCCGGCGCGTTCAATACGCCCGCAGCCGGCACCTACACCGCTCTTTCCAACGCCGGCCTGCTGTCGGCGACGGCGGGTAGCTACAACGCCGACACCGGTTACAACGCCGTCGTTGCGCGGCTGGGCTTCCTGATCTCCGGCGCGATGAATCGTGGTGTCGCGCTGGTGAACTGCAACTCGAATTCCCCTCTCTCCGCGCAGGCCCTGCCCATCTGGAAGTGCTGGCAGGATGAGACCTATTGGTATCCCACCGCGGTATCGACGACGTTTCCCGACATCACGCAGAACCTGTTCTCGCGGTGGATGCATACCGCCACCATCAGCGGCACGCCGATGTTCCTGCAACCGCCGAGTCCCATCGACTCGGCCGGCAGCGTCGCCGGCACCGGCAAGCCGATGGGCATGGCCTATGGCTTTTCCAACGACGAGAACCCGACGCCGACGGTGCCGAATCCGCCGGCGACGATTTCGCCGCAACCCGAGGTGCCGTCGAAGCTCGACGGGACCGTCGTCTACGGACCCAGCGGGACGTCGTACACGATCACCTTCGGTCCATGGGTGACGACGCCGGCGGTGAACCCGACGCTGACGGTGATCAATCCCGGCGGCGGGAAGGTCTCGAGCTCTCCGGCGGGGATCAGCTGCGGTACGACCTGCAGCCAGTCCTACGCCGCGGGAACCACGGTCGTGCTGACGGCCAAGCCGGACAAAGGCGCGCTCTTCGGTCGCTGGACCGGCGCCTGTTCCGGCGGAAGCACGACCTGCACGGTCACGATCAATGGCACCACGATCGTGACCGCCGAGTTCGCGCAAATCGCGGCCCCGGCGCCGAGCAAGTTCGGATTGCACGTGATCGTCAACGGCGCCGGCACCGTGACCAGCACGCCGTCGGGCATCAGCTGCGGTTCGACCTGCAGCGCGGCGTTCACCGCCAACTCGTCGGTCAGCTTTAGAGTCCCCGATAGGGGATCCGCAAACCCCTCGCCTTTAGGCGACCGGGATAAGATGGTGGGATGAAGGACTACAAGGCGGGTAGCCACAATGTCTGGGACTGCAAGTACCACTTGGTATGGA
>JADYZP010000041.1 GCA_020853025.1 Burkholderiales bacterium
CGCCACCAAACTTCCGCGACAGCACCAGCGTGATCGCCGCCGTCAGCGTCGTCTTGCCATGATCCACGTGCCCTATCGTCCCCACGTTCACGTGCGGCTTCGTACGCTCGAACTTGCTCTTGGCCATTGCTGTTCTCCGGCTTTTTCGTTGAATTTTCCACCGTGAATCGACAGGCTGCGCCAGCGGTTCCCGGGTGTTTCGCCCGTCGAAAGGCAGGGGTTTGCCTTTCGACGCCTGTGCTGTTGGTGCCCATGGCGTGGATTGAACACGCGACCTCTCCCTTACCAAGGGAGTGCTCTACCACTGAGCTACATGGGCCTTCGGTTTCCCTCGGTTTCCCTCAGTTGATCCACGGTTCAATCCTCGACGCGTCGTCTGCTGCTTTTCTCTGCTGCTTTCTATCGACTGCCTGCGTTGGAGCGGGTGAAGGGAATCGAACCCTCGTCGTAAGCTTGGAAGGCTTCTGCTCTACCATTGAGCTACACCCGCGTTCAGGTATCAGATTCACCGAGTCCCGGGGGTGGCGCATGACGCGCCTGCTACCTCGCGTACCTACGACGGCGTTCGCGCGCCGCCACCGAATTCGCCCAATGATCCGCCGTTTCTGATCCCTGACCTCTGACTCCTGATCCCTGAAGTGGTGGAGGGGGAAGGATTCGAACCTTCGAAGGCAGAGCCGACAGATTTACAGTCTGTTCCCTTTGACCGCTCGGGAACCCCTCCCGCAATTCGAGACCGCCGAAACGCGCGATTGTAGCAGCTTCCGCCATGGCCGGTCAAACGTGACCAGCCGCGTCCGCGCCTCCGGGCCGGCAGGAAAATTTCTTTATTTTCCCGTCACTTGCGGCACGATTTTCGGCGTTCGGCAGAGACCGGCATCGCAGCTGTCAGGGTGGCCAGGCCGTGGTGGCGCCGTTGATCACGGAAAGAGCACACGTCGACAGGATCGTCGACATCCTGCGCATTACGCTGCAAGCAAGCGCTGTAGAAAACGGGCCGAGTACTGCCGCTTACGCTGCCGGAATCGACGGCAGCACGTCGCCGGATCCCCGCGTGCGCGCTGATGACGGTCGTCTTGCTGCGTCGCAGCAATGGTCACCGCTGCCGAACATTGACTGCTGCGCACCATCCGTCGGAGTCCGGTTGACAAGGCGGTAGGGGCTTGCCACGCTGCGTCGGTGATGGCTACGCGGGCGCACTTCCAGGTATTGGTCGAAAAAGCCAGGCGCGAATCGCCGTTGTCAGCGGCGATTGTTTTTCCCTGCGACGTCGAATCGCTGCAGCTCGCGCTGGCGGGCGCCTTTGCCGGCTATCTCGACCCAACGCTGGTCGGTCCCGAGGCCCGCATCCGCGATCTGGCCGACCGCTCTGGCCTCGATATCTCGCGTCTGCCGGTCGTCGATACCGCCGACGACCCGCGCGCGGCAGGCGTCCGCGCGGCGGAACTCGCGCGCTCCGGCCGCATCGCGGGCCTGGTCCGCGGCAAGCTGACCAACGAGGAACTGCTGGCGCCCGTCGTCGCCACGGATTCGGGCCTGCGTACCGAGCGGCGGCTATCGCACGCGTTTTTCCTCGACTGGCCGGGGCAACCGCGCGGACTCCTGCTGGCCGACGCGCACATGAACGTCGCACCTAATCTCGCAGCCAAGCGCGACATCGTGCAGAACACGATCCAGCTTGCACGCGCACTCGGCATCACGACGCCGAACGTCGCGTTGCTCGCGGCAATGGATGGTCCCGCACCATCGTTTCGCTCGACCACCGATGCGGTCGCACTGAAGGCCATGGCCAACCAGCACATGTTCGGCGACGCAGTGGTCGACGGCCCGCTGGCCCCCGACAGCGCGCTGTCGGCCGAATGCGCCGTCGCGAAGGAGATCGAGTCGGACGTGGCCGGGCGTGCCGACGTGTTGATCGCGCCGTCGATGGAAAGCGCGCTGATGGTGTTGCGCACGATGCAGGCCTTCGCCAGCGGCCTGGCAGCCGGCGTGGTGCTCGGTGCGCGCATTCCCATCGTCGCGCCCGCGCGGCACGACTCGATGGAAGTGCGTATGGCGTCGTGCGTGCTGGCCACGCTGCTGACGGCGGCGGGCGCCGGCGCGGCAACGGCCCGGGTCTCCGCCGACACCGGAGCACGCGCGGCGGCCTGATCGCGTTTCCAGCGCGCGCCCGGCGCGCCGCTCCCGGGCCGCTATCGCTGCCGCACGCAATCCATGAAAAAGCGCGTGGCGCCACCGTCCCGCGTCTTCACCAGTCCGTGGATGTCGGTCTCGAATCCGGGGAACTTCTCGTTGAAGGTCCGCGCGAACTTGAGATACTCGACGATGGTCCGATTGAAGCGCTCGCCGGGAATCAGCAGCGGAAGTCCCGGCGGGTAGGGCGTCAGCAGTATGGCGGTCACGCGACCCTCGAGGTTGTCGATCTCGACCCGGTCGATCTCGCGGTGCGCCATGCACGCGAAGGCATCGGAGGGCTTCATCGCCGGCTGCATGTCGGAACGGTACATTTCGGTGGTCACGCGCGCGACGTCGTTGGCCTTGTACATTTCGTGAATCTGCTGGCACAGTTCGCGCAGCCCTACGCGCTCGTACTGCGGCTGCTTGCCGCAAAACTCCGGCAGGATCCGCCACAGCGGCTGATTCTTGTCGTAGTCGTCCTTGAACTGCTGCAGCGCGGTGACCAGCGTGTTCCAGCGGCCTTTGGTGATGCCGATGGTGAACATGATGAAAAACGAGTAGAGGCCGGTTTTCTCGACGATGACGCCGTGCTCGGCCAGGTAGCGCGTGACGATCGATGCCGGAATTCCGGATTTCGCAAAGCGACCCGATACGTCGAGCCCCGGCGTGATCACCGTCGCCTTGATCGGATCCAGGATGTTGAATCCGGAGGCCAGGTTGCCGAAGCCGTGCCACTTTTCGTTGGCGCGAAGCAGCCAGTCATCGCGCCTGATTCCTTCGGAGGAGAGCCGCTCGGGGCCCCAGACCTTGAACCACCAGTCCTTGCCCCACTCGTCGTCGACCTTGCGCATCGCCCGCCGGAAGTCCAGCGCCTCGACCAGCGACTCCTCGACCAGCGCGGTACCGCCCGGCGGCTCCATCATCGCGGCGGACACGTCGCACGACGCGATGATCGCGTACTGCGGCGACGTCGACGTATGCATCAGGTACGCCTCGTTGAAGATCGGCAGGTCGAGCTTCCGCGTGTCGGAGTTCTGCACGATGATCTGCGACGCCTGCGAGATTCCGGCCAGCAGCTTGTGCGTCGAGTGCGTCGCGAAGATGATCGCGTCCTTGCTGCGGGGGCGGTCACGGCCTATCGCATGCATGTCGCGATAGAAGTCGTGAAACGCCGCGTGCGGCAGCCAGGCCTCGTCGAAATGCAGCGTCTCGATGCTGTTGCCGAGAGTGGCCTTCAGCATCTCGACGTTGTAGGCGATGCCGTCGTAGGTGCTCTGCGTCAGCGTCAGGATTCTGGGTTTCTTGTTCTTCGCCTCTCGCGCGAACGGATTCGCCTCGATGCGCCGCGCGATGCTCTCCGGGCGGAATTCCTCGAGCGGAATCGGGCCGATGATGCCGAGATGGTTGCGCGTCGGCGGCAGGAAGACGGGGATTGCACCGGTCATCGTGATCGCGTGCAGCACCGACACGTGGCAATTGCGGTCGACGACGACGATGTCGCCGGGTGCGACGCTGGCATGCCAGACCATCTTGTTCGACGTCGACGTGCCGTTGGTGACGAAAAAGCAGTGGTCGGCGTTGAAGATGCGCGCGGCGTTGCGCTCGGCGGCCGCGACCGGACCCGTATGGTCGAGCAACTGGCCCAGTTCGTCGACGGCGTTGCAGACGTCGGCACGCAGCATGTTCTCGCCAAAGAACTGGTGGAACATCTGGCCCACCGGGCTCTTCAGGAAAGCGACGCCGCCGGAATGCCCGGGACAATGCCACGAGTACGACCCATCCTGCGCGTAGTCGACCAGCGCGCGGAAGAACGGCGGCGCCAGCGAATCGAGATAGGACTTGGCCTCGCGGATAATGTGCCGCGCGACGAACTCCGGCGTATCCTCGAACATGTGGATGAAGCCGTGCAGCTCGCGCAGGATGTCGTTGGGGATATGCTGCGACGTGCGCGTCTCGCCGTAGAGATAGATCGGGATCTCCGCGTTCTTGCGCCGGATCTCGCGAATGAAGTTGCGCAGGTTGACGATGGCCGGGATGGGCTCGGCGCCGCGCGAGAATTCCTCGTCGTCGATCGACAGGATGAACGCCGACGCGCGCGACTGCTGCTGCGCGAACTGCGACAGATCACCGTAACTCGTCACGCCGAGCACCTCTATTCCTTCCTTCTCGATCGCACTGGCGAGCGCGCGGATGCCCAGGCCCGAGGTGTTCTCCGATCGAAAATCTTCGTCGATGATGACGATGGGAAAGCGGAACTTCATGCGGCACTCCTGCAGGTCGATGCGCGGCGGAAAGGAAACGGGGGCGCCGTCGTTCACCGGCGGCGCCCCTCGGGCGGGATTGTGCCCCCGTTGGCGGCGGAAGTGGGGGTGCGGCAGCGGAAAACCCGCCGGAGGCCGCGATCGATGACGTCGACGCAACACCGCGCCGAAGGGGGACGGGCAGCGGAGCACTGTGGCGGGCCGCCCCACGCCCGGCTCCGTTTGCCCGGGTCCGCTAAATGGTCGGCAACGTTACTCCCTGCTGCCCCTGGTACTTCCCTCCCCTGTCCTTGTACGACGTCTCACAGACCTCATCGGACTCGAAGAAGATCACCTGCGCCACGCCCTCGTTCGCATAGATCTTCGCGGGCAGCGGCGTGGTGTTGGAGAACTCGAGAGTGACGTGTCCCTCCCACTCGGGCTCCAGCGGCGTTACGTTCACGATGATGCCGCAGCGGGCATACGTCGACTTGCCGAGGCACAGAACGAGCACGTTGCGCGGAATGCGGAAGTACTCGACGGTGCGCGCCAAGGCGAAGGAATTGGGTGGAATGATGCAGACGTCGCCTTCGAAGTCGACGAAGGATCCGGCGTCGAAGGCCTTGGGGTCGACGATCGTCGAGTTGATGTTGGTGAAGATCTTGAATTCGCGCGAGCAGCGGATGTCGTAGCCGTAGCTCGACGTTCCGTAGGAGACGATCCGCTTGCCGTCCACCTCGCGTACCTGCCCGGCCTCGAAGGGGTCGATCATGCGAGCACCCTGGGCCATGCGGCGGATCCACTGATCGGACTTGATCATCGACAGCCTCTTCGCCGCTACGTATTCTGGACGACGATGCTCGGGAACTTGGAGGAAAAATCGGCGGCCTTCTCGGCGACGCTGATCGCCACCTTGCGCGCGATGTCCCGATAGATGCCCGCCGTCGGACCGTCGGGATCGGCGACCACCGTCGGCCTCCCGGAATCCGCCTGCTCGCGAATGCGGATGTCGAGCGGCAGGCTGCCCAGGAACGGCACCTTGTAATCGGCGCACATCCTTTGCGCGCCGCCCTCGCCGAAGATATGCTCAGCGTGGCCGCAGTTCGAGCACAGGTGGATACTCATGTTCTCGACGATGCCGACGATCGGCACGCCGACCTTCTCGAACATCTTGAGACCCTTGCGCGCGTCGATAAGCGCGATGTCCTGCGGCGTGGTGACGATCACCGCCCCGGTCACTGGCACCTTCTGCGCCAGCGTGAGCTGGATATCGCCGGTTCCGGGCGGCAGATCGACGATCAGGTAGTCGACATCGCGCCAGTTGGTGTCCTTCAGGAGCTGCTCCAGCGCCTGCGTGACCATCGGGCCGCGCCAGACCATCGGCGTGTCCGGATCGATCATGAAGCCGATCGACATCGCCTGCAGGCCGTAGGCCTCCATCGGCTCCAGCGTCTTGCCGTCCTTCGATTCCGGGCGACCCGAGATGCCCAGCATCGTCGGCTGCGACGGCCCGTAGATATCGGCGTCGAGGATGCCGACTGCGGCGCCTTCGGCCGCCAGCGCCAGCGCCAGGTTCACCGCGGTCGTCGACTTGCCGACACCACCCTTGCCGCTGGCCACCGCAACGATGTTCTTCACGCCCGCCACCAGCTTCACGCCGCGCTGCACCGCGTGCGAAACGATCTTCATGCCGACGCTCACGTTCACGCGTCCGGCGCCGGGAAGCGCCGCGATCGCGTCGCGGACGAGTTTCTTCAACGCCTCGTGCTGGCTTTTCGCAGGATAGCCAAGCGCGAGGTCGATCGCGACATCGGCTCCGGTTACCGTGATTTTCTTCACCGCACGGCCGGCGGCGAAATCGCGCCCCGTATTGGGGTCGATGACGTTTTTCAGTGCTGCGGCAACTTCTGCTTCGGTCAATGCCATCGATGACTCCGGATGATGCTGCTGAAAATGCGAGGCCACAACCTCGTAATTCTAGCCGAATTCGAGATGTGCTCGATGCTAGGAGCAGTTCCTTCTTGCTAGAATCGAGCGTATTCCCTGCACAACACAAGGTATTCGCCAATGCCGTCGCCCGCCGCATCCGCGACCCGCAAGCTGTTCGTGACGACGGCGCTGCCCTACGCCAACGGGCCGTTCCACATCGGTCACATCATGGAATACATCCAGGCCGACATCTGGGTGCGCTTTCAGCGGATGCAGGGACACCAAGTCCACTTCGTCTGCGCCGACGACACGCACGGTGCACCGATCATGCTGAAGGCGGAGGATCTGGGGCTCACACCGGAGCAGCTGATCGCGCAGGTCGGCGCTTCGCACATCGATGACTGGCGACGCTATCTGATCAGCTTCGACACCACGCATACGACGCATTCGCCGGAGAACGTCGAGCTTGCGCAATCGATCTACTGCGCGCTGCGCGATCATTCGCCGTCGCTGATCGACAGCAGGACGATCGAGCAGTTCTACGATCCGGTCAAGGGCATGTTCCTTCCGGACCGTTACATCAAGGGTGCCTGCCCGAAATGCGGCGCGCGTGACCAGTATGGCGACGCCTGCGACGCCTGCGGTTCGACCTACGCACCGACCGATCTGCTCGAACCCTATTCGACGTTGACCGGAGCCCGGCCCGAACTGAAGCCGTCGGAGCACCTTTTTTTCCGGCTGTCGGATCCGCGAGTCGTCGGCTTCCTCGAGCGCTGGACCAGGGAAACACCGCTGCAGCCGGAAGTGTTCAACAAGATCCAGGAGTGGGTGGGCGGAAGCGCAGCCGCGGGTGGAACGAAGCTGAACGACTGGGACATTTCGCGCGATGCTCCGTATTTCGGCATCCCGATTCCCGACGCGCCGGGCAAATTCTTCTACGTCTGGCTCGATGCGCCGATCGGCTATCTGGCGGCGCTGAAAAAGCACTTCGACTCTGGCGCAGCAAGGCGCACCTACGCGTCCGAGACGCGCAGCTTCGAAGCATTTCTGGCCGACCCCGCCGTCGAGCAATACCACTTCATCGGCAAGGACATCGTGTACTTCCACACGCTGTTCTGGCCGGCGATGCTGCATTTCTCCGGACGCAAGACGCCGACCAACGTGTTCGTGCACGGCTTCCTGGTCATGGCGTCCGGCGAGAAGATGTCGAAGTCGCGCGGCACCGGCATCAGCCCGCAGCGCTATACCGAACTCGGGATGAATCCGGAGTGGCTGCGCTACTACCTCGCGGCGAAACTCAACGATCGCGTCGAGGACCTGGACTTCAACCCCGACGATTTCGTTGCCCGCGTGAACAGTGACCTCGTCGGCAAGTACGTCAACATCGCGAGCCGCGCGGCGCCGTTCATCCAGAAGCATTTTGGCGGTGCACTCTCCGCGGCGCTCGTCGAGCCGGATCCGGCGTCCGCGACGGGGATCGCGCGCGGGGCACGCGACGCGATCGCCGCCGCCTACAACGGCCGCGAGTACGGTCGCGCCGTGCGCGAGGTGATGCGCATCGCCGACCGCATCAACGAGCGCTTCGACCAGGCGAAGCCCTGGGAACTCGCGAAGGATCCGGCAAGACGCATCGAACTGCACGAAGTGTGCAGCGACACGCTCAACGCGTTCCTGGCGCTGACCTACTATCTCGCGCCGATCCTGCCTGCGACCGCGGAGCGCGTCGCGCGCCTGTTCGGCCGCGCGTGGCCGCTGGCATGGCGCGATGTCGACACGCCGGCAACCCGCATCACGCCCTACGAGCACCTGCTGTCGAGAATCGATCCGAAGCTGATCGATACGTTGCTGATGCCCGAAAACCCCGCTCCGCAGCTCTCTCCCGCCAAGGCGGAAGAGGATGCCGAGAGTCGAGCCGACGCGAAAAACCCCACGATCTCCATCGACGACTTCACAAAAATCGACCTGCGCATTGCACGCATCGTCAACGCCGAACGCGTCGACGGCGCCGACAAGTTGCTGCAGCTGACGCTCGACGTCGGCGAAGGACGCCTGCGAACCGTATTCGCCGGCATCAAATCCGTCTACGACCCGGCGCAGCTGATCGGCCGCCTGACGCCGATGGTCGCCAACCTCGCGCCGCGCAAGATGAAGTTCGGTGTATCCGAGGGCATGGTGCTCGCCGCCTCCGGCGACGGACCGGGCATCTACCTGCTCGCCCCTGACGACGGTGCCCAGCCGGGCATGCGCGTGAAATAGGATCGTGAGCGCATGCCGGCGGGCAGGCATTAGGTGAACGCGCTGGCGCTCGATCTGGTCATCGCCGTCATCGTCGCATGGCTTGCGGTTGGGGCACTGGGGCTGGCGCGGCCCGCGCGTCTGAAATTCGCGAGTCGTGTGCTGTATCCGGCGGGCGCCGTAGTCGGCGTCGTGCTGGCGATCGCCGGTTTCGCCGCGATGGGTGCCGCGCCGCAATCGCAGGTGCTGCCGCTCGGCTTGCCCGACCTGCCGTTTCACCTGCGCATCGACTCGCTGTCGGCGTTCTTCCTGCTGATCCTGGGTTCGGTCGCCGCGGCGGTCTCGCTGTACAGCGCCGGCTACTTCCGCTCCAACGAAGGCACGCCGCCGGGGCTCGTCTGCTTTCAGTATCACGCATTCCTCGCCGCGATGGCGCTGGTGCTCGTCGCCGACGACGGCTACGTGTTCATGGTCGCGTGGGAAGCGATGGCGCTCACGTCGTACTTCCTGGTCACCACCGACCACCGAGTTCCCGAGATCCGCCGCGCCGGCTTCCTCTACCTGCTGATCGCGCACGTCGGCGCGCTGGCGATCCTGCTCTGCTTCGGCGTGCTGCAGGGCGGCAGCGGCGACTACACGTTCGGCGCGATGCGTGGACAGCAGCTTTCCGGCCTGTGGCCGAGCGCCGCGTTCTTCCTGGCACTCTTCGGCTTCGGCGCCAAGGCGGGCCTGCTGCCGCTGCACGTCTGGCTGCCCGAGGCGCATCCCGCCGCGCCGTCGCCAGTGTCGGCGCTGATGAGCGCGGTGATGCTGAAGACCGCGATCTACGGGCTGCTGCGCGTCAGCTTCGACCTGCTGCAAGGGCAGCTGTGGTGGTGGGGCGTGGTCGCGCTCGGCCTGGGACTCGTCACCGCGCTCTACGGCGTCGTCTTCGCCGCCGTGCAGACGGACATGAAGCGCCTGCTCGCCTACTCGTCGATCGAGAACATCGGGATAATCGTTGCCGGCATCGGCCTCGCCATCCTCTTTCGCGCCTACGCGAAGCCGCTGCTCGCCGCGATCACGCTGACCGCCGTGCTCTACCATTGCCTCAACCACGCGTTCTTCAAGAGCCTGCTGTTCCTCGCGACCGGGTCGGTGCTGCACGCGACGCGCGAGCGCAGCCTGGGCAGGCTGGGTGGCCTCATCCACCGCATGCCCTGGGTCGCGTGGCTGGCGCTGGTCGGTACGCTGGCCATCGCCGGCCTGCCGCCGCTCAACGGCTTTGTTTCCGAGTGGCTGTTGCTGCAGGCCTTCCTGTTCACGCCAACGCTGCCGCAATCCTTCGTCAACATGCTGGTGCCGCTGGCGACCGCGGCGCTGGTCCTCGCCGTGGCGCTGTCCGCGTACGTGATGGTGAAGTTCTACGGCATCGTCTTCCTCGGGCGCCCGCGCGAGTCGAGCCTCGCCCACGCGCAGGACGCCGGTCCGGTCGAGCGTGCAGCACTCGCCTACCTCGCGCTCGGCTGCATCGCGCTGGGCCTGTTTCCGGTCAACGTGATCGCACTGCTCGACCCGATCAACGCGTTGCTCGTGGGCTCGAGTGCGCTGCAGGGAGGCGGCGGCAGTTCCTGGCTGCTGCTCGCTCCGATCAACGCCGACCGCTCGAGCTACAGTCCGCTGATCGTGCTCGTCGTCATCATCGCGGTCGTGCTGCTGACGATGCAGATCGTCCATCGCTTCTACCATGGCCGCGTGCGCAGCGCTCCGCCGTGGGACTGCGGCTTCCCCGGGCAGACGCCGCGTATGCAGGACACCGCCGAAGGCTTCGGTCAACCGATCCGCACGGTGTTCGAACCGTTCTTCCGGATGCAACGCCACCTGCCGTCGCCCTTCGACGCCGAGCCGCGGTATGCGGTGAAGGTCGACGATCATGTCTGGTACTGGCTGTACCTGCCGATCGCCCGCGGCGTCGAAATGCTGGCACGGCTGGCCGGCAGGATCCAGCAGGGCCGGATTTCCGTCTACCTGACGTTCAGCTTCTTCACGCTGCTGGCCTTGCTGTTCTTCGTACGATGACCATCACCGGATTTCTCTCGCAGCTGCTGCAGGTGGCGATCGCGCTGGCGCTGGCGCCGCTGCTCGTCGGCTGGGTCAACTGTTGCCGCGCATGGCTTGCGAACAAGCGCGCGCCATCGCTGCTGCTGCCGTACCGGATGATCCGCAAGCTCTTCGCCAAGGATGCCGTGGTCGCGCAGAACGCGTCGCCGATCTTCCGCCTGACGCCCTACGTCGTTTTCGGTGCGATGACCTGCGCGGCGGCGATCGTCCCCTCGCTCGCCACCGACCTGCCGTTTGCGCGCGCCGCCGACGCCATCGCGCTGGTCGGAATGTTCGCACTGGCGCGCGTGTTCATGGCGCTGGCGGCGATGGACATCGGCACCGCGTTCGGGTCGCTGGGGGCGCGCCGCGACATGTTCATCGGCTTCCTGGCCGAGCCCGCGTTGCTGATGGTGCTGTTCACCGCGTCGCTGCTTTCCGGGTCCACATCGCTGCCCCAGATCGTCGACACGCTCGCGCATCGCGAAATCGGCATCTATCCGAGCCTCGCCTTTGCCGGCGTCGCGTTCACGATGGTCTCGCTCGCCGAGAACGCGCGCATTCCGGTCGACAACCCGGCAACGCATCTCGAGCTGACGATGATCCACGAGGCGATGATCCTCGAATACTCGGCGCGTCACCTGGCACTGCTCGAGTGGGCAGCCGCGCTCAAGCTGTTCAACTATTCGTGCATCGGGCTCGCGCTGTTCGTGCCCTTCGGCATCGTCGTCAGCGGCACCGGGTGGCAGCTGCTGCTGTCCGCCGCGCCGCTGCTGATCGTCAAGCTCGCGATCGGCGGCGCCGCGCTGGCGCTGATCGAAACGCTGTCGGCCAAGATGCGCATTTTCCGAGCGCCGGAATTCCTGGGTACCGCCTTCATGCTGGCGGTGCTGGCGATGCTGGTCAACCTGCTGCTCGGCGCCTGAGCCCTCGATGCCGACGCTGACCACGCTTCCACTGTGGGTGCAGATCATCAACCTGCTGGCGGCGATCCTGCTGCTGCTGGCGTTTGCGATGCTGGCCCAGCGGCGCATCGTCAGCCTCATCGACCTCTACGCCTGGCAAGGGCTGGTGCTGGCGTCGTCGACCGCGATCGTCGGCTACGCCACCGGGCAGCCGCATTTGTACTTTTCGGCGGGGCTCACGCTGCTGCTCAAGGTCGCACTGCTGCCGTGGCTGTTGCACCGGCTGGTGCGCCAGCTCGACGTGAAATGGGACGTCGAACGACTGATCAACGTCCCGACGACGATGATCATCGGCCTTGTCCTGGTCGTCTTCGCGTTCAACCTGGCGGTGCCGATTTCGCAACTCGCGAGCACCGTCACCCGCGCCACGCTCGGCATCGCATTGGCCACCGTCATGCTGTCCTTCCTGATGATGATCACGCGGCGAAAGGCGATTTCGCAGGTGATCGGCTTCCTGTCGATGGAAAACGGCCTGTTCTTCGCCGCGACCAGCGCCACCTACGGCATGCCGATGGTCGTCGAACTCGGCATCGCGCTCGACGTGCTGGTAGGTATGCTGATTCTCGGCGTTTTCTTCTTCCAGATCCGCGAGCAGTTCGACAGCCTCGACCTGAAGCATCTGGAGAAGCTGAAAGACAGCGAATAATCGATGGTCGAGATCGTCCTCGTCCTCTCGCTTCCGCTGGCCGGCGCCGCGGTGCTGGCGCTTTTCGGCCATCGCCGCGTCGCCGCGGACATCAACGTTGCCGTCAGCGTCTGCACGCTGCTGGCGGCTGCCGCGCTCACCGCGCGCGTCGTGATCGACGGTCCGCTGCTGGCGCTGGACCGGCAGTTCTTCGTCGATCCCTTCAACGTCTTTCTGGTCGCGCTGACGGCGTTCGTCGGCTTCACGACGTCGATCTTCTCGCGTCCGTACATGCGCATCGAGGAGCAGCACAAGCGGCTCAACGCTGCGCGACTGCGCCTCTACCACAGCATGTACCAGCTCTTCAATTTCACGATGCTGCTGGCGCTGCTGACCAACAACCTGGGCATCTTGTGGGTGGCGATGGAGGCTGCCACGCTGACGACGGTGCTGCTGGTGTCGCTGTACCGGACGCCGGCGAGCCTCGAGGCCGCGTGGAAGTATTTCATCCTCTGCGGAGTCGGCATCGCGCAGGCACTGTTCGGCACCATCCTGCTCTACTTCGCCGCCGAAAAGCTGCTCGGCGCCGGGGGCGGCGCGCTTCTTTGGACCGAGCTCGACAGCGTCAAGGGCAGCCTCGAGCCGACGGTGCTGTCGCTGGCTTTCGTCTTCCTGCTGGTCGGCTACGGCACCAAGGTCGGACTGGTGCCGCTGCACAACTGGCTGCCCGATGCACACGCCGAAGGCCCGACGCCGGTGTCCGCGGTGCTCTCGGGGCTCCTGCTCAACGTCGCGCTCTATGCGGTCGTTCGCTGCAAGGTTCTGGTCGAAGGCTCGGTGCAGACTTCGTTTGCCAAGGATCTGATGATGGGCTTCGGCATGCTTTCGGTCGTCGTCGCGGCGCTGCTGCTGTCGCGGCAGAAGGACATCAAGCGCCTCTTCGCCTACTCGTCGATCGAGCACATGGGCATCATCACCTTCGCCTTCGGGATGGGCGGACCGATCGCCAACTTCGCCGGACTGCTGCACATGACCGTGCATTCGCTGACCAAGTCGGCGATTTTTTTCACGGTCGGCCACGCGGCGCAAAAGGCGGGCACGCAGGTCATCGACGATATTCGCGGCCTGGTCACGATCAATCCGCAACTGGGGTGGGCGCTGGCCATCGGCTCGCTCGCGATACTCGGCATGCCGCCTTTCGGCGTCTTTGCCAGCGAATTCCTGATCCTCACGACCGCGATGCGCGACCATCCGTGGGCGACGCCGTTGCTGCTGGGATCGCTGGGCCTGGCGTTTGCCGCGATGTTTTCGAAGGTGCAGCCGATGGTGTTCGGCGAGACCGCCGCCAAGCGCCTGCCGCTGCGCCCGTCGATGCTTCCGGTGTACGCGCACCTGGCGCTGGTGCTGATGCTGGGCCTGTGGATTCCGCCCTTTCTCGCCGACTGGTACCGGCAGGCGGCGCGGCTGATCGGATGATGGCCACGGTCACGCGACGATGATCCTCTCGGCACTTGGATTGACCGCCGCCACGCTGGCCTCCGCGGTGCCGGCGCGCCGCGCGTCGGCGAGCTCGGGGCAGCTACTCGCGGCCTGCCGCGTGGCGTGGGAGCAAGGCGGGCAGCTCGTCGCGCTCTGGCTGTCCGACGAGCGCGACCGCGATCGCGGCTATTGCCTGCGCGTGCTGCTGCGCGACGGCGAAGGCCTCACGCTGCTCGAGCATACGATGCCCGACGGCGACGTGCAGTATCCGGACCTCGCCGCTATTTTCCCGGCGGCAGGCCGGATGCAGCGCGCCGCCTTCGACCTGGTAGGCATACCTTCCGAAGGTGACGACCAACGGCCGTGGCTGTGGATGGCAAGTTGGCCGATCGACCAGTTCCCTCTGCGTCGCGACTTCGAGGCGCAAGCGAAGTGGCAGCCCGGCGAGGAGACTTACGCGTTCGTGAAGGTCGAAGGCGAAGGCGTGCACGAGATCCCCGTCGGCCCCGTGCACGCCGGCACCATCGAACCCGGTCAGTTCCGCTTCCAGGTCGTGGGCGAAAAGGTGTTGCGTCTGGAAGTGCGTCTGGGCTGGTCGCACAAGGGCATCGAAAAGCGCTTCGAGTCGATGACCATCGCCGAGGGCGGAAGGCTCGCCGGCCGCGTGTCGGGCGACAGTACGGTTGCCTACGCCTGCGCGTATGCACAGGCGGCCGAAGCGATCGCCGGCACCACGGTGCCGTCGCGCGCGCTCTGGCTGCGCGCGCTGCTGCTCGAACGCGAACGCATCGCCAATCACCTGGGCGACCTGGGCGCCCTCGGCAACGACGCGGGCTTCGCCTTCGGCCTTGCGCAGTTCTCGCGGCTGCGCGAAGACACGCTGCGCACGAACCTCGCGGCCTTTGGACATCGGCTGTTGATGGACGTCGTCGTCCCCGGAGGCGTGCGACACGATCTGGCCGATGAGGATGCCGAGCGCATCGGCATCGAATGCGCGACGCTGGAGCGCGAGATGAGGATCTTGCGCGACATCTACGACGATCATGACGGCATGCAGGACCGCTTTCGCAACTGCGGCCGCGTGCCGCCTGACATCGCGGTCAAGCTCGGCCTGACCGGACTCGCCGGCCGCGCGAGCGGCCAGGCGCGCGACCTGCGCTGCGATTTCCCGGTCACGCCCTACGATACGCTTGGCGTCCGCCTGGCGACGTCCACCGCCGGCGACGTCGCCGCGCGGGTGGCGGTGCGCTTCGACGAAGCCGCCGAGTCGCTGCGACTCGTCCGCGCGATCCTCGATGCGCTGCCCGACGGCGACGTGCATGCGCCGGTGGCGCAGGTCCCCGAGTTCCGGCAGGGCCTCGGCTACGTCGAAGGCTGGCGCGGTCCCGTGCTCGTCGCGCTGACCAGCGGCCCCGACAACTCGATCCGCCGCTGCCATCCGCACGACCCTTCGTGGCAGAATTGGCCGGTGGTCGAGCACGCGATCATCGACAACATCGTTCCCGATTTCCCGCTGATCAACAAGTCGTTCAACCTGAGCTACAGCGGGCACGACCTTTGACACTTAAGCTGCGCGCTTTGTTCGCCATGCATCCGCATCGATCGCCATGCTGCACATACTGAAACAGATCGCGAAGTCGGGCATCCGGACCGAGTCTGCGCCGGCGCCCGCCGAAGCGATGGTTGTTGTCGCGCGGCTGCAGCAGGCGGTGCTGCGCACGCTCGGCCGCGCGCTGGCGATCCGGCAGGTCGACGCGGGATCGTGCAACGGATGCGAACTCGAGATCCACGCGCTCGGCAACCCGTACTACAACATCGAGGGATTGGGCATTCGTTTCGTCGCCAGTCCGCGCCACGCCGACATGCTGCTGGTGACCGGACCGGTCTCCAGGCACATGGCGATCGCACTGCAGCGCACCTACGACGCGACTCCGGAACCGAAGCTCGTCGTCGCCGTCGGCGACTGCGGCTGCACCGGCGGCATCTTCGGCGAAAGCTACGCGAGCCTTGGGCGCGTTGCCAACGTGATTCCCGTCGATGTCGAGATCCCGGGTTGCCCGCCGACGCCAACGCAATTGCTGCAGGGAATCCTTGCCGCGATCACCGTGTCTGCGGCTCCGCCGCCCTGACGCGCCGTTTGACTTCGGCATCGAGTACCGGCTTCAGGTAGTGACCCGTGTAGCTCGCCGCGGAATCGGCGATGTCCTCGGGTGTCCCCTCGGCGATGATGGTGCCGCCGCCCGCCCCACCTTCGGGACCCAGATCGATGACCCAGTCCGCGGTCTTGATCACGTCGAGGTTGTGCTCGATCACCACCACGGTGTTGCCGTGATCGCGCAGCCGATGCAACACGGTGAGCAGCAACTCGATATCGTGGAAGTGCAGCCCGGTCGTCGGTTCGTCCAGGATGTACAACGTGCGTCCGGTGTCGCGCTTGGACAATTCGAGCGCCAGCTTCACGCGCTGCGCCTCGCCGCCGGACAGCGTCGTCGCCGACTGTCCGAGCTTGATGTAGCCCAAGCCGACGTCGAGCAGCGTCGACAGCTTGCGCGCGACCGCCGGTACCGGCTCGAAGAACGCGAAGGCCTGCTCGACGGTCATGCGCAGCACGTCGTGGATTGTCTTGCCCTTGTAGCGGATCTCCAGCGTCTCGCGGTTGTAGCGCATGCCATGGCAGACGTCACAGGACACGTAGACGTCCGGCAGGAAGTGCATCTCGACCTTGATCAGTCCGTCGCCCTGGCAGGCCTCGCAGCGGCCGCCCTTGACGTTGAACGAAAAGCGCCCGGGACCGTAGCCGCGCTCGCGCGCCTCCTTCACCTGCGCAAACAGTTCGCGGATCGGCGTGAACAATCCGGTATACGTCGCCGGATTCGACCGCGGCGTGCGGCCGATCGGGCTCTGGTCGACGCTGATCACCTTGTCGAAATGCTCGAGCCCGTCGATCTCCGCATACGGCGAAGGCTCCTCGGAACTATCGTACAGGTGCCGAGCGACTGCATGGTAGAGCGTGTCGTTGATCAGCGTCGATTTGCCGGAACCCGAGACGCCGGTCACGCAGACGAAGAGTCCTACCGGCAGCCGCAGTTTCACCGCCTGCAGATTGTTACCGGTCGCGCCGCTGATCGTGAGCTCGCGTCCCCGGCTCACGCGATGCCGGCGCGCAGGCAGCGGTATCTGCCGGTGACCCGCGAGGTACTGGCCGGTCAACGAATGCGGTGCACGCCGGATGTCGTCCGGCGTTCCCTGCGCGACAACCTGCCCTCCGTGCTCGCCGGCGCCCGGCCCCATGTCGACGACGTAGTCCGCCGCGTCGATCGCGTCCTCGTCGTGCTCGACGACGATGACGCTGTTGCCGAGGTCGCGCAGGTGCTTCAGAGTCGTGAGCAACCGGTCGTTGTCGCGCTGGTGCAACCCGATCGACGGCTCGTCGAGCACGTACATGACGCCGGTCAGGCCCGAGCCGATCTGCGAGGCGAGCCGAATGCGCTGCGACTCGCCGCCGGAGAGCGTCTCCGCCGACCGGTCGAGCGACAGATAATCGAGGCCGACGTTGTTGAGGAACTGCAGACGGCTGACGATCTCCTTGATGATGCGGTCGGCGATCGCCACCTTCTGGCCTTCGAGCTCGAGGCCCTGGAAAAATTGCATCGTGCCCTTCAGCGGCAGCGCCGAGATCTCGTAGATCGGGCGCGCGGCGTCGCCGGTGCCGACCTTGACAAAACGCGCCTCGCGCCGGAGCCGCGTGCCGCCGCACTCGGGGCACGGCTTGCTGTTCAGATACTTGGAGAGCTCCTCGCGCACCATCACCGAATCGGTCTCGCGGTAGCGCCGCTCGAGGTTGGGGATGATGCCCTCGAAGGCGTGCTCGCGCAGCATCGGCTTGCCACGCTCGGACAGGTAGGTGAACGGGATTTTCTCGTCGCCGGACCCATTGAGAATGACGTTCTGCACGCGCTCCGGAAGTTTCGCGAATGCACGGTCGACGTCGAAGCCGACGTGCTTCGCCAGGCTCTGCAGCAGCTGGAAATAGAACTGGTTGCGCCGGTCCCAGCCGCGGATCGCGCCGGAGGCGAGCGAGAGCTGCGGGAAGGCGACGACGCGCTTGGGGTCGAAAAAACTGATCGCACCCAGGCCGTCGCAGCGCGGGCACGCACCCAGCGGGCTGTTGAACGAGAACAGGCGCGGCTCGAGCTCGGCCAGCGCGTAGTTGCAGACCGGACAGGCGAACTTGGCCGAGAACAGATGTTCGCGGCCGGTGTCGACTTCGACGGCAATCGCGCGGCCGTCACCGTGGCGAAGCGCGGTTTCGTAGGATTCGGCCAGCCGCTGCTTGTATTCATCGCGCACCCTCAGGCGGTCGACGACGACCTCGATCGTGTGCTTGGTGGTCTTCGCGAGCTTGGGCACCGCGTCGATCTCGTGCACCTTGCCGTCGACGCGCACGCGGGCGAAGCCCTTGGCGCGAAGCTCGATGAAGAGTTCGAGGTGCTCGCCCTTGCGGTTGACCACCACCGGCGACAGGATCATCAGCCGCGTGCCCTCTGCCTCCTGGGCGCCGAACGCAAGCGTGGCGTCGACCATCTGCGAAATCGTCATCGCGGCGAGCTTCTGCCCGGGATGATCAGGGCAATACGGATCGCCGACGCGCGCGAAGAGCAGCCGCAGGTAGTCGTGAATCTCGGTCACCGTCCCGACCGTCGAGCGCGGGTTGTGCGACGTTGCCTTCTGCTCGATCGAGATCGCCGGCGACAGTCCCTCGATCAGGTCGACGTCCGGCTTCTCCATCAGCTGCAGGAACTGCCGCGCGTACGCCGACAGCGATTCGACGTAGCGGCGCTGGCCTTCGGCATACAGCGTGTCGAAGGCCAGCGAGCTCTTGCCCGACCCCGACAGGCCGGTGATCACGATCAGCCGATGGCGTGGCAGGTCGAGATTCAGGTTCTTGAGGTTGTGCGTGCGTGCGCCGCGAATGCGGATTGAATCCATGCAGGGCAGGTGCTCTCTCGTCTGTGCGCGTGTGTCGGCACCGTCTTCTGGCCTAGGCCACAGGGCCTAAGGAGGACGGGCGAACCTGCTAGTATATTGCGTTTCGGTTGTCGTCTTCCAAACGCAAACTCCGCCGCACTCTGCACCCATGTCGAACCCCGAAGCGCCCGCACTCGCGAGCATGCGCATGACGCCCGCCGAACGGCGCGCCACCGCCGGCCTGGCCAGCATTTACGGGTTGCGCCTGCTGGGCATGTTCGTCATCCTTCCGGTGTTCGCGCTGTTCGCGAAGGATCTTCCCGGTGGCGCCAGCCACACGCTGATCGGCATTGCGCTCGGCGCCTACGGCCTCACGCAGGCGATCCTTCAGGTCCCGTTCGGATGGGCTTCGGACCGATGGGGACGCAAGCCGGTGATCTACATGGGGCTTGCCGTGTTCGCGCTGGGCAGCTTCGTCGCGGCGTGGGCGCCGGACATCGGCTGGATGATCGTCGGCCGCTGCCTGCAGGGCGCCGGCGCCATTTCGGCAGCGGTGCTTGCGCTGACGGCGGACCTGACGCGCGACGTCGTGCGCACGCGCGCGATGGCTGCCATCGGCATTACCATCGGTGCGACCTTTGCCATGTCGATCATTGCCGGGCCGGTGCTCAAGGCCTGGATCGGTGTCCCCGGCATCTTCGCGCTGACCGGCGCACTCGCGCTGGTGGCGATCGCGATCGTGCGTTTCGCCATTCCCGATCCCGACGGCATGACCGAGCGGAACGCATCGCTGGACCAGATCGTCGGCGTCCTCTCCGATGGCCAACTGCTGCGCCTGAACTTCGGCACCTTCGCGCTGCATGCGGTGCTGATGGCGATCTTCACGCAGCTGCCGTTCGCGTTGCGCGACAACGGGCTCGCCGCCGAGCGGCACTGGATCGTCTACCTGCCCGTGCTCACGGTATCGGTCGTGCTGATGCTGCCGTTTCTGCGCCAGGTCGACCGACCGGGACGCGGCAAGCCACTGCTCGTCGCCGCGGTGGCGGTGCTTCTCGTCGCACAAATCGGACTCGCGCTGTCGCTGCATTCGCTGGTGGCGCTATGTATCGCGCTGACGTTGTTCTTCGCGGCGCTCAACATGCTCGAGGCGATGCTGCCGTCGTTGGTCTCGAAGTGCTCGCCTGCGGATGCGCGGGGTGCCGCGATCGGCGTCAATTCGAGCGCGCAGTTCCTGGGCGCATTCGCCGGCGCCACGGGCGGCGGCATGCTGGCCGACCACGCCGGCGACGTATCCGTTTTTGTGTTCTGCGTCCTGCTGTCGGCGGTGTGGCTGCTGGCGAGTGCGACGATGGCGGCACCGCCAACCCGTTATCGTGCCAACTACTCTATGGGAGAAACGTGAGATGGCCTCCGTCAACAAGGTGATCCTGCTCGGCAACCTGGGCCGCGATCCGGAAACGCGCTACACGACCGGCGGCGATGCCGTCGCCAACCTCAACATCGCGACCAGCGAGACATGGAAGGACAAGAGCGGCGAGAAGCAGGAACGGACCGAGTGGCACCGCGTCGTGCTCTTCGGCCGGCAGGCGGAAATCGCCGGCGAGTACCTGAAAAAAGGCCGTTCGGTCTACATCGAGGGCCGGCTGCAGACACGCAAGTGGACCGACAAGGACGGTGTCGAGAAGTACTCGACAGAGATCGTCGGCGACCGCATGCAGCTGATCGGCAGTGCCCGCGATGGCGGCGGCGGTAGCGGTGGTGGCGGTGACGCGGATTTTTCCAGTGGCAGTGCAGCGCCGCGTGACGGCAGCAGCGGCAAGCCGGCCGGCGGCGGCAAGAAGAACGTCGACGACTTCGACGACGACATTCCCTTCTGATCAAGCGACCGCGGACGCTTCCTCCGCGGTCGTTGCGACGGGCGCCGACGGCGCCGCGGCGATGACGCCGCCGCCCAGACACCGCTCGCCGTCGTAGGGCACGAGGTACTGCCCGGGCGTGGGCGCCCACTGCGGCGCATCGAAGGTCGCGACGAGTCGGCCGTCGGTTTCCGCCAGCGTGCACGCCGCATCCGGCATCCGATACCGCGTCTTGGCGCTGCAGCGCAAAGGCAGCGACGGCGCATGGCCGGCGATCCAGTGCATGTCGACGACTTCGACGTGCCGCCGATAGAGCAGCGGATGCCCGTGTCCCTGGACGACGATCAGCTCGTTGCGCGCAAGCGCCTTGTCGGCGACGAACCACGGTTGCGCTGACCCACCCCGCTTCCCGCCCAGCCCCAAACCCTGTCGCTGGCCCAGTGTGTAGTACGCGAGCCCCTGGTGCTGCCCGACGACGGTGCCGTCCGGCATGACCATCGGTCCCGGTGATCGCGGCAGGTAGCGCGCGAGGAAATCGCGGAACGGCCGCTCGCCGATGAAGCAGATGCCGGTCGAGTCCTTCTTCGCATGCGTCGGAATGCCTTCGCGCCGGGCGATCGCGCGGACCTCGCGTTTTGCGATCTCCCCCAGTGGAAAGCGCACGGGTGCCAACTGCTGCTGCGTCAAGCGGTGAAGGAAATAGCTCTGGTCCTTACTCGCGTCGGTGGCCTTCAAGAGCTCGACGCGCGCCGGGTCGTCGGTCGCGCGGCGCACGCGCGCGTAGTGTCCGGTGGCGATGCCGTCGGCGCCCAAGTCCCGCGCGTAATCCAGGAATGCGGCAAACTTGATTTCGCTGTTGCAGAGCACGTCCGGATTGGGCGTGCGGCCGGCCTCGTACTCGCGCAGGAAATGCGCGAACACGCGCTCGCGGTACAAGGCTGCGAAATTCACCGCCTCGAGTTCGATGCCGAGCACGTCGGCAACCGCGGCGGCGTCGACCAGGTCCTCGCGCGACGTGCAGTAGTCGTCGGTGTCGTCGTCTTCCCAGTTTTTCATGAAGACGCCGACCACGTCGAAGCCCTGCTGCTTCAGGAGCCACGCGGCGACCGACGAGTCGACCCCGCCCGACATGCCGACGATCACGCGTTCGCGGCGCTCGCTCATCCGATCCCAAGAATGAAAAAGGCAGGACGCCGGAGCGCCCTGCCTTCCGATCGCAAAAGCCGCGTGACTTACTTGGTCGCGGCCTTTTCCAGTCCCTTTTGGATCTGCTTCTGGCCTTCCTTGGTCTTCAACTCCACGTTCGCCCTCGGCATGCCCTTCGACGCCTCGACGTTCGCCTTTTGCTGCGCTTCGACTGCGGCGACGCCACTCCCCTGCGGGTTGACCATCGTCTTGTTGATTTCGTCCATGAAGGCCTTCTTTTCCGCCGTGGTCATCTTCGCGACTTCCTTCGAGGCCTTGACGTTGGCCTTCTGCTGTTCGGCGGTCTTCATGCCGCTGCTCGTGTCGGTTTGCGATTGCGTGGTGGATTGGACTGCCTGCTGCCGTTCCTTGGCGGTCGGCTTGGCGGGGGCCGTTTGCGCGGCGGCAACGGTGGCGAAGGCGCCGGCGATCAGTGCGATAAGGAGCTTGTTCATTTGCGATTCCTTTGTGGTTACGGATTGGGACAAAAATGACTGCCGATTACTTCGTGGGCGTCGGGGCCGACGCAGTCGCCGCGCCCGTGGATTTCTTCGCCTTCTTTTTCTTCGCCTTCTTGGCTCCGGTCTTGGCCGGAGCTGCAGGCTTTGCCGTGGCAGCCGGAGCTGCCGACGGAGCCGGCGTCGTGCCTTGAGCGAACGCGACGGCCGCAAAAGCCGCCAACACCATTGCCGCAAACAATTGCTTCATAAGTTTCGATCCTCGTGAGTGTCAACCCAGCGACACCAAGTTCCCGTGTCGATGGTTATAACGGGAAGTCGGCATTCCAGGTTGACGTCGCCGCTGCACTGGCGGGCCACGAAGCGCTTTCACATTTTACTTGAACAATCAAAGATGTAGGAAAAAACCTGCGCTCGCCTCGGCGGTCGGCCGGCGACGCGCACCATTTTTGCAACACGTCCGCACCTTGGTCGCCTGCCCCGACAGCGCCATTACGGGTCCCCCAACCGGGATAGCTGCGCTACCTTCTCTCTGCCCTTCCATTTCAATGGGCGGGTGCGCCGGTCGGAGCGCCTTCGGCCTTCAGCGTCCGGATGCGTCGAGCGGCAGCCCCCGCTGCAGCCATTCACGCAGCAGTGGAAGTGTGACGGGCCGCTTGGCCGCAAGCGAATAGCGGTCGAGCGCGGCCAGTGTGGCCAGCAGCGTGCTCATGTCCCGCCGCCCGTGCGCCAGCAGGTAGGCAATGACGTCGTCGCCGAGCCGGAAACCGCGCTCGCGGGCGTACCGGGCGAGCGCCAGCGGCTTGTCGGCATCCGCCAGCGGCACGATCTCGTAGACCAGCCCCCAACCCAGCCGCGTGCGCAGATCGTCGCGCAAGGGCAGGCGACCGGGAGGCAGTGCCGCCGCCGCGAGCATCTGCCCGCCGGTCTCCCGCAAGCGGTTGTAGAGCGTGAACAGCCGCGCCTGCGCCACCGGATCGGCGGTGTCGACATCGTCGACGGCAACCAGCGCCAAGGGTTCCGGCGGAAGGTCGGAAATCGTGCGCAGGTCCGCGTGGTAGGCGGCAGGGCGCCGGGCAAGCGCGGCGCCGACGGTCGCCCGCAGCAGATGGCTGCGGCCGGAGCCGTGGCTACCCCAGAGCAGGACTCCCGTTTCGGTGGCGGCGCCCGTGGCGATCCGTTCGAGCTGCGCTACCGCTTCGCCATTGCGGCCGGCGAGGAAATTGGCAAAGCTCGGAGCTTCCGCGGCGGCCAGTTCGAAGGTCAGCTGCTCCATCGCATTACACGCCGACGCGCGGCACCGGTGGTTTCGCGCAGTGCCGGAGGTGCACGGCGCCGCTACCGGCGAGTGCAGGCAAAGATGCCTTCGACGGGGTGCGGAGCTTGGGCGGCAGCGGGCGGGAGCAGGTCATTTCCGGTAGAATCCGGCGCAGTCGGGAACGCTACGCGCGCGCAGACGGACGCGGGCAATCCGCCGAATTGTAGAGGTTCCGTCGCGACGCGCGAATACCCGTGACGATGCGACGCCGCCCGCGCGCCTGCCCTGCCCCCACGCATTGCCGACCCCCATGTCCCCGCCCGAAGCCCGTCCACCGCTTTCCTATCGCGACGCCGGCGTCGACATCGATGCCGGCGACACGCTGGTCGAGCGGATCAAGCCCTTCGCCAAACGCACGCTGCGCCCGGAGGTGCTGGCCGGTATCGGCGGCTTCGGCGGGCTGGTCGAGATCGGCAAGCGCTTCCGCGAGCCGGTGCTGGTCGCGGGTACCGACGGCGTGGGCACCAAGCTGATGCTCGCCTTTGCGCTGGGCCGCCACGACACCATCGGCATCGACCTGGTCGCGATGAGCGTCAACGACATCCTGGTCCAGGGCGCCGAGCCGCTGTTCTTCCTCGATTACTTCGCCTGCGGCAAGCTCGACGTCGACGTCGCCACCGACGTGATCCGCGGCATCGCCGCCGGCTGCGAAATGGCCGGTTGCGCGCTGATCGGCGGCGAAACCGCCGAAATGCCCGGCATGTATCCGGAAGGCGAATACGACCTCGCCGGCTTCGCCGTCGGCGTGGTCGAGAAGTCTGCCATCATCGACGGCCGCGGCATCGCAGCCGGTGACGTCGTACTCGGCATCGCCTCGTCCGGGCCGCATTCGAACGGCTTTTCGCTGATCCGCCGCATCGTCGCCGCCAGCGGCGCCGATCTCGCATCACCTTTCGACGCGACGACGCTGGGCGCAGCGCTGCTCGCGCCAACGCGCATCTACGTCAAACCCGTGCTGTCGCTCTTGCAGGAAGTGCCGGTCAAGGGCATGGCGCACATCACCGGCGGCGGCCTGCAGGACAACGTTCCGCGGATGCTGCCTCCCGGCACCCAGGCGCGGCTGACGCGATCGGCGTGGCAGCGCCCCGCGATCTTCGACTGGTTGCAGCGCCACGGCAACATTGCCGACGACGAGATGCACCGCGTGTTCAACTGCGGCATCGGCATGGTCGTCGTCGTCGCGGCCGCGCATGCCGAGCGTGCGAAGAGGCTGCTCGACGCCGCCGGCGAATGCGCGCAACGCATCGGGACCATCGTCGCCCGGCCGGAAGGGGAGCCGGCGACCGTCGTCGTCTGACGTGGAATCGCCCGCCATTCGCATGGCGCTACCGCGCATCACCGTGCTGATCTCGGGCCGTGGCTCGAACCTCGCCGCGCTGCTCGCGGCCATGGACGCCGGCACGCTGGCCGGCGCCGTCACCACGGTCATCGCCAATCGCGCCGATGCGGGAGGGCTGGCGATCGCCGCCGCGCACGGCGTGGCCACGCAGGTCGTCGACCACCGGACCTTCCCGTCGCGGGAGGATTTCGATGCCGCGCTGGCGCAGGCGATCGACGCCAGCGCACCGGATCTCGTCGTGCTGGCCGGCTTCATGCGCGTGCTGGGAGGCGCCTTCGTACGCCGGTTCTGCGGGCGTTTGCTCAACATCCATCCGTCGCTGCTGCCTGCGTACCCGGGGCTGCACACGCACCGGCGCGCGCTCGCCGACGGCGTGCGCCTGCACGGCTGCACCGTGCATTTCGTGACGCCTGACGTCGACGTCGGACCGATCGTCGGCCAGGCTGCGGTGCCCGTCCACGACGGCGACGACGAGGCGACGCTCGCCGCACGCGTGCTCGCCGCGGAACATGTGCTGCTGCCGGCGGTCGTACGCTGGTATTGCAGCGGCCGTCTCGACCTGGACGGGAGGCGGGTGCGCATCCGCGACACCGACCCGGGCAGCCACGACGTACTGTTCGCGCCGGTTCCGGACCCATGACCGTCGACACGTTTCCGGCTTGCCCGCGTCGAGTATTTGCCGTCAAGGCGAACGCGGCAGTGCCTTGGCGTTGGGTGTAGCGCCCGTCGGGGCGCGTCGCTCGCACGTCGCTCCATCGTCCGTGCCCGCCACCGCCAACTTCCCCGCCGCATCGCTGTCTTCGCTCGTGCTGAGGCTGGCCGAAGCGGAGGCCGGTGCGCGCACGCGCCGGGTTCTGCAGATCACGCTGGTGCTGTCGCTGCTCGTCCACATCGCGTTCACCTGGTGGCCGTACGACCCGCCGCTAACGCCCGAATCGACACCTCTGACCGCGACGATTACCGAGCTGCCGCCGCCGCCCAAGCCGTCGGCGCCGGCACCACCCGCGCCGAAACCAAAAGCCAAGCCGAAGCCGAAGCGCAGTTCGCCGATCGCGGCGCCGCAGCCATCGCCGATCGAAGCGACGCCGGAAGCCGTACCCGCCGAGACAGCCGCCAGCGCCGATACCGCGGCCGCCGCCGACGCCGAAACGACTGCCAAGACCGCAGAAGCCGACGCAGCCGTCGTCATCCCCGGCGCCGCCACCGGCCTCAGAACGCTCCCACCCCGGATCGATCTCGCGTACAAGGTGTTCTGGGGTACGCGCGGCTTCATGATCGGCGATGCCGTCTATCGCTTCGAGCATGCCAACCATCGCTACCGCATCGCGACCGTCGGCGAAGCGCGGGGCCTCGCGGCGCTGGTGCTGCGCGGCCAGGGCAAGCTCGAGAGTCGCGGTGTCATCACCGACGAGGGCTTGCAGCCGCAGATCCTGCGCATCGAGCGCGGCGGTCCCGACCGCGTCGAAACCGCGGTCTTCGACTGGGAGGCAGGCATCGTCACCATGCACGACAACTCGACGGCTTCGCTCGACCTGCCGACCTTCGATCCGTTGTCGCTGATGTGGCAGTACTACTTCACGCCACCGACAGCAGACGTCGTGCACGTCAGCGTCGCAACGCCGCGGCGCCTGACGCGCTACACGATCACCCGCGAGGCGACGGAAAAAATCGAATGGCCGAATGGCACGATCGACGCCGAGCGCTGGCACCGCCGCAGCGACGACGGCAAGACCGACGCCTACATCTGGCTCGCTCCTTCGCTGCGCCACATTCCGGTAAAAATGCGCATCTCGCACACCGAGCGCGGCACGATCGAAGTGCTGCTCGACGCCATCCGAGTCGACGAAGCCGCCGTGATTTCCGGCCGCGAGGAACTGGCGATGCCGCGCGCAGAGGACGTCGCCCCCGAACATCCGCAGGCACGTCCTCCCGCCTATAACGAATGGCAACCGGCGGCGACGTTCCCGACGATGACCGGCCAATGACGCTGCGCGCGAGTGAACTGGCGATGCTCGCTTCGGCGATCGAGCGGGTACGCCGCTTCGACACGCCGGCCGACAGCGGACTTTCCGCGTTCTTCCGCGCGCACCCGCAGATGGGGCAGCGTGACCGCGCCTGGGTTGCCGACGGCGTCTTCGCACTGCTGCGCCGGATGCGCTCGACCGAAGCGCTGGCCGAATCGACCGAGCCGCGCAAGCTGGCGCTCGCCGTCGTCGTGCGCGAGATGGGACTTTCGCTGCGCGAGCTCGAGCCGGCGTTGAACACGGCGGAGGCGCTGTGGGTACGCGCCTTCAAGTCGCGGATGGGGCAGCCGCTGCCTGCCGCCGTCGCGCACGACCTGCCGGACTGGCTTTGGCAGCGCCTGGGTAGCGCCTACGGTGATGAAGCGCGCGCTGCGCTGGCGCGCGGATGGCTGGCGCCGGCGCCCTTCGACCTGCGCGTGAATACCGGCAAGACGACCCCCGACGCCGCGCTCGCGGCGCTCGTCGCCGACGGCTACGAGGCGACGGCGACGCCGTACTCGCTGCTGGGCATCCGTGTGACCGGCCGGCCGTCGCTCGCGCGGCATGCTTGGCTCGCCGACGGCCGTCTCGAAGTGCAGGACGAAGCTAGCCAGCTGATCGGCTTCGTCGTCGCCCCGCGCCGGTCGGACATGGTCGTCGACTTCTGCGCGGGCGCGGGCGGCAAGACGCTGCTGCTGGGATCGCTGATGCGCTCGCAGGGCCGCCTCTACGCCTTCGACGTGGTCCACCGGCGGCTCACGAAACTGGCGCCGCGGCTGGCGCGCTCGGGACTGTCGAACGTGCATCCGCAGTTGCTGACCGGCGAGCGCGACACCAAGGTCAAGCGCCTCGCCGGCAAGATCGATCGCGTGCTGGTCGACGCGCCGTGCACCGGCTTCGGGACGTTACGGCGCAATCCCGATCTCAAGTGGCGGCAGCGCGAATCGGCGGTCGCCGAACTCGCCGCCAAGCAGGCATCGATCATCAAAGCCGCGGCGACCTTGGTCAAGCCGGGCGGACGCCTGGTCTATGCAACCTGCAGCGTGCTGCCGGAGGAGAATGAAGACATCGTCGCCGAGTTCCTGGCAACCCATCCACAGTTCAGGATGGGCGACGTCGCCGCCGAGCTGGCGCGCGCCAATATCGCGCTCGATACCGGCCCGACGCTGAAAGTCATGCCGCACCTGCACGGCTGCGACGGATTCTTCGCGGCGATCCTCGAGCGCGATGTGGGTCCGGCCGCGGTCGGACGCCTTTCGGGTTTCGGCGACGGCGACAAGCCCGCTCCCTCTGACGCGGCTCATACATAGGCAATTGGCCGCAGGCCAGCGGGTCGCGTACAATATGGTCCACCTCGGAAGCAGGGGCTGAAGGCACGTCCCGCGCCGGAAACTGACAATGGATAATCAATGACTTATGATTTTCTCTCGCTGTTCTCGCATGGCCTGATCGACCTCCCCTGGTGGGGCTACGTCGTCGTCACGCTGGTGCTGACGCACATCACCATCGCCTCGGTGACGATTTTCCTGCATCGGGCGCAGGCGCACCGGGCGCTCGACATGCACCCGATCGTCTCGCATTTCTTCCGTTTCTGGCTCTGGCTGACCACCGGCATGGTGACCAAGGAATGGGTCGCCATTCATCGCAAGCACCACGCGAAGGTCGAAACGCCCGAGGACCCGCACAGCCCGCAGACGCGCGGCATCGACACCGTGCTGCTGCGCGGCGCCGAACTCTATCGCGAGGAATCGCGCAACCTCGAAACCTTGGAAAAATACGGCCACGGCACACCCGACGACTGGATCGAGCGCAACCTGTACACGCGGTTCAGCTGGCAGGGTGTGGGCCTGATGCTGGCCGTCGACCTCGTGCTCTTCGGGCCGATCGGCGCGACCATCTGGGCGGTGCAGATGATGTGGATCCCGGTCACCGCCGCCGGCATCATCAACGGCATCGGCCACTACTGGGGCTATCGCAACTTCGCCTGCGCCGATGCATCGACGAACATCGTACCGTGGGGCATCATCATCGGCGGCGAGGAACTGCACAACAACCACCACGCCTACGGGACGTCGGCCAAGCTCTCGTCGCAATGGTACGAGTTCGACATCGGCTGGATGTACATACGCATCCTTTCTGCGCTCGGGCTCGCCAAAGTGCGCAAGGTCGCGCCGCAGTTGAAGCTCCAGCGCGCGAAGCCGGCGCCCGATCTCGCGACGCTGCATGCTGTCATCACGCACCGCTATCAGGTGGCGACCAGCTACGCGCGCACGCTGCGCGCCGCCTGCGCCGCCGAGCTCGCGAGCCTCAAGGCGCGAGCGGTCGCGGGACGTGCCCACGACGACGTGCCGAGCCCGCGCCGCGTCCAGCACTGGCTGCTGGTCGATCCCGCCAAGCTCACCGACACCGACCGCGTCAAGCTCACCGCGGCGCTCGCGAAGAGCAAGGCGCTGGCGACGATCTACGCGATGCGGCAGGAGCTGTCGTCGATGTGGGAACGCTCGACCGAATCGTCCGAGCAGCTGCTTGCTCGGCTGCAGGACTGGTGCCATCGCGCCGAGGCTTCGGGCATTCCGCACCTCGCGCAGTTCTCGCTGCAGCTCAAGCGCTACGCGTAGAGCGAAGCGCGCCTTGCAAGAAGAGCCCGCCTCGGTGGGCTTTTTTTCTTCGGGTATTCGGAACACAGCGACCTTGGCTGGTGCGGATCCGGTCGATGGTGGTCAATCCCGTTCCGCACGCCGAGTCGCATCGACTTTGAGCGCCATGGCGACCATGGGCTTGGCCCATGCGGGGGTCGCCGAGAGGTCGGATGGCCCGGTAATGCGCCCGTCAACCGTGCTCAGCAGCAGCCGTGGCTCCACGTTTGCGGGTCCACTCATATCCGCCTGCGCGCTGTTATCGTAGACGAGCAGTTGGTGCAGTTTGGGGAGCAAACGAATCAGGTTCAGGCGGCCACGAACATGACGCCGCTCGATGTCGGCGCGAGGGATGTCATGGCCACCGCGCGCGACCCGCTGCCGCACGCGGGCGAAATGCAGTTCCACCGAGTCGAGGCCCACAAACCAGACATTCACCGCAAGGCCCGCGTCTGTTAACGGTGATCTGAATCCGCGGGAATTTGGGGGTCGCCGCGGAGCGACCCCGGAATCGCGCGTCGCGCAATTGCGTAATTGTCGATGGCTCAGCTTGGCCTTGCTGTCGGCGAGGCCTGCGCTA
>JADYZP010000042.1 GCA_020853025.1 Burkholderiales bacterium
AGACGAACAGCGGCATCTTCATCAGCGTCATGCCGGGAGCGCGCATGTTCAGAACAGTCGTGATGATGTTGATCGAGCCCATGATCGACGATGCGCCCATGATGTGCACGGCGAAGATCGTCAGGTCCATGCCCATGCCCATCTGCACCGACAGCGGCGGGTACATCGTCCAGCCGCCGGACGCCGCGCCGCCGGGGACGAAGAAGGAGCCGATCAGCATGAGTGCTGCCGGCGGAAGCAGCCAGAAGCTCCAGTTGTTCATCCGCGCGAACGCCATGTCGGGGGCGCCGATCATCATCGGAATCTGCCAGTTCGCAAAGCCCACCGCGGCCGGCATGATCGCACCGAAGATCATGATCAGGCCATGCAGCGTCGTCAGCGAATTGAAGAACTCGGGGTGCACGATCTGCAGCCCCGGCTGGAAAAGCTCCATGCGAATGGTCAGCGCCATCACGCCGCCGACGAAGAACATCGTCAGCGAGAACAGCAGATACAGCGTGCCGATGTCTTTGTGATTGGTCGTCGTCACCCAGCGCATGATCCCGGAAGGGTGCTGGCCGTGGCCGTGATCGTCGCCTGCGACGTGATCGTGCGGGATGCTGCTCATCGAATGCTCCTGACTTGAACGCTTGGTGCAGGTCTTGCTGCAGGTCGTGCGTGTACCCGTGCGGACGGATAGCCGGGCGCGCGGTCGCCGCGCCGCACCGGCGTCACGTGCGCGCCGCGGCCACGGCGGTCGGCATCACGTCGCCGCTCTTGTTGCCCCAGCTGTTTCGCGTGTAGGTGATGACGGCAGCGATCTCGGCGTCCGAAAGCTGCTTCCACGACGGCATCGCCGTGCCGGTCTTGCCGTGCAAAACCAGCGCGATCTGCTCCTGCGGCGGGCCGCTCACCAGCTTCGAGCCGTCGAGCGCGGGAAAGGCACCGGGCACTCCCTTGCCGTTGGCCTGATGGCAGGCCGCGCAGTTCGCCGCGTAGACCGTCGCGCCCTTGGCCACCAGTGCGGCTTCGGTCCACGCCTTGCCGGGATCGTCGGCGGCAACAGCGGACTTCTGCTTCCGGTCGGCGACCCACTTCGCGTAAGCGTCCTTCGAGACCACCTCGACGACGATCGGCATGAAGCCGTGCTCCTTGCCGCACAACTCCGCGCACTGCCCCCGATAGGTGCCGACCTTTTCGGCCTTGAACCAGCTATCGCGGACGAATCCTGGAATCGCGTCCTGCTTGACGCCGAAGGCGGGCATCCACCACGAGTGGATCACGTCGTTCGCGGTGATGATCAGGCGCACCCTGGAATCGACGGGAACGACCAGCGGCTGATCGACCTCGAGCAGGTAGTTGGCGCCTTTGGGTTCGCGGTTTTCGATCTGCGCGAGCGGCGTGGCGAGGTTCGAGTAGAACCCGAAACCCTCCTGCAGGTAGTCGTAGCCCCACTTCCACTGGTAGCCGGTCACCTTGACCGTGAGGTCCGGCGCCGACGTGTCCTTCATCGCCAGGATCGTCTTCGTGGCCGGCCACGCCATTGCCAGCAGGATCAGGATCGGAATGACGGTCCAGACGATCTCGACCGTCGTGTTCTCGTGAAACTGCGCCGCCTTGTGGCCGACCGATTTGCGGTGCTTGAAAATCGAGTAGAACATCACCCCGAACACCAGCACGAAGATGACCACGCACACCCAGAAAATATAAGAGTGCAGGTCGAACATCTGCTGGGCGATAGGCGTCACCGGCGGTTGCAGGTTCCATTCGCGCGCCGCCAGCGCCGATGCCGGAACCAGCGCCGTCAGCGCCGCGAGTCCAGCGGCAGCATGCGACAGCATGTGCCGGACCGTAGCGCACGTTGTGCTGCCCGCCGCCCCGCGGGTGCTGTCCGTCGTCCCCATCGCCGTGTGCTTGCAAGCCATGCTGTCCCCGATCGCTCCCGCCGCGCCGACGCTCTCGCCAACGCTCGCGGCCATGCGGCAAAGCGCAAAATATTAGCACGCTTCAACGGCAAGGGGACAGGCTGCATCCCTCACCGCGGATAGGGGCAAACGCTGCGCTTCCCCGGTGCCTCATGCGCCCGCAAGATCCAGACGGCGCAGGTCGTCGATGTCGAAAGCGGCAGGGCGCTTCCAGCGCAGGTCGGCGATCAGCGGTGCGTCCAGCCTCGTCGCCAGCTCGGCGACGTTGTCGTCGGCGCGCTCCATCGCCGGCTCGATGCGGTTGGCGATCCAGCCACAAAAATGCAGGCCGCGCTCGCGGATGGCCCGGGCCGACAACAGCGCATGATTGAGGCAGCCAAGGCGCACACCGACGACAAGCAGGACTGGCAGTTGAAGCCGGCGCGCGATGTCGAGCATGTCGAATTGCGCTCCCAGCGGCACGCATACGCCGCCCGCCCCTTCGACGACGATCGCATCGGCAACTTCGGCCACGCGCCGCCAGGCGGCCTCGATCACCGCGAGATCGATCGCGACCCCGACGTCGCGCGCCGCGAGATGCGGCGCGATCGCCGGCGCAAACGCGTAGGGGTTGCGGTCGGACATCGGCAGGTCGAGGCCATCGGCCGCGGCGAGCAGCGCAACGTCGGCGTTGACGCTGTATCCTTCGCCGATGCCGGCGGCGACCGGTTTCATTCCGGCGGCGCGGACGCCGGCCGTGACGAGCGCGCGCAGCAACGTCGTCGCGACATGCGTCTTTCCCGCGCCGGTGTCGGTGCCGGTAACGAAGACGCCGCGCGCGGTCAACGGTCCACCCGGCGCTGCAACTTCACGATCGGATGCCCTTCGGCGCTGCGCGCAGGCTCTCCTTTCCACGCGTGGCCGTAGACGACTTCGAAAGTCGCCGGAATGCGGCCGTCCCGCCGCATCGCTTCCAGCGCGGCCAGCGCCTTGTGCCATCGCTGGCGACCCATGAGCCCGTGCGGCCGGCCGCGCGTGGCGTTGGTGGCACCCAACCGCTTCAACTCGCGCAGCATTGAATCGGGCTCGGCGTACGTCAGCGTGATCTCCTCCATGTCCATCACCGGCTCGGCGAACTCGGCGTGCACCAGCATGTCGCCGATGTCGTGCATATCGGCGAAGCGGCTGGTGTGCGTATGGCCGTCGGCGTGCGCGAAGGCACGGCGCACCTCGCGCAGCGTGTCGGGGCCGAAGGTCGAGAACGTGAAAAGGCCGCCGACTTTCATTACGCGGCGGATCTCGCCGAAGGCCCGGGGCAGATCGTTGACCCACTGCAGCGCGAGGTTGCTCCAGACGAGATCGAAGAGCACGCCGCGCAACGGCAGCGCGTTGACGTCGCCGCAGACGAAGCCGGGTGCCTGGCCCGCCCCGGAAAGCGCGGCTGGCAGCAGCCTTTGCAGCAGCGAGCGTCCGCGCCTTGTCCGCTCGCGCGCCGCGACGACCATCGGCAGCGCGAGGTCGAGCGCCACCACCCTTGCCGGCGGATAGCGCAGCGACAACTCGCCGACTGCCTCGCCGGTCCCGCAGCCGGCATCGAGCACGAGCGACGGTGCGACCTTGACGTAGTCGAGCCGCGACGCCATGCGCGCGCCGACCTCGCGCTGCAGCGCGGCTACGGCATCGTAGGTCGCCGCCGCGCGACCGAAGGCGCGGCGCACCACGCGTGGATCGACCTCGCGCGGATCGGGGGCTTCGAAGCGTGGCTCAGCCGGCATCGAGGAACTCCCGGACGGCGGTGTCGAAGGCAGCGCGATGCGAAAGGAACGGCGCATGCGCCGCGCCGCCGATGTCGACGTGTCGCGCGGCGGGCATCGCCCCAGCCAGCCACGCGCCGGCTTCCGTTGGCACCAGCGCGTCGCGATCGCCGGTGACGACCAGCGTTCGTGCGGCGATCGCGGGTACTTCCGCGCGCAGGTCGGCCCCACCCAGTACGGCGAGCGCGGCGGCCAGCACGCCAGGCTGCGGCTCACCGCGGGCGAAGAGCTCTTGGCGCAGCGCGGCGAGCGTGGCCTTGCCGCCGCCGCCACCACGCACCTGCAGCGAGAGAAAGCGCTGCAGCGTCAGTCGATAGGCGACGCGGAACTCGTCGCCGAATCTCGCATACATCGCCGGTTCCATGCCGGTGGGCCAATCGTCGCCGGCCACGAAGCGGGGCGTCGCGCAGACCAGCACGAGTCGCGATACGCGATCGGGATGCCTGTGCGCCCAGCGCAGCGCGACCGTGCCGCCCAGCGACCAGCCGACGATCGAAATCGGCTCCGAGTCGTCGGCGAATCGGCGCGTGAGCGCGGCCACGATCGCGTCGAGCGTGTACGGAGTCACCGGAGGCGAATAGCCGTGGCCGGGAAGGTCGACGACGCTGACGCGAAATCGCCGTGCCATGCCCGGAACCAGCGTCGCGAACAGGCCGCCGTGCATCGCCCAGCCATGCAGCAGTACCAGCGGACGTCCACTTCCCGTTGTATCGACGTGAAGCGTGCTCATCGCGCGCAGTCGGCTAGCGCCGCCAACAGCGCGTCGACGTCCGCCTCATCGTGCGCCGCGGACAGGCTGATGCGCAGCCGCGCGCTGCCCGCAGGCACCGTCGGCGGCCGGATCGCGGGCACCCACACGCCGCGCGCCTCCAGTCGTCGCGACAGCTCCACCGCCGCCTCGCTGCCGCCGACGACCAGCGGCTGGATCGCCGTCACCGATGGCGCAAGCCGCCATGGCAAGCTCTTCGCGCCGTCGCGCAGGCGGGCGATCAGCCGGTGCAAGCGGTCGCGCCGCGCACGGCCATCACGAATGAGCACCAGCGCTGCGCGCGCAGCCTGCGCCAGCAGCGCCGGCGCCGCCGTCGTATAGACGTAGCTGCGCGCGAACTGCAGCAGCGTCTCGATCACGACCGGATGCGCGGCGACGAAGGCGCCGGCGACCCCGGCGGCCTTGCCTAGCGTGCCCATGTAGACGATGCGTTCGGATGCGATCCCGAAGTGCGCGAGGCTGCCGCGCCCATCACCCAGCACGCCGAAGCCGTGCGCATCGTCGACGACGAGCCAGGCGTCGTGGCGCTGTGCGAGTTCGAGCAGCCGCGGCAGCGGCGCCAGGTCGCCATCCATGCTGAACACCGCGTCGGTCGCGATGATGCGGCGCGCCGCCGAGTGTTCCGCCATCCGCGCCGCGAGCACATCGGCATCGGCGTGCGCATAGCGAACGAGCCGGGCGCGCGCAAGCAGTGCGCCGTCGTTCAGGCAGGCGTGGTTGAGACGATCGGCGAAGACGACATCGCCGCGGCCGGCGAGCGCGGACAGGATCGCGAGGTTGGCGAGATAGCCCGAGGAAAAGGCGAGTACCCGCGCGCCGATACAGGGTGCGACGAAGGCCGCGAGTTCGCGTTCGAGTGCTTCGTGCGGCACCATGTGGCCGCCGAGCAGGTGCGAGGCTCCGGCGCCGACACCGAAGTCTTGCATGCCTTCGCGCGCCGCCGCGACCACCGCTTCCTCGTTGGCGAGTCCCAGGTAGTCGTTGCTCGCGAAGGCAAGCAGCGTCCGGCCGTCGATGGCGACACGCGGACCCTGCGGCGTCGCGAGCGTGCGGCGGCTGCGCGCGAGTCCGTCGGCACTGCGCCGCGCGAGCGAGCGCTCGAGCTGTGCGATGCGCGGCGCGGTTCCGGTCACGCCGTCGACGCGAGTGGCACCATGCCCAGCTTGGAGAAAAGCGCGCGATCCGCGTCGACGTCGGGATTGCCGGTGGTGAGCAGACGATCACCGTAGAAGATCGAATTCGCACCCGCGAGAAAGCACAGCGCCTGCACCGCCTCGCCGAGTTCCCGCCGCCCCGCCGACAGACGCACCATCGTGCGCGGCATCGTGATGCGCGCCACCGCGATCGTGCGCACGAATTCCAGCGGATCGAGCGCCGATTCGCCGTGCAACGCCGCGTGCAGCGGCGTGCCCTCCACCTGCACCAAATGATTGATCGGCACCGATTCCGGGTAGGGATCGAGGCTGGCGAGCTGCGCGATCAATCCCGCGCGCTGCAGGCGCGTCTCGCCCATGCCGACGATGCCGCCGCAGCAGACGTGAATCCCTGCCCCGCGCACGCGTTCGAGCGTGGCGAGCCGGTCCTCGTAGGCGCGCGTGGAAACGATCTGGCCGTAGAACTCGGGTGCGGTGTCCAGATTGTGGTTGTAGTAGTCGAGCCCGGCCTCGCGCAGTTGATCGGCCTGGCCGTCCTTCAGCATCCCCAGCGTGGCGCAGGTTTCCATCCCCAGCGCCTTGACCTCGCGCACCATCGCCAGCACCGGTTCGAGGTCGCGCTGCTTCGGGCCACGCCACGCGGCACCCATGCAAAAACGCGTGGCGCCCGCGTCCTTCGCGGCGCGCGCCGCCGTGACCACCGCTTCGACGTCGAGCATCGCTTCGTTGTCGACGCCGGTATGAAAGCGCGCCGCCTGCGGGCAGTAGCCGCAGTCTTCCGAGCAGCCCCCGGTCTTGACCGAAACCAGCGTCGACAGCTGCACCGCGTTCGACGCGTGATTCGCGCGGTGAACCCGCTGCGCATCGAAGAGCAGGTCGGCGAACGGCCGCGCCAGGAGTTCGGCCACTGCCGCCACCGTCCAGCGCGGCATGACGACCGATTGCGCGTTGGGTGTCAGCGTGGCATCAGCATGCATGGGCGCTCATTCTTTCGGACGATGGCAATGGGCGGCGCCTTCGACGTAGATTCGACGGCCGCGGGTTCGCCGAAGTGTCGGGGAGGCGGCACGAGATGTCAAATCGACTGGCCGTAATATTTGACAAGTCCAAGCTCTGGCGTGACGCCGGGCGTTTTGCATTGCCGCAGCATTGCGCGCTGTGCGCTGCTGCATGCGCCGGCCATCTGGTCTGCGCCGCCTGCGATGCGGCATTGCCTCGTCTACCGACCGCGTGTCCGCGCTGCGCGCTGCCCACCCCGGGCGGCGCGGTATGCGGACACTGCACGATGCGACCGCCGCGGCTGGCGGCCACACTTGCCGCGTTCGCCTACGCCTATCCGTTGGACCGGCTGCTGCACGCACTGAAGTACCGCGGAGCCGTCGCTTACGCCGAATTCTTCGCGAGCGCATTGGCCGCCATCGTCACCCGCACCCCCGATCTGCTGGTCGCGCTCCCGCTTTCCGCATCGCGGCAGCGCGAACGCGGCTTCAACCAGGCGCAGGAGATCGCACGCGCGCTCGCCGCGGCGCTGCGCGTCCCACTGGTTCAGGGGCTCGTGCGCCGCCGCGACACCGCGGCGCAAGCGGCACTCCCCTGGGCGCAGCGCCGCCGCAATGTCCGCGGGGCATTCGCGGCGCTGCCGGTGGTCGCGGGTCGGCGAATTGCCATCGTCGACGACGTGATGACCACCGGTGCCACGCTGGCGGCTGCGGCGGACGCCGCACTGCGCGCCGGCGCACTCGAAGTCGAAGCCCTCGTCGTCGCGCGTACACTTCCGCCATCCTGATCGTCGATCGAAGGCCCGCATCGATGTTCGTCATCGTGCTCGTCGCGCCGGAAATTCCTCCCAATACCGGCAACGTGATTCGTCTTTGCGCGAACACGGCGACCGAATTGCACCTGGTCGAGCCGCTGGGCTTCCGGATGGACGATCGCGACTTGAAGCGTGCAGGACTCGACTACCACGAGTACGTGCGGGTTCGTGTGCACCGCGACTGGGTCGCGTGCAAGGACGAACTCGGCCGCGACGGCGCGCGGCGCTATTTTGCGCTGACGACGGGAGCATCGCGTTCGCTCTACGAAGCGCGACTGGAGCCGCGCGACACCTTCGTCTTCGGTTGCGAGACGGCGGGCCTGCCGGAGTCGGTGCTGCGCGAATTCGCTCCGGCGTCGAGGCTTGTCATTCCGATGCGTCCCGGCGTGCGCAGCCTCAACCTGTCGAATGCGGTCGCGGTGACCGTCTACGAGGCATGGCGGCAGCAGGGCTTCGCGCTGCCGCCCTAAACGCCGTTGCTAGGCGCTTTCCGCGCGCGGTTCGCGCCGCAACAATTCGAGCACCGCGTCACGCGGTGCCAGTCCCTCGTGGAGCACACGATCGACGGCTTCGCAAATGGGCATATCGATGCCGTTGTGCGCGGCCAGCTTTCGCGCCGCGCGCGCCGCGTGCACGCCTTCGGCGACATGACCGATGTCGGCGAGAATTTCTGCCAGTCCCTTGCCTTCCGCCAACGCGAGCCCCACGCGGCGGTTGCGCGACAGATTGCCGGTGCAGGTCAGCACCAGGTCTCCGAGTCCCGCGAGTCCCATCAGCGTCGTGCGCTGTCCGCCGAGCGCCTCCAGCAGGCGTCCAGTCTCGGCCAGCCCGCGCGTGATCAGCGCGGCGCGCGCGTTGTGGCCGAAGCCCAGGCCATCGCTCGCGCCGGCGGCAATCGCCAGCACGTTCTTGATCGCGCCGCCCACCTCGACACCGGCGATGTCGTCGGACTCGTAGGCACGCAGCGTATCGCCGCGCAGCATGGCCGTGACCTCGGCTGCGAACCGCGCGTCGCTGGCGGCGACCGTCAACGCGGTCGGCAGCCCGCGCGCGACCTCGTCGGCGAAGCTCGGTCCGGAGGCGACGCCCACCGGCGCCGGCCAATGCGGCGCGATCAGCTGGTGGGCGAGCCCTACGCCTGCGGGCAGTTCGGGCGCGGCGACGAATCCCTTGCATAGCCAGACCAGCGGCGCGTGCACGCCGGCGGCGGCAAGGCGCTGGACCAGGCCGACGAGCGCCGCCACCGGAACGGCTGCCAGCAGCACGTCGGCGCGGACGGCGACGGCGATATCGGAATCCACCCGCATTGCCTCGGGCAGCGCCACGCCGGGCAGGTAACGCAGATTTTCGCGATGTTGCGCGATTGCCGCAGCCTGCGCGCGATCGCGCGCCCACAGCGTCACGTCGTGCCTCTGCGCCGCACCGGTGGCGAGATGGCAGGCAATTGCCGTCCCCCACGCTCCGGCGCCCAGGACGACGACGGTGGTCATCGAGCGGCGAATCCAGTCAGAGGCCGAACACCTGCGGTACGCGGACGAAACCGGTCTGGCCGTCCCGGTGCCTGACCTTCACCCATCCTGGCGTCGCCGTGGTGGCCACCGTCGTTGCACTCTCCGCGAGGTCGAGCAGCACATTCTGCTCGGCGCGAAAGACAAGCAGTGCCGCGTCGTCGGGATTGGCGCGAACTTCGGCGACCGGTACGCGAACCTGCAGGACTCGCTTGTCCGACAGCGCCTTGGCGCCGAACCAGCCGATGGTGCCGCCGACATCGCGAACCTTCGTCCAGCCCTCGACGGCGACCAGCACCGCGACCGGTACGTCGCGTCCATAGACGTACAGCGCGCGCGCCTTGGCCGACGGCGCGTCGTAGAGCACCGACGGCGCCTCGGTGGTCACCTTGAAATCGGCGGCGACGGCGGGTGCGGCCAGACATATCGCGATCGATGCGGCCGCGGACCGGGTCCGCAACGGCGACGAGCGGCGGTGGGACACGGCTGCTTCCGCGTCAGTTGGTAACGGCGGGGACCGGCTCTTGCATCTGTGCCAATTGCTGCTGGTACAAGGCTTCGAAGTTGATCGGCGCCAGATGCACCGGCGGGAAACCGGTCCGGGTCACCGCGCTGGCGATCGTCTCGCGCGCATAGGGAAAGAGGACGTTGGGACAGGCGATCGCCAGCACCGGCTGCATGTCGGAGGCTGGCACGCCGCGGATCACGAACAGCCCGGCCTGCGACACCTCGATCAGGAACACGGTCTTGCCGGCCGCCGTCGCGGTCACCGTGATCGTCAGCACGCATTCGTAGCCGTCCTGTCCGACCTGCTCGGCGCGCGTGCGCAGCCCTATCTCGATACTGGGCGCTTCGGTCATCTGGAACGACTGCGGAGCTCCGGGGTTCTCGACCGACAGGTCCTTGACGTAGATCCTTTCGATCGCGAGGCCGGGGCCCTGCGGGGTGCCGTCGCCTTCGGGCGCGGCCGTGGGTTGGTCAGCCATGCGGGTGCATTCCTTGCAGTCGGGGGAACCGCTGATTTTACCCTACTGTGGCAAGAGCCACCGCGCGCAGTCGCGCTACCGGCGCCGAGGCTTGAGCTCTAGCCACCCCGCAGCATCGGCACCAGCTTGCCTGCGCGGTCGAGCTCGACCAGTTCGTCGAAGCCGCCGACATGCGTTTCCCCGATGTAGATCTGCGGTACCGTGCGGCGGCCGGTTCTGGACATCATTTCGGCGCGACGCTCGGGCTCCAGGTCGACGCGGACCATGGCAATCTCCTGCGCGCCCTTGGCGCGCAGCAGCCGCTCCGCCTGCACGCAATATGGACACACGCCGGTCGTATACATCCTGACCTCGACGCTGGCGGCAGATGTGGATTCGATGCTCACGAGGCGACGGATTCCAGCGGCAGCCCGGCGTCCTTCCATGCCCGCAGACCGCCTTGCAACTGGTAGATGCTGGCAAATCCCAGACCCGCGAGCGCGGCCCCGGCGGCCCGGCCACGCTGGCCACGCGCGCAGTAGACGACGATCGGGCGCGTGTTCAACTTGGCGAGTTCCGCTCCCCGGTCCTTTAGTTGCGACAGCGGAATGTGGATCGCGTTGGGCAGCTTGCCGCCCGCGAACTCGGCCGTTTCCCGGACGTCGAGCAGCACCGCATTCTGGTGATTGATGAGGTGCGTGACGTTGAGGTTGCCGATGTCCTTCACCGGCGACAGGCGGCGCTGCAGGATGGGCCACAACAGCATCGCGCCCGAGATGAACATCGCGAGAATGAGCCACCAATTTTTTTCGATAAACGGCATGCGACCAAGCCTCGGCAGGAGAAACGGTAAAATGATAACCGATCCGCGGGCCAGGCTCAGCGCTGGCCCGTCCGCCTTCCGCGCGTATTTGAATCTCCGTCGTCGATCGCCGCTCAACACATGTCCACACCCGTCGCCGAAGCTGCCGCCGGTGCAGGCGCCGTCGCGCGCCCGATCGTGCGTCCGGTCGTCCTGCTGATTCTCGACGGCTACGGCAGCCGCGGCCCGGCGCCCGACAACGCGATCGCCAACGCACAGATGCCGAACTGGACGCGGCTTTGCGCGACGTACCCGCGCACGACGATCGAAGCTTCGGAGCTCGACGTCGGGCTGCCGACCGGCCAGATGGGCAATTCGGAGGTCGGTCATCTGAACATCGGCGCCGGGCGCGTCGTCTACCAGGACTACACGCGCATCGATCACGCGATCGCGACCGGCGAATTCGCGCGCAACCCCGTGTTGACCGCCGCCGTCGCAACGGCGAGGCGCCGCGGCAGCGCCATGCACGTGCTGGGTCTCGCCTCGCCCGGCGGCGTGCACAGCCACCAGCGGCAACTCGCCGCGATGGTGGAACAGGCTTCCGCCGGCGGCGTGCGGAAAATATGGATGCACGCGTTTCTCGACGGCCGCGACACACCGCCGAAAAGCGCTTCGGCGTCCGTGGCCTACCTGGAGGACGTCTGCGCACGCTGTCCCGGTGCGCGGATCGCCTCCATCGTCGGGCGCTATTACGCGATGGACCGGGACTCGCGCTGGGAGCGCCTGCGTCCCGCCTACGAGTTGCTGGTGGACGGCCGCGCGCCGTATGGCGCCGCGTCGGCGCAGGCAGCGCTCGACGCCGCCTACGCGCGAGGCGAGACCGACGAGTTCGTCCAGGCGACGGCGATTCCCGGCGCCGACGGCGTTGCGCCGCGAATGGCCGACGGCGACGTCGTCGTTTTCATGAACTTCCGCGCCGACCGCGCGCGCGAACTCACCCGCGCGCTGACCGACCCGGCCTTCTCCGGCTTCGCGCGAGCGCGCGTCCCCGCGCTCGGGATGTTCGTCTGCCTGACTTCCTACGGCGAGGAGTTCGCGCAGCTGCCGGCAGCCTTCGCACCGCAGACGATCCACAACAGCTTCGGCGAATACATCGCGGGCCTGGGCCTGACACAATTGCGCATCGCAGAGACCGAGAAATACGCACACGTCACCTATTTTTTCAACGGCGGCGTGGAAACGGCCTATCCGGGAGAGGACCGCGTGCTGGTGCCTTCGCCGAAAGTGGCCACTTACGATCTGCAGCCGGAGATGAGCGCGCCCGAGGTGACCGACCAACTGGTGGCGGCGATCGCCTCGCGTCGCTACGACGCGATCGTCTGCAATTACGCCAACGGCGACATGGTCGGCCATACCGGCAACTACGAGGCCGCGCGGGCCGCGGTGGAAACGCTGGACGCCTGCATCGGCCGCGTGGTCGAGGCGGCGCAGGCGGCCGGCGCCGAAGTCCTGATCACCGCCGACCACGGCAACGTGGAAATGATGCACGACCCGGAAACCGGCCAGCCGCACACCGCGCACACGCTCAATCGCGTGCCTTTGCTGTACGTGGGTCGGCCGGCCACGGTGGCCGCGGGCGGCGCGCTGCAGGATATCGCGCCGACGCTACTGGCGCTGATGGGACTGCGTAAGCCGCCGGAAATGACCGGCCGCTCGCTGGTCGAGGTTGCGGCGGACTAGATACACGTAGCATCCGCGCGGCGGACCGGCCTTGAGGGAACTTGCGCGGCCGCGCGCGGCCCAATGTGCGTTGCGGCGCGCATTGTGCGTCGGGCGCAGCCGACAGGCGGGGTTCATCGAACCGCCAGTCGGTTCCGCAGGGCCGGCCGGCAGCCCCGATCCACGAAGCGGGCGCCGGCGTATACTTTTGCGGCGTGAATCAAGGGAACGGCAGGCAGCGGACGGCACGCGAGGTGCACCGCGTCCCGTCGGTCGGGCATCGACGAAACTCGCGGGAGCGGCACAATGGCAAAGCAGGAACCGGGCAAGCGCGACGGCTGGAAGAAGGCGGGGCTGATCGGGCTCGGCACCGTGTTGGGCATGCTCCTGTCGCTCAATTTCTCGGCGATCGCGCAACGCGAGGTGAAAACGCCGATCCCCTACGAGGACCTGCAACTCCTGTCGGCCGTGTTCGGCAGGATCAAGAGCGACTACGTCGAGACGGTGCCCGATGGCAAGCTGATCAAGGAAGCCATCAACGGCATGGTGCACGGGCTCGACCCGCACTCGGATTTCCTTGACGCCGACGCCTTCAAGGAACTGCAGGTATCGACGCAGGGCAAGTTCGGCGGATTGGGCATCGAGGTCGGGGTCGAGGACGGCGTGATCCGCGTCACTTCGCCGATCGAGGACACGCCGGCCTACCGCGCGGGAATCAAGGCCGGCGACCTGATCGTCAAGATCGACGATACCGCAACCCGGGGACTGTCGCTGTCCAAGGCCGTCGAAAGGATGCGCGGCAAGCCGGGCACGCAGATCGTGTTGACCATCGTGCGCAAGGGCGCCGAGACTCCTCTGACGTTCACGATCACGCGCGAGGAAATCAACGTCAAGAGCGTGCGCGCCAAGATGCTGGAGCCCGGCTATGGCTACATCCGGATCCGCAATTTCCAGGAGCGCACCGGCGAGGATCTCGCAAGGGCGTTGAAGGATTTCTACGCCAAGGGTGAACTGAAGGGACTGGTGCTCGACGTGCGCAGCGACCCCGGCGGCCTTCTGAATCAGGCGGTGGCGGTGTCGGCCGCGTTCCTGCCCAAGGACGCGCTGGTCGTCTATACCGATGGCCGCACGCCGGATGCCCGGATGCGCCTGACCGCGACCAAGGACAACTACTCGCGTCGTGGCGACGACTATTTCAAGGATCTGCCGGCCGCGGTCAAGAAGGTGCCGATGGTCGTGCTGGTCGACGGCGGCACGGCGTCGGCGTCGGAGATCGTCGCCGGTGCGTTGCAGGACCACAAGCGCGCCACGGTCATCGGCATTCAGACCTTTGGCAAGGGTTCGGTGCAAACCATACTTCCACTCGGCAACAATGCAGGACTGAAGCTCACGACCGCCCGCTACTACACGCCGTCCGGGCGCTCGATACAGGCCAAGGGCATCGAGCCCGACATCGCCGTGGACGACGGCCGCGACTCGGGCGGCAACCGAATCCGCGAAGCCAACCTCGAACACCATCTCGAGACCAACAAGGCAGCCGCCAAAGCGGACGAAGCGACGAAGGCCGACGCTCCCGCGGCGTCACCGCAGAAGCCCGATGATGCCAACAAGAGCGTGGCGCTGCCGCCGCGTTTCGAATTCGGCGCGGCCGAGGACTTTCAGCTGCAGCAGGCGATGAACCATTTGAAGGGGATGCCCGTGATCGCGTCGACCAAGGCCATTGCCGCGAATACCGCGGTACCGGCAGTGGCGAAGCCTTAAGGCGCTGCCGGGGCCGACGCCGCGAAAACGCCCGGTGCTGCCGGGCGTTTTCCATTGAGCGCTGATTGAAAGCTGATCGAGCATTCCGAGTTCCCACCCGACCCGCGATGGACGACAGTCAGCTCCTCCGCTACAGCCGGCACATCCTGCTCACCGAACTGGGGCACGACGCGCAGGAACGTTTTGCCGCCGCGCACGCGGTCGTCATCGGCATGGGCGGCCTGGGCGCGCCGGCTGCGCAGTTTCTCGTCGCGGCGGGGGTGGGCACGATCACGATCTGCGATGCCGATCATGTCGACCTGACCAACCTGCAGCGGCAGTTGCTCTATGCGACAGGCGATGTCGGCACGCCCAAGGTCGAAGCCGCGGCGCGACGGCTTGCCGCAGTCAATCCGGAGGTGCGGATCGAGCGCATCGCGGTTCGTCTCGACGCGGCCCTGCTCGCGCCGCTGGTCGCGGCAGCCGACGTCGTGCTCGATTGCTGCGACAACTTCGCGACCCGACACGCGGTCAACGCGGCTTGCGTGGCCGCAGGAAAGCCTCTCGTATCCGGAGCGGCGATCAGGTTCGACGGCCAGGTCGCCGTGTTCGACACGCGCGAGGCGCGATCGCCGTGCTACCACTGCCTGTTCGGCGAAGGCGAGGAACTCGAGGAGACGCGCTGTGCGACGATGGGTGTGTTCGCGCCGCTGGTCGGCATCGTCGGTGCGACGCAGGCGGCCGAATCGCTGAAGCTCATCGCCGGCGTCGGTGAGTCGCTGGCCGGCCGTTTGCTTCTGCTCGACGCTCTGTCGATGCAGTGGCGGGAGCTTGTGGTGCCGCGCGACCCCGCCTGTCCGGTGTGTTCCGGACGACGCGCCTGACGTTCGTCATCCCTTCACGGGCAACGCGCACGCCGCAACTTCCCCGAATTGCGCCTCCTGCCGCAATCGCGCTTCCCATTGGGCGACCGCATCCGCACGCACGGACGCGACCGGCGACTGCAGCGCCGACGCGATGACATTGCCCATTTCGGCGCATTCGTAGGCCCGACGCTGCACTTCGCTCAAGCGCAGCCTGGCCGCTTCCTGCTCGGCTCCAGCAGCCGCACTACGCTGTGCCAGCCGCGCGCCGGCGCTGCGCAACGACCAGTTCGCGGCGCGTTGCGCGACGGCAATGCCGGCGGCATGGCACGCCGCGCGCACATTCTCGGGAAGCCCTGGCGCATCGCGGCACAGCGAACGCATCTGTCCGACAGCGTAGGGTTCGTGGAGTACGCCGTAGGACGCGGCGAGCTCGACCTTGGCCGCGGGCTCGGCGCTGCCCGGCAGCGCGCGTACGGCGTCCCAGATCAACAGCGCAGCCTGGTTCCGGTAGTCGTCGAAGCGCGAGCTTTTCGCCGCCTGCTCGAGAAATGCACCCATCGACGCGACGTTGTTGCGCGCGCGCGCGCGATCGGCCAGCAGCAACAGCGGCACGCCGTTGTCGGCGTCGCGCAACGCCCAGTCGGCGAGGCGATCGGTCGCGTCGCACGGCGCCGGCAGCGGCCGCACCGGTGCGAGGCAGGCCATCGCCAGCGATGCCAGGAAGAGCTTTTCCTCCGGCGCCATGATCCGCGCCTGCGCGAACGCGTCCGCCCGCGCCACCGGATCGCCTGCGTCCAGCTGCCCGGCGACCCACAGACTTCGCGCGTCGGTCGCGACCAGCGCGCGCGCGCGTAGAGCGGAGTCGAGCTGGTCACGCTCGACCTGCCACCGCGAAGGTGCCGACGCCGCGGGATCGGCGAGGTGGCTGCCGGACTGCGCCTGCGCTGTCAGCGCGATACAGACGAGGAACGCAGCGGCGACGAAGGAGTTGGGAATCATGCTTGCGGCTTGCGGACCGGATGGGAGGGCGGAACACCCAGGGCGCAGCATCGACCCGGCACCCCTGCTTCGTCAACCAAACAGGAACTTGCGTTGCAGCGCCCAACCGTCCTGCGGCAAGCGCCTGAATCCGCTCTTGGCAAAGAGCTGCCAGCGACCGAGCACATAGGCGATCAATACTGCGGCGTCGGCCTGCGCGTCGCCGTGCCAGCCGTTGGCCGCCTGCGCGATCCGCAGCGACTGCCGCAGCGCGGCCTCGAGCTTGTCGGTCAGCTGGTTGATGCGCGCCTGCAGCCGTTCGTCCTCGTTGACCAGCGCCTCGCCGATCAGCACCCGCGTCATCCCGGGATTCTTCTCGGCGAAAGAAAGCAGCATGACGACCGTCTGCTCGGCCTGCGTGTCGCCTTCGGTGGTTTCGTTGGTGATCTTGTTGATGAACGAAAACAGCGTCGTCTCGATGAATTCGATCAAGCCCTCGAACATCTGCGCCTTGCTCGCGAAGTGCCGGTAGAGCGCGGCCTCGGAGACGGCGAGCCTTGCCGCAAGTGCGGCGGTCGTCACCTTCTCGCTGCGCGGATTCTCGAGCATCGCCGCCAGCGTCTGCAGGATCTGCAGCCGCCGTTCACCAGGTTTCATTGCCATGATCGAATCGCCGCCGGGACCAGGAGCGCGCCCATCAGCCGCCGTGCCCGCGCGGCATGTCGTCGGCGCGTATCATCGTGCCGACTCCCTCGTTGGTCAGCACCTCGAGCAACAGCGCATGTTGGACGCGGCCGTCGATGATGTGCGAACTCGAAACACCGTTGCGGACCGCATCGAGCGCCGATCCGATCTTCGGCAGCATTCCCCCATGAATGGTGCCGTCGGCGAAGAACGCATCGATTTCGCTGGACGACAGACCCGTGAGAAGGGTGCCGTGCCTGTCGAGCACGCCGACCGTGTTGGTCATCAGCACCAGCTTTTCGGCCTTCAGAGTCTCGGCGAGCTTGCCGGCGACCAGGTCCGCGTTGATATTGTAGGCCTCGCCACCGGGACCAACGCCGATCGGCGCGATCACCGGAATGAAATCGCGCGAATCGAGGATCTGGATGATCTCCGGATCGATGCGCTCGATCTCGCCAACCAGTCCGATGTCCACGAATTCGTCTGCCACCGACTCGGAGCGCAGCAGCATCTTGCGCGCGTGGATGAACGCGCCATCCTGTCCGGTCAGTCCGACCGCCTTGCCGCCGTGCTGGTTGATGAGTCCGACGATCTCCTGGTTCAGCTCGCCCAGCACCATCTCGACGACGTTCATCACCCGGTCGTCGGTGACGCGCATCCCCTGCCGGAATTCGCTCTGGATACCCATCTTCGACAGCAACTCGCCGATCTGCGGACCGCCGCCGTGAACGATCACCGGATTCATGCCGACCAGCTTCAGCATCACGACGTCGCGCGCAAAACCCGCCTTCAGCGCCGCGTCGGTCATCGCATTGCCGCCGTACTTGATGATGATGGTCTTGTCGTGGAAGCGCCGGATGTAGGGCAGCGCTTCGGCGAGGATCTGCGCCTTGAGCGCGGTAGTGACGGCGTCGGCGGACATGGGAGGGGGCGTTGCGACGGGCGGGCGGCTTTGGGTGAACGCGCGGATTGTACTCCGAACAGGAAAGCGCACACCGCTGCGCCGGAGGCCGGCAGTGAGCGCCTACCGATACTGTGGCGGCATGCCCGCAGCCGCGCGTATTTTGGTATTGTGGACACCATGGCGAGCCCGCTGCCGGACCCCGTTCCACTGCACCTCGTCCGTCGCGCGCTCGTCACCAAGCTGCGCCATCATGGTGACGTCCTGCTGGCATCGCCGGTGTTCACCGCACTGGCGCGCGCCGCACCCGCGATCGAGATCGATGCGCTCATCTACCAGGAAACCGCGCCGATGCTGACCGGCCATCCGGCGATCTCGCAGTTGCATTCAATCGACCGCGACTGGAAGCGACGGGGAACGTTCACGCAGCTGCGCGAGGAGTGGGCGCTGTTGCGCGGACTGCGCGCGCGCCGCTACGACCTCTTGATCCACCTGACCGAGCACCCGCGCGGACTGACTCTGGCGCGCCTGCTGCGGCCGCGATGGTCGGTGACGCGCGAGCGCGACCGGCATGCCGCGCTATGGCGCCGGCATTTCACGCATTTCTACCGGCTGCCTCCGCGCACCGAGCGCCACGTCGTCGAGCAGAACCTCGATGCGCTGCGCCGGATCGGTGTCCAGCCCGATGATTCCGACCGGCGATTGGTGCTCTTCCCCGGCGCATCCGCAGAAGGCAGGGCGAGCGCGCTGCTCGCCGAGCACGGGCTTGCAGCAAGGCAGTTCGTGCAGGTGCACCCGGGTTCGCGCTGGCTGTTCAAGTGTGCCCCGCCCGAGCACACCGCCGCGTTGATCGACACGATCGTCGCGGAGGGTCTCCCGGTTGTCATCACCGGCGCCCCCGACGATCGCGAGCGTGCGCTCGTCGCCCGCGTGCTGGACGCGACGCACCCGGACGCGCGCCCGCGCGTCGTGAACCTGACCGGCGCGCTGTCGATGCCGGAACTGGCCGCGCTGACCGGCCTCGCGCGCGCCTTCGTCGGTGTCGATTCGGCGCCGATGCACATCGCGGCGGCGATGCGTACGCCAGTGCTGGCGCTCTTCGGCCCATCGAGCGAGGTGGCATGGGGTCCGTGGCGCGTCGCGCATCGCGTCGTTGCGTCGCAGCGGCATCCGTGCCGACCCTGCGGCCTGGACGGCTGCGGCGGCGGCAAGGTCTCGTCGTGCCTGACCACGCTGCACGTCGATCCCGTTCGCGCGGCTTTTCGCGCGCTGCTCGAAGAAACTTGCGACCGGCCACACTGATGCGACTCGCGATCATCCGCCAGCGCTACACGCCGCATGGCGCGGCCGAGCGCTTTCTCGAAGGCGCACTGGAGGCGCTGCTCGAGCGCAACGTCGCGATCACGCTGTATACGCGCGAGTGGCCACAGACCAAGCTGCAGCTGATCGAGCCGCACATCTGCAATCCGCCCTACGTCGGCGCGTTGTGGCGGGATTGGGGATTCTCGCGGGCGGTAACCCGCGCCATTGCGATCGGCCGCGCGAACCTGGTTCAATCGCACGAGCGCGTGCTCAGTTGCGATATCTATCGGCCTGCCGACGGCGTGCACGCGACCTGGCTCGAGGAACGCCTGCGCGACGCGCCGGCGTTGTTGCGAATGCGCGCCGCGATGAGCCCGTGGCATCGATACACGCTGGCGATGGAGCGCCGACTGTTCGCGAGTCCGTGGCTGCGCGCGGTGCTGTGCAACTCGAAAATGGTGCGCGACGATATCAAGGCGCGTTTCGGCCTGCCCGACGAGCGGCTGCCGGTGCTCTACAACGCGGTCGACTCGACGTTGTACTCGCCGGCACTGCGCGAGCACCGCGAGCGAATTCGCGGCAAGCACCACATTTCGAATGACGCAACGCTGTTCCTGCTCGTCGGATCCGGCTTCCGGCGCAAGGGTGTTCCGGCCGCGATCGCCGCGCTGGCGCAGCTGCCACCGCCCGCGCAGTTGATGATCGTCGGCGACGATCGCGGGGTCGAGGCCTACAAGCGGCTCGCCCGCGAACACGGCGTGCGGGAACGGGTGAGCTTCGCCGGATTCCAGGCCGAGATCGGGCCCTATTACGGCGCGGCCGACGCCTTCGTGCTGCCGACGCTCTACGACTCGTTTCCCGACGCCGCGATGGAAGCGCTGGCCTGCGGCCTGCCGGTGGTGACCAGCACTCGTTCGGGCGCCGCGGAACTGGTCTCCGAGAACGATGCCGGTTTCGTCTGCGATGCACGCGACGAGGCGGCGCTGGTCGCGCACATGCGCTCGCTGCAGGACGCCGGCGTGCGCGCAACGCTTGCCGCCAACGCACGGCGCGCGGTCGAAGCGCTGACACCGGCGGCGATGACGCTCAAGCTCGTGCTTCTCTACAAGGAACTGCTCGAGGCCAGCGTCGCGCACAAGATCGCTGCGCGCGTGGCCGCCGCCGACGAGCGCGCGCGCGACGCAAGGGCTCCGGCGCCGCCGCTGCACGGCGAGGACGGGCTCGACTCGGAGACGCTGCCGCACGGCTCCGGGCGGGATTCGCCGGCGCCGCGGGGAACGCCGCGGCGCTGATGCGACTGGCGATCGTCCGCCAGAAGTACACGCCGTACGGCGGAGCCGAGCGCTTCGTCGAACGCGCACTGTTGGCGCTCGCCGAGCGCGGAGTCGAGTTGACGCTGGTCACGAGGCGCTGGCCGGCGAGCGGAGACGCCCGCGTCACGCCGCTGATCATCGATCCTCCCTACGTCGGACGGATGCTGCGCGATCTCGGATTCGCGCGCGCCGTCTGCCGCAGGCTTGCTTCGCTGCCGGATACGCTGGTGCAGTCGCACGAGCGCATCGACTGTTGCGACATCTACCGCGCGGGGGATGGCGTTCATTCCGTCTGGATCGAGGAACGGCTGCGCGGCGCATCGCTGGCGGAACGCGCCACGCTTGCCGCGAGCCCTTTTCACCGCTACATGCTGGCCGCGGAGCGCAGGCTGTACGCGAGCACGCGCCTGCGGCAGGTCATCTGCATTTCGCGAATGGTGCAGTCGGAAATCCACGAGCGCTTCGGCCTGCCGCGCGAGCGCCTGCCCGTCATCTACAACGCGATCGATCCTGCGGTCTTCCATCCCGGCTTGTCGGCGCATCGCGCAAAGCTGCGCGCACGATTCGGCATCGGCGACGACGCCTGCGTGTTCCTGCTCGTCGGCTCGGAATATGCGCGCAAGGGCGTCGGACGCGCGCTGGAAGCGCTGGCCGCCGTTCCCGCGCCCGCGCATCTGGTCGTCGTCGGTCGTGATCGGCATCCGGCGCGGTATCACGCGCTCGCTCGGCGCCTGGGGGTGATTCACCGCGTGACCTTCGCCGGCGCCCAGCAGGATCCGCGCCCGTTTTATGGAGCTGCCGACGCCTTCGTGTTGCCCACGCTGTACGACGCGCTGTCCAACGCAGTGCTCGAAGCGCTGGCCTGCGGCCTGCCGGTCGTGACCAGCGACCGCTGCGGCGCCGGAGAACTCGTCCGCGAGCACGACGCGGGCACCGTCTGCGGCGCGCGCGACATCGGTGCCATCGCGGCCGGCATGTCGACGCTGCTCGATTCCGGCCGGCGCCGACGGGAGGGCGCGAACGCGCTCGCCGCCATGCGCCCGCTGACGCCCGAGTCGATGGCGCAGCGCCTGGTCGCGCTCTACGAGACGCTGCTGCCGCCATCCGGATGATCCAGAGGGTTCCCTGTGGGACCGGTTTCGGGCGGGCGCCCTTCGCGCGCGCTGCGCTATACTCGACGCCGATGTGCGAATGCAGCCTGTCCGCCATCGTCCTGCGTAGTGCCGCAGGCCTCGTGCGGCGCGACCGGTTCCGATGACGGGCACCAATCTCTATTCCCGCCTGCTGCGCTACGTCCGTCCGTACCGGTGGGCGTTCGGCGCTGCCGTGTTTGGCATGATGGTGGTCGCTGCCGGCGACCTGATGCTCGCCTGGCTGGTCATCCCCATCGTACGCAATTTCGAGGCGCCCGACCCGCTCGCAACCCGGTGGCTGCCGCTGACCATCGTCGCGGTGTTTCTGCTCCGCGGCGTCGGCGCGTATATCTCCGAATTCGGCATGGGCTGGACCGGCTACCGGGTCGTCTTCGACCTGCGCCGCGACCTGATCGACAAGCTGCTGCGCCTGCCGACGCCGTACTACGACACCCACGCGGCGGGAATGATCCAGTCGAAGATCTCCTTCGACGCGCATCAGCTCGCATCGGCCGCCTCCGGCGCGATCACCAACGCAATCCGGTCCACGCTGACCATCACGGTAAGCTTCGGCTACCTGATGTGGCTCAACTGGCGGCTGACGCTGTTGACGTTCATCGTCGTGCCGATCGTCGGCGTCGTGATCCGCTACTTCAGCCGCCGCCTGCGACGCATCGCGCGCGACATCCAGACGCGCGCGGGTTCTCTGACCCAGGTGCTCGAGGAGTTCATCGGCGGCCACCGTGTCGTGCGCATCTTCGGCGGCGAGACCTACGAACGCAACCGCGCCGTGGCAGCGGCCAACCGGCTGCGCAATGCGATGACCAAGGAGTCGTCGGCCACTGCCGCCAGCTCGCCGCTCACCGTGTTCTTCGCGGCGTGTGCGGTCGGCTCGATCGTCTGGATCGCGCTGCAGCAGGCCGGAGGCGGCCGCTTCGACTTCGCGCTGTTCATGTCCTACGTCGTCGCGCTGCTGACGCTGCTCGAGCGGCTGAAGGGACTGTCCGGCATCAACGCGGCGATCCAGCGGGGTCTCGCCGCGGCGGAGAGCATCTTCGGACTCCTCGACCACGAGGAGGAGGCGGACACGGGAACCGTCGTCCTCGACGATTGCCGCGGCGAGGTGCGCTTCGAAAGGTTGTCGCTGCGTTATGCGAGCAACGAGAAAGAGGCGCTGTCCGACGTCACGCTGACCGTCGCCCCCGGCGAGACCGTCGCGCTGGTCGGTGCTTCGGGCAGCGGCAAGACGTCGCTGGTCAACCTGGTGCCGAGGTTCTACGAACCCACCGCAGGACGGCTGTTCATCGACGGCCACGACGTGACGACGCTGACGCTCGCCAGCCTGCGCGCGCAGATCGCGATGGTGTCGCAGGACGTATTGCTGTTCAACGACACGATCGCGGCGAACATCGCCTACGGTGCGATGTCCGGTGCGTCGCGCGAGGAGGTCGAGCGCGCCGCGGCCGCTGCGCACGCGCTTGATTTCGTACGCGCAATGCCGGAGGGATTCGATTCGATGGTCGGCGAGAACGGCATCCGGCTCTCTGGCGGCCAGCGGCAGCGCATCGCCATCGCGCGGGCGATCCTCAAGAATGCGCCGCTGCTGATTCTCGACGAGGCAACGTCGGCACTCGACTCCGAATCCGAGCGCCAGGTCCAGGCGGCGCTGGAGTCGCTGATGCGCGGGCGAACGACCATCGTCATCGCGCATCGGTTGTCGACGATCGAGGACGCCGACCGCATTGTCGTGCTCGACGGGGGCCGCATCGCCGAAATCGGCACACACGCCGAGCTGCTCGCCGCCGATGGCGTCTACGCGCAGCTGCACCGGGTCCAGTTCACCCCGGTTCACGCCGACGCCGAGACGGACGCAGATACGGCAATCGCGAGCGGGTAGTCCGGCGGGGATGAGGCGCTTTCAGCCTCGGCGTACGGCGAGGTCCAGGCTGTCGACGGCGGCCACGACGTCCGCCACGGCTATCGCCTCCATGCAGCGCGGACGCGGGCAGCGGCCGGGCGCATCGCCGTAGAGCCGCTCGCAGCGCCGCGCCCACGATACCTCGCGAAAGAATTGGATGGTCTGGTCGCGGCAGGGAAACGGGGCCACGGTCACCGCTCGATACGGCATATCGGCGAAAAAGGATCCTGCGCCGCAGATCAGCGCCGACCCGGGTCCGAACAGCGTCACCGTTGGCACGCCGACGATGCGCCCGAGATGCGCGATTCCCGTATCCGGGCAGACCAGCAGCTGCGCCCGGGCGAGCACACGCCACAACCGCTCCAGCGTCAGCGTGCCCGCAATTCGCGCATGCACGGGATCGGCTTCGATCGCATCGATGATGCCGGCTTCCCCCGGTCCCGCACTCCAGACGATGGACAGCCCCCGCGCCTCCAGCGCCTGCGCCAGCGCGCGCCAGCGCTCGGCGGGCCACAGCTTGAGCCGCGAACTCGCGCCAACGTGCAGGATTGCGCAATTGTCGGGCAGATGCACGGCGGTCTCACCCGCGGGTGCCCACCAGTCATCGCGCCGGTAACGTGCCGGGGCCGCACCGGCCACCAGTTCCGCCGCCGTATCGCAAAACGCGGTCGGTATCGGCGAATAGCCGACGAGCTGGTCGACCGGCCAGTTCTTGTGCGCGGGCCGATCGCCGGCGATGCCGACGATCCAGCGCACGCCGATCGCGCGCGCGAGCCACGACCAGCGATTGTCGGCAGGCAGGATCGCGAGGTCGAAGCGCGGCAGCGTCAGAAGCGCCGTGAAGCAGCCGAAGTCGCGCGGATCGAAGGCCAGGACGTCGACGCCGTAGGGCCGCCCCGCGTACAGCGGCACGTAGGCGCGGTCGACGGTCATGACGATCGACGCGTCCGGATGCTGCGCGCGCAGCTTGGCGAGCAGCGCGGTGAGCATCAGCGTGTCGCCGAGCAGCAGGTGATGCAGCACCAGGATCCGCGACGGTGACGGTGGACGGCGCCGCCGGAAGCCCCAGCGCGCAATCGCCAGCGCGACGCTGGCGTAACGCATGGGAGCGCGGCTGGCCGCCACGCGGTCAGTCTCCTTCCTCACGCAGCGCCGAAAGCTGCCGCAGGCTTTCGTCGAGAATGACCAGCGACAGGATCTGCTCGGCCAGCGCCGGGGTCGACGCGTAGGCCTCGATCATCGCGCGCACGCGCTCCGCGTCGAGCTGGCCGCCGGTCGAACGCGCGAGCGATTCTGGAACCCGAGGCAGGCGCTGCGCCAGATCGTGGTCGAGCCAGCCGGCAAGCGGCGGATTGAAGCCGCGCTTTTTCCGGGAGAATGCACCCAGTCGCTCGAGCTCGGGGGCCAGGCGGGACAGATACCGCTTCGGCGGTGACGTGAAACGTTCGGGCGCCGGCAAGGCGAGGACCGCCTCGACAAAGCGATGATCGAGCAACGGCGCACGCAGCTCGAGGCCGTGCGCCATCGTGCACAGGTCCGCCTTGCGCAGCACGTATTCGGGCAGATAGTTGGCGAAGTCCCAGCGCAGCAGTCGGTCGTGGCGCGTCACAGGCTCGAGGTCGGGCTCTCGCCAATAGTGCACCGGCACCGAAGCGCGTGCGGGCTGCACGAACCGTCGCTGGTTGGGTGTCAGGCCGGAAAAGCGCAGCGCATACGCCGACTCCCAGTCGAGCGACATCTCCCCCAGCGCCTTGCGGACGCCCTTCGGCCGCAGGTCCGGGAGCACCGGCAGCGGCAGGCGCAGGCGGCCGCGCCACGCGTTGCGCAGGTGTTTCGCGATGCGCTTGTAGCCGGCGAAGAGCTCGTCGCCGCCATCGCCGCCCAGCACGACCTTCACCTGGCGTTCGGTTGCGCGCGCCAGGTACCAGGTCGGAAACGACGACGGATCGGCGAAGGGCTCGTCGAGCGTGGCGACGATCTCCGCGAAGTCGCCGCCGATCGCCGTCGGCACGACGATGCGCTCGTTCGGCAGCCCCAGCACCAGCGCCGTCCGCGCCGCCTCCGCGCTTTCGTCGAGCGGCGAACCCGGAAACGCCGCCGAGAACGAACGTAGCTCCCGGTGGCCGGTGGCGGCCAGCCGGCAGGCGATGGTGCCGGAATCGATGCCGCCCGAAAGAAAGAGCCCCAGCGGCCGGTCGGCTACCAGCCGCAACTTGATCGCCTCGTCGAGCAGCGCGCCGCAGTCGGCCGCGGCCGCCGGTCGCGGCGACCAGTAGCGGTGCGTCGCCAGGGCACCGGTGTCGAAGTCGTATTCGAGCCTATGCGCGTTGGGCAGGCGTGCGATATGGGTGAAGATCGTCCGCGGCGCCGGCACGTAGCGATGCGCAAGGTAGGCGTCGATTGCATCGGCCGAGAAACCACGCTGCGCCCGCGGCAGCCAGGGCAGCACGCTGCGCACCACCGATCCGAACGCGAAACCACGTTCGCCGTGCGCGTAGACGACCGGCTTCAGGCCAAGGCGATCGCGCACGACATGCACGCGCCGCGAACGGAAATCGATGATCGCGAAGGCGAACATGCCGCGCAGCCGCGGCAGCAGGCCTTCGATGCCCCAGGCCTCGTAGCCGCGCAGGATGAACTCGGTGTCCGACCGGGTATGGAAGTGCACGCCGCGCGCCGACAGCGCGCGGGCGTCGCCCTGCCAGCCGTAAACCTCGCCGTTGTAGACGATCCACAGCGCGCCGTCGTCGGTGCCCATCGGCTGGTCGGCGACCGGCCGCGGGTCGATGATCGACAAGCGCGTGTGAACGAGCCCGACTGCGGCCGGCGCGTCGGCGGCGACACGCGAACCCGCCGCGTCAAAAGTTGCGACATGCCGAGCGTCGGGACCGCGCCGCGCGAGTGCGGCCAGCATGCGCTGGCGCACGTGTGCGCCGACCGGCGTGCCGAAGTGGCCGGCGATGCCACACATCAGCGCTCACCCCTTCGCACCTGCACGAAGACACGTTCCATAGCGTCGAGCATGCGGTCGGCGCCGAAGTTCTCCTGTGCGTAGGCATGCGCAGCCGCGCCGATCCGCTTGCGCAGCAGCTCGTCGCTCATCAGCCGCGCCAGCGCCGCGGCCAGGGCAGGCGGATCGCGCGGCGGCACCAGCAGCCCCGTTTCACCGTCGCGCACCGCTTCGGTGATGGCGCCGATCGGCGTCGCGACCGCGGGCAGTCCGCAAGCGGCCGCCTGCATAAGGCTTTGCGGCACGCCTTCGTCGCCGTAGGAAGGCAGCACGGCGATCTCGGCGCACGCGAACCACGACGGCACGTCGTCCTGGTTGCCGGTGAAGCGGACGTCCCGGTCGAGACCCAGGTCCGCCACGCGGCCTTCGAGATGCGCGCGCCGCGGGCCGTCGCCGATGACCAGCAGCTGCCAGCCCGGAGCGCGCGAACGCAGCAGCAGCCATGCGTCGAGCAGGTCGTCGTGACCCTTCCAGTCGCGCAGCGTGGCGACGATCGCGACCGCGGGTCGCGGATCGACGGCGAGGCGCGCGCGCGCCTGCTGCTGATCGAGAGGGCGAAAGCGCCCGAGGTCGATGCCGGTACGCACCGACGTGATCCGCGCCGGATCGTAGCGATTGTCGCGCACGAGCTGCGCGGCCAGCGCCTCGCCGGTCACGACCAGATGCGCGGTCGCGCGCTGGTAGAGCCAGCGCGTCGCTGCACTGTTGTTGACGGGTGTCGACACATGCCGCGTGCGCACGACCGGCGGTAGGCCCCGAAGCGTGACGCGGGCGAGTGCCACCAGCCACGCGTCGGTCGAACTGTGCGTGTTGATCACGTCGAACGCGTCACGGTGGCTTGCGAGCCATGCCCGCAGCGCAAGCAGACCGGCGAGCTTCTTCGCCTCGATGGGCAGGCCGGTGACCGCAAGGCCGCGCGCACGCGCCGCTGGCAGGATGTCGGCGGAATCGGCGGTCAGCAGCTGCACACGATGCCCGCGGCAAGCCATGCCCTCCATCTCGGTCAGGATGCGCAGTTCCTGGCCACCCCATCCGATCGACGATTCGGTGTGCAGGATCGAAAGCGGTTTCACGCCATCGACCATTCCGGCGCGTAGCGGCGGAACCAACGCTCCAGGATCAGGAGCGCCCACAGGCGACCGGCATGGTTGCGCCGCGCGCTCCGGTGCTCGGCCAGGAGCCGCGGGAGAGCGCCCGCGCGGAACAGCCCGCGGCGAGCGAGCCCGCCCGTACCCAGGTGCGCGTCGAGCTCGCCGTGCAGGCGGCCCGCCAGCCACTCGGTCAGCGGCATGACGAAACCCTGCTTGCCGCGATGGACGATCTCCGGTGGCAGATAGCGCTCCGCGACGCGCTTCAAGATGTGCTTGTGCGCAGACCCGCGAATCTTCTGCTCGGGCATCAGCCGCGCGCAGAACTCCACGAAGCGATGGTCGAGGTAGGGCACGCGCGCCTCCAGCGAATGCGTCATCGTCGCGCGATCGACCTTGGTCAGCAAATCGTCGGGCAGCCAGAGCCGGGTGTCGACGTGCAGCAGGCGATCCAGGTAATGCGCCGAGTCGGCTTCGGAGTAGGCGCGTTCGGCGAGTGAGCCGACGTCCGGTGCGCCGCGCGTCGCGGCCAGGAACTCGGGCGTGAACAGCGCCGGATGCAGCAGCACGTCGAAGACGTTGGGGATCGTCCGGTAGCGGCGCGGCAGCGGCTCGCCAAGCGAGCGCAGCAGGCGATCCTTGCGCAACGCGGCCGGCAAGGACCTGGCAAGCGCCGGCAGCGGAGACGCCGGATGCGCGAGCCAGCGCAGCAGCCGTTCCTCGCGCATGCGCTTCCTGTAGTTCGAGTAGCCGCCGAAGACCTCGTCGGCGCCTTCGCCGGTGAGCACGACGGTGACGTCGTGCCGCGCGAAGCCGGAAAGCAGCATCGTCGGCAGCGCGGCCTGGTCGGCGAAGGGCTCGTCGAAGACATCGATCCAACGGTCGAAGGCATCGAGCACGTGGTCGGGCGACAGCATCAGCGCATGGTGGCGGCTGCCGATATGCGCGGCGACACGCGCTGCTTCGCGGTGCTCGCTGACCGCGACGCCGCCCTCGAACCCGATGTTGAAGGTGTCTATCGGTGCGCCGGTCAGGTCGGTCATCAGCGCCGCGATGAGTCCGGAATCGATGCCGCCGCTGACGAAGGCCCCGAGCGGAACGTCGGCCACCAGCATGCCCTCGATCGAAGCGCGCAACTCGCGGTCGAGCGCATCCTCGGCCTCGCGGTCGGAGAGCGCCAGCTTGCTCCGGTAATCGGGCCGCCAGTACGGCCGGATGTCGAGCGTCACGCCGCGAAGCTTGAGCGTGTGCCCCGGCAACAGCTTGCGCACGCCTCGAAAAACCGAATGCGGCGCGGGAATGAACTGGCATTCGAGGTACAGGCGCAGTGCGCCGGCGTCGACCTCGGCGGCAACGCCCGGGTGCGCAAGCACGGCCTTCAATTCCGACCCGAACACGAAGGTCGACCCATCCCACGCGTAATGAAACGGCTTGACACCCAGATGATCGCGCGCGGCGAAGAGCGTTTGCGTCGCTGCGTCCCACAGCGCGAACGCGAACATGCCGCGCAGATGGGTCACGACGTCGTCACCCCACGCCGCCCAGCCGGCGAGGATGGTTTCGGTGTCGCCGGCGGTGCGAAACGTCCAGCCGCCGCGCGCGAGTTCGTCGCGCAACTGGCGGAAATTGTAGATTTCCCCGTTGAAGACCACCGCCACGCTGCCGTCGGGACTCGTCATCGGCTGCGCACCGCCGGCGATGTCGATGACCGACAATCGGCGATGGCCGAGGTGTGCACGTCCGCAGTCGAAGTAACCGTCGGCGTCGGGACCGCGATGCGCGAGTGAACGCGTCATCGCTGCCAGCACCTCCGGTGCGAGCGCGGTGTCGCTGACGTAGCCGGTGATGCCGCACATGGGGTCGGATTGCGACGGAGCCTTCGCGTCTCGCACGAAGCGAGCAGCGCGTGCACGGTATCGTCGTGCACGCGTCGATGGACGCGCGGCGCGAAGTCTACCCGAAAACGCGCAGCATCGGTTTGCGCAGTCGATGACGCAGGCTATACTCGGCGCTGCCATGCACGTCGTGGCGCAGCCCCCCGCAAACCGCCACCACTCCCGGCTCCCGCCGGCACGAACGCGACACCCGATGAAATTGCGGACCCGCGGACGCTTCAACGTCAAGCGTTGGAGCAAAGCAATCTCCGACCGCGTGTTCGGCTCGGAATTCGATCGCAAGCTGCGCCTGGCGCGGCGTGACTGCCGGCGCGATTTCGTGTTCGGCTGGAACCGGGGCCTTGGCGACGTCGCGCTGGGGCTCGTCCCCCTGTTCGCGCGCATCCGCACCAGAATTCCGGACAGCCGCATCGTGGTGTTCACCCGCGCCGACCTGGCCGATGCGTTCGCGCTGACCGACGTCGACGCATTGCACGTCGTTCCCGGCCTTGACCGCGGAGTCGCCATCGAGCCCGCTGCTGCCGCCGCCGCGCTGGGAATCGCGCTGCCGGAGTCGGCGATCGTGGTCGCCGACCCGGACCCCACCCGCTGGCTCGATGGACGCCGCCGCGAGCACCCGCCCGTATTGCGGTGGAATTCGCGGTGGAACACGTTGGCCGACCGTATGCTGCCGGACCTGGACTCCGACATCGGCATCGGCGCCCATGTGAACTCCGAGACGGCGCGCTACTACGGCTACGTGAAGGACTGGCCGGCCGCCGCCTGGCGCGAACTCTTCGCCCGCTTCCCCGCGTCCCGCCGCGTGCGTTGGCTGCTGTTCGGCAACACGGCGTCCTGCCTCTTTCCGCAGTCGAACGTCGTCGACCTGCGCGGCCGCACCGATTTGCGCGAGCTGCTGGCCGTGATTCGCACCCGGTGCCGGGTTCTGGTTGCGCCGGACAGCGGCGTATTGACCATGGCGTATTACCTCGCCGACGCTTTTCCGCTGGACGTCGTCTCGCTGTGGTCGGATCCGCGTCAGGGCATACTGAAACAAAGCTGCGCGTCGCCAAACCCGCGGCTTCGCCACACCCCGCTCGTGGGCCGTCACGACGACGTGCGCAATCTGTCGGTCACCGCGGTTGCCAGCGCCGTCGAGGCGGCGCTCGCCCGCAGTATCGCCACCGCCCGTACCGGCGATGAAGCCGAGCTCGCGTCCTGACCTCAGGTCAGCGCGCGGCGCCGTCGTGCGCGCGCGCATCTTCGCGCTGCTGCGCTTTTCGCTATTGTTCTGGGCCTGCGTCTATTTCGCGCTGGTCGTCATCAGCGGCCACACCTACCTGCGTTCGCTGGCATTCGCGCTTTCGGCGATTTTCGCGCTGTGGCTGATCCTCGGTGCGCTGTTTTCCGACGGTGAGCCGATACCGGTGCCCGATGCGTACCTTTGGGTGACGGTGCTCGCGTGGTCGCTGTGGTCGGCGGCAAGTCTTGCCTGGTCGATCCATCCTGCGCTTAGCCGGTCCGAACTCGGCACCGAAGTCGGCTGGGGGCTCGCCACCGCGACCATTTTCTACGTCGCCGCTCGCTCGGCCACCGCGTTTCGGGCCGGGCTCGCGACGGCCGTCGGCGCCGGCGCCGTGCTGTCGGTCCTGGCCATCCACGGCGCGGTACTGACCGGAAGTGTGGACCCCGAACGCGCACTGACGCGCGCGCACGGCGGCGCCGGCGCGTTTTCGACGTACATCGTGCTGTTGATGCCGCTGTTGCCGCTGTTGCTGCAGAAGAGGCCGGTGGGATTTGGAATCAGCCGGTGGTCGATCGCGATCGTCGGCGCCGTCTTCGCGCTGCTTGGCGGCGCCGGGCGGGTGACCGAAAACCGGATGATCTGGATCGCACTCGCTGCCGGCGTGCTGCTGGCGGCGATGCTCGCTGCATGGCGTTGGCGTTCGCAGCTGCTGCGCGCGCCACTGCGCTGGGGCGGCGTACTGCTCGCGTTGCTGATGCTGGCCGGCGCGCTTTTCGTCGACTCCGCGATCACGCGCAGCCGCACCGACTACACGCGTGAAACTTCGGTGGCACAGGCGATCGCCACGGATCCGCGCTTTCTCCTCTGGCAGCGCAGTTTCGAACGCATCCGCGAACGGCCGTGGACCGGCTATGGTTTCGGCAAGTCGATCCTGCACGACGAGTTGCAGGGCGAAACCGGCAATCCGCTGCTCGCGCACGCGCACAACCTCTTTGTCAGCCAATGGCTGCAGACCGGCATCGTGGGCGCAGCGGCGATGCTCGCAATGCTGCTTGCCTTGTGCATGCGCTACTGGACGTTCCTGCGGGCACCGGATGAAACACTCGCGGTGATCGGCCTCGCGGGCCTCGTCATGCTGCTTGTGTTTGTCGTCAAGAACCTGACCGACGATTTCATGATCCGCCCGACATCCAAGGAATTCTGGACGCTCAACGCGCTGCTGGTCGGGTACGGAATCCGGCGCGCGCTGGTTGCGGCCGTGGCTCCCGCGACGCCGGACCGCGCAGCCGTGAAAGGCGCCTAGCTCCGGTGCCGCGACCCGCCCCTTCGCTTAGCGCCGCCGACCACGCAGCGGCAGAGGCTTGGACTCGTCGCGGCTGGCCGTCGGAATGAGCTTCACCGGCGCGCCTGCCGGCGGCGAATACTCCGGAATCCACGCCTTCAGCCGCGCGCGCACTTCGGCGTCGTCGGCCGCGCGATCGCTTTCGCACCAGGTGACCATCTGACCGACGGCATCCTGGTTGGCGGCACGCGCCTGCGCGATGCGCAGCTTCGGGTGCGGCGTCGGCTTGGTCGCCTCTTCGGTGGTGAGCAGCTCCTCGTAGAGCTTTTCGCCCGGTCGCAGGCCGATGAAGACGATGGCGATCATCTCGGGATCGGCTCCGGACAGCTTGATCAGGTCCCGCGCCAGGTCGACGATACGCACCGGCTCGCCCATCTCGAGCACCAGGATCTCGCCGCCTCTTCCCTGCAGTCCGGCCTGCAGTAGCAACTGCGTTGCCTCCGACAGCGACATGAAGTAGCGCGTGATCTCCGGATGCGTGACCGTCACCGGTCCGCCGCGCGCGATCTGCTCGCGAAAGCGAGGGATCACGCTGCCGGCGCTGCCGAACACGTTGCCGAAACGAACCAGCACAAACTGCGTGCCGGAACCCTGCAGACTCTGGCAGACGATCTCGGCCAGCCGCTTGGTGGCGCCCATCACGTTGGTCGGATTGACCGCCTTGTCCGACGATACGAGCACGAACTTCTCGATGCGAGCTTCGGCGGCGGCGCGTGCGAGCACGTAGGTGCCCCAGGCGTTGTTGCGCACCGCTGCCCAGGCGTTGGTCTCCTCCATCAGCGGCACGTGCTTGTAGGCCCCCGCATGAAAGATGACGCTGGGCTTTTCGCGCGCGAGCACTTCCTCGACCAGAGCGGCATGCTTGACGTCGCCGACGACCGCGACCAGCGACAACTGCGTGAAGTCGTCGACGAGTGCCGTCTGGATCTCGTACAGCGCTGCCTCCGAGATGTCGAAGAGGACGATGCGCGCGGGCCGGAAGCGGGCGATCTGCCGCGTGAGTTCGGCGCCGATGGAGCCGCCGGCGCCGGTCACCATCACCACGCGATTACCGAGCCATTCGGCCAGTCCCGCGCTGTCGAGCACGACGGGGTCCCGTCCGAGCAGGTCGTCGAGCTCGACGTTGCGGATGGTGGTCAGCGCGAGGCGGCCGCTGATCAGTTCGTCGTAGGACGGCACGGTGAGCGCCTCGATGCCGCCACGCGCGCACAGTTCGGCGACGCGACGGCGCACGACATGATTCGCGGCAGGCAACGCGATGATGACCTTGCGCACGTCGTATTTCTCGCACCACGAGGCAAGCTCGTCGATCGGACCCAGCACGCTGACGTTGCGCACGAGACGGCCCCGCTTGTCCGAATCGTCGTCGAGCAGCCCGACCACTCGCCATTGGCGACTGCGCGCCAGTTCCTTGACCAATCGCGCACCGGCCTCGCCGGCACCGATGATCAGCACCGGCTCGCCGAGCGCTTCGAGCGGGCTGTACAGCCGGTGTTCCTTCCACAGCCGATAGGCGAAGCGGCTGCCGGCCATCAGAAAGATGAGCACGATCGGATACAGGATCAGCACGCTGCGCGGCACCACCGCCTGCAGCTGCAGCATGACCAGCACCAGCGGAACGAGAATCGCACCCAGTCCGGCGGCAACAACGATTCTCTGCAGATCGACCATGCTCGCAAAGCGCCAGAGGCCGCGATAGAGGCCGAGTGCCATGAAGATCCCCGCCTGCAGCGGCAGGATCCAGGCAAGCGTGCGCCACAGGTCCTCGAGAAACGGTTCCGTCGGCTCGAGGTTGAAGCGCAGCCAGTACAGCGTGCCCCACGCGACGCCGGCGGCGCATACGTCGTGGAGAAAGGCGAGCAGCGAGCGCCCGTTGAACAATGTCCGCATCACGTCCTTTGCGCGTGTCTGCGCCAATGATAATCAATTGCCGCGAACAGCAGCGCACAAATCGTGCACCACACGGCGAGCGCGGCTGCTCCCCATTCGGGCCGCGAGGAAGCACACAGCACCGCCGTTCCCGCGGTGCCGGTCGCGAGTGCGCCGAACACGGCGAGCGTGCCCATGTGCCCGGCGCCCATCCGATGCAGGCGCTGGTAGTAGTGCGACTTGTGTCCCTCCCAGAAGCGCTCGCCGGCGAGCGCCCGGCGGACGAGGGTCACCGTGGCGTCGGCAATGAAGGGAAGGAACACCAGCACGGGAAACCAGACGGCCCAGGCGCCGTCGACGACGCCGCCGACGCCGATCGCCGCGGCGAGAAAGCCCAGCGGCACGGCGCCCACGTCGCCCAGGAACATCCGCGCCGGCGGACGATTGACCGCGAGCACCGGCAGCGTGGCCGCCGCCAGCGCCAGCGGCATCGTTGCGGGCAATCCCTGCTGCAACAATGCCGCACCGTAGGCGGCAAAACCGATGACGGTCATCGCTGCGGCCAAGCCGTCGCTGCCGTCCATGAAGTTGTAGAGATTGAGCGACCACACGGCGACGAGCGCGACAAGCATGATCATCGCGGCGGACCCCGCGGCCGTTCCGGCGCCGCCGACTGCCATGGCGAGCCACAGCGCGGCGACGACGTGAACGGCCAATCGCGGCGCGATCGCCACGCCGCGCATGTCGTCGGCAAGAGACACCACGAACAGCGCGAGCCACGGCGGTCCCCACACGGCGAGCGACGCCGACGGCAGCGCCGGCGCCAGCAGCGCGGGCGGCAGGAAGCCGGCCCACAGCGCGATGCCGCCCACGCGGGGAACGAGCACCTCGTGAAGGGTGCGCGCATTGCGCCGGGCGAGCGGCAAGCGCGCCCGCCAACGAAGCAGCAGCGCCGTCGCCAGCGAAGCGAGCAGCGCCGCGACGCCCACGAAGACGGGTAGCGCCTCATTCATCGCAAACCCGGGTTTCGTGCCACTGCCGCACCCGCGCCGCAAACGACCACAATCGGCGCCGAATCAGCACGCTGGGCGCGACTCCGCAACTTCCCGGATGGGGTCGGTTTGCCAGGAAATAGCACGAATTGTCCCGAGTGGGTCGGAAACGGCATTCGCTGATGAAGATTCAACTTATTTCTTTTGATTATCAATAGGTTGCAATTAATGCTTCAAGCAGCGGCCCGCTTGCAAGCGGCTTCGTGTCGAGCGCCGGGGCAGCGCTTGGCGCCGGCTCTTCTGTTGCTTCGGCACAACAAGGGACGGCCATGCCGGACCCCATTCTGCCTTCGGCTTGCCAGTGCGGCGCACGGTTTGGCAAAATGGGACGCAACTTCTCGCAGAAGATTAGAGAAGGTTCCGATGGCAGGCGCAAAAGGCTTGAAACCTTGCCAATTTTATCCGTTAGAGGAGAGATTCCATGAACAAAAAGCTCGTCGCTGTCGCAGTAGCGGGTTTGCTTGCCGCCCCGCTGGCTGCGCAGGCGCAAACCGCGAACGTGACGTTGTACGGTCGCCTGAACCTCACGCTGGAAGCGGTCAACGGGCAGCAGACGCAGGTCGAAGCGCCCGTCGGATCAGCTCCCGTCAACCGTACCGTCTATCGCGTCAGCTCGAACTCGTCGCGTCTGGGCGTCAAGGGCAGCGAGTCGCTGGGCGGCGGCCTGTCGGCGATTTTCCAGATCGAATCCAGCATCAACGGCGACTCGGGCGGCGGCACGCTGGCCGGCCGCGATACCTTCGTCGGCCTGCAGGGCACGTGGGGCACGTTCAAGATCGGTAACTACCTTGCCCCGTACGACGACATCCACCCGATCTTCGGCAACGTCCCGACGCTGCTGACGTCGGTCCTGTCGACCGCGGCGCTGTGGGCGCAGGGCTCGCAGAGCAAGAACAACGGCGGCTTCGACGCGCGGCTGGGCAATTCGATCCGCTACGACTCGCCGAACATGAAGGGCTTCGTCGGCTCGCTGCAGGTCGCCGCAATGGACCAATCGAACAGCACGATAGCGCAGCAGCAGCGCCATGCCTACGTGCTGTCGACCGGCGCTTTCTACCGGAACGGCCCGTTCCAGGGCGGCATCGCGTACGAAATGAACGAGAAGGTGCGCTGCCTGGAGTGCAACGACTGGGCGTTCTCGGCCGCGGCCAACTGGAACTTCGGCGTGGTCAAGATCGGCGGCGTCTACGAGCGCCTCGACTACGACGTCACCGGCGGCAGCCTGACGCGCAACTTCTGGGGCATCAGCGCCACGGCGCCGATCGGCCCGGGCGAGATGTACGCGTTCTATGGCGATGCCGGCGACGGCAGCGGCCCGAAGGGAACGAGTGTCGGCCAGGTCAACCAAGGCGACAGCACCGGTGCGGCGCAGTGGGAAATTACCTACACGTACGCGCTGTCGAAGCGCACGCTGGCCTACACCGGCTTCGTGCAGACGCGCAACGACAAGAACGCCGCGTACAACTTCAACATCAACCCGTACCAAGTGGTCAATGGCGCCAACGCCAACGGCTTCGTGGTCGGCCTGGTGCACTTCTTCTAGGAGCTGGCCGGATAGAGGAACTCCTCTTTCGGATATCGCAACACGACCATTGCCAGATCACGGGCGCCTTCGGGCGCCCGTTTTTTTCGATCCCTGGTGTTTCGTCTCGTCGATCGCGCCGCGCGACCATCCGTCGGCCGCGGCTGCTAATATCTTCGCCATGCTCGAGCAATTGATTGCCGGCTTCGACCGCACGCTGCGCACGCTATCGGGCCTGGCGCGCTCGCGACGCCCGATTCCCGGAGCCGCGTTGCCCGAGTCCGAATTGACACCCGAGGAGCGGCGTCATGCCGCCGGCCTGATGCGCGTCAACCACACGGGCGAGGTCTGCGCGCAGGCGCTGTACGCGGCGCAGGCGCTGGTCGCGCGCGATCCTTCGATCGGCGTCCGTTTCGCCTCCGCCGCCCGGGAAGAGGAAGAGCACCTGGCGTGGACGCAGTCGCGGCTGCGCGAACTCGACGATCGACCGTCTTTGCTCAACCCGCTGTGGTACGCGGGTTCCTTCGCGATCGGCACGCTGGCCGGACTCGCCGGCGACCGCGTCAACCTGGGCTTCGTCGTCGAGACCGAGCGCCAGGTCGAAGAGCACCTGACCGGGCACCTCGACCGGCTCCCCGACGCCGACGCGAAAAGCCGCGCGATCGTCGACACCATGCGCGACGACGAGGCGCGGCACGGTGCGATGGCGCAGGAGGCCGGTGCCGTCGATCTGCCGTTACCGGTACGTTACGCGATGCGCGTGGCAGCCGGCGTCATGAAGGCCGTGGCGTACCGGATCTGACGGCGCGCTTCGGGGCCCCGGAGGTTTCCGTCGCTCGCGCCGCGTTTCCAAGCCGCCATTCGCGCAAAGCGCGCAGCCGTGCGCTGCGTATCGCCTTGGCTATTGAAGCTTCGCCTCTCCCGGAAGCGACCCGGTCCTGAACCGCGCGCGCGATCACGCCTGCGTCAACCGCGCGGATCGCGGCGAGTGCGCTGGTCAGCAGGCGCTGCGGCGCATAGTCCTGGTGGGCTCCCGGGCGCGAGCAGGCGTCGGCGGCGCAGGCGGCAAGCAGCGTCGCCAGCCGCTCGGGACGCCGCAGCGCGTCCGCCGCCGACAAGAGATCGAGCACCGTGGCCGGGCGCAGCTCTGCCGCCCGGTGCACGACACCGTGCCAGCGGGCCGCGAGCCTGGCGGCATCGGCGCATTCCTGCGGCACCCGCAGGCGCTGTGAAAGTCGCTGCGCGATTCCAACGCTGCGCCGCTCGTGCGCTATGTGGCGGGGCAGGTCCGCCACGGGTGTGGCGGCCTTGCCGAGGTCGTGCGCCAACACGGCGTAGCGGGCGGGCAGCGGCAGCGCATGCCGCGCGGCCCAATCCAGCGCCAGCGCGACGTGGACGCCGGCGTCGACTTCAGGATGCTGCGCCGGCGGCTGCGGGACACCGTAGAGCGCCGCGACCTCGGGCAGCAGCGCGGCGAGTGCGCCGCAGCCGCGCAGCACCGCGAGCATTCGCGACGGTTGCGCCTCCATCAACCCGCGGGCGAGTTCCTGCCAGACGCGTTCCGGCGCCAGCGTGTGCAGCTCGCCGGAATCGACGATGGCGCGGAGCAACGCCTCGGTCTCCGGCGCCACGACGAAGCGCAGCCGCGCAGCGAAGCGGGCTACGCGCAACACGCGCAACGGATCCTCGGCGAAGCCGGGGGACACGTGACGCAGCACGCCTGCCGCCAGGTCCACGGCGCCACCACACGGATCGACGAGCGTGCCGTCCTCGCCGATCGCCATGGCGTTGATGGTCAGGTCGCGGCGCTGCAGGTCCTCCTCGAGCGAGACGTCGGGAGAGGCGAAGAATTCGAAGCCGCGGTAGCCGCGGCCATGCTTGCGCTCGGTTCGCGCCAGCGCGTACTCCTCCTGCGTCTCCGGGTGCAGGAAAACCGGGAAATCGCGGCCGACGGGGCGAAATCCCGACGCCAGCATCGTCTCCGGCGTCGCGCCGACGACGACGAAGTCGCGGTCGGCACCGGGCCGGCCGAGCAGCTCGTCGCGCACCGAACCGCCGACGCGATAGATGCGAACTGGCTGCGGCAGGCGTCGCGCCATCGCTGATCGATTCGAGGTCGGCGGGCCGCGCGGGGGTGCTGCGCGCTAGCGCCCGCTGCCCGCGCGATACGTGTCGAAGGCGCTGCGTTGCGCTGCCGGCGACAGGTAATGCGGCGCCACCGCTTCGAGCGCGGTCGGCGTGATTCCGAAAATCGCGGGAAACGGGCAATCGCAGACGCTGTCCTTGCGCGTCGAAAGCAGATTGTCGCGGCTCATCAGCTTGCCCGGAAGCACTTCGAGCACGCTCGCCTGCAGCTTCGAAAGCTGAGGTCCCAGCGGAATGATCGGCCGCACGGCACCGGAGATTTCTCCGGCGTAGGCGACGAGTTCGCGCAGCGTGTACACCTTGGGTCCGCACAGTTCGTAGCGCGTGAGTTCGGTCAGGTCGTCAGCCACCGCCTGCGCGAAGCAATGCGCGACGTCGGCCACCCACACCGGCTGGAAGCGCGCGCGCGCTGCGGCCAGCACGACGACCGGCAGCGCGCGCGACAGACGCGCGAAGAGGTTGAGGAAGGAATCCTCGGGTCCGAAGATCACCGATGGCCGGAAAATGGTCCAGCGCAATTCCGAAGCCGCGACGATGGCCTCCGCCGCCGCCTTGGACTTGAGATAGCGCGATGGCCCTTCGGGATCGGCACCGAGCGCGCTCATCTGCAGCAGTCGGCGGACCCCGGCCGCATGACAAGCCGCGACCACGTTGCGCGCCAGTTCGACGTGCGCGCGTTCGAAGGTCTCGGATCCGTGTTCGTTCAGGATCCCCACCAGGTTGATCACGGTGCCGGCGCCCGAAAACAGCTGCACCAGCGCGCGCGAATGGCTCGTCTGCGCCTCGACCACTTCTACCGTTGGCAGCACAAGGAGGTGTTTGGCGCGCTCGCGTCGGCGCACGGGAACGATCACCCGATGGCCGGCGGCACACAGCCGCGCGACGATATAGCGGCCGACGAAACCGCCACCGCCAAGCACGACGATGCGCTGCGGCGACATCGACTACTGCCCGGGCAGCGCCGCCGCGCTGACGACGGTGCTGTTGCGCGGCGTCACCACCCCCAAGCGATCGGTCAGCGAGCGCGTGTCGGTGTCGAAGGTCTGCGCGTAGATCATCGCGTTCGCGAGCACCCTCTTCACGTAGTCCCGCGTTTCGTTGAAGGGTATGGTCTCGACCCAGATGGCGCCTTCGAGCGGCCTCGGCGGCCGCCACGCCTGCGCGCGCCCGGGTCCGGCGTTGTACGCGGCTGCGGCGAGGGCTGGCATGTCGTCCAGGCGCTGCAGCCAGTACTTGAAATAGAAGGCGCCGAACTGCGTGTTGAGTTCGGCATCGGCGATCAGCGCTTGCCGATAGTCGCCGCGGCCCAGTTGCTTCGCGACCCAGCGCGCGGTTCCGGGCATCAGCTGCATGAGCCCGACCGCTCCGGCCGACGACACGATGTCGGCGGCAAATCTGGATTCCTGCCGCGCGATCCCGTAGAGCATCGCGACGTCGACGTCCTGCGTCTTGGCCGCGGTCTCGAATTCGCCGCGGAACGGCGCCAGGTAGCGCAACGCATAGTCGTGCCGGCCCTGGGTGCGCTCGGCGGTATTGATCGCTCGATCGTACATGCCGACCCGGCGTGCGTGATCCGCCGCCAGCAGCAAGGCGTCGTCGCCGAGATCGCGCACGATGTAGTACCACTCGCGCCGGGAATCCCTACGCATGTCGAGCGCGGCCAGCTTGACCGCGCGCCGGACCTCGGGACGCTCGGCGAATACGGCCAGTTCTGCGGCGGGCGGCGTCAGCGGACGGCTGGCCGGCACGGCAAAGCGGCGGCCCAGCGCTTCGCCGGCCAGCACGCCATAGAAATGGGCTTCCGGCGCCAGCGCCACGAGCAGCGCGTCGGCCTCGTCCTTGCGTCCGCGAGCGGCAAGTGCGCGGGCGCGCCAATAGCGCCAGGCGGCGTCCTGACGCTGTGCGTCGGACAGCGCATCGATCGCCGCCAGTACGTCGTCCCAGGCTTGCACGCGCAATGCTGCGCGCACGCGCCAGGCTGCCGCGTCGTCGGACAGTTTCGCCGCACCCGCCTCGCCGAACCATTCGTTGGCGGCGGCGTTCAACTGCCGTGCAGCGTGATAGGCCAACCGCGCGTTGCCGTAATCGCGATCGGCTTCCGGCAAGCGGTCGCGCCACGTCACCCATGCCGGACGCGCAGCACCGGCATCGCTGCGCGCGGCGCGCTCCAATGCCAGCAGCGCGAGTTCGCGCCCTCCCCCCGTACTCCACGTGAATTTCCCGCTTTCCAGCGCGCGCAACGGGTTGCGCGTGACAGCCGTGTAGTCGCGGTCGGCCACGCGATCCTTGCCCGGGAGAGCGGCGCCCAACGCCTGCGCAGTCTTCAGGTTCCCCGCCTCGTTGGCGAGGCGGAATCGGGCGCGCCGGTCCGCGAGGGTCAACTCGCCGCTTCTGATCAACGCCGCGAATGCCGGGTCGCAGGCGTCGGGGGTCGACGAACCGGTGAACCAGAGTGGAATCGCGGCGGCCAGCGCGCTGTCTCCGTCACGCTGCCAACGGTAAAGAACGCCCCAGCACGCGAGTTCGACATCATCGGTCGCCGGCGGCGGGTAATCTTCCGCAAAGCGCGACCACAGGCCCTGTTTGGCCAGCAACTTCAACCAGTCGACGCGCAGCCGATCGGCGAGTGGCGTGTTCGGATAGCGGTCGAGATAGCTGCGGATGGCTTGCGGCGACGCCTCGTCGATCCCGAGCTTGAGCTGCCAGTATTCGACGTAGGGGGCCAGCACGTGTCCCGACAGTTTCGGTGCCATGGCGGCGAGCCGGTTGCGGTCGCCCTTTTCGAATGTCGCCTTCGCGGCGAGGAAATCAGCGTCGGATTGCGCAAACGCGGGAGCTGCCGGCCACCACAGCGCGAATACGGCGAGCGCCATGGCGGGGCGAAGTAGGGAGGCGAATAGGGACATTGGGTGGGATTTTGGGCGCGCGCGCGGCGCAAGACAAGAAAGAATTGCCGTCGGCGATCTCCTTTGGTCGCCGGAAAGCCGATATCGTTCCCGGTCGCGCGCGACTGTCGCAGTCCCCGGTGTTAAGATTTCCGTTCGAATTCGAAACGATGGAAGCGTTCCGGGAGGAGGCATGGCGCAGCGCAAGGCAGCACCGCTGGCGGGCGTGGTCATGGGCAGTGATAGCGATTGGGAAGTCATGAAGCACGCCGTGGCCCAGCTCGACGCGTTTGGAATCCCCAACGAGCCGCGTGTCGTGTCCGCGCACCGCATGCCCGACGACATGTTCGAGTACGCGGAGGATGCCGGCCCACGAGGCCTGCGCGTGATCATAGCCGGCGCCGGCGGTGCCGCGCATCTGCCGGGTATGCTCGCGGCGAAGACCGTCGTGCCGGTGCTGGGTGTCCCGGTCCCGACCAAGTACCTGCGCGGCGAGGACTCGTTGCTGTCGATCGTGCAGATGCCGAAGGGAATCCCGGTGGCGACCTTCGCGATCGGCGAAGCCGGTGCCGCCAATGCGGGCCTGTTCGCCGTTTTGCTGATTGCGGCGACCGACCCGGTCGTGGCCAGGAAACTCGCCGCGTTTCGATTGAAGCAGACCGCAACGGCGCGCGCAATGCGTGTCCCACCCGCGAACTGAGGCGGCGCCGATGATCGCGCCCGGCGCGTGGCTCGGTCTGCTGGGCGGGGGCCAGCTCGGACGCATGTTCTGCATGGCAGCACAAAGACTCGGCTACAAGGTCGCCGTCCTCGATCCTGGTGCGCACAGTCCTGCCGGCAGCGTCGCCGACCGGCATATCGCTGCGGATTACCTTGACGGCCGGGGTCTGGCCGCGCTGGCCTCGCTCGCTGCCGCGGCGACCACCGAATTCGAGAACGTACCCGCTGCCGCACTCGATTTCCTGGCGCGCACCGCGCGCGTCACTCCGGCCGCGGCGAGTGTGGCCATCGCGCAGGATCGGATCAGCGAAAAGATGTTTCTCGGCGGACACGGCTTTCCGGTGGCGCCTTTTGCCATCCTGCGCACCGATGCCGACGCCCGCAGCGTACCGGACCGCCTTCTTCCGGGCATCGTCAAGAGCGCACGCTTGGGCTACGACGGCAAAGGTCAGGCGCAGGTGCGGACGCACGATGAAGTTCGAGCGGCGTTGCGGACGATGGGCGGAGCGCCGTGTGTGATCGAACAGCGGATGCCGCTGGAGCGCGAAGTTTCGGTGATCGTCGCCCGCAACGAGCATGGCGACACGACGACCTGGCCGGTCGCCGAGAATCGGCATCGCGACGGCATCCTCGACGTTTCGATCGTTCCGGCCCGCGTCGACACTTCGTTGTCGGAACAGGCGCGCCAGATCGCCACGCGCGCGGCGGCGGCACTTGATTACCGGGGTGTCCTCTGCGTCGAAATGTTCGTCGTCGACGGCGGTGATCTGCTGGTCAACGAAATCGCGCCGCGACCGCACAACAGCGGCCACTACACGATCGATGCCTGCGTGACGTCGCAATTCGAGCAGCAGGTGCGCGTGCTCGCCGACCTGCCGCTCGGAGACACGCGGCAGCACACGCCGGCCGTGATGCTGAACATTCTGGGCGACCTGTGGTTTTCCGGGAATGGATCGGCGGCGTGCGAGCCGGATTGGCAACAGGTGCTGTGTCACGGGCACGCCAAGCTGCATCTGTATGGGAAGACGCAGCCGCGCCGCGGCCGCAAGATGGGCCATGTCACCTGCCTCGGTGAATCGCTGCCCGCGGCGCTGGCAACAGCGCGTGCGATCAAGCTGGCGCTGCGCATACCCGGCGCGGACGAACTGTAAAGGCGCAGTCCGCTCGCCCAGCCGACCGCCGCCAGCGCGACCAGCTACCAGGTATCGAATTGGGCGAGTGCGGGAGTCATCGCTTGCCGACCAGATCGGTCGGAACCCAGGTGGCGTGCCGCTTGCCGAGGAAGGCGGCGATGCCCTCGCGGCCCTCGGCAGAGGCACGCACGTCGGCGATGCGTTGCACGGTGTCGTCGATGATGGCCGCAGCGGGCGGACGGCGCGCCACGGCGCGAATCAGCGACTTGCACTCGCGCTGCGCCTGCGGTCCCGCCAGCAGCAGCGCCCCGAGCAGCTCGTTGATCCGGTCATCGAGGCGCGCCAGCGCAACGATGTCGTGCAGGAGACCGATGCGATACGCCTCGGCCGCGTCGAAGCGCTCGGCGGTCAGGAAATAGCGTCCAGCGGCCCTGGCGCCGATCGCGTCGATGACGTACGGGGAAATCGTCGCCGGTATGAGGCCGAGCTTAGCCTCCGACAATGCAAACACGGCTTCTGCAGCACCGATCGCGATGTCGCAACAGGCGACCAGTCCGACACCGCCACCGTAAGCCGCACCGTGCACGCGCGCGACCGTCGGCTTCGGCAGCGAATGCAACGTCTGCAGCATGTTCGCCATCGCCGCTGCATCGGCCACGTTTTCCGCGCGGCTGTACGCCGCCATCTTCTTCATCCAGTTGAGATCGGCGCCGGCGCAGAAGCTCGGGCCCTGGCCGGTGAGGACGACGGCGCGTACCGCGGCGTCGGCACCAAGCGCGGCCAGCGCTTCGGTCAGCTCTCGGATCAGCGTGTCGTCGAAGGCGTTGTGCACGTCGGGGCGGGCGAGCGCGACGATGCCGATCGCGTTCCTGACCGTCACCTCGATGGTCGTGGGTGCGGCCGCCATCGGCGGCTTCTTCGCAGTCATCGCTTTTCAGAACCCGCCGCGCTCGAGCCAGCGGTCGATCTGGTCGAAGCGGTCGCCGCCCCAGAACGGCTCGCCGTCGACGATTACGAAGGGCGAGCCGAAGACGCCCGCGGCGATCGCCGCTTCCACTTCACGCTTCAGCGCATCCTTGATCGCCGGGTCGTCGATGGCGGCGAGGGCTGCCGCCGCGTCGACGCCGGACCGGCCGGCGACTTCGGCTGCGACTTCCGGCTTCGAAATGTCGAGTCCGTCGACAAAGTAAGCGCGGTACAACGCGTGCGCCACGCGCGCGACGGCCTCCGGCGATCGGGCCTTCGCCCACAGCACGATCCGCGCCGGCGCCTGCGTCGCGATCGGAAACACCGGCGGCATGTTGAAGGCAACGCCGTGGAAGCGCGCGCTGCGCGCGAAATCGCGCTTCGAATAGGGTCCCTTGACCGGCACTTCGGTCAGCGGTGTACCGCCGGTTTGCTTGAACACCACCCCAAGCAGCATCGGCCTCCAGTCGACGCTCCGGCCGTGCTTTGCGGCCAGCGCCTCGATGCGCTCGGACGCCAGGAACCCGTACGGTGACGAAAAGTCGAAGTAGAAGTCGATGCTGGCTGCACTCATGCTTGTCTCCTCCATTCAAAGTGCGGTGAGTGCACGGGCAATGACCAGCCGCTGAATGTCGCTGGTACCTTCGTAGATCTGGCAGACGCGCACATCGCGGTAGATGCGCTCGACCGGAAAGTCGGCGACGTACCCGTAGCCGCCATGAATCTGGATCGCGTCCGAGCACACGAGTTCGGCCATTTCCGACGCGTAGAGCTTGGCCATCGACGCCTCCTTGAGGCAAGGGCGTCCGGCATCGCGCAGCGCGGCAGCGTGCCAGACGAGCTGACGCGCGGCCTCGATTCGCACCGCCATGTCGGCGAACCGGAAGCCGACGGCCTGATGCGCGGCAATCGCCTTTCCGAAACTCGTGCGTTCGCGCGCATAGACGAGAGCTGCATCGAGCGCCGCGCGCGCCATGCCGACCGCCTGCGCGGCGATGCCGATGCGCCCGGCTTCGAGGTTCGACAGCGCGATCCGGTAACCGTCTCCTAACGCGCCGAGCAGGTTTTCCGCCGGCACCGCGCAGTCCTCGAACACGATCTGCGCGGTATCCGATGCGTGCTGGCCCAGCTTTTCCTCGATGCGCGCCACCGTGTAGCCGGGCGTGCCGGTGTCGACGATGAAGGCGGAAATGCCCTTTTTCCCGGCCGCCCTGTCGGTGACTGCGAAAACAATCGCGACGTCGGCGTTCTTTCCCGTCGTGATGAACTGCTTGACGCCATTCAAGACGAAGCGGTCGCCGCGCCGCTCGGCGCGCGTCGCAATCGCGCTCGCGTCCGACCCGGCCTGCGGCTCGGTCAGGCAGAAGCAACCCAGCCATTCGCCACGCGCCAGCGGCTTTAAGTATTTTTCCTTCTGCGCATCGGTGCCGAAGGCACTGATCGGCCCGCAGACGACCGAATTCTGGACGCTGACGATCGTCGACGTCGCGCCGTCGCCGGCCGCGATTTCCTCGAGCGCGACCGCGAGGCTCAAATAGTCCATCGCCGCACCGTCCCAGCGTTCGGGCACCACCATGCCGAGCGCTCCCATTGCCCCGAGCTCGCGCAACTCGTCGCGCGGGAAATGCGAGTCGCGGTCCCAGCGGGCAGCGTGCGGCGCCAGCCGTTCCTGCGCGAATGCGCGCATCGTGTCGCGGACCTGTTCGTGCGCCCCCGTCAGCAGCATGGTCGCGGCATCCGCATGCTCATCGACGCGCGTCCGGCAAAAGCCGGACGCACAGTCCGAATGTGTGCAATGGAATCATTTTCAACCTAGACAAGCTCGATGGCCATCGCGGTGGCTTCGCCGCCGCCGATGCACAGCGTGGCCACGCCGCGCCGACCGCCGCGCTTGCGCAGCGCGCCGATCAGCGTGACCAGGATGCGCGCGCCGGAGGCGCCGATCGGATGCCCGAGCGCGCAGGCGCCGCCGTGGATGTTCACGCGGTCGTGTTCGAGTCCGTGTTCCTTCATCGCCGCCATCGCGACGACGGCGAAGGCCTCGTTGACCTCGAAAAGATCGACGTCCCTGGTCGTCCATCCGGTTTTCGCGTAGACCTTGGCAATCGCGCCGGCCGGCGCCGTCGAAAACCAAGCGGGTTCCTGCGCGTGCGTCGCATGCGCGACGATCACCGCCAGCGGCGTCAGTCCACGCCGCTCCGCCTGCGAGCGGCGCATCAGCACCAGCGCCGCCGCGCCGTCGGAGATCGAACTCGCGTTGGCAGCCGTTACCGTGCCGTCCTTGCGGAACGCGGGCTTGAGCAGCGGGATCTTCTCGGGCGAGGCCTTGGCCGGCTGCTCGTCGTGGTCGATCACGACGTCGCCTTTGCGGCCCGGTACGGTGACCGGTGTCATTTCCCACGCGAAGCTGCCGTCGTTGTTGGCGGTCAGCGCGCGCGCCAGCGACGTCAGCGCGAAGTGGTCCTGTTCCTCGCGCGTGAACGCGTACTTGTCCGCACAGTCCTCGGCGAAGCTGCCCATCAGCCGGCCGCGGTCGTAGGCATCCTCGAGTCCGTCGAAGAACATGTGGTCGACGACCTGGCCGTGCCCCATCCGATATCCACTGCGCGCCTTCGGCAGCAGGTAGGGCGCGTTGCTCATGCTCTCCATGCCGCCGGCGACGATGACGTCGGCGCTGCCGGCGATCAGCGCGTCGTGCGCGAGAATCGCAGCCTCCATCCCGGAGCCGCACATCTTGTTCACCGTCGTGCAGCCGGTCGACAGTGGAAGGCCGGCCTTCAGCGCCGCCTGCCGTGCCGGCGCCTGCCCCTGTCCCGCCGGCAGCACGCAGCCCATGAGTGCGCGGTCGACGCTCGCCGCATCGAGCCCGGCGCGCGCAACCGCCGCGCGGATCGCCGCCGCGCCAAGGTCGCTCGCCGGCACGGTCGCGAAGTCGCCGAGCAAGCCACCCATCGGCGTGCGCGCCACGCCCACGACGACGACCGGATCGTTATGCATCATCGCCTCGTAGCATCGGTGTTCCGCGTCGCGCCGTCATTTCGTTTCGTTGAACAGTTCGCGACCGATCAGCATGCGCCTGATTTCCGACGTGCCGGCGCCGATCTCGTAGAGCTTGGCGTCGCGCCACAGGCGGCCGGTTGCGTAGTCGTTGACGTAGCCGTTGCCGCCAAGCGCCTGGATCGCCTCGCCCGCCATCCACGTCGCCTTCTCCGCCGCATAGAGGATCGCGCCTGCAGCGTCCTTGCGCGTCGTCTCGCCGCGGTCGCAGGCCTGCGCAACGGCGTAGACGTACGCCCTGCAGGCCATCATCGTCGAGTACATGTCGGCGATCTTGCCCTGCATCAGCTGGAATTCGCCGATCGGCTGGCCGAACTGCGAGCGCTCGTGCACGTACGGCAGCACGACGTCCATGCACGCCGCCATGATGCCCAGCGGTCCGGCAGCGAGCACCGCGCGCTCGTAATCGAGCCCGCTCATCAGCACGTTGATTCCGCGGCCCTCGGTGCCAAGAACGTTTTCCTCCGGCACTTCGCAATCCTCGAACACCAGCTCGCAGGTGTTGGAACCGCGCATGCCGAGTTTGTCGAGCTTCTGCGCCGTCGAGAATCCCGGCACGCCTTTCTCGATCAGGAACGCCGTGATGCCCTTCGGCCCCGCGTGCGGATCGGTCTTCGCGTAGACGACCAGCGTGTCGGCATCGGGGCCGTTGGTGATCCACATCTTGCTGCCGTTCAGCACGAATTGATCGCCCTTGCGATCGGCGCGCAGCCGCATCGACACGACGTCGGACCCGGACCCCGGTTCGCTCATCGCCAGCGCTCCGACGTGCGCACCGGAAATGAGCCGCGGCAGATAGCGTTGCTTCTGCGCTTCGCTGCCGTTGCGGCGGATCTGGTTGACGCACAGGTTCGAGTGCGCGCCGTAGGAGAGGCCGACCGATGCCGACGCGCGCGAGATTTCCTCCATCGCCACGCAGTGCGCGAGGTAGCCCATCGCCGTGCCGCCGTATTCTTCATCGACGGTGATGCCGAGCAATCCGAGGTCGCCCATCTTGCGCCAGAGGTCGGCGGGAAATTCGTTGTCGCGGTCGATCGCCGCCGCGCGCGGAGTGATTTCGGCCGCGGCGAACTGCTGCACCGACGCGCGCAGCATGGCGATGGTTTCACCGTGGTGGAAAGACAACGACGGAAAATCGGGCATCGGGGCGATCCTGGTGCGAAGATCGAAGATTCGTCGGATGGGCCAAGGAGGTGCCGGGCAGCGCAACGGTCTCTCGGTCGCCTTGCGCGAGCGATCTGGAATTGTGTATTACGTTTACGTAAACGTCAGTTCCCTTGAACCGCCGGCGCCGCGGGATCCGTCGGTGCGGGTTCGCGCAGGGCGGATCGGCCCGGCCGCGCCTCGTCCTTCAACCGCCGACGGTATTCGCGGGCGACGGTGTCGATCTCGGCCAGTACGGCGTCGATGTCGTCCTTCTGCTGCAGCAGGCGCGCGCGTCGCTGCTCCAGCGATTCGATAAAGGTCGCGAACTGCGCGCGCTCGTTGCGACGTACAGCGTACTGATCGAGCAGCTCCCGGATCTCGGACAGCGAAAAACCCAGCCGCTTGCCGCGCAGGATCAGCCCCAGGCGCGCCCGCTCGCGATCGCGGTAGACCCGTGAACGCCCGCGCCGCTCCGGCGCCAGCATCCCTTCCTCCTCGTAGAAGCGAATCGCGCGCGTCGTCAGCGCGAACTCCCGCGCGAGATCCGAAATTGTATACGTCGGCTCGTCGCCGGTCTCGGCCACGGGCTTCGTAGGAACGGCAGGCATGGGATCGCTGCAGCGGAAAATGTGGCGGCCGCGAAGCGCGGGGGTCGGATCACGATACCATATCGTTCCGGCCTCAAGATCGCGCCAGCTCCCGTCGTCATGACCGCACCGCACCCCGCCATCCTCGACTATCCGCTCGCCACCCCGCCGCCCCCCGGGCAGGCGATCCGCGTCGCACCCGGCATCCTGTGGTTGCGGATGCCGCTGCCCTTCGCGCTCGACCACATCAACCTGTGGCTGCTGGAGGAGGAAGGCGGCTGGACGCTGGTCGATACCGGCTACGCCAACGCCGACACGCACGCGCTTTGGGAGCAGCATTTCGACGCCACATTGGGCGGCATGCCGATTTTGCGGATCATCGCCACGCACTGCCATCCGGATCACCTCGGCAATGCGACCTGGCTGGCGCAGCGCTTCGACTGCCCGGTGGCGATGACGCACGGCGAGTTCATGGCGGCGCACGCGATCATCGATGAGCGCGCCGCGCATGCTCCGGCGGACACCTGTGCGCTGTTCCGACAACATGGAATGTCCGACGACGACGTGGCCGCGATGGCCGCACGCGGCAACCAGTACCGGCGCGGGGTGCCGGTCGCGCCGACACGCTTCGACCGGTTGCTGGCGCGCGACACCGTCGCTGCCGGGGCGATGACCTGGCAGGTCATGATCGGTCACGGGCACTCGTCGGAGCACGCGTCGCTGTTCGCTGCCGCGCACGACGTGCTCATCTCCGGCGACATGCTGCTGCCACGGATCAGCACCAACGTCAGCGTCTGGCCCGCAGACTCCGACGGAGATCCGCTGGGCCGCTTTCTGACTTCGCTCACGGCCTACGAGGATCTGCCTCCGTCGTCGCTGGTACTGCCGTCGCACGGGCTGCCTTTTCGCGGCATTCCGCTGCGCGTCGCGCAACTGCGTGCGCACCACGACGCGCGGCTCGCCGAACTCTACGAAGCGGTCGCCGCCGCCGAAGCTCCGGTCGTCGCGGCGCAGATGATTCCGGTTCTGTTTCAGCGTGAACTCGACGTGCAGCAGCGTTTTTTCGCGATGGGCGAAACCATCGCGCACCTCAATCATCTCTGGCGGCACGGCCGCATCCGCCGCGCACGCGCAGCCGACGGCACGCTGCGCTTTTCCGCCTGAGCATCCCGTTCCACCACCACCTACGACGAGGCCGCGATGTCCACCCCAGCCACCGAAGCACCCGCCAAGCCCGACCCCGTCCAGTTGGCCGAGTCGCTGGCGGCCGCGGCCGAGAAGAGCGCCAAGGTCATCGCCGATTTTTCGTCGCGCCACGCGAAGAGCGGCGTCTCGATGCCCAACGACGAGCTGGGACTCGGTCGTGCATTCATGGAGCTCGCCGCGCAGATGCTCGCCAATCCGGCGCGTCTGGCCGAATCGCACATGAACCTGTGGTGGGAGTACATGAGCCTCTGGCAGGGCTCGATGATGCGCCTGATGGGCGGCCAGCCGGCCCCGATGGCGGTGCCGGCGATGGGCGACAAGCGCTTCAAGCACGAGGACTGGCACGAGCACTTTCTGTTCGACTACATCAAGCAGAGCTACCTGATCACCGCGCGCTGGATGCACGATCAGGTGGCAAGCGTCGAAGGCCTGGATGAGCATACGAAGAAGAAGGTCGACTTTTTCACGCGCCAGTACATCGATGCTCTGGCGCCGTCCAACTTCGCTCTGACCAACCCGGAGGTGTTCCGCGAGACGGTCGCGTCCGGCGGCCAGAACCTGGTCAAGGGTTTGCACAACCTGCTGGACGACATCGAGCGCGGCGGCGGCAAGCTGAAGATCTCGATGACCGACGCCAAAGCCTTCGAACTCGGCGTCAATATCGCGACCACGCCAGGCAAGGTCGTCTTCCAGAACGAGTTGATGCAGCTCATCCAGTACGAGCCTTCGACGAAGAAGGTGTGGAAGCGGCCGTTGCTGATCATCCCGCCGTGGATCAACAAGTACTACATCCTCGATCTGCGGGAAAAGAACTCGTTCATGCGCTGGGCCGTCGACCAGGGGATGACGGTGTTCGTGATCTCGTGGGTCAACCCTGACGAAAAACTCGCGCACAAGACCTTCGACGATTACCTGACCGAAGGAACGCTGGAGGCGATCGACGCCGTCGGCCGCGCCACCGGTGAAGACGATGTCAACGCGATCGGCTATTGCCTGGGCGGCACGTTGCTTGCCGCAACGCTCGGCCACCTCGCGGCGAAGAAGGAGAAAAAGGTCGCCAGCGCGACGTACATGACCTCGCTGATCGACTTCACCGCCGCCGGCGAACTCGAGGTGTTCATCGACGAGAGCCAGGTCGCATCGCTCGAGCGCAAGATGAACGAGCGTGGCTATCTCGATGGCGGCGAGATGGCGACCACATTCAACATGCTGCGCGCCAACGACCTCATCTGGTCGTTCGTGATCAACAACTATCTGCTCGGTCGCGATCCCTTCCCTTTCGATTTGCTGCACTGGAACTGCGATTCGACGCGCATGCCGGCGGCGATGCACAGCTACTACCTGCGCAACATGTACATGAAGAACCTGCTGCGCGAACCCGGCGCACTGACGCTCGGCGGCACGCCGATCGACCTGTCGAAGGTCACGATCCCGTCGTACTTCGCATCGGCGATCGAGGACCACATCGCGCCGTGGAAGACCACCTACGCCGGGGCGCTGATCCTGGGCGGCAAGTCGCGTTTCGTGCTGTCGGGTTCCGGACACATCGCCGGAATGGTCAATCCGCCATCGGCGAACAAGTATGGCTACTGGACCAACGACCGCCTGCCCGCCGATCCGGACAAATGGTTCCACGACGCCGTGCAGCACGAAGGATCGTGGTGGTCCCACTGGCGGCAATGGGTAGCGCCGCAACTGGGACGCGAAGTCCCCGCGCGCATTCCGGGCAAGGCTAAGCTGAAGGTGATCGAAGCGGCGCCGGGCAGCTATGCGCGAGTCCGTGCCGACGGCAGATAGGAGAGACCATGATCAAGCTGGCGGTCCAATAGCTGGTCGTGCTGGCTGCGGGCCGCGAGGCGTGGGCGTAGGCCGAATTGCGTCGACGTCACGCCGAAGCCGGTGACGGCAGTCGCTGCGGCGGGTCAGCGCTGCGGGTTCCGATCCGGGTTGAGGTCCGGATTCCTGGCGCTGCTTCCACGGTCGTCGCGGCGGGTGACGTTTGCGCCATCGCCGGTGGGCGGTATCGCTGGCTGCGCCGCGGGTTGCTGCGAGGGTGCGGCTGCAGGCGGCGAGCGTGCGGGCAGCGATCGCGTCGTCGGCGCAGCTGGCGCGGGAAGCGGGCGAATCGCCTGCGCTGCCGGTGCGGGTGCGGCGCGGATCTGCGGTGGCGCGGCAGCGGCAGGTACTGGTGCCGATCGAACAGCGGGAACGACCGGCGAAGGTGCCGTCGGTGCCGGCTGCATCCGCGTCGTCGGCCGCACCACAGCGGTCGCTGGCGTGGGCGCCTGGGACTGCCTCGGAGCAACCGGAGTCTTGATGGCAGCGGGCGCCACTGCGCGCGTGTCGCCGCGAATCGACGGCGCCGCGCCCTGCGTCGCTGCCCGCGGCTGCGCGGTAGTGGCGCGGTTGAGCGGCGTACCCGGCGCGACCGCCGTCGGAGAGGAGCGCTGCATCGTTGCGCTGCTGGCGGGCGTCACCGCCTGCCGGGAATGCGTCGGATAAAACGTTGACGCCGGTGGCGGGTTGCCCTCGCCAGGGCGCCGGATCGGAATGCGGCCAGGCTCCGCGCGGATCATCGGCACGCCCGCCAGCGTCGGGGCACTGCCGGCGCTGGTGCGCGTCACTTCCACACGGTTGGCCTGCACGGGCTTGCGGATCACGAGGCCGGAGCCCGGAACGGCGGTCACGCCCCCTGGCGCGTTCCAGTTGACGTAGTGCGTCGGCGGCGGGCTCGTTGGCCGGACTCGGGCGACATTGACGGCGTAGGGCCGGTTGTAGCGATCCCAGCACCCGGACGAGCAGCGATTCCACCATGGCCGGTATGGCTCGGCCCAACCCAGCGGCACCCATCCGTACACCGGCCTGCCGAGCGAGACCGACAATCCCCAACCTGGTCCACCCGTCCAGGCAACCAGCGCTGGCGCCCACAGCGGACGGGCGACGTAGGCGCCCGGACACCAGCCCCAGCGGCCGCCGATAAACGCCCAGCGTCCGTAGTGGAAGGGTGCGTAGCCCCACGGTGCCGCGTCGACCCAGGTCGGCCCCCAGGACCCCACTTCGGTCCAGTAGCCGTAACGATACGGCGCCCAATCGGCAGCCACCGCCGTCGGAAACCAGACGGCACCGTATTCAGGTTCCTGCGTCCAGGTTCCGTATTCGCCCAGGTCGGCGGCACCGACCATGCGCGGCGAAACATAGCTCGACACGCGGCTGGTCTGGTAGCGGCGATCGCGGTTCGCCACCCACGCGTCGAAGCCGTCGGTCCCGATGCCGTTGCGCACGTCGGCGTACTGCGGATCCGTGCCGTCGACGTCGGCCATCTGGCCGGGCAGCACCTGTTGCACGGCACCCAGCGTCAGTACATTGGCCTCGCCTTCACGCACCGCAAGTCGGGTGTGCTGACGATCCTCGCTGACGTCGACGCGATACGAGCCCGGACGCGTCAGCACCACCTGCGCGTTCGGCGTGTCGATGCGCGCGGTCTCGCCCGGATCGAGGACGCGCACCCGCACCTGGACCCGGCCCTGCGCGACGAACAGCGCGAACCGACGATCGTCGAGCCGCGACAGGTGCAAGTTGGTGCCGTCCGCCATGCGCAGCACACTCGCGCCGAGATCGATTTCCGCGCGACCAGCGTGGCCCAGCCAGAGGTTGTCGCCCTCTGCCACCGGATAGTTGACGCCGATCTGCGCCCACTGCTCGGGCTGGTCCTGCGGCGCCAGGAACAATTCGCCTGCCACGTCCGCGACGCGGCCGACACGCCCGGGGAGGTCGTCGTCGGCACGGGCCATCTCGGTCGCGAACACCGAGGCGGCGAGCGTGCAGGCGGCGAACGCCGCCCAGCGCAGCGCGCGCCGATCGCTGCGCGGGCGGGAACGGCGGCTGTCGCAGCGCCCAAACGGTGTCGGAAGTGGTTTCATGTGCTCGTTTCCTCTCGTCGGGTAGACAACGCGACCGGACGTATGTTCGTTGACGCGGTGGCCACGGGCACGGCACGCCGTTCTGCATTAGAATCATCGTCTGCAACCGGGCCGCGATCGTCGCCCAGCAACGGCACCGCCCATCCATTCGAGAGGAGAATCACCATGCGGAGTTTCCGCCCGACGCTCGTGGCCTGCGCCATGGCGTTCGCCCTTTCCGCCGGCACCGCGTCCGCGCAATTTACGAACGCTTACACTTTCGGCGACAGCCTGAGCGACGCCGGACAGTTCGGCGCCCGCTTCACGACCAATCCCGGCTTGACCGCGCCGATGTACGTCGGCGAGAACTGGGGCATCACGTCAACGCCGTCGTTCACCGGCGGCAACGACTACGCGCTCGGCGGCGCCCGGATCAACTCTCCGCAAGGCGGGCTGCCGCCGGGCGTGCCGGACCTGTCGGTTGCGGATCAGGTCCATCAGTATCTGAGCCAGGGACCGGTCGATCGCAATGCGCTGTTCCAGATCCAGGGTGGCGCCAACGATATCCGTACGCAGTTCACGCTGTTCGCGACCGGCCAGATCACGCAGGCGCAGATGCAGGCCAACGTCGCGCAGGCCGCGTCCGACCTCGCCGTGCAGGTCGGCACGCTGAAGGCCGCCGGCGCGCAATACGTGATCGTGCAGGCGGTTCCCGACATCGGCAAGACCCCCGCCGCGGCATCGCTGGGACCGCAGGCGCAGGCCGGCCTGTCGGCGCTGTCGGGGCTATTCAACTCGACGCTGAACGCAGCGATCGGCCAGGCGAACATCAACGTCATCCAGTTCAACACGTCGGCGCTGCTGAGCGAAATCATCGCGCAACCGGCGCTCTACGGCTTCACCAACACGACCGGGGTCGCCTGCACGACGTCGAGTTCGCTCGATTGCACGCCGTCGACGCTGGTGGCGCCCAACGCCAACATCGATTACGTGTTCGCCGACAGTCTGCACCCGACCACCGGCGCCAACCTGGTGCTGGCGTCGGCGATGCAGTCGATGATCACCGGCCCGATGCAGATGGCGGCACTGGGTGAAGCGCCCACCGACGTCGAGCGCGCGAACTGGCGGGCACTCGACGGCAGGATGATGTCGGCGATCAACGCACCGGGAGTGCCGGGCAAGCTGCAGGCCTGGGCTGCCTACGACTACACGAACGCCGACATCCACGGCACCGGTTTGTCCGGCAGCGGCGATCTCAACACCATCTCGGTCGGCGCCGACATGCGCGTTACCGACAAGATGGCCGCGGGCGTCCAGTTCGCCTACACCGACTACAACGGAGACTTCGGCAACGGCGGTGGTGATTTCAAGCTGCGCGAGCCGATGCTCACCGCGTATGGCGGTTACGGCGAGGGACCGTGGTATCTGGGCGCGACGCTTGGTTTGGGTGCACTCGACTACAGCACGACGCGCAACATCCAGCTCGGCGCGACCACGCGCACGGAGTCCGGCGACACCAGCGGCTACCACGTCGTCGGGCGCCTGCTCGGCGGCTACTGGTTCAGGTACCGCGATTGGGACCACGGCCCCTTTGCCAAGTTGACCTACAATCAGATCGTCGTGCGCCAGTTCAGCGAGAGCGGCATCGACAGCACGGCGCTGACCTACAACCAGCAAAGCAACGACTCCTTCTGGTCGAGCGTGGGCTGGCAGGTCGCCGGTGTCGTCAACGGCTTCCGGCCTTTCGCGCGCGCGACCTGGGACTACAACTTCCAGGGCGACACGCGGCAGGTGACAGCCAAGGCCAACGGCCTCAACGGCTGGTACAAGGTGCCAGGCTTCGAGCAGGACGACAACTTCTGGCTGTTCGATCTCGGCGTCAGCCGCGACTTCGGCCGCACCACCGGTTTCCTGTCCGGCAACGTCTCCGCGGGCAAGGACGACGGCGACTACTGGGCGGTGACGGTGGGCATTCGCGTGCCGCTGTAGCGCGCTGTCCGGCGAGCTTCGACAAGGGGGCCGCTCTCGCGAGCGGCCCCTTTGTTTGGTCGTTGCCGACGAGAACCGCGTCAGTCGGCCTGTCGCGGCTTTCGCTTGCGGCCGGCCAGCGCGCAATCGTAGCAACTGCGCGGCAGCCAACGCAGCAGTCGCCCCACGACCGCCATTTGCCACGGCAGCACGTAGAAGCGTCGGCGCTTGTCGACTGCGCGGGCGATGAGTCGCGCGGCACGCTCGGGCGCGAGCATGAACGGCATCGGATAGGGATTGCGCGCCGTCATCGGCGTCGCGACAAAGCCCGGACAGATCGTGACCACCGCGACGCCGGAGCCGGCGAGTTCGACACGCAGACTCTCGAGATAGGCAATCAACGCTGCCTTCGATCCCGAATAGGCGCCGGACCCCGGCAGCCCGCGAAACCCGGCCACGCTCGCAACGCCCACGAGCGTGCCGGTGCCCGCGCGCCGCAGCGCAGGCATGAAGGGCGCAAAGGTGTGAATAACGCCAAGCACGTTGGTTTCGAGCACGGCGCGGAACGCGGGCAGGTCGTCGACTTCGTCGGTCAGCGTGCCGCGCGAGATTCCGGCGTTGGCGATGACGATATCGGGCACACCCGCGCGCGCCACGAAGTCGGCCGCCGCTCGGGCCAGAGCTGCTGCGTCGCGCACGTCGCCGGGATAGCACAGCGCCGTCGCCGGAGCCAGCGCGGCCGCCAGGCGCTCGAGCTCTGACGCGCGCCGCGCGAAGAGGCCGAGCGTGGCGCCATCGGTCGCGTAGCGCCGCGCGAGCGCCTCACCGAGGCCCGACGAGGCGCCGGTGAGGAAAACGCGCATCCGGCGCGAGGGTCAGGACTTCGGTCGTTCGGCGCGCGCCTTCTGGACCAGAGCGTCGATCGCCACTGGCACTCCGGCGTGGCCGCCTTTCAGGCGCTCGGGACCGGTCGTGTACTTGCCGTCGACGATGATCGTCGGCACCGACTGAATCTGGTAGACCTGCGCCAATTGCTTCGCACGGTTGACGCGGCCGATGACCGCGAAGGAGTTCAACAGGTCCGCGAGCTTCTTGCGATCGATACCCTTGGTCGCCGCCCAGTCGAGGAAATCCTTTTCGTTCGACAGCGGCAGCCCCTTCTGGTGAAGCGCGAGAAAGATCTCCGGCGACAGCTTCGATTCCTCGCCCATCGCCTCGAGCGCGTAGTAGGCTTTCGCGAGGTTCTCCCACTTCGGCTGGAACATCACCGGGATGCGGCGGAACTGCACGTCGGCAGGCTTGCTCTTCAGCCAGCCCTGCAGCACGGGCTCGAGTTCCCCGCAATGCGGGCATCCGTAGGAGAAGAACTCGATGACTTCGATGTTCTTGCCGGTCTCGACCGGTTGCGGGTTGCGTAGCCTGACATAGTTCTGGCCTTCGACCATGTTTTGCGCATTCGCGGCCGGGGCGAAAGCCGCGACGACGACGGCCGCGGCGAGCACGCGGGCCGCGCGGCCGATGGCAGTGAAAAAGAAGGCGTCGCTCATTTGGGCTCCTGGCGATTGCACGCGAAGGATTCGCGCGGTGGTTCGATACTTCGTGGATGGGCGCGCTGCGGATCGATCCGCAGCGCCTGTTGGTCCGGTGCCGCCTGCCGCAAGTTCCGCCGGTGCGCGCTTAGGGTCAGAATTTGATCACCGCGACGTCGAAGCCGCTTTTCGTAAGGTCGTTGCGCATCCGATTCAACTCGTCGGTGTTGTCGTAGGGGCCCAGCCGCACGCGAAAGCGGATGCCCTTGTCCGGCACCGTGCCCTGCTGCACGCTGGCCTGCCAGCCGGCGAAGGCGAGCCGCGCCTTCAGATTTTCGGCATCGGACTCGGAAGCGAAGGAGCCGGCCTGCAGCCAGAAGCGCTCCGGCAGCTTGGTGGCGGAGGTCGTTGCCGCGGGTGCCGCCTTGTCCGGCGCCTTGTCTGGCACTTTGGCCATCGCCTTGTCCAACGGCCTCTCCGGCGCCTTTTCCGCCGCACCCGCTTTCGCCTGGTCGACAATGGCGCGGTCGGCGGACTTCCGGGCATCCGTGGTCATTTTCGGTTCTTCGATACCCGGCAGGATCTTGTAGAAATCGAAGCGCGGCTTCTCCGCCGCCGGATCGGACTTGTCGGCGCGCGCGGTCTTTGCCGGCTCGCGAGGTGCCGTGCGGGCTTCCTTCGCACCCGCTGGCACCGGGAACGGACCGTTGGCCTTCATCAGGTAATAGGCAACACCCGCGGCGAGGCCGAGTCCCAGCACCAGTCCGATGAACACGCCGATCAGCGTTCCGCCACCCGAACGCCGACGATGCGCTCGGGAACGCGCTGCAACGGCGGAGTTCGGTGTTTGGGCGATGCGTGACATGGATTGCCTTGGACTGCTGCGTACGGCACAACGTTCGCTTCGACCACGCCCTACATCTCTTCCGGCGCCGCGATGGAGAGCACGGCAAGGCCGTTCCTCAACACCTGTCCCGAAGCGACCGCCAGCGCCAGCCGCGCACGACGGACGACGACATCGTCGACCAGAAACCGCTCCGCATTATAGTAACTGTGGAATTCCCGGGCCAATTCCTTGAGATAGGTCGTGATCTGGTGCGGAGCGAAGTCGCGCGCGGCGGCGGCAAGCTCCTCCGGGTAGTCGGCCAGCCGGCGCAAGAGCGCATCTTCGTACGGGCTCTGCAATGGTGCCAGATCGGCACCCTGCACAAATTGCACCGCATCGGCCACCGCGATGCCCGCCTGCCGCAGCACCGAGCACAGGCGCGCATGCGCGTACTGGACGTAATAGACCGGGTTCTCGTCGGAGCGCGACCTCGCGAGGTCGATATCGAAGACGAACTCGCTGTCCGCCTTGCGCGAAACGAGGAAAAAGCGCACGGCATCGCGACCGGCGTCGTCGACGAGTTCGCGCACCGTCACGTAGCTGCCCGAGCGCTTGCTGATCTTCACCTCTTCGCCGCCGCGCATGACGGTGACCATCTTGTGCAGCACGTAGTCGGGGTAGCCGGCGGGGACGCCCATCTGCAGCGCCTGCAGGCCCGCGCGCACGCGGGTCACCGTGCTGTGATGGTCGGCGCCCTGGACGTTGATCACCTTCGCATACCCGCGCTCCCATTTGGTGACGTGATAAGCGACGTCGGGCACGAAGTAGGTATACGCACCGTCGGACTTGCGCATGACGCGGTCCTTGTCGTCGCCGAAGTCGGTCGTGCGCAGCCACAGCGCGCCCTCGTGTTCGTAGGTCTTTCCCGATGCGACCAGACGGGCCACGGTCTGCTCGACCAGACCGTCGGTGTAGAGCGAGCTTTCGAGGTAGTAGCGATCGAAACGGACGCCGAAGGCCAGGAGGTCGCGGTCCTGCTCGCTGCGCAGTTCGGCGACCGCGAAGCGGCGGATGGCTTCGATGTCCGACAGGTCGTGACCCAGCCGATCCAGGTAGTGTTGCGCGAGTTCGCGGATATAGTCGCCGCGGTAGCCATCCTCGGGAAAGGTCGCCGATTCGCCCAGCAATTCCTTGGCCCGGGCGCGCACCGAGATCGCGAGATTCTGGATCTGCGCACCGGCATCGTTGTAGTAGTACTCGCGAGTGACTGCGTAGCCCTGGGTCGCGAGCAGGTTGCCGATGGCATCGCCCAGCGCCGCCTGGCGGGCGTGGCCGACGTGCAGCGGCCCGGTCGGATTGGCGGAGACGAATTCGACCATTACCGGCTGCCCGGCATGCACAGGCGAGGTGCCGAAGGCATCGCGCTCCGCGAGCACGCGGGCGACGATCGCCTGGCGCGCCGCGGGGGCCAGTCGGAAATTGATGAAGCCGGCGCCGGCGATGTCCGCACTCAGCAGGTGTGGGCAGGCCGGCAGCGACGCCACCAGCGCCTCCGCCAGCTGCCGCGGGTTGCGCCCTGCGGGTTTGGCGAGCACCAATGCCACGTTCGACGCATAGTCGCCGTGTGCCGCCTGCTTCGGACGCTCGAGCACGACCGCTGCGTCCGCGTGCGCGGGGACGACCACGGCGACGGCTTGCGCCAGCGCGCGTTCGAGTTCTGCCTTGGGATCGGTCATGCGAGGACGCAGGCGCGTCGACGTGGGCAAAGCAGCGGATTATAGCGGTTCGCGCGCTAAAGGCTGCAGCCGGGACCGCAACCGATACACATCACCCAAACCCCGCAGGGTCGACGTCGAGTCCCCAGCGTGCCCTGCGGCCGGGCAGCGAGTCCAGCGCCGCGCGCCACTCGGGCAGGAATCGCTGCAGCGCCACGCGGCGCGCGCTCTGCACGACCATCTGCCCGCGCTCGAGCCCGGCGCGCCGCTGGAGCAGCGCCGGTACCGGCGAGAAGACGATGACGGCGGGATGCGCGCTTGCGACCAGCGCCGCCGCCGCGGCGTGCGCGGCGCCGAGGAACGCATCGACGTCACTTCGGTCATGCGCCTCTGCCGCGAGCAGCGCGACGTGCGCGAAGGGCGGCAATTGCGCGTCCTTCCGCTCGGCGAGCAACAGGTCGGCGAAGCGCGCGTAGTCGTGCGCGGCGAGTGCCGTGTACACCGGATGCGCGGGAAAGTCGGTCTGCACGATGACTTCCCCGGGCAACTGCGCCCGGCCCGCGCGGCCGGTCACCTGCATCAGCAGCGCCGCCAGGCGTTCCGTGGCGCGGAAGTCCGCGCTGTACAGCGCGTTGTCCGCACCGAGCACCCCGACCAGCGTCAAGCGCGGGAAATCGTGCCCCTTGGCCAGCATCTGGGTGCCGATCAGGATGTCGAGTTCGTTGGCGTTCATCCGTTCGCGCACCGACGCGAACGCGTTCTTCGCGCGCGTGCTGTCGCGATCGACGCGGGCGATCCGCGCCTGCGGAAACGCATCGGCAAGGCAGCGTTCGAGCCGCTGCGTGCCATAACCCAGCGGCGTCAGGTCGACGTTGCCGCATTCGGGACAGGCGCGGGCGAGGCGCTCGCCATGGCCGCAGTGATGGCAGCGCAGCGACGGCGGGACCCGATGCGTGGTCAGCCGTACGCTGCAGCGCGGGCATTGCGCCTCCCATCCGCACGCGGCGCAGACCAGAGACGGCGCGTAGCCGCGGCGATTGACGAAGATCAGCGATTGTTCACCTCGCGATAGCCTCGCCGCAATGGCGGCGCGCAGCGTCGCGCCGACGCCGTCGGAGGAACGCGCCGAACGATTTGCGGCAAAGCTGACCCGCGGCATCGCCGCGCGCGGATCGGCCCGTTGCGGCAGGTCGAGGCGCCGGTAGCGGCCTTCGCGCGCGTGCAGCCAGCTTTCCAGCGACGGCGTCGCGCTGCCCAGCACCACCGGCACGTTGCGCCGGCGCGCGCGCCAGACCGCAGCGTCGCGTGCGTGGTAGCGCACGTTGTCCTGCTGCTTGTACGACAGGTCGTGCTCTTCGTCGACGATGACGAGACCCAGAGCAGGCAGCGCAGTGAAAACTGCGAGGCGGGTGCCCAGCACGAGCTGAGCGGCTCCGGAGGCTGCCGCCTCCCACTGCGCACGGCGTTCGCTGTCGCCCAAACCGCTGTGCAGCGTCGCAATTCGCAAGTCGGGCCGGGCCTCGCGCACCCGATCGAGGAGTTGCGGGGTGAGGTTGATTTCGGGCGCGAGCATCAGCACCTGCTGTCCGCGCGCGAACACCGCGTCGGCCGTCGCCAGATAAACATCCGTCTTGCCGCTGCCGGTGACACCGTGGAGCAGGAATACCGCGAAGCCCGCGTCAGCGGCGGCAATCGCCTGCACGGCGGCGAGCTGCGCGCAATTGAGCGCCGACGGCGCCCGCGCCAAACGGCCGGGAAGCGCCAGGTGTCCTTCGTCGGTCAACCGGTTGGCGTCGGGCGCCTGCGTTCGCAACTTGCGCTCGCCGGCGGTGGGCGGCACCGCAAGGGCGAGCGCCAGGCCAATGGGTTCCTGGTAATACGCAGCAACGAATGCGCCGAGATCGAGTACGTCGCCGGCGAGCGGCGCACCTGAGACGATGTCCTGGATCGGCTGGAGTTTCTCCGGTGCGACGTCGGTTTCGCTCGCCAAGTCGGTGACGACCCCGACCAGTCTGCGCGGCCCGAGCTTGACGCGAACCATGCTCCCAGGTCCGACCGCGAGCCCCTCCGGGATCCAGTAGTCGAACGCGGATTGCGCCCGCACGGGAAGTGCCACGCGCGCTATCGGCACGGCGGGCACCTCATGCACGTCCCAAGGTCGGAGGCCGACGCCGTGGGTGAGTTGTAGTATTCCAAAGCTTCACAGCCAACAACAGCAATCGTGTCTAAGTCTTTCATTTTCAATGAATCAAGAATCCCCGACCTTCACTGTGCATAACTTTGTGCGTAACCGACCACCCATGGCGATTGATTATGACGCAGGCACAAGGGGGTTCTTGCGGCCTTGTGGTCCCTTTGAGGAAAATCCCTTGCGCATCAGGTAATTGCAATCGCCTATCGGCTGCGGGGCCACTGTCGCCCCGCATCGCGCTCGCGACGACGCGCGATGTGCATAACTGCTGATTCGGGAACCTCTTTTGCGCTTGTTGTCAAGAGCCTGCAAATCAAGCGCTGGCGCGGCTTTGCGGCGTTTTCCCTAGCGGGCTCCGCGCAACTCAAGCAACGGCGCGGTGTTCGCGCGAGGCGCCATGGACGGCCTCGACCAGCGCCGCGACATGGTCGGGCGGCGTGCCCGGCACGATGCCGTGTCCCAGGTTGAATATATGGCCGGGCGCAGGTCCCGCAGCACGGACGACGGCGGCGGCCATGCGCGCCACCGTCGCCGGATCGGTCAGCAGCGCCAGCGGATCGAGATTGCCCTGCAGCGCCACGCGCGAGCCTACCGCGGCGCGCGCGGTCGCGAGATCGACCGTCCAGTCGAGCCCGACTCCGGACGCGCCGCAGGCGGCGATTTCGTCGAGCCAGGCGCCTCCGCCCTTGGTGAAGACAATGCTCGGAATCGGCCGCCCGTCTGCGCCGGGTGCTAACTGCGCGATGATCTCGCGCATCGGCGCCAGCGAAAAATGCCGATAGGCTTCCGCCGGCAGAAGACCGCCCCAGGTGTCGAAAATCATCACCGCGTCGACACCATGCGCGATCTGCTCGTTCAGGTAGGCAACGACGGCGTGCGTGTTGACGGCGGTGAGTTGCGCCAGCAACTCGGGGCGCGCATACGCCATCTTGCGTACCGTCGCGAAATCGACGCTGCTACGGCCTTCGATCATGTAGCAGGCAAGCGTGAAGGGACTTCCGGAAAAGCCGATCAGCGGCACCCTTCCATGCAGTTCCCGCTTGATCTGCGCGACCGCCGCAAACACGTAGTCGAGCTTGGCAAGGTCGGGAACCGCGAGCGCACGGATCGCCGCCTCGTCGCTTGCCGTGCGCGCGAAGCGTGGTCCTTCGCCTTCCGCAAACGACAGGCCCAGTCCCATCGCGTCGGGAATGGTCAGGATGTCCGAGAACAGGATCGCGGCGTCGAGCGGGTAGCGTGCAAGCGGCTGCAGCGTCACCTCGGTGGCGAGATCGGGGTTGGTCGCCAGCGCCATGAAGCTGCCCGCCTTCCTGCGCGTGACGTTGTATTCGGGGAGGTAGCGTCCCGCCTGGCGCATCAGCCATACCGGTGTGTGCGGCGTCGGCTCGCGGCGCAGCGCGCGCAGGAACGCGTCGTTTTCGATCATGCGATGAGCCGTGTGTGCCGTGTGTCCGCGCGCGATTTGCGCGATCCGAATCAGGCGTGAATCGATCGCGCGCGCGCGCAGACCAGCATCCGCCTGGCCAGGTGCTCGAGGATGGCCAACGGAGCCCGCTCGGGATCGTAGTCGCGGCGTATGCCGCGGGGGACACGCAAGCTCAGAATTCCGGTCATTCGGGCAGTCTCCACCTGTATGCACGCGTTCAGCGCGGCAGCGCCGAAACCCCCATCAGGAATTCATCGACCGCGCGCGCCGCCTGCCTGCCCTCGCGTATCGCCCAGACGACAAGCGACTGGCCGCGACGCATGTCGCCGGCGGCAAACACCTTCGGCACCGACGTCCGATAGTTCTCGGTGTCGGCCTTGACGTTGGATCTTGCATCGCATTCGACGCCGAACTGCTCGAGCAGGCCGGATTGCACCGGTCCGACGAAACCCATCGCGAACAGCACGAGGTCGGCCTTCAGCTCGAATTCGCTGCCGGGAATCTCGACCATCTTCGGCGGACCATTGCCATCGCGCTGCCACTCGACGCGCGCGGCGACCAATCGTTCGACCTGACCGTGGCTGCCTTCGAAGCGCTTGGTGGTGACCGACCAATCGCGGTTGCAGCCCTCCTCGTGCGACGACGACGTGCGTAGCTTGATCGGCCAGTTCGGCCACACCAATGGCTTGTTCTCCGACACGGGCGGCTGCGGCAGCAGTTCGAACTGCGTGATCGAGGCGGCGCCGTGCCGGTTCGACGTGCCCACACAGTCCGACCCGGTGTCGCCACCACCGATGACGACCACGTGCTTGCCGGTGGCCATGATCTGCGTGGGCACCCGATCTCCGGCCACGACCCTGTTCTGCTGCGGCAGGAACTCCATCGCGAAATGCACGCCGTCGAGATCCCTCCCCGGCACATCGAGGTCACGCGGCGCTTCGGCGCCGCCGGTGAGCACGATCGCGTCGTAATCGCGCAGCAGGTTGCGCGCCGCGATGCCGCTACCGACATGCGAATTCGGGCGGAACTCGACGCCCTCCTCCGCCATTTGCGCCATGCGCCGGTTGATGGCCACCTTCTCCAACTTGAAATCGGGGATGCCGTAACGCAGCAGGCCGCCGATGCGGTCGTTTTTCTCGAACACGACGACATCGTGCCCCGCGCGCGCCAGCTGCTGCGCGCAGGCGAGTCCTGCCGGACCGGAACCGACGATCGCGACCCGACGACCCGACCTCGAAGCCAGGGGCTGCGGCGTCACCCAGCCCTCCTCCCAGCCGCGGTCGATGATGAAATGTTCGATCGACTTGATGCCGACCGGGTCGTTGTTGATGTTGAGCGTGCACGCCGTTTCGCAAGGCGCCGGACAGACCCGGCCGGTGAACTCGGGAAAGTTGTTCGTCGAGTGCAGCACGTCGAGCGCCTGCCGCCACTGTCGCCGGTAGACCAGATCGTTCCAATCGGGAATCACGTTATGCACCGGACAGCCGCTCTGGCAAAACGGGATGCCGCAGTCCATGCAGCGCGCGCCCTGCTTCGCCGCGTCGTCGTCGCCGAGCGTCAGCACGAATTCACGATAGTGCCGCACGCGCTCGCCTGCGGGCTGCGCCGCCTCGCGGATACGCTGGAGTTCGAGAAAGCCGGTGATCTTGCCCATGACTCGCCGATTCGACTACGCCGCCGCGCGCTGCTTCCTGTGGAGCTCCGGCTGCCGCAGCGCCCTGTTCGCGTTCATCTCGGTGAGCGCGCGCCGGTATTCGTGCGGGAACACCTTGACGAATTTCGTCCGCGCGGTATCCCAATCGTCGAGCATGGCAAGCGCCAGCGTGCTGCCGGTGAAGCGCAGATGTCGATCGATCAACTCGCGGAGCAGCACCTCGTCGGCCTTCGCCGCATGGCGCTGCAGCCCCTTCCCGGCCACCTCGAGCTCGTGCTCGGCGGCACTCTGCTGCACTTCGGTCAGCAGCGGCTCGAGCGCGACCATCGACGTGTTGCAGCGCTGCGCGAAGCTGCCATCGGGATCGTAAACGAATGCCAGCCCGCCGCTCATGCCGGCGGCAAAATTGCGCCCGGTGCCGCCGAGCACGACCACCGTGCCGCCGGTCATGTCTTCGCAGCCGTGGTCTCCGGTCCCCTCGACGACCGCGCTGGCTCCGGAATTGCGCACGCAGAAACGCTCTCCCGCCACACCGCGGAAATAGGCCTCACCGTCGATGGCGCCGTACATCACCGTGTTGCCGACGACGATGTTCAATTCGGGTGCCGCCGGGCACGCGGGGTCCGGATAGACGACGATGCGCCCGCCCGACAGTCCCTTGCCGACGTAGTCGTTGGTCGCGCCCTGCAGCTCGAAACTGATGCCGTGCGCGAGGAAGGCGCCGAAGCTCTGGCCGGCGATGCCCTCGAAGGCGACGTGAATCGTGTCGTCGGGCAGGCCCTCGTGCCCGTAGCGCCTGGCAACCACACCGGACAGCATGGCGCCCACCGAACGGTTGGCGTTGCGGATGCGATGCGTGAGGCGAACCGGCTGCTGCTCGTCGATGGCGGGCTGCGACTGTCCGATGAGCTCGTAATCGAGCGCTCCGGCGAGACCGTGATCCTGCACTTCCCGGTGCGAACGCGCGACGTCGTCCGGCATCTTCGGCTGGTGGAACACGCGCGAGAAATCGAGGCCGCGCGCCTTCCAGTGGGTGATGCCCGCACGCATGTCGAGCAGATCGCAACGTCCGATCATTTCGTCGAAGGACCTGAACCCGAGTTGCGCCATCAGCTCGCGCGCTTCCTCGGCGACGAAGAACATGAAGTTGATCACGTGCTCGGGCTGCCCGCTGAATTTCCGGCGCAAGACCGGATCCTGCGTCGCCACGCCCACCGGGCAGGTGTTCAGATGGCACTTGCGCATCATGATGCAGCCGGCCGCGACCAGCGGCGCCGTCGCGAAACCGAACTCGTCGGCACCGAGCATCGCACCGATGACGACGTCGCGACCGGTCTTCATCTGGCCGTCGACCTGCACGGCGATGCGACCGCGCAGGCGGTTCAGGACCAGCGTCTGCTGCGTCTCGGCAAGGCCCAGCTCCCACGGCGTGCCGGCATGCTTGATCGACGACAGCGGCGACGCGCCGGTACCGCCGTCGTGGCCGGCGATCGTCACATGGTCGGACTTGGCCTTGGCTACACCCGCGGCGACGGTGCCCACACCCACTTCGGAGACGAGCTTGACCGAGATCGACGCCTTGGGATTGGCGTTCTTCAGGTCGTGGATCAGCTGTGCCAGATCCTCGATCGAATAGATATCGTGATGCGGCGGCGGCGAAATGAGCCCGACGCCTGGCACCGAATAGCGCAGCTTTGCGATGTACTCGGAAACCTTGTGGCCTGGAAGCTGGCCGCCCTCGCCCGGTTTCGCACCCTGCGCCATCTTGATCTGGATCTGGTCGGCCGACGCCAGGTATTCGGCGGTGACACCGAAGCGCCCCGAGGCCACCTGCTTGATCTTCGAGCGCAGGCTATCGCCCGGCTGCAGCGGGATGTCACGTTCGATGCGGTCGCGTCCGATCACCGAGGCCACGGTGTCGCCGGCGCCGACGCCGCTGTCGCCGGTGCGCAGCTCGGCGCGGTAGCGCGCCTCGTCTTCGCCGCCCTCGCCGGTGTTCGACTTGCCGCCGATGCGGTTCATCGCGATCGCGAGCGTCGTATGCGCCTCGGTGGAAATCGAGCCCAGGCTCATCGCACCGGTGGCAAAGCGGCGCACGATCGAGGATGCCGCCTCGACTTCCTCGATCGGCACCGGCGTGCGTTCGGCCGTCTTGAACTCGAAGAGTCCGCGAAAGGTCTTCAGTTCGCGACTTTGCTCGTTGATGAGCTTCGCATAATCGCGGTAGGTGCCGGCGCTGTTCGAGCGCACCGCGTGCTGCAGCTTGGCGATCGACTCCGGCGTCCACATGTGCGCCTCGCCGCGAATTCGGTACATGTACTCGCCACCGGCATCCAGCATGTCGCGCAGCAGCGGATCGTCTCCGAAGGCGAGCGCATGCAGGCGCACCGCTTCCTCGGCCACCTCGAAGATCCCGATGCCCTCGATATTGCTCGCGGTGCCGGTGAAGTACTTGTCGACAAAGGACCTCTGCAGCCCCACCGCCTCGAAGGTCTGCGCGCCGCAGTACGACTGATACGTGGAGATGCCCATCTTCGACATCACCTTGCAAAGACCCTTGCAGATCGCCTTGATGAAGCGCTTGCCCGATTCTTTCGGATCGATCGCCGGAATCGACTGCGAAAGCTGCGCCAGCGTCTCCAGCGCCAGGTACGGATGGATCGCCTCGGCGCCGTAGCCGGCAAGCAGCGCGAAATGATGTACCTCGCGCGCGGAGCCGGTTTCGACGACCAGCCCCGTCGAAGTTCGCAGCCCCGTCTTCACCAGATGCTCGTGCACAGCGGCGGTAGCCAGCAGCGCGGGAATCGGCAGCGCCTCCGGCGACACGTTACGGTCGGAGAGAATCAGGATGTTGTAACCCTGGGTGATCGCGTCTTCGGCGTGTGCGGCGAGGCTCGCCAGCGCCGCCTCCATGCCGTTGCCGCCCCACTTCGCCGGGTAGCAGATGTCGAGTTCGAGCGAGCGGAAAGCGCCTGACGAAAAGAGCTCGACGTGCCGGATCTTCTCCATGTTATCGGGCGTCAGGATCGGCTGCAGCGCCTCGAGCCGCATCGGTGGCTCGGTGACGCCCGCATCAAAATCGACCGCCAGCAGGTTCGGCCGCGGCCCGATGAACGAGACCAGCGACATCACAAGCTCTTCGCGGATCGGGTCGATCGGCGGATTGGTGACCTGCGCGAACAGCTGCTTGAAGTAGCTGTAGAAGACCTTGGGACGGTTGGACAACACCGGCAGCGCCGCGTCGTTGCCCATCGAACCCAGCGCCTCCTCGCCGCCTTCGGCCATCGGCGCCAGCAGGATCTTCACTTCCTCCTGCGTGTAGCCGAAGGCCTGCTGGCGATCGAGCAGCGGGACGTCTGCCGGGTCGGCAGGTGCTGGCTCCGGCATGTCCTCGAGCCGCATCCGGCAGCTCTCGATCCACTCGCGGTACGGCTTTGCGGTCGCCAGCGCGCGCTTCAATTCGTCGTCGTCGATGATGCGACCCTGCTCGGTGTCGACCAGCAGCATCTTGCCTGGCTGCAACCGCCACTTCTTGATGATCTTGCTCTCCGGGATGTCGAGCACGCCGACCTCGGAGGCCATGACGACGTAGTCGTCGTCGGTGACGATGAAGCGCGCCGGCCGCAGTCCATTGCGGTCGAGCGTGGCGCCGATCTGCCGGCCGTTGGTGAACGCCATTGCGGCTGGGCCGTCCCACGGCTCCATCAGCGCGGCGTTGTATTCGTAGAAGGCGCGGCGGTCCTCGTCCATCAGCGGGTTGCCCGCCCACGCCTCCGGAATCATCATCGTCATCGCGTGCGCCAGCGGATAGCCGCTCATCACCAACAGCTCGAGCGCGTTGTCGAACGACGCCGAATCCGACTGGCCGTCGTAGATCAGCGGCCACAGCTTCGACAGATCGTCGCCCAGCACCTTCGACGCGATGGCACCCTCGCGTGCGCGGATCCAGTTGAAGTTGCCGCGCACCGTGTTGATCTCGCCGTTGTGCGAAATGTAACGGAACGGATGCGCGAGGTCCCAAGTCGGGAAGGTGTTGGTCGAAAAGCGCTGATGCACCATCGCCAGCGCCGAAACCATCGCTTCGTCGGCGAGGTCGAGGTAGTAGCGACCGACCTGGTGGGCGAGCAGCATGCCCTTGTAGACGATCGTCCGCGTCGACAGCGAAGGCACGTAGAACTCGCGACCATGGCGAAGCTGCAGCGACTGGATCGCGTGCCCCGCGCGCTTGCGGATCACGTAGAGCTTGCGCTCGAGCGCAGCGGCGTCGACGTGGCGGCCGCCGCGGCCGACGAAACACTGCCGGATCACCGGCTCGACTTCCTTGGTGCGTTCGGACAGCCCGCCATTGTCGGTTGGCACGTCGCGCCAGCCCAGCAGCACCTGGCCTTCGGCCGCGATCGCGCGCTCGATCTCCTGCTCGCAGGCCATCCGCGACGCCGGCTCCCGTGGCAGGAACACCATGCCGACACCGTATTGCCCGATCGCCGGCAGCGTGATGCCGAGCTTGCCGCAGGCGCGGCGCAGGAAGGCGTCCGGCAACTGGATCAGGATGCCGGCGCCGTCGCCCTGCAGCGGATCGGCGCCGGTCGCGCCCCGGTGCGTGAGGTTTTCGAGGATCGCCAGCGCGTGACGAATGACCGAGTGGCTCTTGCGGCCCTTGATGTGCGCGATGAAGCCGAGCCCGCAGGCGTCGTGCTCGTTGTCCGGATCGTAGAGGCCTTGCCCGACCGGCGGCCACATTGACGAGACTTGATCCTGTTCCACAATGTCCTCGATCGTCGTAGCGAAGCGCGCGGACGCCCGAACGCCGCAGCCGCAGGAAAAAGGGGCCGAAAGCGGTTCATACTACTCGCCGTGCTGCAATGCGGCAATAACGAGTCGGACCGCCTGCCGCGCAACAGCAGCCGTCGAGCGGTGGTCATTTGCGGAGAGAAATACTTGCGCCAGTCATGTACTTGCGCTTTAATCTGAACAAAATGGCCTAGATGCTTGTTGCAATGTTCAAATCGGCCTCGGACAATCGGTGTTTTAGGACATCATCATCAGGATCGGAATCATGGCTCAACGGCGACTCACCGCGTGGCTGCGCCCGGCGCTTGCCCTTCTAGGCTTTGCCGGCATCGTGCTGCTTGCCGGCTGCGGCGGCGGCAGCGGTGCGCCGAACAACCCCTACGAGCCGCCGCCGCCAATCATCCCGCCGCTGAAGCTCCTGCCGGGCAATCTGTCGCTGTATCCCGGCACGCCGGTGACGCTGACCGTCTACGGCGGGGTTGCCCCCTATCGTGCGTTTTCGACCGACCCGACGATCCTGCCTGTCGCCGCGAGCGTATCCGGCGACACGGTCGTTCTATCCGCCAACAACGTGACGGCAACGACCAGCGTGGGCATCACGGTTCAGGATGCGGTCGGAACGGTCTCGCTGCCGGTACCGGTGGCGGTCAATCCGGCGCCGCTGCTGCCGTCGAATATCACGGTCACGGCCAACCCCAATCCCGCCTGCGCCAGCGACGGCAATAACCTGTGCTCGGGCAGCACCGGCACGGCGTCGGTGAAAGTCACCGGGGCGGGTGGCGCCGGCATCAAGGGCCGTTCGGTCAAGTTCGACGTCGTGCAAGGCAGCTTTTCGATCGTGTCGACCAACCCGGCGCAGCCGCTGGTGTCGACGCTGACCGTGGTCACCGACGCCAACGGCGACGCGGTGGTCGTGCTCTCGGTGCCCGCCAATACACCGACGCAGACCGGGATCGTCCGCGCGACCGACGTGACCTCGGGCAACCAGGTCACCGGCAGCTTCAACATTCTGCAAATGACGATCAACGGCGCCGTGCTGTCGATCCTGCCGACCGGGAACACGACGATCACCGGGCCGGACAACCAGACCTGCTCCTCCGGCGTGTCGGTCACCAATTTCATCTTCGGCGGCACGCCACCGTACCAGGTGGGCATCAACTTCCCGGGGGCTGCGACCCTGTCCGGCGTTCCGGTGCTGACCAACGGCGGTGCGTTCTCGACGACCACCAACGGTACTTGCTTCATCAACCTGACCTACGTCGTCACCGATGCGAACGGACTCACGATCCCCGGCGGCAGCTATCCGACGGTGACCAACGAGCTGGGTGAGAATCCTCCGGCACCCCCGCCGCCGACGGCCATCGTCGTCACGCCGGGCGCGATCGCCAGGAACAATTGCGTGCCGTCGAACACCTTCCAGTTCATCGCCACCGGCGGTACGACGCCGTACTCGGCGGTCGTGGCGGCGACCACCAGCCCGACGTCGCCGGTACTTTCGCCGCAAACCGGGCTCGCGCAGGGCCAGGCGGTCTCCGTCAGCGGACTCACTTCGCCGTCGATCACGACCATCAACGTCATCGACGCATCGAATCCGGTGCAGTCGGGAACGGTCACCATCGACTGTACGGGTGCGCCGACACCACCCCCGGGATCCGCGCTGATCGTCTCGCCGCTCAACTACAACTACTCGGTGAATCCGGGCTCGTGCGTCAACCAGACCGCGAACTTCGTCGTCACCGGCGGCTCGCCGCCGTACAACGTGTTCTTCGCTTCGCCGCGTCCGGGCGCGACGATCGCACCGACGACGCTTGCGACCTCCGGACTGGGCTTTGCAGTCACAGGGCTCACCGACGGCGTGCTGACCACCAACATCACGGTGGTCGACGCCAGTTCGCCGCAGCTGCAGCAGGTAGCGACGATCACCTGTCCGACGGTGCCGAATCCGCCGCAGGCACTGGCGGTTTCTCCGGCGACCTATACCTACGTCGGCGGCCCGACGTGCAGCGCCGCGACGTCGAACTTCGTCGTCACCGGCGGCACGCCGCCGTACACGGCGGTGTTCTCGGTGCCAAGCACGGCAGGCGCGATCACGCCGACGACGATCACGGCCTCGGGCCAAGGGTTTGCGGTGACCGGACTGGCGGCGACGCCCTTGCCACGCACCACGCAGGTCACGGTCACGGACTCGAGCGTGACACCGTTGTTGCAGGTGGTCTCGATTCTCTGCAACCCGGCGGCGGGTCCCTAGGCTGCAGTCAGCGTGCAAAACGGCGCCCTTTCGAGGGCGCCGTTTTGCATTGCGGCCGGCTTCCGGAAGCGAGTCAGCGCAGGACTTCGCGCAGCAGCGAATCGGGGACTTCGGTGGCTACGACCGCCTGCCCGAGTCCGTCGAGCAAGACAAAGCGGATGGCACCCGCCTGCACCTTCTTGTCGCGCGCCATCAGCGACATCCAGCGTTCGAAGCCCAGTGCGGGCGCCTGCGTCGGCAGCCCTGCACGCCCCAGCAGCACGCGCACCCTGTCCGCGACCCCGGAGTCGATGCGCCCGCTGCGCGCCGAAACCTCGGCGGCGACGACCATGCCGGCGGCAACGGCTTCGCCGTGCAGCCATTGCCCATAGCCCATGGCATTCTCGATGGCGTGACCGAAGGTATGGCCGAAGTTGAGCAGCGCGCGTTCGCCGTGCTCGCGCTCGTCGGCGGCGACGATTTCGGCCTTGATCCGGCAGCTCGTCTGTATCGCGTGCGCCAGCGCTGCAGGATCGCAGGCGACCAACGCGTCGACGTGTTTCTCGAGCCAGGCGAAGAAAACGGCGTCGCGAATGGCGCCGACCTTGACGACCTCTGCCAGGCCGGCGGCGAGTTCGCGCGACGGCAACGTGCGCAGGCAATCGGTGTCGATCAGGACGGCGCGCGGCTGGTGGAACGCGCCGATCATGTTCTTGCCCAGCGGATGATTGACGCCGGTCTTGCCACCCACCGACGAGTCGACCTGCGCGAGCAGCGTCGTCGGGATCTGGATGAACGGCATCCCCCGCTGGTAGATCGCGGCGACGAAGCCGGCGATGTCGCCGACCACGCCGCCGCCCAGCGCGACGAGCATCGTCGAACGCTCGGCGCGCAGCTCGAGCAGGCGGGTCAGCACCATGTACAGCGTGTCCCAGTTCTTGTGCGCTTCGCCGTCCGGAATCATCGTCGTTTCCACGCGCAGCCCGGCGCCGGCGAGACTCCGCTGCAGCGGCGCCAGCCAATGCGCGGCGACCGTGGCGTTGGTGATCACGACGGCGTCGCGCACGCGTTGCGCGGCGAGCAGCGTACCGGCTTCGTGGATGACGCCGCTCCCGATGCGGATCGGATAGCTGCGCTCGGCCAGCGCCACTTCGAGCGTTTGCGGGTCAGCGTCCATCGCGGTCGTCTCGAGGTTCGAACATGCGCATGACGCGCAGAACTTCGCTGCGCTCGGACTCGATGACGTGATCGGCGGTCTCGCGATAGAGCGCGTCGCGCTGCATGTACAGCTCGGCCAGCCGGGCCAGCGGATCCTCGGTCTGCAGCAGCGGCCGGTTGCGGCTGTGCCGGATGCGCGACCACAGCGTCGCCGGTTCCGCGTGCAGGTAGACGACCGTGCCGTTTTCGCGCAGCCGCTTCCGGTTGGCCGGACGCAGCACCACTCCTCCCCCGGTCGACAGCACTATATCCGCCAACCCGGTCAAGTTGGTGATCGTAACCTCTTCCCGATCGCGAAAGCCGGCCTCCCCCTCGATTTCGAATATGGTCGGAATCGAGACACCGAGCCGTTGCTCGAGTTCGGCGTCGGCGTCGACGAAGCGCTTGCGCAGGCGCCGGGCCAGCTGGCGGCCGAGCGTCGACTTGCCGGCGCCGGGCAGGCCGACCAGAAACAAATTGCCCCGGTGTAGCGGCACCGGGGCAGGGAAGTCGATGGCGGCAGGCACGCCGCCGGTCGCGTCGCTCACCGCACGGATGTTACCGTGTCCTTGACGATGCGCGGTGTGAGGAAGATCAGCAGCTCGGCCTTTTCGCTGCTGTTGCCGGTCTGCTTGAACAGGTAGCCGAGCAAGGGAATGTTGCCCAGCCACGGCACCTGGGTCACGTCGTTGCGGATCGTTTCCTCGTAGATGCCACCGATCACCGCCGTGTCGCCGTTATTCACCGAAATCTGGGTGATCACGTTCTTGGTGTCGATCGACGGTACCGAGAAGCCGCCACCCAGCTGCACGTACTGGCCGACGGTGTCCTTGCGCACCTCGACGACCATGATGATCCGGCCGTCCGCGGTGATCTGCGGCGTGACGTCCAGACGCAACACCGCCTTCTTGAACTGGACGGTTGCCGGCGAATTGGCGCTTCCGGGAGTGACGTAGGGAATTTCCGTTCCCTGCTCGATTGCGGCCTTCTGGTTGTCGCCGGTGACGACCCGAGGGCTGGAGACCACCTTGCCGCGGGCGTCGGCCTCGAGTGCCGACAGCTCCAGGTTGATGAGGTTGCCGCTGCCGAGGTTGATCAGCGTCAGCGCGAGCTGGCCCGCCGCGTTGGGCACCGGCAGGTTGACGTTGAGCTGCGGCGAGTCGGAATAACCTGCCGAAGCCAGGCCCGACGCCAGTTCGAACGGCGTCTGCGTTCGCGTCTCGCGGATCAGCCTGTCGCCTTCGGTCTTGACAACCGGCTGCGTGGAAAGCGACCCGCTGGATCCGGCCGAGTACTTGCCATTGGAGAACGTGAAGCCTGTCTGCTGGCCAAAGCGGATGCCCAGCTGCTGGCTGAAGCGGTCGCCGGCGATCACGATGCGTGCCTCGATCAACACCTGCCGGATCGGCGTGTCGATCTGCCGGATGATCTTGCGCACTTCCTCCAGGCGCGACGCGGTGTCGGTGACGAACAGGATGTTCGAGCGCGGATCGATGATGGCCACGCCCCGCCTGCTGATGATCGAGCCCTGGCCGCCGGTCGTGGCCGTCTGCCCCGCCCCCGCGCCGAACTGTTGCTGCCGGTTGCTGGTGATGAGGTTGAGGATGTCCTGCGCCTTGATGTAGTTGAGCTGGAACGACTCCGAGACCAGCGGCTCCAGCTCGCCGATCTGGATGGCGTTCTCCAGCTGCTGCTTCTCCTTCAACGCCAGCTCCTCCCGCGGCGCGATGAGCACGACGTTGCCGTTCTTGCGCATGTCGAGGCCCTTCGTCTGCAGGATGATGTCGAGCGCCTGGTCCCAGGGAATGTCCTTCAGCCGTAGCGTCAGGCTGCCCTGAACGGTGTCGCTGGTGATGATGTTGAGCCCGGTGAAATCGGCGATGACCTGGAGGACCGCGCGCACCTCGACGTTCTGGAAATTGAGCGAAAGCTTCTCGCCCTTGTAGCCGCCACGCGATCCCTGCACCAGCTTGTTGGGATCCTCGAGGATCGGCTTCACTTCGAGGATGAAGCGGTTGTCGGTCTGGTAGGCCGAATGCTCCCAAAGGCCCTTGGGCTCGATCACCATCCGCGCGTTGCTGCCCTGCTGCAAGGTATCGATCGTGATCACGGGTGTTCCGAAATCGGCGACGTCGACTCGACGCTCGAGGTTGCGCGGCACCGAAGTCTTCAGGAAATCGACGATCAGCTGGCGTCCCTGCTGGCGGATGTCGATGCCCGTCGAGCTGTCGGAAAGGTCGACAACCAGGCGGCCTTCGCCGTTGCGCCCGCGACGGAAGTCGACATCGCGAAGCGAGTGCTGCGCCTGGTCGGTCTTCGCCTCGGCGAAGCGCTGGACCGTGTCCACGCCCGGCTTCATCTGCTCCTGGTCGGTCAGCGTGACGATGACCGTGTTGCCTTCGACGGCGCTCTCGAAAGACTGGGGCTTGTTGAGGTTGAACACCACGCGCGTACGGTTGCCGGCCTGGATGAAATTCAGGCTGCGCAGCGCCGCTTCGTCGACGGGTCTCTTTGTGGCGCCGAGCCCGTTGCCTGTATCGACAAAATCGAGGGCGATGCGCGGTGGGTTATTGATCGAAAAGCTCGCCGGCGGATTGGCGGGCGGGTTTTTCAACTGGAAACGGACAACGACGCGACCGGAACTCGCACGCGAGACGGTGACGTTGTCGAGGCTGTTGGCCATTTGGCCGAACGCGGCACTGGCGAAGGCACACGCACACACAGCGGCAAGTGCGGCTCCCCATCCTCGTCGGGTGGCGTGCGCCACGCGGGAATGTCGATTGCCGTTCAACGCGCTCATCTTCTCCGCTCCTGTGGTCTTGCATCAGCCTGCAGCAGTTTCAGCGTGCTGGTTCGCTCGGCCCAGTCGCCGGCGCCGTCCTGCACCAGTTCCTTCAGCTGGACTTCGCCTTCGCCGATGCCGGTCACGACACCGAAGTTCTGGCCGACATAGTTGCCGGGCCGGATCTGGTAGACATCGCGGTCGGGCGTGCGCACCAACGCGAAAACCGCCTTGTTCTTCTCGAGCGTGCCGACCATCGCCAGCGACTCGAGCGGATAAGCCTCGAGCGGCTCCTTGCGGCGTGTAAGATCGGGCGCCAATTTGGAACTGCCCTTGGTCGGTTCGATCTTGCGCGGCTTGAACGGATCGGGAAGGTCGAAGGCGTTGTACGCGAACGGTTCGTACGGCCGTATCTGCGGCAACGGGTCGAGCTTGCCGCGCGAACCCTTGCCCTGTTCGGACATCCAGTGGCGCAGGTCCTGATGGCTTTCGCCGCCACAGCCGGCCAGCAGCGTCGCGACGACCAGGAGCGCGGCAGCACGCGCAATCATCGCTTCCCCTTGGCCTTCGCCTTGGCCGCCGCCCGCTGCTTGGCGATTTCCTCTTCGTCCAGATAGCGGAAGGTCTTCGCTTCGGCGTCCAGCGACAGCACGCCACCCTGATTGGCGATGGCGAGGTCGTTCAGAGTGACGATTCGCGGCAGCTGGGCGACGTCGCTGGCGAACGCCCCCATGTCGTGGTAATTGCCGGTGATCCTGATCTTGATCGGCAGCTCGGCGTAGAAGTCCGCCATCTTTTCCTGCGCGGCGGGCCGGAAGAGCTGGAACTCCAGTCCGCGACCAAGCCCGGCCTGGTTGATGTCGGTCAGCAGCGCATCGATTTCCGCACGATTGGGCAACTGCTTGACCAGTGCGCCAAAAGACTGCTCGACCTCGTTCAACTGCTGGACGTAGAGCTCGAAGTTGATCGCCTTGGCCTTTTTCTGCGCATACTGCCCCTTGAGCGTCACCTCTTCCTGCTGGGCGAGCTCGAGCGCATCCCACTGGTCCTTCCAGTCAAGCAGGAAGCCGCCGGCGACGATCACCGTGAAGATCACGAGCAGGACGAGGATCTTCGGCAGCAGCGGCCAGTTGCCGATGTCGCGCAGGTTCAGGCGGCGAAGGTCGTCGAGATTCACGAGAGCTTCCCTGTCGTGGACGCCGAAGCCTTGGTCTTCGCTGGTGCCGCCGCCGGCGCTTTCGCGGGCGGACCACCGGCGGGTGCACTAGCCTCGATCGGCGCCGCGCGCTTGACCAGGAAATTCAATGTGAACTCGTTGATCTTCAGATCCCGGCCTTTCGGCGTTCCCGGGGCCGGCACCAGCTTGATCTCGACGAGTTCGGGATTGGTCAGCCAAGGCGACGCCTCGATGTTGCGCATCAGCGTCGACACCCGCGCGTTGGACTGCGCGTAACCGTTGATCGTCACCTTGGGCCCCACCTGGCGAATGCTGCGCAGGTAGATCCCGTCCGGGAGTTGCCTGACCAGCTGGTCGAGGATGTGCACGGCCTCGCTGCGATTGGCCTGCAAGGTCTCCACCACCTGCTTGCGCGCCAGCACCGCCTGGATCTGGTCGCGCAAGCGGTCGATTTCCTTGATCTGCTCGTCCAGCTTGGCGATCTCGGCCTTCAGCAGCGTGTTACGGCTCTTCTGGTTCTCGATCTGCGCCGAGAGTATGCCATGCACCAGCGCGACGACCGCCAGTGCCAGCACCCCGAGCGACAGCGCGAGCGAGATGAACTGGCGCTGCCGCGCCTGCCGCTTCTGCTCCCGGTGGGGGAGAAGATTGATGCGGACGCCGGCCATTACTCGAAGCTCCGCAACGCGAGGCCGGCGGCGATCAGCAACATCGGCGCGTCCTGCGCGAGTTGCCGCGGGCGTATCCGATCAGAGGCCTGCATCGACGCAAAGGGGTTGGCGATGACGGTGGCCACCCCTGCCCGCTTGGCCACCAGTTCGTCGATCCCGGGCAGCGCGCCGCAGCCGCCGGCCAGCACGACGTGGTCGACCTGGTTGTGCGACGTCGACGTGAAGAAGAACTGCAGCGCGCGCGTGATCTCCAGCGCCAGTGTTTCCATGAACGGCTGCAGAACGTCGCTGTCATAGTTCTCCGGCAGCCCCTGGTTCTTCTTGGCCGACTCGGCCTCTTCCGCCGACAGGTTGAAGGCCCGCTGGATGTCCTGCGTCAGCTGATTGCCCCCGAATGCCTGGTCACGCGAAAACAGAAACTGGTTGTTGCGCAGAACGTAGAAATGCGTGACGTGGGAACCGATGTCGACCAGCGCGATGTTCTGGTCGCGGCCGTTGGCCGGCAGCGACGGAGTGATCAGCCCGAACACCTCCTGCGTGGCGTAGGATTCGACGTCCATGACCCGAGGCTTCAAGCCCGCGGCCTCCGCGATGGCGACCCGATCTTCGACTTTTTCCTTGCGCGAGGCCGCGATCAGCACCTCGACCTCGTCCGGATTGTTGGGCGCGGGTCCCAGGGTCTGGAAGTCGAGATTGACCTCGTCCAGTGCAAAGGGTATGTACTGGTTCGCCTCGGCTTCGACCGTCAGTTCGAGTTCTTCTTCCTTCTGGCCGGCGGGAACGATGATTTTCTTGGTGATCACCATCGCCGCCGGAAGGGCCATGGCAATGTTGCGATTGCGGCTGCCCAGTCGCTTCCACCCGCGCTTCAGAGCATCGCTGACCTGGTCGAGGTTCGCGATATTGCCGTCGGCGACCGCGTCCTTGGGCAGCTGCTCGATCGCGTACCGTTCCAGGCGAAAGGTCCCCTTGCCCGTCTGCGACAGTTCGATCAGCTTGATCGAAGTCGAAGCGATATCGACCCCGATCAGCGATGGGGGCTTGGTTTTGAAGAAGTCGAGGGCGGTGGCGAACTTTTCGGCGATCATGGCAACACACGGCCAGATGCTGACAAATTACATTAAACTCTGGCAGCAAGTATGAACCTTGTCAATTTGTTTCCGGATCCGAAGGGGCCTCGTTGTCGCATCTTGTACAACGGCGCAACGCTTATGCTTCCTTGTCCAAGTTTTATTCCTCCGTGCTAAGGCGCTGGGCCATCTACCTGGCGTCGGTCGCCGTCGGCCTGGGCGTCGTCGGCGCCTTGCTGGGGGCCTTCGTGCTCGCCTTGTTGTGGCCCACGCTCCCGTCTCTCGAGGTACTGACCGCGTACCAACCCAAGATCCCCCTTCGCGTGGTCTCCGCCGAAGGCGAGCTGCTGGGTGAATTCGGGGAGGAACGGCGTGCGCTGATTGCCATCGGCGAAGTCCCGAATGTCATGAAACAGGCCATTTTGGCCGCTGAAGACGAGCGTTTCTATCAACATGGCGGTGTCGACTATTTGAGCATCGCGCGGGCCGCCCTCGCCAACCTGACCTCGGGTACCCAGCAGGGAGCGGGAACGATCACGATGCAGGTGGCGCGCAACTTCTTTCTCACCCGCGAGAAGACCGTCACCCGGAAGCTGCGCGAGGTGCTTCTCGCCTGGAAAATCGAGGCCAATCTAAGCAAGGATGAGATCCTCGAGCTCTATATAAACCAGATTTTCCTCGGGCAGCGCGCCTACGGCTTCGCCGCCGCGTCGCAGATTTACTTCGGCCGGCCGCTGAAGGAGATCAGCGTCCCTGAGGCCGCGATGCTCGCCGGCCTGCCCAAGGCGCCTTCCGCGTACAACCCGGTCAACAATCCCCGCCGGGCCAAGACCCGGCAACTGTATGTGCTTCGGCGTATGCACGAGCTGGGGTTCATCACCGATGTCCAGCTTGCGGAAGCACAAAACATGCCGCTTGTCGTTCGACAGGGGATACGCGATTCGGCACCCACCCACGCGGAATCGGTGGCGGAGATGGCAAGGCAGGTCGTCTTCGACGCGTTTGGCCAGGATGCGTATACGATGGGCATCACGGTGTGGACGACCGTTCGCAAGGCGGAACAGGAAGCCGCCCATGCCGCGGTGCAGCGTGGCGTTCTCGATTACGATCGCCGCCACGGCTACCGGGGTCCGGAGGCCTTCGTCAACCTGCCGATCGATCCCGCCGAGCAGGAGCAGGCACTCGACCGGGTATTCCAGGAAACGGCGGAAAGCGAGCAACTGCCGCCCGCGGTGGTGCTGGAGGCGACCGGGAACGAAGTACGCGCGATGGTTGCCAACGGCGACATCGTGACGATCTCCGGCGACGGACTGCGCTTCGTCGCCCGGCACCTGACCGACAAGACGCCGGCCGCGCAGCGGATCCGCCGCGGCGCCGTCGTGCGCCTGCTGCGCGACGACAAGGCACACTGGTCGATCGCGCAGACCCCGCAGGTCGAGGCGGCGTTCGTCGCCATCTCCCCGCTGGACGGCGCCATCGTTGCGCTTTCAGGCGGTTACGAGTACGAGCACAACAAGTTCAACCACGTGACGCAGGCGCAACGCCAGCCGGGATCGGCGTTCAAGCCTTTCATCTATTCGGCGGCGCTGGAAAAGGGCTTCTCGCCGGCGACCGTCATCAATGATGCGCCGTTTTTCGTTCCCGGCGACAAGACCGGTGGCGAGGACTGGGAACCGAAGAACTACGACGGCAAGTTCGAAGGCCCGATGCGCCTGCGCAACGCGCTGGCCAAGTCGAAGAACCTGGTCACCGTCCGCGTGCTGCAGGCGATCGGTCCGCAGTATGCGCAGGACTACATCACGCGCTTCGGCTTCGACCCCAAACTCCATCCGCCGTACCTGACGATGGGGCTCGGCGCCGGTTCCGTGACGCCGCTGCAGATGGCAGCGGCGTTCGCGGTTTTCGCCAACGGCGGCTACCGCGTCGCGCCTTACCTCATTGCAAGGGTCACCGATGCGCATGGAACGGTCCTGTCGGAAGCGAAGCCGGTGCAAGCCGGCCTGCAGGCCGAGCGGGCGATCGACCCCCGCAATGCCTTCGTGATGACCAGTCTCTTGCGCGACGTGATCGCCTTCGGCACCGCGACTCGGGCGCAGGTGCTGCGCCGCAAGGATCTCGCCGGCAAGACGGGCACGACCAACGACAACGTCGATGCATGGTTCTGCGGCTACAACCCGGCACTGGTCGGCGTCGCCTGGATCGGCTTCGACCAGCCGAAGTCGCTCGGTGCCCGCGAAACGGGAAGTCTCGCTGCGTTGCCGATCTGGATCAACTTCATGCAACGCGCGTTGCAGGGCGTCCCGGAGGCGCCGTTCGCTCCGCCCGAAGGCGTGATCTCGATGCGCATCGATCCCGAGAGCGGCCTGCGTGATGATTCGAGCGCGCTCAGCGAGTACTTCTTTGCCGAGTTCCCGCCCGCCAGCCGCGTGCAGCCGCTGGCCCCGGTGACGCCTGGTCGCACGCCGCAGGACGTGCGCGACCAGATCTTCTAGGAACACCATGGGACAGCACGGGTCCTCGCATCGACGGACGAGACCGTCGTACGGCGTGGGGCGCGATACCAAGGACCGGCTGCGCATCGCGCAGGTCGCCGCGAAGCTGATCGCCGAGCATGGCATGGCCGATTGGACCGCGGCCAAGCGCAAAGCCGCGCGGCAATTGATGCTGCCTGAGCGTGAGGCGCTGCCCGGCGACGACGAAGTGACCGCCGCGCTGGCCGAGTACCACGCGCTGTTCGGCGGCGAAGCCCATACGCTGCGTCTGCGCGAACAGCGCGAACTGGCCGTGCGGTGGATGCGGCGTCTTGCCGACTTCACCCCTGCGTTGACCGGAGGCGTGGCGGAAGGCTGGGCCACCGAGCACAGCGACGTCCGGCTGGAATTGACCGCGGCCGACGCCAAGCTGGTCGAGATCGCTTTGCTCAACGCCGGGGTCGGCTACCGGGCGATGCACGCGGATCGTGACGGCGCCGCCGAGCTGTACGTCGATACGCCGGGCGGCGGTCTGCGCCTATCGGTGCGCACGCCGGCCGACGCACATCAGCGTCCGCGGCGCGATCGGCATGGTCGCGATGAAGTTCGCCTCGATGTCGACGCCGTCCTCGCCTTGCTGCAGTAGTCGGACCCTGCGCGGCGACGGAATCAGGCAGGTCGCCGGGCCACGAGCCACGCGGCGGCGTCCAGCGCGAAATACGTCAGGATGGCATCGGCGCCCGCACGCTTCATGCCGGTCAACGCCTCCAGTACGCAGGCGCGCTCGTCGAGCCAGCCGGCCGCGCCGGCGGCCTTCAGCATCGCGTATTCGCCGGAGACCTGGTAGACCGCTGTCGGCATCGCGAATTGGTCCTTCACGCGCCGCACGATGTCGAGATACGGCATCCCCGGCTTGACCATCACCATGTCCGCGCCTTCGCGGATGTCGAGGTAAACCTCCCACAGCGCCTCGTCGGTGTTCGCCGGATCCATCTGATACGTGTACTTGTCGCCACCGGCCAAGTTGCCGGCCGACCCGACGGCATCGCGGAACGGACCATAGAACGACGACGCGAACTTGGCCGAGTAGGCAAGGATGCGCGTAAGTTCGTGGCCTGCGCCGTCGAGCGCGGCGCGCACCGCGCCGATGCGGCCGTCCATCATGTCGGAAGGCGCGACCATGTCGGCGCCCGCATCGGCGTGACAAAGCGCCTGGCGGACGAGCGCGGCGACCGTGACTTCGTTTTGCACGTAGCCGGCGTCATCGACGATGCCGTCCTGCCCGTGAATCGTGTAGGGGTCGAGTGCCACGTCGGTGATGATGCCGAGTTCCGGAAAGTGCTGCTTCAGCGCGCGCACTGCACGCGGAACCAGACCCTCGTGATGCCACGCCGCGGCGGCATCGAGCGACTTCTTGTCCTCTGCCACGACGGGAAACAACGCCATCGCCGGTACGCCGAGCGCGATGCAGCGCTCGGCGTCGGCAAGAATGAGATCGACGCTCTTGCGCGCGACGCCCGGCAGCGATGCGACTGGCTCATGACGCTTGCTGCCTTCGAGCACGAACACCGGGTAGATGAAGTCGTCTGCGGCAAGCCGCGTCTCGCGCATCATGCGGCGGGAAAAATCGTCGCGACGCATGCGGCGGAGCCGCTTGGCGGGAAACTCGCCTGTGAACGTGTAACTCATCGGGGGCTCCAGTGGATGCGTTCGAAGGGTCGGTGGGACGCTGAAGGATCGGCAACGACCGCCATCAAGACCCGCCGAGCCAGCGGTTCTGCCGGGCAAGCCGCGCGAGTGCGGGAAAGCCGCGGCTGCCCTGCGCTGCCGCGAGCACGCGCAGGCGCAGCAGCAACTCGGCGGTGGCAAGCGCGTCGCCGGCGGCCGAGTGGCGCGACGTCGTCTCGATGGCAAACCAGGTCAGCCAGTCGTCGAGGCTGCGGCCGCCGTGATGGTGCTGCTCCGGCAGCAGAGCCGCCGCCACCTGGGCAAGATCGAGCCACGGCGCAGCCGGTGCCGACGCGCCCACCTCGGCGAACGCGCGCTCGATCACGGCGCGATCGAAGTCGGTGTGAAAGCCGACGCAGGGCGCGTTCGCGACATAGTCGGCAAAGGCGGGCAGCGCCTCGGCGGTCGGAACGCCTTCACTCTGCGCGCCGTGTCCGATGCCGTGCACGACCACGTTCTCCGCACTTCCGGCGGCATCGTTGCGCAGCACCACCTCGAAGCTGTCGCCGATGCGGATACCGGCATCGTCGACGGCAACGGCGCCGATGGACAGCAACGCGTCGCGCGCGGGATCGAGTCCCGAAGTCTCGGTGTCGACCACGATCCAGCGCCCCGGATAGACCGGAGGGCGGCCTACCAGTGCCGACAGGCGATCCTTCAGCCATCCTGCTGCGCCTTCATTGGCCCCCATAGCGGCGATCATGGGTAATCGAGCTGCAGGCGCTGCTGCAGCTTGCGCACCTGGCGCAGCGCCTCCTTCAGCACCCGCCGGTCGAGATCGGAGAGGCTCGCCACCGGCACCAGGTTGGGATTGGCCGACGGCGGCAGTTCATGGGCGACGCGCCGGTGTTGCGTGCGCAGCCTCAGCATCTGCAGGTAGTCGAAGGCGTCGGCCCAGTTGACGAGATCGGACTTGGCGACACCTTTGTTGGTCCCGCCGTCGCGCAAGCGCTCCTGCGTGTTGGTGGCGGTGATGCCGGTGGCCAGCGCGAAAATGCGTGCGCCGTCGGTGATCGGCATGCTGCCGTAGAGTTTCAAGTCCATGCCCTCGGCGCCACTCGCATCCTCGCTTTCGACGATTTCGCCGCGCCACGACAACGGCGGGCGGTTGCGGCACGCATTCTCGGCGAGCTGTTTCAGGAAGCGCGGGTTTGCCTTGGCTCGCCTGGCAATATCGTCGCGCAGCGCACCGGCAAGATCCTTGTCTCCCCACAGGCGGCGGAAATCGAAGAAGATGCTCGAGGCAAGCAGACTTTCCGGATCGCCGCGATCGATCCACCTCGCGAACGCGGCCTGCCATTCGGGAAGCGACAGGCACCACTTGGGGTTCATCGCCATGACGCCGCCCTTGCACAGTGGGTATCCGCAACGATCGAGCGCGTCGTTGACGGCGCGTGCGAACGGCAGCAGGCGTTCGCGCACCGCGGCCTCCGGCGTCGCCGCGTCGTCGACGGCAAAGATGATTCCGTTGTCCTGATCGGTCGCAATGGTCTGCTCGCTGCGCCCCTCGGAGCCCAACCCCAGCCAGCAAAGCCTGAGCCTGGACAGGTCGAAGTCCTTCGCATACAGGTCGAGGATGCGTTCGGTCAACCGGTCGTTGAGGCTGGAGATCATCCTCGTCAGCGATCTGCTGCCCACGCCCTGCGCGACCAGCGCATACGACAGCGCGCGGATGTCGGCGGCGCACTGGACCAGCGTCGGCAGGTCCTTCGCACGGCCCAGCGCGGATGACAGTTCGCGCACCGACAGCCGGTGCAGTTGAAAGAGGTCGCGTTCCGAGACCACACCGCGGACGCGGCCATCCGCGTCGGTCAGCACCACGTGCCGGATACCGCTTTGTGCCATCATCAGCGCGGCGTCGGCCGCCGTCGCATCGGTGGCCAGCGCGATGACCGGCGAACTCATCACTTCGCCGATTCCGGTGCCGAGGTTGCGCTGCGGAAGCACGATGCGCCCTATCACGTCCTGCCGTGTGAAGATCCCCAGCGGGCGCCCGTCCGGATCGACGACCGGCAGCGAACCGATCCGGCGGGACTCCATCGTTGCCAGCGCGTCGGCAAGCGCCGTTTCCGGTGCCACGGTGACGGGCGCGCCGCGCACCAGCGCGTGCAAAGGGGTCGCCATGCCGTGGCGGGACGTGATGCCGCTGACGTACTCGGCCTGCACGTTGGCGCGCAGCACGTCGAGCAAATAGGCCAGGCGTCGCGTGCAGGAGTCGCGAAACTGCGGCGAACGTTCGATCAGCACGTCGAACTCCGCAGTCGGCAGCACCAGGCAAAACGTGTCCTGCGCAGCACGGTAGATCGATGTCACGCCGCGCTCACCGAGCAGCGCACCCAACGGAAACATTTCGCCGGCGGACAGTTCCCACAGTGCTGTGGCCGGCCCCGCCCCGCCCGGCCGCTCGCCGCGCACCGACCCCTGCTTGATCACGTAGCAATGTTCGGGTCGATGCGTCTCGGGTGCCAGGATGATGTCGCCTGGCGCGTAGTACGAAAGGCGCGACGCGCTCACAAGGCGGTCGAGGTCTTCGTCGGCCATCGCCGAGAACGGCGCGTGCGGCCGCAGCGCCGCAGTCAGGCCGGCGAGCACCGTGGGTGCGGGACGATAGGTGGGCGTCATCGACAAGGCCATTCCAGAATTTTTCGGACGCGCGGCAGACACGCGGAACTTAGATGCCGGAACGTCGGTCAATCAAGCAGACGTTCAACGTCTCCCGCTTCCCTCCCTGAGCGGGTGCCCGCTCCCGGGTTCTCCGGGAGCGGGTGTTTCAAGGCCCCGCGCCACTCCCCCTGGTCGCGGGGCCTTTCTTCGCCTGTTCGCCGTCTGTATTCTGCCACGACGCCCCGATAGCCGCTTCGGGTAGCCATGAAGCGATCGTGGATTCCGCCTCGGGTACGCCCAGCCGCGTGACAGCCGAGAACAGTTGGATCGTGATCTGCGGCGCACCGAAGGGAAAGGCATCGTCGAGCTGCGTGGCGACGCTCGCCACCGCAGCGCGCCGGCCGGTCGTCGTGAGCTTGTCCGCCTTGGTGGCCAGCAACAACACCGGCCTGCCCGACGGCACGAACTGCGCCAGTACTTCGAGGTCGAGTTCCTTCAAGCCATGCCGGGCATCGATCAGCATGACCAGCGCGACGAGACTGCTGCGCGTGCTGACGTATTGCCAAAGAAATTCTTGCCAGCCGCGCTTGACGCTGCGCGCGACGGCTGCGTAGCCATAACCGGGGAGATCGGCGACCAGCGCGCCGCTGCGCAGCGCAAAAAGGTTGATCTGCTGCGTGCGTCCGGGTGTCCGACTTGCATAGGCGAGCCGCGTGCGGTTGGCGAGCGCATTGATCGCGCTCGACTTGCCGGCGTTGGAGCGACCCGCGAACGCGATCTCGGGAACGCCGGGCGGCGGCAACTGCGATGCTTTCGCCGCACCGATGACGAACTGCGCCCCGACCAGCGGATGCGGCTTGTGCGGACGGGCTCGCGGCGACACGTCGTCTTTGGAAGGGCGACGGGACTCCGTTACAATAACAGGCTTGTTCACGGCGCGTCCGTCCCGCCGTTGCGCCGCGCACTTGTGGGCGCCGCGCGGCGGCATGGGTGCCGCCATCGGGGAGTCGAAAGAATGGATCGCACGTTGTTGCTGGCCGTCTTGTCGTTGACGGCGCTGGCCCTGTTTCCGCCTCCGGCCTTCGCGCAGGGCGCGGGCAAACCCGACCTCGCCCGTGCAAAGCAAATTGCCGAAACGGTCTGCGCGGCGTGCCACGGTGCCGACGGCAACAGCGCGTTGCCGGTCAACCCGAATCTCGCCGGACAGGGTGCTGAGTATATCAGCCGTCAGTTGCAGCATTTCAAGGCAGAGGTACGGGTCAATGCCGTGATGCAGGCGATGGTCGCGACGCTGACGCCGGAGGATATGGTCGCACTGGGCATCTACTTCGCGCAGCAAAAGCCGAACCCGGGTGCGGCGAGGGACGCCAAACTCGTCGAAATGGCACAACGAGTGTTCCGCGCCGGCGACGCGGCGACCGGCCTGCCGGCGTGCTCGGCTTGCCATTCGCCGACCGGCGCCGGAATTCCGAAAAACTACCCACGACTGTCCGGACAGCATGCCGACTACACGTTCACGCAACTGAAGGCGTTCCGAACCGGCGAGCGCGGCAACGACAGTGCCGGCAAGGACGTCCAGGGCAGGATCATGGCGGGCATCGCGCAACGAATGACCGATACGCAGATGAAGGCGCTCGCCGACTACGCGTCGGGACTGCGCTGACGGTAGCGCGAGCCTCCGCGCTTGGCCAGGCACGGTCATGGCAGACGACATCCGGGTAGCGTCGTTGCACGTCTATCCGGTGAAAGGGTGCCGGGGGCTGTCGCCGGCATCGGCACGCCTGGCGATCACCGGACTGTCGACCGACGGTGTTGGCGATCGCGAGTTCATGATCGTCGACCGCGACGGCCGATTCGTCACCCAGCGCGATTTTCCGCGTCTTGCGCTGATCGATGCCGTGGTCGTCGATGGCGCACTGGTCCTGTCGGCGCCGGGCTGCGCGCCGCTGTCGACGCCGCTCGCCGGAAAGGCGGCCAACTCCCGCAATGTCGTCGTCTGGAGCAGCGAAGTGCGCGGCTTCGACGCCGGCGATGCAGCGGCATCGTGGCTGTCGGTCTGGCTCGCGTCGGAGCTACGCCTGGTTCGTTTCGACCGGAAGACGAAGCGCCTGTGCAATCCCGAGTACGCCGGCGATTCCGGAGCGCATACGCTGTTCGCCGATAGCTACCCGCTGCTGGTGATTGGCGAAGAGTCACTCGCCGAATTGAACGAGCGGCTGGCCGCAGCGGGACACCGGGCACTGCCGATGAACCGGTTCCGGCCGTGCATCGTGCTGTCGGGATTGCCGCCGTTCGCCGAAGATCAAGTCGACACCATCACCATCGGCGACGCCGTGCTGAAATGCGTCAAGCCCTGCGTGCGCTGCCGGGTCACGACGACCGACCAGGCGACCGCCGAGGTCGGCATCGAGCCCTTGCGCACGTTGGGCGAGTTCCGGATGGATGCGCGCATGGGCGGCGTCACCTTCGGCATGAACGCGATCGTCCTGGCCGGCGACGGAAGCACGCTTCGCGCAGGTGCGGCGGCCACCGTCGACTACCGGTTCTAGCGGACTACGATGCGACTGCGCACATGACCGGCAGGTACGGGCCCGGTCCGTAGCCTTCCGCTACCCAGCCGTAGGAAGCGTCGAGGCTGTTGCGGACGACGATTTCCGTCGTATAGCGATGGTTGGTCGTCAGCGTATTGAAGTACCGGTAGACGGGCGTGGTGCTTGCAGGACAGGCACCCGTCGTCGCGTCCGGCAGCGCAACGTAGAACACGCTCGGGCTTTCGTAGACCCAGTCGACCGGATGCGCTGCGGCGGTGGCGGCGCATTCGGACGGGCTCGCCGAATAGAAATGCGAGTCGCCATAGGCGGGTGCCCGGTAGAAGCGACACACCGGACCGGTTCCCGGCGTCGGACGCTCATGGACAATGAAACGCAGGCCCGTGCGCTGCCAGCCTCGCGTCCTGCCGCTGTCGAGATTGTCGATCTCGACCGGATTGGTCGACAGGAAATAGTGATCGAGCGCCTGGTTGTAGAACTCGGTCGCGGCGACGAGGCCGTCCGGATTGGCGGCGTTCGGCGTCAGGTACGAACGCATCACCGGCAGCGCGGTTTCGAGTCGCGAGTAGTAGTCGGGGGAGTGCGGCTGCGCGCAAGACGAGATGCCTGCATAGAGCGCACCGCGAACCTCGTAGTGGCTGCCGCCGGGGGCCAGCGTCAGCAGCGCCCCGCCGCTCGATCCGGCCTCGGTGACGCCCTCGTTCCACACCACTTCGGTAAAGATGTCGTAGACGTAGAAATCATCGATCGGCAGCGATCCGGTCGTCTGCCCCTTGCTCCACTTGAGGAGATCGCCTTCGGGATGGTGCAGCGTCGCGACGCTCGTTGTGTCGGCAATCGGCTCGGCGCGCCATGCGGCGAATATCGCCCCGGCCGGCGGCACATCGAGCAGGCGCACGATGGACCAGTCGTGATCCGGGCTGCGGCCAAGCAGCTGCGCACCTCCGGTGAGCTGGACGAACGGCGGTGTCTGCTTGCTGTTGCAGGCGTCCGCAGCGAAGAACCAGAAGGTGTTGAGCGTGGCTGCGACGTTTGCCGAGTCGAGACAGTGATTGGCGGACAGCAGGTACGGCGTGAACGATTGCACCGAATCGCCGAGCAGCGTGCCCGTGCAGATATAGGAGCCGCCGGAATCGCCGACGAAGCTCAACCTCGCAACGGACTTCGCGAGATCGCGCGCCGCGGGGTTGGCCGGAAACACACAGGCACTGTCGATGTTGCAGGTGCCCGCGGCGCCGATACCCGAGACCTTGCGAATCACTCCCGGCAGCGAATGCAGGTCCCGGCCGGCGGCGAGCAGATGCGAAATGCGCGAAATGCGCAGCGACGCGCCGTCGACAGTCGCGCCGGCGGCGACATGCACTTCGATGATGGCGACGTCCCCCGCCAGCACCGGTGACCAGAAGCGACCACCGGCGCCGGCCACCCTGCCGATGTGTCGAGGGGAGCGCGCGTCGAAGACTTCCGTGTCGGCCGCCGATCCGGCAAAGCGCAGCGAAAGCGCCGACGTCGGATCGGACAATTCCACGGCAACGCGCAACGCCGCCGCGCCGGGGGACACGATGTCGACGCGCGCCGTGCGGCCGCCATCCGCGCTGGCAATCCAGGTCAGCGCGGACAGGGCGATGACGCGATCGGCCGTCGGCAACTCGCGTCCGAAACCGATGGCCAACGGCTGCCCCTTGCCCTCGCCGCGGAGCAACGCGGCGTTGTACAACTGCATCGGGGCCGTTTCAGCCGCGTCCGGAGCCGCGAGTTCAATCCGGCGCGCGAGCGCAGCGGTCGAAGTAAGCCGTGCCGCATTCCGGGAAATGGCGGGGCGTCGAAACTCGACCGGCGGGACCGACGTCACCACGCCAGCCGCCGCGTCACGCGCGACCGCGTCCGCCGCCAGCGCGGATCCGGCGCCGGACGCGGCAATTGCTGCTGCGACGCAGAACATGGCGGTCGTCGCCGACAAACGAAACTTCAAGGCAGGCCCCGCAATTCGAATGGGTTCGCGTCCGGCTCGATTCGCGAATTCGGTTGGAGTGGCGCGCCGGCGCAAGGTTCAGCCCGAGGCCTCGGCGCGCTGCTCCGCCAGACAGGCGGCGAGCGCATCCTGCCACGTGGGCAGCTCGAGTCCGAAGGTACACCGGAACAAGGTACTGTCCAACACGCCGTAGGCCGGGCGACGCGCCGGTGTCGGGAATTCCTCGGTCGTGATCGGCAGTACCCGCGGCTTGGCCGCCGCGCCGACGATCGCCGTCGCCAGTCCGTGCCAGGTCGTGCTGCCCAGCGCGCTCAAGTGATACAAACCCGCGCGTTCGACCAGGTCGAAGACGCCGCGCGCAAGCAGCGCACAAGTTGCCTGCGCCAGCGTGCGTGCCCAGTTCGGCGTTCCAGTCTGGTCGGCGACGATCTTCAATTCGTCGCGCTCGGCGGCAAGTTTCTGCACGGTGCGCAGGAAATTCCTGCCGTGCAATCCGTAGACCCAGCTGGTGCGCAGCACCAGCGCATGCGCGCCGGTCGCCGCGACGGCGCGCTCGCCTTCGAGCTTGGACTCACCGTAGACGTTGAGCGGCCCGATCGGCGCGGCCTCGGCGTAGGGTGTCGTCGCCGTACCGTCGAACACATAGTCGGTCGAGTAGTGGATAAGCAGCGCGCCGCACCGGCGCGCTTCTTCGGCGAGCACTCGCGGTGCGTTGGCATTGACGGCGAACGCCGCTTCACGCTCGCCCTCGGCCCGGTCCACCGCTGTATAGGCGCCTGCGTTGACGACCAGGCCGGGCTTCAGTGCGCGCATCGCGGCGACGACCGCGTCGGGATCGGCCAGATCGAGAGTGGACCGATCGGTGGCGATCAGTTCACCATGCACGGGAAGCAGTCGCGCGAGTTCGAAGCCGACCTGTCCGCGCGCGCCGGTAAGCAGGATGCGGGGTCGGTCCATCGCCTGCGCGTCACGCGTAGGTGTCGGCCGCCGCCAGCACGACGCCTGCGGCGTCCTTGGGCGCCAGCGTCGGCGCGCCGTCGAGCGGCCACGCTAGCCCAAGCGCCGGATCGTTCCACAGCAGCGTGCGTTCGTGCTCGGGAGCCCAGTAGTCGGTTGTCTTGTAGAGAAATTCCGCCTCGTCGGACAGCACCAGAAAGCCGTGCGCGAAACCGGGTGGCACCCACAGCATCCGCTTGTTGGCCGCCGACAGCACGCAATTCATCGACTTGCCGAAATGGGCGGAACTGCGGCGCAGGTCGACCGCAACATCGAACACTTCGCCGGAGACGACGCGCACCAGCTTGCCCTGCGCGTGCTCGATCTGATAGTGGAGTCCGCGCAGCACGCCGCGCCGCGAGTGCGAATGATTGTCCTGCACGAATCCGGCGGGCAGTCCGGCGCGTGCAAAAGCGTGCTGATTCCAGCTTTCGTAGAAGAAACCACGATCGTCGCCGAACACCCGCGGTTCGATCAACAGGACTTCGGGCAGCTGCGTCTGCGTGACCTGCATCGTGTCAGCGCCACTAGCCCCGGGTGCGGTCACGCAACAGCGCGAGAAGGTATTCGCCGTAGCCGCTTTTCGCCAGCGACGCGCCCAGGCGCTCGAAGGCCGCGTCGTCGATGTAATCGAGCCGCCACGCGATCTCCTCCGGGCACGCGATCTTCAGCCCCTGCCTCCGCTCGATCGTCGCGATGTATTGCGCCGCTTCGAGCAGCGACTCGTGCGTCCCGGTGTCGAGCCAGGCCATGCCGCGTCCCATCACCTCGCACGAGAGCGCCGCGGCGTCCAGGTAGGCGCGATTGACGTCGGTGATCTCGAGTTCGCCGCGGGCGGAAGGCTTCAGGTCGCGCGCGATGTCGAGTACGCGCTGGTCGTAGAAGTAGAGGCCGGTGACGGCGTAGCGCGATCTCGGCTTCGCGGGCTTTTCCTCGAGCGACAGCACGCGTCCCGCCGCGTCGATCTCGGCTACGCCGTAGCGTTCCGGATCGGACACCGGATACGCGAACACCGTCGCCCCGGTCGTCCGCGCGTTCGCCCGCTGGAGCTGCGCCTGCAGGTCGTGGCCGTAGAAGACGTTGTCGCCGAGCACCAGTGCCGACGGGCCGTTGCCGATGAATTCGCGGCCGATGATGAAAGCCTGCGCCAGCCCCTCCGGCGCCGGCTGCACCGCGTAGCGCAGGTTGATGCCCCAGCGCGCGCCGTCGCCAAGAAGTACTGCGAAGCGCGGCGTGTCCTCCGGCGTGGAAATGAGCAGGATGTCGCGGATGCCGGCCAGCATCAGCGTCGACAGCGGATAGTAGATCATCGGCTTGTCGTAGATCGGCAGCAACTGCTTCGACACGACCTGCGTGACCGGGTGCAGACGCGTCCCGGAACCACCGGCGAGAATCAGGCCCTTGCGGCTCATCGCACGCTCACGTCTTTCGCGTACTGCAGCGTGATCCACTTCCGGTAGTCCTTGGTCGCGACGCTCTCGAGCCAGGAATCGTTGGCGAGGTACCAGCGAATCGTGCGCTCGAGCCCCGAAGCGAAGGTCTCTTCCGGCGACCAGTGGAGCTGGTCGCGGATTTTCGCGGCGTCGATCGCATAGCGGCGGTCGTGGCCAGGCCGATCCTTGACGTAGGTGACCAGCGACGCGTAGTCGGGGCCGGGCCGTGTGCGTGCGAGGATGGTGCAGATTTCGCGCACGACGTCGACGTTGGTCATCTCGGCGTCGCCGCCGATGTTGTAGGTCTCTCCGGGACACCCGCCCGCCATTACCACCCGGATCGCGCTGCAGTGATCGCCGACGTAGAGCCAGTCCCGGACATTCTGGCCGTCGCCGTAGACCGGCAGCGGCCGGCCGGCGAGGGCGTTGACGATCATCAGCGGAATCAACTTCTCCGGGAACTGGCGTGGACCATAGTTGTTCGAGCAGTGGGTCGTCAGCGTCGGCAGCCCGTAGGTGTGGTGATAGGCGCGCACCAGATGGTCCGAGGCGGCCTTCGACGCCGAATACGGGCTGTTCGGCGCATAGGCCGTGGTTTCGGAAAAGCCCGGTGCGGTCGGCGCCAGCGAGCCGTAGACCTCGTCGGTCGAGACGTGGACGAAGCGAAAGGCGGCGCGCGGCGCGGCCGGCAGCGCCGTCCACCACGCGCGCACGGCCTCGAGCAGCTTGAAGGTGCCGACGATGTTGGTGTCGATGAAGGCCGCGGGACCGCGGATCGAACGGTCGACATGCGACTCGGCGGCAAAGTTGACGATCGCGCGCGGCCGGTGTTCGCGCAGCAGCGCGGCGACGTGTGCCTCATCGCCGATGTCTCCGCGCACGAACACGTGACGCGCGTCGCCGGCAAGCGAGTGCAGGTTGCAAAGGTTGCCGGCGTAGGTCAGGAGGTCGAGGTTGACGACGGGCTCGGCCGTTGTGGCGAGCCAGTCGAGCACGAAGTTGGCGCCGATGAAACCGGCGCCGCCGGTGACGAGGATCATGATGGAACTCGGGTGGGGAGGGCCGGGACCGGCCGTTCGATCTCAGGCGTGATTCTAGCAGCGCCCCCGCCTCGCAGGCAGGCGTCGGCACCCGTCGCCTACATGCGGTAGTAGTCGCGATACCAGGCGATGAATCGCGCGAGCCCGTCGGCGAGCGCGGTCCGCGGCGTGAATCCGGTCAGCGCATGGATACGGTCGATCGCCGCGTAGGTGGCCGGCATGTCGCCCGGTTGCATCGGCTGGTTGTCGCGGATCGCCCTGCGGCCCAGCAGCCGCTCGAGCAGCGCGATGAAGTCCTCGAGCTCGGTGGCCGCATGGTTGCCGATGTTGTAGATGGCCGCCGGCGCCGCGTCGCCCGCACGCCGCGGCGGATGCGCGAGCGTGCCCACGACGCCGTCGACGATGTCGTCGATGTAGGTGAAATCGCGCTGCATCCTGCCCCCGTTGAACACCCGGATTGGTTCGCCACCGAGGATCGCACGCGTGAACAGCATCGCCGCCTGATCGGGGCGGCCCCAGGGTCCGTAGACGGTGAAGAAGCGCAGCCCGGTCGACGGCAGTCCGAACAGGTGGCTGTAGCTGTGCGCCATCAGTTCATTCGCGCACTTCGTCGCCGCGTAGAGGCTCACCGGGCGGTCGACGCGCTGGTCCTCGGAAAAGGGCAGCCGGTGGCTGGCGCCGTAGACCGACGAGCTCGACGCGTAGACAAGATGCGCGATGCGTGCGTGCCGGCAGCCTTCGAGCACATGGCCGAAGGCGTCGATGTTGTTGCGCAGGTAGTCGGCGGGGTGCGTCAGCGAATGGCGCACGCCGGGCTGTGCCGCGAGGTGTACGACATGCGTGTAGCCGCCGTTCCGAAAGAGCCGGGCGGTGGCCTCGGACTCGGCCAGGTCCATACGTACGAAGCTGAAAGCCGCGTCACCGTCCAGTGTGGCGATCCGCGACTCCTTGAGCGCGACGTCGTAGTAGGGGTCGAGGTTGTCGACGCCGGTGACGCGCGCGCCGCCTGCCAGCAGCGCGCGCGCGGTGTGCATGCCGATGAACCCCGCGGCGCCGGTCACCAGGACGTGCATCGGCTTGCCGGCGTGTTGGCGTAGCAACGCACTATTCGTCCGCCCGGCGGTCGAGTGCGCGCAGCTTCACGTACTTCAAAAAGCTTGCGAAAGCGCCGATCGCGATATGCGCAAAGCCGGCGACGCCATCGAGCAGCCCGAGCTTGAGCACATACTGGCGGAAAAAGCGGGCTGCCGGGGACAGCGCGATCGTGATCGCGCCTGCGCGCTCGCCGCGCGCATGCATCGCCTCCGCCTGCAGCGTCGTGTACCGGTTCTGCTTGTCGATATACGCGGCGATCGACTCCGCCGACGCGTGCAGCAGGTCACCCGACAGACGCGCGGCGGGCCCGTCCGACAGCACGTGCTCGTGCACCTGATCGGCACTCCAGCGCGCCCGGCGGCGGTCGAAGAGCCGCGTGTTCCAGTCCGGGTAGCCTTCGCCGTGCGCGAGCCAGCGGCCGAGAAAGCGATTGCGACGCGCCATCGCGTAGGCGGCGCCCGCGGGCGCGCCTGCGGCGAACAGTGCCTGTATCGATGCCGCGAGCTCGGGGCTCAAGCGCTCGTCGGCGTCCAGGCACAGTACCCAGTCGTGGCCGGCTTCGCCGACCGCGAAGTTCTTTTGCGGTCCGAATCCCGCGAAAGCGTGGTCGACCACTCGCGCGCCCATGCGCTGCGCCAGCGCTACGGTATCATCGCTGCTGCCCGAATCGACCACGACGGTCTCAGCCGCAAAGGGCACGGACGCCAGGCACTCCGCAAGCTCGTGGGCGGCGTTGCGGGTGATGACTATGAGCGACAACGGAAGCGGTTCGGACATTCGCGGTGGGTCGGCGGGCGTGTCGATATCCGCACGTGCGCGCGGCGCGCCCGGGGCCCAGCGCCGGATTCTACGTGGTTTGCCGCAGGTCGTTGCGAACCCCGCCTGCAGGGCACTCGCTTGAGCGCAGTTCTCGTCGTCCGGCCCTCGTCGCTTGGCGATATCGTGCATGCGCTGGCGTTGGTCGCCGACGTCCGCAGGCACATGCCGGCGCTGCCAATCGACTGGGTCGCCGAGGAGGCATTCGTTCCGCTGGTGCGGCTTGACCCGCGGATCCGCACGGTGATTCCGGTGGCGTTTCGGCGCTGGAAGACGCATTTGCTGGCACCGGCAACGCTGGCCGAGTTCGCCGATTTCCGCCGCACGCTGCGCAGCGTGCAGTACGACGCGATCGTCGACCTGCAGGAGCAGATCAAAGGCGCGCTGATCGCCCGCATGGCGCGCGGACGCCGCCACGGATTCGACCGGCAGAGCATCCGTGAACCGACGGCAACCTGGCTGCACGACGTTCACCATCGCATCGAACGCGACCAGCATTTCATCGACAAGGCGCGCGCGCTGGCCGCCGCAGCGCTGGGCTACGCGGTCACCGGTGCGCCACGCTGGGAGTTCGCCACCCCTGCCGCCGGCCAAATCATGCCGGCGCAACCCTACGCAATGGTCTTCCACGCGACAAGCCGCACCGACAAGCTGTGGCCGGAGCCAAGTTGGCGCGAACTGCTCGCCCATTTCGCGCAGGCGGGATTGACGACGCTGCTGCCGTGGGGCAACGCCGCGGAGGAGGCGCGCAGCCACCGGCTCGCTGTCGGCGCCCTGCACGCGATCGTGCCACCGCGGCAAACGATCGCCGAGCTTGCGGCGCTGATGAACCACGCCGGGATCGTCGTCGGCGTCGACACCGGTCTCACCCATCTCGCGGCCGCGATGGGCGTGCCGACCGTCGCCGTGTTCACGACTACCGACGCGTCGCTCGCCGGTGTTGCGCGCGCCGGCGCGCACGCACGGGACCTCGGCGGCAATGGACAGGTGCCATCGCTCGACCAGGTCATCAGCGCGGCCGGAAGCATGCTGCGCGACACCCCCCGCTGCTGATGCGCGCGCTCTACACGCTGCTGTGGTACGTCGCGCTGCCGTGGCTGCCGTTGCGCCTGTGGTGGCGCGGGCGCCGCGAACCCGGATACCGCGTCCACTTCGGCGAGCGCTTCGGCCGCTACGCGCAGCACCCATCGGCGCCGGGGTCGGGCCCGATCTGGATCCACGCGGTTTCGCTCGGTGAAACGCGCGCGGCCGCACCCCTCCTGGCGCGCATCGAACGCGAACTGCCCGATGCGACGATCCTGCTCACGCACATGACCGCGACCGGCCGCGCGGCAGGACGCACACTCTATGGCGATCGCGTCGTGCAGGCGTGGCTGCCGTACGACGTCCCATTCGCAGTGCGTGCCTTCGTCATGCACTTCGCGCCGCGTGCCGGATTGTTGATGGAGACCGAGGTCTGGCCGAACCTGCTCGCGACCTGCGCGGATCGTGATGTGCCGGTGTATCTGGTCAACGCGCGACTGTCGGCGCGCTCGCTGGCCGGCTATCGGCGCTTTGCATCGCTGTCCCAGCCGATGTTCGCGTCGCTCGCCGGCGTCGCCGCGCAGACCGGGAGTGACGCGACGCGCCTGACCGAGGCCGGTGCACGCGACGTCGTCGTCACCGGCAACCTCAAATTCGACGTCGATATCGCCGCGGCGGCGCTCGAACTGGGAGGGCGACTGCGTGCCCGCTTCGGCAAGCGACGCCCGGTCTGGCTCGCGGCGTCGACGCGCGAAGGCGAGGAAGCGCTGCTGTTGGCTGCGATCGCGCGTGGCGCCCTGCCGCCGCATACGCTCACCGTCATCGTGCCGCGGCACCCACAACGCTTCGATGCGGTAGCGCATCTGCTGAACACGCGCGGGATCACCTTCGTCCGGCGCAGTGCCGATGCGGCGGTGCCGGAAGATGTCGACGTGGTGCTGGGGGATACGCTCGGCGAACTACCGGCTTACTACGTTGCTGCCGACGTCGCCTTCGTCGGCGGCAGCCTGCTGCCGCTCGGCGGGCAGAACCTGATGGAGTCCATCGTCGCCGGCGTTGCGACCATCGTCGGTCCGCACACCTTCAATTTCGCGGAAGCGACCAACGCGGCGGTCGCCGCCGGCGCGGCGCGGCGCGTCGACGATGCGGACGCACTGGTTCGCGAAGTGGCCGCGCTGCTCGACGATGCCGGCCGCCGAGCGCGAATGCGCGAGGCCTCGCTCGCTCTCCACGCGGCGCACCGCGGCGCGACCGACCGCCTGTGGGCGTGGCTGGCGCCAAAGCTGGGATCGGGGCCGGAACCGAAACCGGGAAATACGGGGCCGGTCCCGAAGGAAAATCGGGGCAGTGGCCGCTCGGCCTAGCCGTTCAGCCGACGATTCAGTTGCTCGACATCCTGCTCGTTCAACGCGCCCACCGCGGATTTCAGGCGCAGCACGGCGAGCAGATACTGGAAGTACGCGTTGGCCAGGTCCCGACGCGTCGAGTAGACGTTCTGCTGGACGTTCAGGACGTCCAGATTGGTGCGGATGCCGACCTCCTGGCCGAGGATGTTCGATTGCAACGCGACTTCGGCCGAGGCGACCGCCTGCTCGAAGGCCTTGACACCCGCGGCCGCGTTGTTGACACCGAAGTATCCGTCCTGCGCGTTGGTCACCGCCGTCCGTTTCGCGGTCTCGAGGTCGGCACGCAGCTTGTCCTGCAGCGAAATCGCCTCGCGCACGCGCGAACTCACGAAGCCCCCGGTGTAGATCGGCACGTTCAACACGACGCCGAAGAGCGCCGAGCGTGAGTTGCTCGAGAAGTCGTTTGCCGTCGAGCCGCTGCTAGCCTGCGCGCTTGCGCTGGCGACGAGATCGAGCGTCGGCAGGTGCCCGGCCTTCGCGCGATCGACCTCGAGCGTCGCGACCTCGTAACTCGATTGCGCGAAGCGCACCGACAGGTTGTCGCGCAGCGCGCGATTCACCCAGAAATCGATGTTGTTCGGGTCGGGCAGCTGGGGCTCGAAGCCGCTTCCAATTCGCTTCAAGCTCTTCGGCACCCGGCCGATGATCGCCATCAGCGCGGTGCGCCGGCGCTCCAGGTCGTTGCGCGCCTGGATTTCGGTGGCGATGATCGAGTCGTACTTGGCCTGGGCTTCGTTGGTGTCGGTGATGGTCGCCGTGCCGACTTCAAAATTGCGCTTGGCCTGCGCCAGCTGCTCGGAGACCGCGAGCTTCTGCTGTTCGGCGAGCTCGATGTTGAACTCGGCAAGCAGGACATCGAAATACGCGACCGCAGTACGGATGATCAGGTCCTGCTGCGCGATGCCGAGCGTGAAATCGGACTGCGTGACCTGCTCTCGCGCCTGGTCGAGCGCTACGACACTCTGCGGGCGGTACAGCGGCTGCGACGCGGAGAAGGTGAGGTAGCCTTGGCCGTAGTTCGCCGAAAAGCTGTTGCGTGGACGGGAATTGATCGTCGCGTCGTAGGCGTTGGCGTTCGCCTGCCCCTGTGCGGATACTGCCGGCAGCAACGCCGAGCGCGCCTGCGGTATACGTTCCTGCGTCGCCTGCCACTGCGAACGCGCGGCGGCGATCGACGGGTCGTTCTTCTGCGCCTGGCGATAGACTTCGAGCAGATCCTCGGCCGAGGCAATACTTGCCGCGCACATGAATGCCAGCGCCAAAGCTGGCGCGAGCCGGTAGGTGAAACGAGTGGCCATTCGAGTCATGTACGTCGTCCATCATGATGCAGCGCGTCGGCGTTCCACGCGGCAAGTTCCAAACGTGCGCTCCGCGGGTTCAAAACCGGAACCGTGCGGGTGCGGCAGCGTTGCGTAGCGGCGCCACCACCGTCTCGAACAGGTCGGTGGTCACGCGCGAGCCGGGCGCGGTCCAGGCGACCAGCCGCGCGGTCATCACCGGCGCTTCGCCGACAATCGCGAATACGCGACCGTTGGGCTTCAGTTGCGCGAGGAAGCGCTCGGGGAGCAGTGGTGTGGACCCGGTGAGGACGATGGCGTCGCAGGTTTCCTCGCCCCATCCCTGTGCACCGTCCCCGATCGCGCGACTCACATTGGCAAAGCCGCCCTTCTGCAATCGCGCCGCCGCTTGGGACGCGAGTTCGGGATCGATCTCGACCGTCGTGACATGGCCGGCACGACTGGCCAGCAGCGCGGTGAAGTACCCGCTGCCGGTGCCGATTTCGAGAACGCTCTCTTCCCGTCGCAGCGCCAACGCCTGCAGGACTCGCGCCTCGACCTTCGGCGCCCACATCTTCTCGCCGCGGCCAATCGGCAGTTCGAGATCCGCAAAGGCGAGCCTGCGGTACTGCGGGAGAACGAAGTCTTCGCGCCGGACCGTGGACAGCAGGTCGAGCACATCCTGGTCGAGCACTTCCCAGGTGCGGATCTGCTGCTCGATCATGTTGAAACGCGCTTGTTTGAAATCCATGGCGTTATCCAGTGGCGCCGCATTATCGCACGGCGACCGCCCTGCTTCTGCGCGTCTGGCGGCCGGTCATTCGGCGGCAGCATCCGGAGTGTGCTGCGCCGTCACCGCGGCCGCCCTGGCTGCGCGTCGCGCCCGCAGGCGCTCGGTCCAGCCGTCGAGATACGTGTAGAGCACCGGCACGACGACGAGGGTCAGCAACGTCGACGTGATGACGCCGCCGATGATCGCGCGCCCCATCGGGGCCTGCGTCTCGCCGCCCTCGCCGGCGCCCAGCGCCAGCGGCAACATGCCGCCGATCATCGCCGCAGTCGTCATCAGGATCGGCCGCAGCCGGACCTGGCCGGCCTGCAGCATCGAATCGTGCAGGCTGGCGCCGCCGCGGCGCGCGCGGTTCGCGAAGTCGACGAGCAGGATCGCATTCTTGGTGACGAGGCCCATCAGCATGATGAAGCCGATCATCGAGAAGATGTTGAGCGTGGTGCCGGTGAGCATCAACGCCAGAAAGACGCCGATCAGCGACAGCGGCAGCGACACCATGATCGCGACCGGTTGCAGGAAGCTCGCGAACTGCGACGCGAGGATCAGGTAGATGAAGATCACTGCGAGGCCGAGCGCGGCCATCGCTGCCGCGAAGGAGTCCTGCATCTGCTCGGTCTGGCCGCGCACCGAAAAGCGGTAACCCGGGGGCAGCGTCGTCTTCTTGATCAGCGCATTGACGTCGGTGCCGACGTCGCCGGCCGGCCGACCCTGCGCGTTGGCGTAGATCGCGACCCGTCGCTGCAGTTCCTCGCGGCGTATCGTCTGCGGGCTCGACGTCTCGACGATCTCCGCCACCTGCCGCAGCGGTACCATCCGCAGCTCGCCGTCGGGTCCGCGCTTGTTGGTGGTCAGATGGAGGTTGGCGAGGTCGGAGGCGAGCTGCCGGCGGTCACGGGCCAGGCGCACGTTCACCTCGTAGTTCTGCTGGTCGGGCGCCAGCCAATAGCTCACCGTGTCGCCGGCGAGCAGTGGCCGCAGCGTTGCACCGACCTGAGCGACCGTGATGCCGAGATCGGACGCGATGTCGTTGTAGAGGCGTACCGAAAGCGCCGGATTTGCCGGCTTTTCGGAAAGCTCGAGGTCGGCGATTCCGGGAATCGCCGCCATCCGCGACTTGAGGTCGACAGCGAGCTTGGTCAGCGTCTCCGGGTCCGGGCCCAGAATGTTGATGAGTATCGGCCGATTGAAGCCGACCGAGAGTTCGATGCCGGGGATCGGCCGCAGCGTTTCGCGGATCGCCTTCTCCAGGTCCTTCTGCGACCGCCGGCGCTCCGTGCGGTCGTGGAGCTTCAGGTTGACGCGCGCGAAGTTGCGGCCCTCGTCGGTACCTACCGTCGTGATGGCCAGCTCGATTTCCGGAAACGACTTCAGCGCTTCCTCGACTTGCCGCACCTTGCTGTCGGTGTAGTCGAGGCTCGATCCTACTGCCGTGTTGAGTCGCAGCGAAATGAAACCCTGGTCGGACTGCGGAACGAACTCGGTGCCGATCAGCGGCACCAGCGCGAAACTGCCGACGAACGCGGCGGTCGCGATCGCCAGCACGCTCTTTCTGTGGCGCAGCGCCCATTCGAGGATCTCGGCGTAGACCTCGTGCATCCACTCGATGAAGCGCTCGACGCGATCCATGAAGCGACCCATCCACGGCATCCGCCGGTAGCGATCGCCCGGCGGGTCGCGCCAGATCGACGACAGCATCGGGTCGAGCGTAAAGCTCACGAACAGCGACACCATCACCGCCACCGCGACCGTCACGCCGAACTGGAAGAAAAAGCGGCCGATGATGCCGCTCATGAACGCGATGGGAACGAAGACGGCGACAATCGCGAAGGTCGTCGCCATCACGGCGAGGCCGATCTCGTCGGTTCCTTCGCGCGCGGCGGTCTTGTGATCCTTGCCCATCGCCAGGTGGCGGACGATGTTCTCGCGCACGACAATCGCGTCGTCGATCAGGAGCCCGATGCACAACGACAGCGCCATCAGCGTCAGGAAGTTGAGCGAAAAGCCGAAGGCATGGATGGCGATGAACGTCGCGATCACCGAGATCGGCAGCGTCAGGCCGGTAATCACCGTGCTGCGCCAGCTGTGCAGGAACAAGAACACGATCAGCACGGTGAGCGCGGCACCTTCGAGAATCGTGCTCTTCACCCGATTGACGCTTTTCTCGACGCTCTCGGCAGCGTTGTGAACGACGGTGAGCTCGACGTCGTTGGGTATGCGTTTCCTGAGTTCCTCGACTGCGGCCAGGACACCGCGTCCGGTTTCGACGATGTTGGCATCCTGCGCCTTCATGACGTCGATGGTGATCGACGGCCTGCCGTTGATGCGGGCGATCGACGTCTCCTCCTTCTCACCGTCGATGATGTCGGCGACCTGCGACAGGTAGACCGGCCCGCCGCCTTGCTGCGCGACGATGATGCGACCGAATTCCGCGGGCTCCTTGATCTTGCCCTCGATGCGCACGATGGTGTCGCTCTGTCCGCGCGACAGCCGGCCGGCGGGCACGTCCTGGTTCGCCGTGCGGATCGCGCTCATCACCTGATCGACGCCGATCCCGAGTGCAGTCAACGCGTTCGGCTTGATCTGCACCAGGATCTGTCGCGTCACGCGTCCCGAGGCGTCGATGCGCGCCACGCCCGGAACATTTTCCAGGCCCTTGATCAGCGTCTGGTCGGTCAGCGACGTGAGTTCGCGCAAGCCCGTCGTCTTCGACATCACGGCCAGCGAGACGACGGGCTCCTGGTTCTCGGTGTCGGCGCGGACGATCAGCGGATCCTTGACGTCCTTCGGGAATCCCGGGCGCACCAGCGCCACCTTGTCGCGCAGGTCCTGCATCGCCCGGATCATGTCGGTATCGAGGCGGAACTCGGCAACCACCGTGCTGCCGCCCTCGAAGGTGATCGAGCGTACGAGCTTGACCCCCGAGACCCCGTTGATCGCGTTCTCGATCGGGCGCGTGACGTCGATCTCGACCGCCTCCGGCGATGCGCCCGGATACTGGGTCTGGACGACCAGGAACGGCAGCGTGACATCGGGCATCTGCTCGACGCGCAGCCGCGCGTAGGAAAAGATGCCCAGCACCGTGAGCGCCACCATCACCATGGTGGCGAATACCGGGTTGTCGATGGAGACGCGGGTGATCCACATTTCAGGAATCAGGAGTCAGTTGACAGTTGCGATAGCGGTGGCGGCGATTGCGGCGGCGGCGAGTCGATCGCCGGGGGGGCGGTGCGCCGCTGCGTGTCAACTGTGCGAGGCGGCGTCGATGGCGGCGGCGCTGGCCTTGGGCGGAAGGGATTCGGGGGCCTTGACCAGGGCAGGGGCACCTTCCTTCAGGTTCTCGAACCGCGTCGCCAACACGCGCAGCGTCGCGGGCAGCGCGGTCTTGATCTCGACACGGCCGGATTCCTCGTCGCGCCTTCCGGTCACGACCATCCGACGGACGAGCTTGCCGTCCTCGATCGCCCAAACGAAGGTCTGTCCCGCCTCGCTGCGCACGGCGCCGGCCGGCAGCGACGCTACCGGGGCGGACGAAGCCAGCGCGATGCGACCGGTGGCGAACATGCCGCCGCGCAACTCGTCGTCCGGATTGGGAATGCCGACGAACACCATGATGGCGCGCGTGCCGGGTTCCGTCGCCGGATTGATGCGTTCGATGCGCCCCTTGAAGCTGCGCTCGCCGAAGCCGTCGACGGTCAGGTCGACGCTCATGCCGACCTTGAGCTCCGGGATGTCGATCGCCGGCACCAGCGCCTGCAGCTCGATCTCCTTCAGCCTGACGATGGTCACCAGCGGCGCGTCGAAGGCGACCTTCTCGCCCGGCTGCACGTGCCGCTTGGCGACGATGCCGGACAAAGGCGCATGCACCACCGCATCCTTCAGCGCGTTCTGTGCGAGTCGCACCTGAGCCTCGGCGGACACCACGCTGCCGCGCGTCACGTTCATGTTCGATTCGGAGCTGTCGAATGCCGTCCGCGAGATGAAATTTTGCTGCAGCAACTTGCGGTTGGTGGCGAGCGTCTTCTCCGCGAGCGCCAGTTGCGCCTTCGCAGATTGCAGCTGGCCCTGGCGCTCGAGCAGCCGGGCGTCCAGATCGGCGGTATCCACCTTGATCAGCAACTGGCCCTCCTTCACCGCGTCGCCCTCGCGCACGGTGATCTCGCGGACGTCGCCGGAGACCTTGGACTTGACGGTCGCCTGGTGGACCGGACGCATCGTTCCCGACACCGGGAGCCAGCGGCTGAGCGTCCGGGTTTCGACGGACGCCAAATCCGCCGGCCCGAATTCCAGTGTCACCGGCACCTTGATGTCGTTCTCGCGCCGCTCCTGCTGCTTCTGGTACCAGCGCGCGCCGATCGCGCCGGCGAGGCTAGCCACCGCCAGCAGCGTGATGATGGCGGCCACGACGCGCCGCCGCGTTATGCGTACTCCCATGTCCTCTCCCGTCGGGCGCTTCGGGACCGATCGATCCCGATGCACCGCCTGTCGCCGCCGATCCTGTTTGGATGCGGCGACGATATCGAATGGATTCGTGCCGGTTGCGCCGGCAAAAAGTCCCGCATTTTCGCCGTACCGGGCCGATTCGGACAACTTTCTTGCGACGAAGTGCCGGAAGCGGCGACGAACCGCAGCCTATAGGCGCGTCGCCGGCGCCCCCTTGGGTTCGAAGCTCGACATTGACACCGCGCTTGCCGGCAGCGAGAATACTCTGTTTGCCTTCGGGTCCCCGTACAGAACCTTTAAGCAGGCGCTAAGCTGCGGGTCTCAAGCTTCGGGTTCCGGATACGGTCGCCACTCATTCCTTTGCATCCTCCTTGGAGAGAAATCTTATGATCATGTCGAAAAAGCTCGGCCTGACGCTCGTCGCCGCCGCGCTCATCACCGTCTACGGCTGCGGCAAGGAAGAGCCGAAAAAGGCTGCCGAAGCCCCGAAGGCCGCCCCGCCGGCCGAAGAGGTCGTCGTTGTCAAGATCGGCCACGCCGCGCCGCTGACCGGCGGCATCGCGCACCTCGGCAAGGACAATGAAAATGGCGCCCGCCTCGCCATCGACGAAGCCAACGCAAAGGGCGTCAAGCTCGGCGGCAAGAAGGTCAAGTTCGAGTTGATGCCCGAAGACGACCAGGCGGATCCGAAGTTGGGGCCGACGATCGCCCAGAAGTTCGCCGACGCCCATGTTGCCGGCGTGGTGGGACACCTGAATTCCGGCGTCACCATACCCGCTTCGGCGGTCTATAACCAGGCCGGGATTCCGATGATCTCCGGCTCGGCGACGAATCCGAAACTGACCGAACAGGGCTTCAAGAACATCTTCCGCGTCGTCGCCCGCGACGATCAGCAGGGCCCGGCCGTCGCCCAGTACCTGGAAGGCATGAAGGTGAAGAACGTCGCCATCGTCGACGACGCCACCGCCTACGGCGAAGGCCTCGCCAACGAAGTCGAAAAGACGCTGAAGGCAGGCGGTGTCGTGATCGTCGCGCGCGAGAAGACCAACGACAAGGCCACCGACTTCAAGGCGATCCTGACCAAGATCAAGGGCAAGACGCCGGACGCGGTGTTCTACGGCGGCATGGATGCGACCGGCGGTCCGCTGCTGAAGCAGGCGCGTGAACTCGGCATCAAGAGCGTGTTCAGCTTCGGCGACGGCGCGTGCACTTCCGAGATGGCGAAGCTCGCCGGCGGCGCGTCGGAGGGCCTCATCTGCTCGCAGGCCGGATTGCCGGTCGAGGCGGCCAGCAAGGACTTCGTCGCGGCCTTCAACAGCAAGTACGGCGAGATCAAGCAGTACTCGCCCTACACCTACGACGCCACCAACCTCATCATCGCGGCGATGCAGAAGGCCGATTCGGCGGACCCCGCCAAGTATCTGCCCGAACTGCAGAAGATCCACGCCGCCGGCGCGACCGGCAACATCGCCTTCGACGACAAGGGCGATCGCAAGGATGCCGAGGTCACGATCTTCACGTTGAAGGAAGGCAAGGTCGTGCCCGTCGGTGTCGTCCAGGGTGGCAAGGCGATGTCCTTCGACGAGTTCATGAAAATGGCTTCGGCCGCTCCGGCCGCGGCGCCCGCGGCTGCTCCGGCCCCCGCCGCTGCACCGGCGATGGCCCCGAAGAAGTAGTCTTCCAAAGTCGGCAAACGAGCGGCGCCTTCGGGCGCCGTTTTTTTGCCCGCGCTTGCGTTTCGCTTGCGGGAGCTCGGTGCGAGGGAACACAATCGCGCTTCCGCGCGACGAGCCATACACGGGGTGCCCACTGGACACATTCCTGCAACAGATGATCAATGGCCTGACGCTGGGCAGCGTCTATGCGATCGTCGCGTTGGGCTACACGATGGTCTACGGCATCATCCAGCTCATCAACTTCGCCCACGGCGAAGTGGTCATGATCGGCGCGATGACCGCGTACACAGTGATCGTCGCGATGACCGGCGCCGACACGGGCCTGCCGCCTGCGGCCATCGTTCTGGCCGGATTGCTGGTGGCGATTCCGGTCTGCGTGGGCGTCGGTTATGCGCTCGAAAGGGTCGCCTACCGGCCCTTACGCCGCGCGCCGCGCCTGGCGCCGCTGATCACCGCGATCGGCCTCTCGATCATCCTGCAGAATCTGGCACTCATCGTCTGGAGCCGCAATCCGATGCCGTACCCGCAGGTGCTTGCGACGGTTCCCTTCCACGTCACGGCTTCGCCCAACGGAGCAACGATCACCAACGTGCAAATCGTGATCATCGCCGGCTCGCTCGCGCTGATGGCGCTGCTGCTGCTGCTCGTCTACCGGACCAAGCTCGGCATCGCGATGCGCGCCACCGCCCAGAACCAGGAAGTGGCGGGCTTGATGGGCATCGACATCAACCGAGTGATCTCGCTGACCTTCGTCATCGGCGCCGCGCTCGCCGCCGTGGCTGGCGTGATGGTCGGCAGCTACTACGGTATCGTCCACTACCAGATGGGCTTCATTCTCGGCCTGAAGGCATTCTCGGCCGCGGTACTGGGCGGCATCGGTAACCTGGCCGGCGCCATGCTCGGCGGCCTGCTGCTCGGCGTGATCGAGGCACTCGGTGCCGGCTACGTCGGCGATTTGACCAACTTGTGCCATCTGTCCGGCTGGTTCGACGCGCTGGCATCGACATGCGTGGCCAACGACAACCGCATCACGCTGTTTGGCTCCAACTACCAGGACGTTTTCGCCTTCCTGGTGCTGATCTGCGTGCTCGTCTTTCGTCCGTCCGGGCTGCTGGGCGAGCGCGTATCCGATCGCGCGTGACACGCGAGCGGCCCGGCTTGGACACCGTCGCGTGTCGCGATTGCGACTTGCTGCAGCGCGTCCCATGCCTGCATGACGGCGAGCGTGCGTGCTGCGGCCGCTGTGGCGCGCTGCTTGTCCAGCAGCCGGCGGACCCGTTTACACGCCCGCTCGCGCTGACGGTGGCCGCCGCGACCGCACTGGTAATCGCCAACTGCACGCCGCTGCTCCTGTTGTCCGCCGCGGGACGCGAGTCGAGCACGACGCTCGCGGGCGGCGCCTACCGAATGTGGGAGCAGGGAAGCGAAGTCACCGCGCTGGTCGTCGGTTTCTGTGCGGTCGCGGCCCCCATCGGCTACGTCGGGCTGCTGCTCGCTGTGCTGCTGATGGTGCGGCGCGGGTCCGCACCGCACTGGGTCGCCACGCCGCTTCGGGTCGCGGATCGGCTGCGGCCGTGGTCGATGAACGACGTGCTGCTGCTCGGCCTGCTGGTCGCGCTGACCAAGATCGCGCAGCTCGCGACGGTGATCGCCGGTCCTGCGCTGTACGCGGTGGCCGCGCTGGTGCTGTTGTTGCCGGCGATCGTCAGCTGCTTCGACGCGCGCGCAGTCTGGCGCCGGATCGACTGGGCGACGGCGCGGCCGAACTGACATGGACGCCGCATATGGAAGTGCCATGCGCGCAGGTATTCTTTGCTGTCCCGGCTGCACGCTGCTCACCCGCCCGGCGGCGCGCGGCGTCCCGGGCTACTGCCCGCGCTGCGGCGCGCGCCTGGAATGGCGGCGCGCGCATGCGATCCAGCGCACCTGGGCGCTGCTCATCGCCGCGGCCATCCTCTACGTTCCTGCCAACCTGCTGCCGGTGCTGACGACGAACACGCTCACCTCGTCGACCTCGGATACCATCTTGTCGGGCGTACTCCTGCTCTACGACACGGGATCGTGGCCGCTGGCGCTGATCGTGCTGGTGGCGAGCGTGCTGATTCCGATGGGCAAGATCCTCGCGCTGTCCTATGTGCTGGTCAGCGTGCAGCGTGGATCGGTCGATGGCAACCGGCAACGCACGCGACTGTATCGGACCATTGAATTCATAGGCCGCTGGTCGATGCTCGACGTCTTCGTCGACACCTTCGTCGTGGCGCTGGTGCAGCTTTCGCCGCTGATGTCGGTCGACCCGGGACCCGGCGTCGTCTATTTCATGGCAGTCGTCGTGCTGACGATGTTCGCCGCACGCAGCTTCGATCCGCGGCTGATCTGGGACGCCGACGACGAGCGGGGTCTCACCCGTGGCGCCTGAACCCGAACACGAAGACCTGCCGCAGGCCACCGTCGAGCCGCGGCGACGTGCACACTACTCGGCAATCTGGGCCGTTCCGGCGCTGGCGATCCTGGTCGCGATCGGGATCGCCGTTCAGCGATACCTCTCCGAGGGGCCGACGATCTCGATCGTGTTCAAGACGGCCGACGGCGTCGAGGCCGGCAAGACCTTCGTCAAGTACAAGGACGTGAATATCGGACAGGTGACCGCGGTGCGCCTCACCGAGGACCTGGGCAGCGTCGAGGTGACGGCGAAAATCGCAAAGTCCGCGGCGGCGCTGATGGTCGAGGACGCGCGCTTCTGGGTCGTGCGTCCGCGGATCAGCCTGTCTGGAATTTCGGGATTGTCGACGTTGCTGTCGGGCAATTACATCGGCTTCGAAGCCGGCGTGTCGACGGCGCGCGCGCGGCATTTCACCGGCGTCGGGGTCCCGCCGATCGTCACCGGCGGCGAGTCCGGGTCGCAGTTCGTTCTGACCGCACGAGACTTGGGCTCGCTTTCCGTGTCGTCACCCGTCTACTACCGCCGTGTCCCGGTGGGCCAGGTGATCGCCTACGAGCTCGCTGCCGACGGCACTTCGGTGGTCGTCAGGATCTTCGTCAATGCGCCCTACGACAAATTCGTGACCGCGAGCACGCGCTTCTGGAACGCGAGCGGGGTCGACATGTCGCTCAGCGCCAGCGGCCTCGACCTGCGCACCCAGTCGCTGGTATCCCTGCTCGAGGGCGGCATCGTGTTCGAGTCGCCGATGCGGGTGGCGCCGGAATCGCCGGCCGCCGCCGACGCAAACTTCCGGCTGTTCGCCGACCGCAAGGCCGCGATGAAGCTGGACGAATCGATCGCTACGCCGTACGTGCTGCATTTCTCGGAATCGGTGCGCGGGCTGTCGATCGGCGCGCCGGTGACCTTCTTCGGCGTTCCGGTGGGTGAAGTCACCGATGTGGGCCTCTCGATGGACGTGAAGACGCTGGAAGGGCGGCCGCGCGTGGCGATCCTGGTGTTTCCGGAACGCGTGATGAACGCGCTGACGCCGGGGCAGGAGCAGAAGCTGCAACCGGCAGAGCAGGACAGGCAGCTGCGCCACGCCTTCATGCGGCAGATGGTCGAAAGGCGGGGCTTGCGGGCGCAGCTGATGACGGGCAGTCTGCTGACCGGACAGCGCTACGTGTCGCTCGGCTACTTCCCCAAAGCCCCGAAGGCGCGCATCGACTGGGACCTGCCGGTGCCGGAACTGCCGACGATACAGAGCGCGCTGCCGGAGCTCGAGGCCAGGCTCGGCAATATCGTGGAAAAGCTCGAGCGCGTGCCCTTCGACACCATCGGCGACGATCTCGTGACGACGCTCGCCACGCTACGCGAGTCGCTGCAGGACGCGCGCACCGTGCTCGGCAACTTCGATGCGAGGGTCGTGCCGGCACTCGAGTCGACGCTCGAAGAAGCGCGCGGTGCGCTTCGTTCCGCGGAAAAAATGCTCACCAGCACCGAGGCCAACCTGGTCGGGGCTTCGGCACCCGGGCAGATCGAGTTGCGGCGTGCGTTGTCCGAACTCGCCCGTGCGGCGCGCAGCCTGCGCGTGCTCGCCGACTACCTCGAACGCCATCCGGAATCGCTGATCAGGGGCAAGCCCGCGGAGTCCGCAACGAAATGATCTGCATACGCATGAGCGGCACTCGTTTCCTGCCGCAGCACCCCGCGACGCGATGCCGCCGACACCGATGGATGGGCGCCGTCCTCTGCGCCGCACTCGTCGCGGGCTGCGCGTCGACGCCGCCGTCGCGCTACTACACGTTGAGCGGCGCCGCCGCAGCGCAGCGCCCGGCGGCGGGTCCCGCCGTTGCGGTCGGGCCGGTGACCATTCCCGCCGTCGTCGATAGGCCCGAGATCGTCGTCACCGTCGGCGACCACGAGGTCTGGCTGGACGAATTCAATCGCTGGGCGGCGCCGCTTTCCGACAACATCGCACTCGCCGTCGCGGAGAACCTCACGGCAAAGCTCAATACGTCGCGGGTGACGCTGTATGCGACGACCGCGCTCGCGCAGGTGCAGTTCCAGGTGACGATCGATGTCCAGCGCTTCGAATCCGCACCCGGCAGCCACGCGTTGCTCGATGCGGTGTACACGGTGCGTCGATTGCCCGACGGCGCGACGGCCAGCGGGCGCACGACCGTACGCGAGACCGTCGCCGACCGTGGCTACGACGCGCTTGCCGCCGCCCACAGCCGTGCGCTTGGCCGCCTTTCCGCCGACGTCGCCGGCGCCATCGGTACCATGGAGGCCGTGCCGGCCGCAGCGTCCCCTTCACCGCGCTGAACTTTGCAGGCATCCTTGCGGTGCGTTGCGCATGCACCGCGTCGACTCCACGCCTCTTTCATGCACAATCTGTTCGATACCCGCCAACACCCCAGAATCGCCTGGACGGCGCTCGCGCTGGTCGCCGTCACGCTGGTCGTGCTGCCGTGGGCGCTGGCGTCGGTCGGCACGGCGTGGGTGCGCATCACCAATCTCGCGATTCTCTACGTGTTCCTCGCGCTTGGTCTCAATATCGTTGTCGGTTTCGCGGGCCTGCTCGACCTGGGCTATATCGCGTTCTACGCGGTCGGCGCCTACGTCTACGCGCTGCTGGCGAGCCCGCACTTCAACATCCATCTGCCGTTCTGGGTGATCCTGCCGATCGGGGCCGCCGTGGCCTGCCTGTTCGGCGTGCTGCTCGGCGCGCCGACGCTGAAATTGCGCGGCGACTACCTCGCCATCGTGACGCTAGGCTTCGGCGAGATCATTCGCATTTTTCTGAACAACCTGTCGCAGCCGGTCAACATCACCAACGGGCCGCAGGGTATCTACCTGATCGACCCATTCCGCATCGGCAGCTTCAATTTCGCCGCGGGACAGACGATTCTCGGACTCGATTTCTCGGGCCCGATCAAGTACTACTACTTTTTCCTGGTCATGCTGGTCGCGATCATCGTCATCAACATCCGGCTGCAGGACTCGCGTATCGGCCGCGCCTGGGAGGCCGTGCGCGAAGACGAGGTCGCGGCACGGGCGATGGGTATCGACACCCGCAACATCAAGCTGCTCGCCTTCGCGATGGGCGCGTCCTTCGGTGGCATCGCCGGCGGCATGTTCTCGGCCATCCAGGGCTTCATCAGCCCCGAGAGCTTCGTGCTGGTCGAGTCGATCATGGTGCTGTCGATGGTCGTGCTGGGCGGCATGGGCAACATCTGGGGCGTGATCCTCGGTGCAGTCCTGCTGTCCTTCGTGCCGGAGGTGCTGCGCTACACGGTGACGCCAGTACAGGCGGCGCTGTTCGGCCGGACGCTGCTCGACCCCGAAGTGATCCGCATGCTGCTGTTCGGACTGGCGCTGGTGCTGATGATGCTGTTCCGGCCGGCGGGCATCCTGCCGTCCGCGGTGCGCAAGCGCGAACTCGAAACACCCGGCAAAGCATGAGCCGCCAGTCGCTGCTCGCGGCCAAAGGCATCAGCAAGCGCTTCGGCGGCGTGCAGGCGCTGTCCGACGTCGGCTTCACCATCGATCACGGCGAGATCTACGGGCTGATCGGTCCCAACGGCGCGGGCAAGACATCGCTGTTCAACGTGCTCACCGGCATCTACGAACCGGACGGCGGCGAATTCGTCTTCGACGGCGAGCCGCTGGTCCAGCTGAAGCCCAACCAGGTCGCCGACCGCGGCATCGCGCGCACGTTCCAGAACATCCGGCTGTTCGGCAACCTGTCCGCGCTCGAGAACGTGATGATCGGCCGCCATGTGCGCACGCACGCAGGTGTCTGGGGCGCCATTTCGCGCAACCAGGCGACACGCGCCGAGGAAGCGGCCATCCACAAGCGCGCCTACGAGCTGCTCGACTACGTCGGCGTGGCCAGACGCGCGAACAGTCTCGCCAAGCACCTGGCCTACGGCGACCAGCGACGGCTCGAGATCGCCCGCGCACTGGCGACCGAGCCGAAGCTGCTGGCGCTCGACGAGCCGGCGGCGGGAATGAACGCCACCGAAACCGCCGGACTGCGCAAGCTGCTCGACGACATCCGCCGCGACGGCACGACGATCCTGCTGATCGAGCACGACATGAAGCTGGTGATGAGCGTTTGCGACCGCGTGCTGGTCCTCGACTACGGCAAGAAGATCGCCGAGGGCATCGTCTCCGAAGTGCAGAGCGACCCGGCGGTGATCGCCGCGTACCTGGGCGGCGACATCACCTTCGCTCTCAAGCGCGCATGACCGGCGTGACCGACATGGCCGGCAACGATGCGCTGCTGTCGCTCTCCAAGCTGCAGGTCGCCTACGGCGGCATCCACGCGGTCAAGGGCATCGACCTCGAAGTGCGCCGCGGCGAACTCGTGTGCCTGATCGGCGCCAATGGCGCCGGCAAGACAACGACGCTGAAGGGCATCTGCGGTCTGCTGCCGGTGAAGGCAGGCAGCATTCATTACGCCGGCAGCGACGTCACCGGCAAGCCCGCGTTCCGGCTGGTGCGCAGCGGCCTGGCGATGGTGCCGGAGGGGCGCGGCGTCTTCGGCGCGCTGACCATCGAGGAAAACCTGGTAATGGGCGCCTACATTCGCAACGATGCCGACGGCATCAAGGCAGATATCGCACGCGTGTATCACCTGTTTCCGCGCCTGAAGGAACGGCGGCGGCAGACGGCCGGCACGCTGTCCGGCGGCGAACAGCAGATGCTGGCGATGGGCCGCGCGATGATGTCGAGGCCGAAGCTGCTGCTGCTCGACGAGCCGTCGATGGGACTGGCGCCGCTGATGGTGCAGAAGGTGTTCGAGACGATCTTGACCATTTCGGCGGAAGGCGTGACCATCCTGTTGATCGAGCAGAACGCGAGGCTGGCGCTCGAGGTCAGCCGCCGCGGCTATGTGATGGAATCCGGCGAGATCACGCTCGAAGGCGAAGCTTCGTCGTTACTCGACGACCCCAAGGTACGCGCGGCGTATCTGGGCGACACCGACTGACGCCGGCGCGCCGCGATCCTGCCAGGTGACCAGCGGCGCACTTCGACCCCCTCGTGTCCCCCAAAGCTTCATTTGCGCCAGTGCCGTCCCGTTCACCGCGCGCGGTCCCCGCCTCGCATGCGCTGGCATGGTTTGCCGAAGCGATGCGTTTGTGGAAACGCGGCCCGACGACATTCTCGACGATGGCCGTCGTGGTCCTCGTCGTCAGCGTTGCGCTCGAGCCCGTTCCCTTCGCCGGTTTCGTCGCCGCCAACATCATCGCCCCGCTGCTGGCCTGCGGCCTCCTCTACGCGAGCCTCGCCGCCGACCGCGAAGGCCGGCCGCGCTTTCGCGATATCGCGGCGGTCTTCGTGGCGCCGCTACCGGCGCTGGCGACGGTCCTGGTCGCGAGCCTCGCCGTGCTCGCCGTGCAGGCGTTCGCCGCATGGCGGCTGGCAGGCGTCAATCTGTTGCTGCCGCTCGCCGATTCACAGAGCCTGTCCGGAACGTCGATCGTGGCGATCTACGCGATCGGCGTGCTGGTATCGCTGCCGGTGACCTTCGTTCCGATGGCGGCGCTGTTCGACGGCGAGCGCATGCGCGAATCGCTCGCGCTCTCGCTGCGCGCCGCAGCGCTCAACCTGGCTCCGCTCGCGCTGTTCGCTACCTATTCGTTCGCGCTGCTGATGCTGGGATTGATGACCATGGGCGCGGGCCTGGTGCTGGCGGTGCCCTGGATCGCAGCCGCGTCCTACGCGGCATGGAAGGATGTCTTCGGTCTGGATCGGGCGACCGGCACGCGCCTACTTTCCGCGCCGCCGCCGCCACGCGAATAGCGCTGCGACCGATTTGCCGTCGGTGAGGCCTCCGCAATCGAAGACGGCGAGCAGTTCGTCCTCGGTCATGATCACGATATCGAGGAATTCGCCTTCGTCGAGTCTGGCGCCGACGTGCGTGAGGCCGGTCGCCTCGAAAAAGTCGATGAACTCGGTCGAATAGCCGACCTCCGGGTGCAGTGTGCCGATCTTCTTCCACGTCGTCGCGGTGTAGCCGGCCTCCTCGACGAGCTCGCGCTGCGCGGTGGCGAGCGAGGATTCTCCAGCATCGATCTTGCCGGCGGGGACCTCGAGCATCACACGCCGCACCGGGTAGCGAAACTGCCGCTCCAGCACCAGCCTGCCATCGGGAAGCACGGGAACGACGAGCACCGCGCCCGGGTGAACGACGAACTCGCGGGTCGCTTCGCCGCCATCCGGCAATCGGATGCGGTCGCTGCGCACTTCGAGCAGCCTGCCCGAGTAGACGACCGAGGATGCGAGCTCGGTCTCGACCAGATGCGCGTCGTCGTCACGGCTCATGTCAACCAATCCTTCGCGACCAGGAAATCGGTGGTCAGCGCGGCTTCCGGCGTGCCCGCTTCCGGCCGCCAGTCGTAACGCCAAAGTGCCAGTGGCGGCATCGACATCAGGATCGCCTCGGTGCGGCCCTTCGACTGCAGGCCGAACAGCGTGCCGCGGTCCCAGACCAGGTTGAACTCGACGTAGCGGCCGCGGCGATAGAGCTGGAAGTCGCGTTCGCGGTCGGTGAACGGGGTGTCCTTGCGGCGCGCGACGATCGGCGCGTAGGCGTTCAGGAATTGATCGCCGACGCTGCGCGTCAGCGCGAAGCAGCGCTCGAAGCCGCCCTCGTCCAGATCGTCGTAGAAAATGCCGCCAACGCCGCGCGCTTCATTGCGGTGCTTCAGGTAGAAATATTCGTCGCACCACTTCTTGTACCGCGCGTGAACTTCGTCGCCGAAGGGTGCGAGCGCTTTGCGGCAGCAGCGGTGGAAGTGGACGGCGTCGTCGGCGAAGCCGTAGTACGGCGTCAAGTCCATGCCGCCGCCGAACCACCAGATCGCTTCGGCGTTCGCCTTCTGCGCGACGAAAAACCGGACATTGAGATGGACGGTCGGCGCGAAAGGATTGCGCGGATGCAGCACCAGCGATACGCCCATCGCCTCCCACACGCGCCCGGCGAGTTCGGGACGATGCGCGGTCGCCGACGGCGGCAGTCGGTCTCCGGTCACGTGCGAGAAGAGGACACCTCCACGCTCGAATACGCGCCCCCCCTCGATCAGCCGCGACACGCCGCCGCCACCCTCGGCGCGCGTCCACGCGTCGCTGCGGAAGGCGCCGCCTTCGATCGCCTCCAGGCCGGCAACGATGCGCTGCTGCAATCCGGCCAGGTAGGCGAGTGGCGTCGCGGTGTCCATCGCGACTCAAGACTTGCGCGGCGCCAGCGCGCGGTGGCCGATGTCGGTGCGCCACTGCATGCCGGCAAAGCCCAATTCCGCAACTGCCGCGTACGCCGCCTTTTGTGCCAATCGCACCGAGTCTCCGAGTGCGGTCACGCACAGCACACGACCGCCCGTGACAACCGTGCGCTCGCCGTCGATGGCCGTGCCGGCATGAAAAACCACGACGTCCGGGTGCGCGGCAGGCGTCACGCGGTCGAGACCGTCGATGACGTCGCCGCTGCGCGGCGAATCGGGATACCCGGCGGCCGCGAGCACGACGCCGAGCGCGCTGCGGCGGTCCCATTCGGCCTCGATCGCGTCGAGCCTGCCGTCGACCGCGTGCAGCAGAAGCTCGGCCAGGTCCGACTTCAGCCGCAACATGATCGGCTGCGTCTCCGGATCCCCCAGCCGGCAATTGAACTCAAGCACCTTTGGCGCGCCGGAAGCGTCGATCATCACACCGGCGTAGAGAAATCCCGTGTAGGGGGCGCCGTCGGACGCCATGCCGTTCACCGCCGGGTCGATCACCTCGCGCATGATCCGTGCGTGCATCGCCGGCGTCACCACCGGTGCCGGCGAGTACGCACCCATGCCGCCGGTGTTGGGACCCGCGTCGCCGTCGCGCAGCCGCTTGTGATCCGGCGACGAGGCAAGCGGCAGCACGTGCCTGCCGTCGACCATGACGATGAAACTCGCCTCCTCGCCTTCGAGGAAATCCTCGATCACCACACGCGCGCCCGCATCGCCCAGCGCGTTGTCGACCAGCATCGCGTCGATCGCCGCGTCCGCGTCCGCCCGCGTCCGCGCGACGACCACGCCCTTGCCTGCGGCCAGACCATCCGCCTTGACGACGATTGGCGCACCGCGCTGCGCGACGTAGCCGTGCGCGGCAGCGGCATCGCTGAACGTCCGGTAGTTCGCGCTCGGCAGTCCGTGGCGCGCCATGAATGCCTTGGCGAAATCCTTGGAACTCTCGAGCTGCGCTGCCATGCGCGTCGGGCCGAAGATCGGCAGTCCCGCCGCGCGGAAAGCGTCGACGATTCCCGCGGCCAGCGGCGCCTCGGGACCGACGACCGTCAGTCCGATCTCCTCGCGCCGCGCGAAATCAACCAGGTCGGCGACGGCGGTGGCGGAGATCGCGACGTTCACCAGCGCGGGATCGCGCGCGGTGCCGGCGTTGCCCGGCGCGACGTAGACGCGGGCGACACGCGGACTCTGCACGATCTTCCACGCCAGCGCGTGTTCCCTGCCTCCGCCGCCGACGACGAGGATGTTCAAGTCCCGGAATTCCTAATGTCGGAAATGGCGGACGCCGGTGAACACCATCGCGATGCCGCGCTCATCGGCGGCGGCGATCACCTCGGTGTCGCGCATACTGCCGCCGGGCTGGATCACCGCGGTTGCGCCGTTGTCGGCGACCACGTCGAGGCCGTCGCGGAACGGAAAGAACGCGTCGGACGCAACCACCGAGCCGGCAAGCACGAGTCCGGCGTTGCCCGCCTTGATCGCAGCAATCCTCGACGAGTCGACGCGGCTCATCTGTCCGGCACCCACACCCAGCGTCTGCCCCTCCCGGCAATAAACGATCGCGTTCGACTTCACGAACTTGGCTACACGCCACGCGAACAGCAGGTCTTCGATTTCCGATGCCGTCGGAGTCCGCCGCGTGACGACCTTCAACTCGGAGGCGGCGACGTTGCGGTCGTCGGGCGACTGGATCAGAAAGCCGCCGCCGACGCGCTTCAAGTCCCAGGAGTTAGCCGCCGCCGCGCCGCTGGGCAGCGGCACACGGAGCACGCGCACGTTCGCCTTGCGCGCGATCTCCGTTACCGCGTCGTCGGTGTACGCCGGTGCGATCAGGACTTCCAAAAACTGCGCCGACACCGCTTCGACCGTCGCGGCGTCGACGGGCCTGTTGAAGGCGATGATGCCGCCGAACGCCGATACGGGATCGGTGGCGAGCGCCTTGCGGTAGGCGTCGAGCGGCGTGCCGGCGATGGCCACGCCGCAGGGATTGGCGTGCTTGACGATCACGCAGGCGGGCTCGGCAAAGGTCTTGACGCATTCCCACGCGGCGTCGCTGTCGCCGACGTTGTTGTACGACAGTTCCTTGCCCTGCAGCTGCCGGAAGGTCGCGATCGACCCCGGCGCCGGCGACTCGTCGCGATAGAACGCCGCCGACTGGTGCGGGTTCTCGCCATAGCGCATCTGCTGGCGCTTGCCGCCGGCGAAATGGAATGAATCGGGCCAACCCAGCACGGTGCCGTCGGCGGCGCGTGCCGTCAGCCAGTTGGCGACGGCGCCGTCGTAGGAGGCCGTGTGCGCGAAGGCCTTGCGCATCAGGCGAAAGCGCGTGGCGTCGCCCAGGCTGCCGCCCTGCGCCGAAAGCTCGGCAAGCACCGCCGCGTAGTCGTCCGGATCGACGACGACGCCGACGTGCGGCCAGTTTTTCGCCGCCGCGCGTACCATCGACGGGCCGCCGATGTCGATATTCTCGATCGCTTCCTCGAGCGTGCAGCCGGGCCGCGCGACCGTCTCCCGGAAGGGGTAGAGATTGACGACGACAAGGTCGATGGTCGGGATGCCGTGCTCGCGCAGCGCGGCCGCGTGCGCCGGCAGGTCGCGGCGGGCCAGTATGCCGCCGTGGATCTTCGGATGCAGCGTCTTCACGCGCCCATCGAGCATTTCCGGAAAGCCTGTGTAGCTGCCGACGTCGGTGACTGCGAGCCCCGCGTCGGCGATGGCCTTGGCGGTGCCGCCGGTGGACAGCAGTCGCACGCCGAAGGCTGTGAGTCCGCGCGCGAAGTCGACCAGCCCCGCCTTGTTCGACACCGACAGCAGCGCCCGGGCGAGGGGGGTGGCCATCGCGCGTCAGGCCAGCTTGTGCTTGACGAGCTTCGACCGCAGCGTGTTGCGGTTCATGCCCAGCATGTCGGCCGCCTGCGTCTGGTTGCCGTCGGCGCGTTCCATGATCGATGACAGCAGCGCTCGCTCGACATGGCCGATCACCATGTCGTAGACGCCAGTCGGTGTTTCCCCGTCGAGGCGCTTGAAATATTCGTCGAGCGAGCGGTCGACGCTGCGGCAAATCTCGTTGCTGCCGTTCAGTTTGTGTTTTTTGCTCACGCCACGAGGGCCTCCCCCGCCCACTGTCGATCGTTGGTTGCGGGCGGCATCGTGAAAGCCGGGAGAGCGGGTGCCGTCGCGCCGTCCGCGCGGTGGTACTCGAGCCTCTCGCCGGTCTCCGCGAGCCGGTCGAAGTAATCATCGACGACGGCGAGCTGTGCCGCCGTCGTCTGCGCCTCGCACATCGTGCGGCGAAACACGTCGCCGCCGGCGAGCGCCTGCGTGTACCAGCCAAGGTGCTTGCGCGCCGTGCGCAGGCCGGCGACTTCACCGTAGAACGCGTAATGATCGTGCAGGTGCTCGACGATCAGCGCGCGGGCCTCGGCCACGGTAGGCGGCGGCAGGTGTACGCCGGTGCCCAGAAAATGCGCGATTTCGCGGAAAATCCACGGCCGGCCCTGCGCGGCGCGCCCGATCATCACGGCGTCGGCGCCGGTATGCCGCAACACCCCCCGTGCCGTCTCGGGGGACGTGATGTCGCCGTTGGCGATGACCGGAATATCCACCGCGCGCACTACCGCCGCGATGCTGTCGTAGTCGACGGCACCGACGAAGGCGCAGGTGCGCGTACGGCCGTGGATGGTCAGCGCCTGCACGCCGGCGGCCTGCGCGATGCGTGCGACGGCGACGGCGTTGCGCGCACCCGGATGCGGTCCGGTGCGCATCTTGAGCGTGACCGGCACGTCGACGGCGCGCACGGCCGCGTCGAGGATCGCCGCGACCAATCCTTCGTCGGCGAGTAGCGCGGAGCCGGCGGCGGCGTTGCAGACCTTCTTCGCGGGGCAGCCCATGTTGATGTCGATGATCTGCGCGCCGCGATCGACGTTGTAGCGCGCCGCGTCGGCCACGAGTCGCGGGTCCGCGCCGGCGATCTGCACGGCGATCGGTGCGCTCTCGCCCGCGTGATCGATGCGTCGCAGCGATTTCTCGCTGCCCCATAGTCGCGGATTCGACGCCACCATCTCCGACACCGCGTAGCCCGCACCCAGCCGCCTGCACAGCATGCGAAAGGGCCGGTCGGTGACACCCGCCATCGGCGCAACGGCAAGCGGGTTGGGCAATAGGTGCGGCCCGATGCGCATGATCGGATCAGAACTCCGGAGGAATGGAAAGCAGAGACAGGACCCGCGCCAATTATAACGGTCCGATCGCACACCACGGCAACCGCTCGCCGGAAATTTGCGCAGCGAACGCGCGTTCAGCGTTCAGGTCAAGCCGAAGAGCATGCTGCGACTGAACATTTTTTTTACAAGCGGCATCGAGTCCAGCAACGACAGCGCGAAGCCGCGCGGCCACCGCAGCAGCGGAGTGTCGTTGGCGAACACACGCAGGAGGCCGTGCGTGAACGCGATGCCTGCATAGCGGTCGACCCGGCGCCGCGCCGCGTATTCCGCCAGCATCGCGCGGTCGCCGAGCGCCGCGGGCCGGCAGCCGTTGATCGCCTGCGCCAGCTCGAAGGCATCGCGCAGTCCGAGGTTGAATCCCTGCCCGGCCACCGGGTGCAGCGTCTGCGACGCGTTCCCGATCAGCGCGCAGCGACCGGTCGTCGTCGGCCGTGCGAACTCCAGCATCAGTGGAAACGACTTTCGATCGTGCACGGTCTCGAAGCCGCGCACGCGTGCGCCGAAGTGATGCGCGAGCTGCTCGAGAAATTCGTCATCGGGAAGTGTCAGCATGCGCTGCGCTTGTGCAGGCGGCATCGTCCACACCAGGCTGTAGTGGTCGCTCTCGGGCAGGAGAGCGATCGGTCCCTGCGGCGTGAAGCGCTCGTAGGCGAGCCCCGCGTGCGGCTCGCTCATCCCGATTTTCGCGAGCACCGCCACTTGCCCATAGTCGAGGCGCTTGCGCGTCGATCCGGAGACGGCCGCACCCGTGCCGTCGGCAACGACGGCGAGTCGCGCGAGCAACGGATCGCATGATGCGTCCTCGAATTGCACTGCCGCGTACGCGGGCGTGCCGCCGACGCTTGCGGCGGCCGCGCCATAACGCAACTGCGTGAGCGTGCGGGCGAGTTCGGCGTCGATCGCGTTCTGCAGCGCTACGTAGGAGGCGACGTAGCCAAGCGCGGGCAGCTCCTGCTCGCTGGCGGTCAGCCGCGCCATGCCGAAGCCGCCGGTCTGCGAAATGTCGATGGCAGCGATCGGTGTCACGCCGCCCTCGGTGGACGCCAACCGCGACCAGACGCCCAGCCGCTCGAAGATCAGCCGTGCGCCGTGCGAGAGCGCGAGTGAACGGTCGCGCCGCAGCGTCGTGCCGGGCGCCCGCGCGTCGAGCGCGACCACGTCGAGGTCGGCGTCGGCGATCGCCAGCGCCAGCGTGCCGCCGACCGGCCCGGTGCCGACGATGACCACGTCGTGCATGCGAACGCGAAGCGACCGCGCCCCGCTAGCGGACGCAGGCCGCTTCCACCTCGGCGACCGTCTTCGGCGTGGCGGCGGTCAGGTTCTCGTGCCCGGTGGCGGTGACCAGCACGTCGTCCTCGATGCGCACGCCGACGTTCCAGAAATGCTCGGGCACGTTGTCGGCCGGACGTATATAGGTGCCGGGCTCGACGGTGAGCACCATGCCGGGCACCAGCGTCTGCGACACGCCGTGCACCTGGTAGAGGCCCGCGTCGTGGACATCCAAGCCCAGCCAATGACCGGCGCGGTGCATGTAGAACTGCTTGTAGCTGCCGTTCTCCAGGACTTCGTCGACCGTGCCGCTGCACAGTCCGAGATCGATGTAGCCCTGCGCCAGCACGCGCTCCGCCACCCTGTGATAGTCGTTGAAGGCGGCTCCGGGCCGCACCGCTTCGAGACAGGCCAGCTGCGACGCCAGCACCAGCTCGTAGACGTCCTTCTGCGGTCCGCTGAAACTGCCGCCGACCGGGAAGGTGCGCGTGATATCCGACGCGTAGCCCCGGTATTCGCAGCCGGCATCGATCAGCAGCAACTCGCCGTCGATGAGTTCGCGGTCGTTGTCGCGGTAGTGGAGCACGCAGGCGTTCGGACCCGACGCGACGATCGACGGATACGCGACCGCCTGCGCGCCATTGCGCAGGAACTCGTGCAGCAGTTCCGCCTCGACCTGGTACTCGAACCAGCCCGGCCGCGTGCGCTCCATCGCACGCCGATGCGCGCCGCTGGAGATCGCACCCGCCCGACGCATCAGGCCAATCTCGTGCTCGTCCTTGACCAGCCGCATCGCGTCGAGTACCACGCGCACGTCGACGACCTCGCCAGGTGCCGAGACGCCGGTGCGTGCGCGGTCGCGCACATCGTTCAATAATTGCGTGATCCTGCGGTCCCAGGGCTCGAAAAGCCCTAGCGGCGTAAACAGCGACGGCTGGTCGGATGCGAACTCCGGGAGTTTTTCTCCAAGTGCGCTGATCGGATAGGCCTCGTCGAAGCCGAAGATCTCGCGCGCCGCATCGGGGCCGTAACGGAAACCGTCCCAGATTTCGCGTTCCTCGTTCTTGTCGCGGCAGAACAGCACGTGCCGGTCGCCGTCGGGACCGGCGACGAGCGCCATGGCCGCGTCGGGCTCGGGGAACCCCGTCAGGTAATGGAAGTAGCTGTCCGGTCGATAGGGGAACAGCGAGTCGCGGTTGCGTGCGACTTCGGGCGCGGTGGGTAGCAGCGCCAGGCCGCCCGCACCGCGCTCGCGCATCGAGCGCAGCAGCGCATTGCGGCGTTCGCGATAGAGCTGGTGCGTGTTTCTCATGATTCGAACGCTCGCATCGGGATCGCTGCATTATAAGTGACGCGGTCGTCGTGGCACCGCCGCAGTCCCCCGCATGCGCTAAGATTTGCCGATGGCCAGCGATCCCGCGCCTTCCGTCAATGCGCTCACGGGACTCGAGCTGCACGAAGCCAAGCGCGCGATGCGTACGCGGATCGTCGCTGCGCGCGATGCGCTCGCCCGGCAGGCGAGGGAGACGGCGACCGCGGCGATCGCGGCGCGCGTTGCGGATCTGCCTTCGTTCCGGCACGCGCGCTGCGCGCTGTTGACGCTGCCCTTTCGCAGCGAATGGGATACGACTGCGCTGTTCGCCGCAGCTCTCGCGGAAGGCAAGACCATTGCCATGCCGCGCGTCGACACCGTGTCGCGGATGCTCGACCTGCACACGGTGCACGACATCGCCCGCGATACGGCACCCGGCTACCGCGGCATACCCGAACCGAATCCGCGGTTGCCGCGCGTGGCCGTCGGGGACGTCGAGTGGGTGCTGGTCCCCGGAGTCGCCTTCGACCTCCAAGGCCGGCGCCTGGGCTACGGCGGCGGCTTCTACGATCGGTTGCTGGCGATGGTGCGCAAAGGCGTGCCGCGCGTGGCCGGCGCCTTCGATGTCCAGGTGGTCGATGCCGTCCCGGCCGCGCCGCACGACTTGGCGGTCGACGTGATCGCGACCGAATCACGAATCCTGATCATCCGCGTCGACGGTGAGTCGTGACCGCCCTCGGAACGCGCACCGCGCTGGTCGCACTGGCGGCGACGCTCGCGATCCAGGGCTTCGCCTCGGTGGCAGCCACCGCGCCGGCGGTGCTGGCGCCGGTCCTCGCGCGGGACTTCGGCATCACGCCCAGCTGGATCGGCATCTTCGTCGGCATCATGTATGCGGGCGCGATGCTGGCGAGCCTGGGTAGCGGTGCGTTCATCACACGCTACGGCGCGATTCGCGTGTCGCAGGCCTGCGTGCTGCTCTGCGCCTGCGGCATCGCTGCGATGGCGGCACTGCCCGGTACCGCCGCGCCGTTGCTCGTCTTCGCCGCATTCGCGATGGGGCTGGGTTACGGTCCGATCACCGCCGCGTCGTCCGAACTGCTGGCGCGGACCACCCCGCCGGGACGCATGGCGCTGACCTTTTCGATCAAGCAGACGGGCGTACCGGCGGGCGCTGCGTTCGCCGGCGCCGTGCTGCCGGGACTGGCGCTCGTCGGCGGTTGGCGAGCGGCGTTGCTGGCGATCGCGGTGCTCGGTGTCGCGGTCGCGGTCGCCTCCGAACCCACCCGCCGTGCGCTCGACATCCGCCAGAGATCGGCGGCGCGGATGTCGGTCGCGTCCATCCTCGGGCCGCTGCGCATGGTCTGCAGTTCGCCGTCGTTGCTCGAACTGGCGCTGGTCGGCTTCGCGTTCGCGGCCGTCCAGGTGTCGTTGACGAGCTTCCTGGTCGTCTTCCTGACCGCCACGCTGCACTGGCCGCTGGTCGCCGCCGGGTTGGCGCTCACCTGTGCCACCGTCAGCGCGGTTCCAGGACGCATCGGATTCGGCGCCGCCGCGGACGGGAGGTTTCCCGCCCACCGGATACTCGCGCTGATTGGGACGCTGGCCTGCGCCTGCGGTGCCGCCTTCGCGTTCGCCACCCCCCACTGGCCGGCATGGATCGTTCTGCCGCTGGCCGCCGCCTACGGCGCCACCGCCATCGGCTGGAACGGCGTCCAGTTGTCGGAACTCGCCCGCCGCGCACCTTCGGGGACCGCGGGCGCGGTCACCGGCGCCGCAGGCTTCATCACCTTTGGCGGGGTTTTCTGCGGACCGATGCTGTTTGCCGCGCTGACCGGAGTGACCGGAGGCTACCGCGCCGGATTCCTGCTCAACGCGGCGATCAGCGGCATCGCTGCAATCGCGATGCTGCGCAGGGGCGCAGCATCAGGACGTCGTTCGCTGTAATGTGGAAATCATTTCCATAAATGCCTAGAATCAGACGACTCCAGCCGCTCGGAAGAAACCGATGGATGCGCAAAGAAACGATCCCGATCCGCAGGCAACGCGCGCGTGGCGGGAGGCGCTGTCCGGCGTGCTGGCCGACGATGACACGATCGCCGCGACGACGGCGGCCGAGGCGATCGCGAAGTACGGTGTTGATCCCGACAAACCCGCTCCCTGGACGGTGTGATCATGGGTACGATCGAAGTCAAAGTGCCGGACATCGGGGACTTCACCGACATCCCGGTCATCGAGGTGTACGTGAAGCCCGGCGACAGCGTACGTGCCGAGGATTCGCTGATCGCGCTCGAGTCCGACAAGGCAACGATGGACGTGCCGTCGCCGGCCGCGGGCGTCATCGGCGAGCTGCGTGTGAAGGCCGGCGACAAGGTCAGCGAAGGATCGGTGGTGCTGACGCTGGAAACAACGGGTGGGGAGACGGCGGTGGAGGCGCCGCCAAAGGACGCACCCTCGGGCCAACCCTCTCCCGCAAGCGGGAGAGCGAGCGCAGGTGCGCAGGCGAGCGCGCCCTCCCCTCTCCCGCCCGCGGTAGTGGAGCCGGCGATTGAGGCGCCCACTGACAGCGAAGCCGCCAAGGCCGCGCACGCGTCGCCATCGGTGCGGCGCTTCGCACGCGAGCTCGGCGTCGACGTCGCGCGCGTGACCGGCAGCGGACCGCACGGAAGAATCCTGCAGGACGACGTGCAGCGCTACGTGAAGGAAGCCTTGCGGGAGACCGACCACAGCGCCGGCGGCGGCGCGCTCGACCTCCTGCCCTGGCCAAAGGTCGACTTCGCCAAATTCGGCACGATCGAAGCGACGCCCTTGTCGCGGATCCGGAAGATCTCCGGCGCCAACCTCGCGCGCAACTGGGTGATGATCCCTCACGTCACACAGTTCGACGAAGCCGACATCACCGATCTCGAAGCCTTCCGGCTGCAGTTGAACCGCGAGAACGAAAAGGCGGGGATCAAGGTGACGATGCTCGCCTTCCTGATCAAGGCATCGGTCGCGGCGCTCCGCGAGTTTCCGGACTTCAACGCCTCGCTCGATGGCGACAGCCTCGTGCGCAAGCGCTACTTCCACATCGGTTTCGCGGCGGACACGCGAAACGGCCTGGTCGTGCCGGTGATCCGCGACGCCGACGGCAAGGGCGTGCTGCGGATCGGGCGCGAAATGGGCGAGCTCTCGGCGCGCGCCCGCGAGGGCAAGCTCGGGCCCGCCGACATGCAGGGAGGCTGCTTCTCGATTTCGTCGCTGGGAGGTATCGGCGGCACCGCGCTCACGCCGATCGTCAATGCGCCGGAAGTCGCGATCCTCGGCGTGTCGAAGAACGCGATGAAGCCCGTATGGAACGGGCGCGAGTTCGCGCCAAGGCTGATGCTCCCGCTATCCTTGTCCTACGATCATCGAGTCATCGACGGTGCGGCTGCGGCGCGTTTCACGGCCTTCCTGGGCGAGCTGCTCGCCGACATGCGGCGGCTGGTGCTGTGACTTCGGAACCACACCCGTGCAAATCCTGTTCGTGAACACTGGCGCGAGGTCGGACCAATGACGCAAGATGAACTGAAGCAGACCGTCGCCCGCGAGGCGATTCGCTACGTCGTCGACGACGCCTGGATCGGCGTGGGCTCCGGCACCACGGCCCATTTTTTCATCGACGAGCTGGCCAGGATCAAACACCGGATCCGCGGCGCGGTGTCGAGCTCGGTCAAGTCGAGCGAGCGCCTGAAGTCGCACGGCATCGACGTCGAGGAGTTGAACAACGTCGACGATCTGCCCGTCTACATCGACGGTGCCGACGAAGTCACGCAGTGGGGGGCGATGATCAAGGGCGGCGGCGGCGCACTGACGCGCGAGAAGATCGTCGCGGCGGTCGGCCGCAGGTTCGTCTGCATCGCCGACGCGTCGAAGCTGGTGCCCGTGCTCGGCGCATTCCCGCTGCCGGTGGAGGTGATCCCGATGGCGCGCAGCTATGTCGCGCGCGAAATGGTGCGCCTGGGCGGGCAGCCGGTGTGGCGGATGGGCTTTACCACCGACAACGGCAACGTGATCCTCGACGTCGCCGGCCTCGCCATCGAGGAGCCGGTGGCGATGGAAACGAAGATCAACCAGATCGCAGGCGTGGTGACCGTCGGCCTGTTCGCGCATCGCGGTGCCGACGTGATCCTGATCGGCACCGACCGCGGTGTGAAAACGCTGACGCCACCCGGCTGACTCCTTCCGTCGCGGACGGACGGCGACTGCGTCAAGCCTGCATTTCCACGAACGCGCGTAGCATGTCGGTCTCGGTGATGACGCCGACGACACGCTGCGAACCGTCGACGACGGGCAGGCCACCGATCCGATGCTCGACCATCAGCGCGGCGGCTTGGGCGATCGGCATGTCGCCGGTGGCGGTCATGACGCCGCGGTGCATCACCTCGCCCACTTCGACGGCCGTCTGCAGATGATGCGCGGCGGCCAGCAGCAAATCGCGCTCGGCGACGATACCGACCAGCTTGTCGTTCTCGTCGAGCACCGGGACGTGATGCATTTCCTTGTCCTGCATCAGCAAGAGCGCTGTCTTGTAGTCGGCATCGCTGCGAATGGTGACGGGGTGGCTGCTCATGCGGTCGCGGACTAGCATCGGATTTGCCTCATTGGCGATGGGGACTCATGCGAGCATTGTCGCGCCTCCGGCCGCTTCCGGGATTGACGCCGGGCAATAAACGGCTTCATGCCCGGAGACTGCGCGCTGGCGCCTCCCATTCGCCAGCAACACGCTTCCGCTCGCGCTAGAATGACCGGATGAACGAGCGCAGCATCCCGGGTCCTGCCGATGCCTCCGAGGTCGCCGCCTATATGCGCGCCGTCGGTGCTGCGGCGCGCGCCGCAGCACGTGAGCTCGCGCGGGCCGACACCCGCGCCAGAAACCATGCGCTGCATTCGATGGCGGCAGCCCTCGTCCGCGACAAGGCGAGCATGCTCGCCGCCAACGCCGACGACGTCGCTGCTGCCCGGGCAGCGGGCCAGGACGAGGCCTTCGTCGACCGGCTGACGCTGTCGTCGAAAGCGGTGCGGGCGATGGCCGACGGACTGCGCGAGATCGCGGCGTTGCCGGACCCCGTCGGCGAAATCACCGACCTGCGCTATCGGCCGACCGGCATCCAGGTCGGCCGCATGCGCGTGCCGCTGGGTGTCGTCGGCATCATCTACGAATCGCGACCGAACGTCACCGCCGACGCCGCGGGCCTGTGCCTCAAGGCCGGCAACGCGACCATCCTGCGCGGCGGCTCGGAAGCGCTCGCCAGCAACCAGGCGATCGCCGCCTGCGTGCATCAGGGCCTTGCCGATGCCGGACTCCCCAAACACGCGGTGCAGGTGATCGCAACGACCGATCGCGCGGCGGTGGGCTGCCTGATCGCCGACGAAGCGCACGTCGACGTCATCGTGCCGCGCGGCGGCAAGGGATTGATCGAGCGCATCGCGCGCGAGGCGCGTGTGCCGGTGATCAAGCACCTCGATGGTGTCTGCCACGTGTTCATCGACGCGTCGGCGGACGTCGACATGGCGATTCGTATCGCCGACAACGCGAAGACGCAGCGCTATTCGCCTTGCAACACGATGGAGACGCTGCTCGTGCACGCCGACGTCGCCGCGCGCGTGCTGCCGCCACTGGCGGCGATCTACATCGACAAGGGGGTCGAGCTGCGCGGATGCGCGCGCTCGCGCGCGCTGGTTCCCGCGATGCGGCCGGCGACCGAGGAAGACTGGTACGCCGAGTACCTGGCGCCGATCCTCGCCGTCCGCATCATCGACTCGCTCGACGACGCGATCATGCATATCGCGACCTACGGCTCGCAGCATACCGACGCGATCGTCACCGGCGACTACGCCAATTCGATGCGCTTCCTGCGCGAGGTCGACTCGAGTTCGGTGATGGTCAACGCGTCGACGCGTTTCGCCGACGGCTTCGAGTTCGGACTGGGCGCCGAGATCGGGATCTCGACCAACAAGCTGCACGCCCGCGGACCCGTCGGACTCGAGGGGCTGACCAGCCAGAAGTGGGTGGTGCTGGGTTCCGGGCAGGTCCGCACCTAGGACCTCTGCGCCCCGGCTCAGGCCGGTCGCCGGGTCGTTCCGTGGGCGCGGGCGTACCAGACAACGACCGCACCGACCAGCGCGAGAATCGGCAACGCGCCCCAGTTCATCGTTTCCCATCCGGCCGCCGACACCAGCGCACCCGACGCGAACGACGAAACCAGCATCACCGAGAATACGATGAAATCGTTGGCGCCCTGCGTGCGTGCCTTCTCGGCCGGCGTGTAGGCTCCGGTGAGCAGCGTCGTCCCGCCGGTGTACATGAAGTTCCAGCCGACGCCCACCAGCACCAGTGCGGTAAGGAAATGCGTGAGGTCGTTGCCGGAGAGCGCGACGACGGCGCCGCCGGCCATCACCGCGACACCGGCCAGGATTACGCTCAGGACGCCAAAGCGATCGATCAGCGAGCCGGTCACGAAGCCGGGCGCGTACATGCCGACGACGTGCCAGGAGATGACGAACGCCGCCTGCGCGTAGGGAAGGCTGCAGAAGTCCATCGCCAGCGGAGTCGCCGTCATCAGGAGGTTCATGAGTCCGTAGCCCAGTCCGGCCGCCAGCACGGCGACGAAGAACACCGGCTGGCGCATGATCTCGGTCAGCGGCCGGCCGCCGCCGGCGCTCTCGGCAGCCGTGGGTTTCGGCACGTGGACCTGCGACTGCACGGCGAGCGCGACCAGCGCGACCGCCGCGAGCAGTGCGAACGATCCGAGGAAAGGTGCGGCGAACAGGTCGTGGCCCCAGCGCGTGATCGCCGGACCCAGGAAGCCGCCGCCGATGCCGCCGGCCAGCACCAGCGATATCGCGCGGGCACGGTCGGCGGGGGCTGCGACCTCCGCCGCGGCGAAGCGGTATTGCAGGCCCACGGCGTTGTAGATGCCGATGATGGCGGTGGCAAGGCAGTAAAGTGGAAAACTGGCGAGCCACAGCGCGACGACGGCAAGTCCGCAGCCGCCGACGTTGATCAGCGCGCCGGCCATGAACCCGCGCCGGCGCCCGACCCTCGCCATCCACAGCGACATCGGCATCGTAGCCAGCGCCGATCCCAGCACGTAGGTGGTGGCGCCGAGCGTGGCGAGCGTCTTGGTGTCGACCAGCGAATAGCCGACCAGGCCGTTCATCGAGATGAGGCCCGACGCGTTGGTCAGCAGCAGCGCCTGGCAGCAGGCCAGCAGAAAAAGGTTGCGGTAGGAAGTCGTCATCGTGCGAGCGCTTTGCGCGACAAGACCGCCTGCCTCGCCAGCCCGGTATCATAAGCCATGGACGCATCGACGACGGCGATCCTCGATTTCTGGTTCGGCGCTCCGGGCGCTCCGGAACACGGCAGCGCGCGCGAGGTCTGGTTTCGCAAGGACCCGGCTTTCGATGCCGAGATCCGGCAACGCTTCGGCGACGCGGTCGGCGTGGCGCTGGCCGGTGGTTTCGGGCAATGGTGCGTAACGGCGCAGGGCGCACTGGCACGCGTGCTGCTGCTCGACCAGTTCACCCGCAACATCTTTCGCGATACACCGCGTGCGTTCGCCGGCGACGCGCGCGCGCTGGCTACCGCCGAAGACGCGGTGACGCGAGGCCTCGATCGCGAACTCGATCGCCACGGCCGTGCCTTCCTCTACCTGCCCTTCGAGCACGCCGAAGACACCGCCATCCAACATCGAAGTCTCGCGCTTTTCGGCGCACTGGCGGCGGAAACGGGTGACGATGCGGCGCTGCAATGGGCGCGCAAGCACGCCGACGTGATCTTCCGCTTCGGCCGCTATCCGCACCGCAACGAGATTCTCGGCCGCACGTCGACTCCCGAGGAACTCGCGTTTCTATCCGAACCGGGATCGCGCTTCTGAATCCGCGCACGGAACCGGTGGCGCTGCTCGGCGGTACCTTCGACCCCGTCCACTACGGGCACCTGCGCTTCGCCGATGAGGTGAGACGATCGCTGGGGTTGTCCGAGTTGCGTCTGGTGCCAGCGCGTCTTCCACCGCATCGTGCGGGTCCGGCAGCTGCGGCCGCCGATCGCCTCGCGATGCTGCACCTCGCCGTGAGCGAATTTCCGGGGCTCGTCGTCGACGAGCGCGAGCTCCGGCGTGGCGGCAAGAGCTACACGGTCACAACGCTCGAGGAGTTGCGCGGAGAAGACGCGCTGCGGCCGCTGTTGCTGCTGGTCGGCGCCGATGCCTTTCGGGGACTCCCGTCCTGGCACCGCTGGCAAGAGCTGTTCGCACTGGCACACTTGGTCGTTGTCGCCAGACCCGGCGTTGCACTGGACGAGGCGCTGCCCGCGCCACTCGCCGTCGAGCGGAAGGCACGGCTGACGCGCGATCCCGCCATCTTGCTTTCGACGCCCGCCGGCGCCATCTACGAACAAGCGATATCGCCGCAGCCGATTTCGGCGTCGATGATCCGCGCGCAACTCGAACGACGCAACGACGGGCATGCCGCCGTCTCCGCGTTGCTCCCGCCCGCCGTTTTGGCCTATATTGACCGGCACCACCTTTACTCGACCCCACCGGATGCGACTTAACAAGCTGCAACGAACCGCCGTCACCGCCCTCGAGGACATCAAGGCCCGCGACATCCGGGTTCTGGACGTCCGCAAGATCACCAGCTTCTACGATTCGCTGATCATCGCCACCGCCGAGTCCAATCGGCAGGTCAGGGCGTTGGCGCATCACGTGCGCGAGCGGTTGCAAGAAGCCGGCGCCACGATCGTCGGTGTCGAAGGAGAGGAAGCAGGCGAATGGGTGCTGGTCGATGGTGGTGACATCGTCGTCCACGTGATGCAGCCCGCCGTACGCGCCCACTACAACCTCGAAGAACTGTGGGATACGACGGCAATTCGCGCGCGCGCCAAGGCCGCCGCCTGACCAGGCGACCATGGCCATCCCGGTCGACGCCTTGATGCGGAGCATCGCGCAGCGTTGGCGTCGTACCCCGATCGCTACGCAGTCTTGATCCCGATTTCCGCCTTCGATGAAGCTGCGCATCGTCGCGCTGGGACACCGGATGCCGGCATGGGTCAGCGCGGGTTACGACGACTATGCGAGACGGATGCCGCGCGAATTCGCGATCGAACTGGTCGAATTGAAACCCGCGGCGCGCAGCGGCGGCAAGACCATGGCGCAGGCTCTCGCGGCGGAGGCCGTGCGCATCCGGTCGGCGTGTTCCGGATGCCGTATGCTGGCGCTCGATGAGCGCGGCGCAGCATGGACCACGCGTGCGCTTGCGAAACGGATCGGGCAATGGCACGCAGAAGGCGCCGACATCGCCTTTGTCATCGGTAGTGCGGATGGGCTCGATCCGTCGATCAAGCGCGAAGCACTCGCGACGATCGCGCTGTCGGCGATGACACTTCCACACGGACTCGCGCGCGTGCTGCTGGCGGAACAGCTCTATCGCGCCGTGACCGTCAACTCCGGGCATCCTTACCATCGTGACTGAAGCCTTAGAACCGCGCGGTGGAAGCAGGCCTTGAGTAACTGACATGGCCATCTATCTCGCCTCGCGCAGTCCGCGCCGACAGGAACTCCTGCGCCAGATCGGCGTCGACTTCGACCTCCTGCTGCTACGCAGCGCAGCCGGGCGGCATCGCGACGTCGTCGAGGAAGCGCGCGATGGCGAACCGCCACTGCACTACGTCGAGCGCATCGCCCGGACCAAGGCGAGCGTCGGCTGGCGCCGGATGCAGGAGCGTGGCCTGTCGCCAAGGCCGGTTCTGGGTGCCGACACCGAAGTGGTGCTCGACGGTGCGATCTTCGGCAAGCCCGCCGACGTCGACGCGGCACGGAAAATGATCGCGCGGCTCGCCGGACGGCGCCACGAGGTGATCACCGCGGTCGCCGTGCGCATGGACGACGACGTCGAGGTCGCCGTGTCGGTCTCGCAGGTCACGATGCGCCGATTGAGCGCCGGCCAGATCGAACGCTACGTCGCGTCCGGCGAAGCCCACGACAAAGCGGGCGCCTACGCGGTGCAGGGGCGGGCCGCAGCGTTCATCACCCGCCTGGAAGGCAGCTATTCGGGCGTGATGGGCCTGCCGCTCGCTGAAACCGCCGCGCTCCTCGCCCGCTTCGGCCGCGCCGTGCTATAACGAATCCATCCGTATTGCCGCCTGCGCGAATACCCATGCGCAGGTCGACGCGTCCGCCGGCGATCCATGGCTCATGAAATTCTCATCAATGTAACGCCGCAGGAAACGCGCGTCGCCATGCTCGAACAGGGCGTCGTGCAGGAACTGCACATCGAACGCTCGAGCGCGCGCGGGCTCGTCGGCAACATCTACCTGGGGCGGGTCGCACGGGTGCTGCCCGGCATGCAGAGCGCGTTCATCGAAATCGGTCTCGAGCGCGCGGCGTTCCTGCACATCGCCGACATCTGGGAGCATCGCCAGAACGGCCACGGCGGCGGCGACCGGCCGATCGAGAAAATCCTGCACGAAGGCCAGTCGCTGCTGGTGCAGGTGATCAAGGATCCGATCGGCACCAAGGGCGCCCGGCTGTCCACCCAGGTGAGCCTCGCCGGGCGCCTGCTCGTCTATCTGCCGCAGGATTCGCATATCGGCATCTCGCAGCGTATCGGTGACGAGGCCGAGCGCGAGACGCTGCGCGAGCGGCTGCAGCATCTGCTGCCCGAAGGTTTGACCGGTGGCTTCATCATCAGAACGATGGCCGAGACCGCGTCCGAACGCGAGATGCAGGCCGACATCGAATACCTGACCAAGCTGTGGAGCGACCTGACGTTGCGCTCGCACGAGGCGCCGCCGGCGTCGCTGCTCTACCAGGATCTCGATCTCGCACAGCGCGTGCTGCGCGACATGTCGACCGACGAGACGCAGCGCATCCTGGTCGATTCGCGCGAAACCTTTGTCAGAATGGAGGACTTCGCGCGACAGTACACGCCGGCGCTGACCGAACGCATCAATCACTATCTTGGCGACCGGCCGTTGTACGACCTGCACGGCGTCGAGGACGAGATCGAGCGTGCGCTGTCGCGGCGCGTCGACTTGAAGTCCGGCGGCTACCTGATCTTCGACCAGACCGAGGCGATGACGACCATCGACGTCAACACCGGCGGCTTCGTCGGCGGCCGCAGCTTCGACGATACGATTTTCAAGACCAACCTCGAGGCTGCGCAGGTGATCGCCCGCCAGCTGCGGATGCGCAACCTCGGCGGCATCATCATCATCGACTTCATCGACATGGACAACGGCGAGCACCGCAACTCGGTGCTGAATGAATTGAACCGTGCGCTCGAAAAGGACCGCACGCGGCTGACCGTGAACGGCTTCACGCAGCTGGGCTTGGTCGAGATGACCAGGAAGCGCACGCGTGAATCGCTGGCGCATGTGGTATGTGAGCCCTGCCCGACCTGTCAGGGCCGCGGCGAATACAAGACCGCGCAGACGATCTGCTACGAGATCCTGCGCGAGATCGTCCGCGAGTCGAAGCAGTTCAACGCCCGCGAGTTCCGCATCCTCGCCTCGCAGTCGGTGATCGACATGTTCCTGGACGAGGAGTCGCAGAGCCTGGCGCAGCTTGGCGATTTCATCGCCAAACCGATCTCTCTGCAGGTCGAGACGCTGTACACGCAGGAGCAGTACGACATCATCCTGATCTGAGCGCGCGAGAATCGGGATCGGACTCGACTTTTCCCGAGCGCTGCGCTACAACGATGCACACGCGCCCGACGCCACCGCTCGGGTGGACGCGTCGTTCTTCACCGATGCCTTATGCTGAGAACCCAACCGAGGACAAAGGAGCGAACATGGCCGCCTGCGGCAGCAACCATTGCACGCTCCTGAACGACGACGCGCATCCGGATGTCTAGCCGTGGGGGCCCGGGTGCATCGACGGCGCGATTCGCCGGCATGCGAAGCCTGAATCCGCCGTCGGTCGAAGCCGATCACCTGGTGGTCGCGGCGCTTTGCCTCGAGCAGGGCTGTGACTGGGTCGAGGAACGCCTCGGCTTCCGGCCGCAGCAGGGAGGCAAGCATGTCGCGATGGGCACGCACAATGCGCTGTTGTCGCTCGGTCCGCGCTTCTACCTCGAAGTCATCGCGGTCGACCCGCTGGGGACTCCACCGTCACGCCGGCGCTGGTTCGACCTGGACGAGCCACGGATGAAGGCCGAACTCGCCGAGGGCCCGCGATTGATTCACTGGGTGGCGCGCACGACGGACATCGCCACCAACACCGCGCGGACACCGGAATTGGGCGCGATCCTGCCGATGTCGCGCGGCGAGTTCTCGTGGCGCATCACCGTTCCCGGCGACGGCCATCGCCCCGGCCGCGGTCTGGTTCCGACGCTCATCGAGTGGCCCGATGCGCGACACCCGGCCGCCAATCTCGCCAACACCGGGCTGCGCGTCGAAATCATCGCCGGCGAACATCCGGAACCCGCAGCGGTGCGCACGGATCTCGCCAAACTCGGACTTTCAGACACGCTCAAGGTCAGCTACGCTCGTTCGCCCAGACTGGCGGCGATGATCCGCACGCCGCGCGGAATGGCCGCCCTATAGACGCCTCCCCCGTAGACGCCTCCCCCGTAGACGCCCGCGGCGCCCTCCCCCCAAGGGGGCGCCCCGCCTTGGGGCGCCGCCGCGGCAGGCCAGCGTCCGGTCGCGGCCCGCACCCGCAGGCTAGCCGACGGCGCCTCGCGCCGCTACCGGCCACACGCACTCGACCCGCTCGCCGCGCATGCCGACGATCCAGTCGTAGAGGTTGACCGTCGGGTCGCAGTGTCCGGGTATCAGCCAGATGCGATCGCCAAGCGCGGGTGCGCCCCGTGCGGGATCCACCTGCAGCACGCCGTGCTCGTCGGAGGCCTTCACGTAGTCGAGCCCGCGCACCGCGTGGACCTGCGGCAGCCCGGAATCGAAGGCCGACGCCTTCAGTCCCGCATCGACGATCGCGCGTTCGGGCGTGGGCGTGCTCATCACCGTCGCCAGCACGTACAGGCTGTGCTCGAAGGCATGCTCGTCCGGCGCCAGGGCGTTGCGTCCGTAGTCGGCATCCATGAACGCGTAGGAACCCGGCTGCAGCTCGGTGTAGACGTGGCTGTCGCGTTCGAGCTGCCACGTCCCGGTGCCGGCTCCGGTGACCACCGGACATGGAACGCCGGCCGCCTCGATGAGTGCCTTGGTCTGCGCTGCCATCGCGCTGGCCGCCTCGATCGCGGCAAGACGCTGCGAAGGCTGGCGCAGGTGCTGCGCGGCGCCGTGGTAGGCGTGCAGGCCACGAAAGCGAAGTCCAGGCGCAGCGGCTATCGCCTGCGCCAGTGGCACGGCCGCAGCGCCCGGCGCGACTCCGCAACGGTGCGCGCCGACGTCGATTTCGACACAGACATCGAGCGTGCCGCCGGCTTGCACTGCCGCGGCAGACAGGTCGGCGATCGGTTGCGCGTCGTCGACCAGCACGCCAATGGTCGCCGACCGCGCGAGCGCGGCGAGGCGGGCGATCTTCGCCGGCGCCACGATCTCGTTGGTGAGCAGGATGTCGTCGATGCCGGCGGCGACGAATGCGGCCGCCTCGTCGACCTTCTGGCAGCAGATGCCGACGGCGCCGCGCGCAATCTGTGCCTTTGCGATGTCGGGGCACTTGTGCGCCTTCCCGTGCGGCCGCAGCGCCAGACCCGAGCCGCGGACCGCATTGGCCATCAGGTCGAGGTTATGCTCGAAGGCGTCGAGGTCGACGACCAGCGCGGGTGTTTCAACGGCGGCGAGCGCTTCGCCGATACGGGCGGGCGGGCGTTGCATCAAGCGGCTCCCTGAAGCGGAGCCGGCATTGTCGCATTCCCCGGCTGCTTCGGCGCCATCGCCGGCGGCCGTGCGCGCTGGCCGCAGACGACGCGGCCGGTCACCTGATCAGGAACAGCGTGCCGAGACCCAGGAAGATGAAGAAACCGCCGGAGTCGGTGACCGCCGTGATCAGCACCGACGCGCCGAGCGCGGGATCACGGCCGAGCTTCAACATGGTCATCGGAATGAGCACGCCCATCGACGCCGCGAGCATGAGGTTCAGCGTCATCGCCAGCACCATGATCAGGCCGAGCGCCACGTCCTTGTAGAGCAGCGTCGCGAACAGGCCCATCACGCCGCCCCACACCAGTCCATTGATCAGCGCGACGATGATCTCCTTGCGGATGAGGCCGCGCGCGTGCCCGCGACTGACCTGCCCGAGCGCAACCGCGCGCACGATCATGGTGATCGTCTGGTTGCCCGAATTGCCGCCGATTCCGGCGACGATCGGCATCAGCGCCGCCAGCGCGACCAGCTTTTCGATCGATCCCTCGAACACGCCGATCACGCGCGACGCGATGAACGCGGTGACCAGGTTGACCGCGAGCCACGCCCAGCGGTTCTGGAACGATTTCCACACCGACGCGAAGACGTCCTCCTCCTCGCGCAGGCCGGCCTGCGCGAGCATGCTCTCCTCGCCGCGCTCGCGCACGAAGTCGAGGACCTCGTCGACGGTCACCCGGCCGACCAGCCGGTCGTTGGTGTCGACGACCGGCGCCGACACGAGGTCGTAGCGCTCGAACGCGGAGGCCGCGTCGTCAGCCTTCTCATGCTGCCGCAGCGTGATCACCGGTGGCCGCATCACGTCGGCGACCAGCGTCTCCGGATCGGAGACGATCAGCGTGTTCATCGGCAACACGCCGAGCAGCGTCTCCTTGCGGTCGACGACGAAGATTTGGTCGGTCTGCGACGGCAACTCCTCGAAGCGGCGCAGGTAGCGCAGCACGACTTCGAGGGTCACGTCCGGACGCACCTGCAGGTCCTCGAAGTCCATCAGCGCGCCAACCATGTCGTCATCGAAGGACATCGCGGCGCGCAACTCCTCGCGCTCCTCCATCGGAAGGCTCGAGAAGACGTCGTCCATCACCTCCTGCGGAAGGTCGGGTGCCAGCTCGGCAATTTCCTCGGCGTCGAGCGACTCCGCGGCGGCGACCAGCTCGTCGGTATCCATCGACGAGATGAGCGACTCGCGCACCGGCTCGGAAACCTCGAGCAGGATTTCGCCGTCGCGATCCGCCTTGACGAGTTCCCAGATGTACAGCCGCTCGTCGAGCGGCAGGGCTTCCAGGATGTAGGCGATGTCGGCCGGATGCAGTCGGTCGAGCTTGCGCTGCAGTTCGGCCTTGTTCTGCCGGGTGACGAGGCTCTCGACAACCGCGCCGCGTTCGTCGTGGTCGTCTAGCGGTACGTGTTTGAGCTGTTCGTGGACGAGACCTTCGACCAGACGGTGGCGACGCAGCAACGCCGTGATCTCGGCGAGCGCGTCCTGTACGCGCTCGCGCGGCTCGGGGCGCTCGCTCGCCGGCGATTGGACGGTCTCGGACATGGTGGGTCGATGGTCAAGGGAAATGCAAAAAAACGTGGCGCCGCGCGCATTCTATCGTCAATGTGGCCGTCTCCCCGCGACGCTAGGAGACGGCCGGGGTGAGGGGCCGCGTGGGCCGCGCTACGGCAATTCCGCTGAAGGTATCCGCGACAGGATGATTCCGATCTTGCGGTTGAGACCCGGTGCTCCCTGGTTGCGCTCGTAGAAGCGAGGGTTGGGCGCCATCGCCGCCAGTCGCGCAGCCTGCTCGGCCGACAGTTGCCGGGCGCCGACGCCGAAATAGCGTCGTGCGGCAGCTTCGGCACCGAATACGCCGCTGCCCCATTCGATCACGTTGAGATAGATCTCCAGAATACGCCGCTTCGGCAGCATGGCTTCGAGCATCACGGTGATAACGGCTTCCTCGGCCTTGCGCAGGTAACTGCGCGACGGGGTGAGGAACAGATTCTTTGCCAGCTGCTGGGTGATCGTCGAGCCACCGGCAACGACACGGCCCTTTTTCTGGTTCTTCTCGAGCGCCTGCTGGATACCCTCCCAGTCGAAGCCTTCGTGATCGACGAACTTGGCGTCCTCGGCAGCGACCATCGCACGCTTCAGGTTGCTGGAGATCCGATCATAGGGCACCCACTGATATTGCAGCTTCGCGTTCGGCCGCTTTGCGCGCAGCTCGTCCATCCGATAGGCCATGAACGACGTCTCGCCGACCGGATGCGCGCGCCACCACAAGATATGCGCGGCGTACCACAGGTGGACCGCCAGCAGCGCGGCGGCAAGCGCCCCCAGCGTCCACGCAATCCAGCGCATCCATGCGAAGCCGCGCCGGGCGCCGGTCATCAGCGCGCCGGGCGCAACATCGGAAAGATATGCGCAGTCTCGGGGCGCACGCCGCGCCAGAGAAAAAAGCTCTCGGCGGCCTGCTCGATCAGCATGCCCAGCCCGTCGGAAGACCTCGGCGCCCCGTGCGCGCGCGCCCAGCGCAGGAACGCCGTCGGCGCGTCGGCGTAGACCATGTCGTACGCGAAGCTCCCCGGCCTGAACAGTCCCGCCGGCCAGGGAAGCGCCACGTCTCCCGCCAGTCCGGCGCTGGTCGCATTGATCACGACGTCGAAACTCCGTCCCGCCAGCGCCCCGGAGGTCAGCGCGACGATGGGGCCGCGCGCCGCGAAGTGCAGCGCCAGCGCTTGTGCCTTTTCCGCCGTGCGATTGCACAGCGTAACCGAGCACGGCCGCTCGGCGAAAACGGGCACCAGGATGCCGCGTGCGGCTCCCCCGGCGCCCAGCACCAGGACGTCACGGCCGGCGAGCGGCACGTCGAGGTTCACCGTGAGGTCACGAACGATTCCGGCGCCGTCGGTGTTGTCGGCGTACCAGCCGTCGGCGTCGCGACGCAAGGTGTTGCAGGCACCCGCAGCCTGCGCCCGGTCGCTCGCCGTGTGCGCGACTGCAAAGGCATCGAGCTTGAACGGAACCGTGACGTTGAGGCCGCGTCCGCCATCGCGGGCGAAAGTCTCGACCGCATCGGCGAAGCCGCCGATGGGCGCCCACAAACGCACATAGCTCATGTGCTGGCCGGTCGCGTGCGCGAAGGCCTCATGGATCTGCGGCGACTTCGAGTGGGCGACTGGGTTGCCGATGACCGCGTATTTATCCATGCGCCGCGTGAATTGAGATGGAAAGGACCGAATGCCCGCACCTTCGAGTCGCGTGATCGGCACCGGCAGAGCGCGCAAACCGCGCCCATCGGGTCCGCCGGCGACTCATCGGGACTCGAGCGAATCCGCCTTGGTGAACATCCACGTGCGCGTGATATGCAGCACGTCGGTGTCTCGCTTGATGTCCGGCGGAAACGGCATGTACGGCGCCGACATTTCGACAATCCGTACCGCCGCCGCATCGAGAATACGACTGCCGGAGGTCCGGTTGATCTCGACATTCTCTAGCGACCCGTCGCTGCGAATCGACGCCGTCAGCAACAAGCTGCCGTAGAGCTTTTGCGCGCGCGCGGCTTCCGGATAGTTGAGGTTGCCGACGCGCTCGATCTTCAGCCGCCAGTCCTCGACGTAGCGCGCGAAACGGTACTCCTGCGCGCGCGCGCCGACGAAGCGGCGCTTCGGCCGCTTCTGGTAGGCCTCCATGTCCTTGGCGATCTGCGCTTCCAGCCGCATCGCCTCCAGCATCCGCTGCATCAGTTCGTTGGCGGTGGGCAGGTCGGTCTTCTCGGCCGCGTCGGCCGGAAGCTGTGTCGACGGCGTCACCGGCGCCGAGCGCAGCTGCGTCAGTAGCTCGCGCGCTTCCCGTTCCAGCGTAACGACTCGCTGCGTGGCGACCGCGACCTGCTGTTCGGGGTTGTTCTTCGGCAGCACCGGCAGCGGCGTCTTCGCGCGACGATCGGCGTCGGTGTTGCCGCCGCCGTCCAGATTCGCCTGCGCGAGGATGTCCGCCTTCGTCGGCTTGGCGACGGTCCGCGCGTTGACCAGCGCGACTTCGAGCGGTGGCCCGTGATCATTCAGGCTCTTCAACACGAAGGGGGTGAAGTGAATCATAAGCACGATCAGGTGAATCAGCACCGATCCGCCGACCGCGATCGCCAGCAACTTTTGGTTGCGAACGGAGCGCAGCGCTTCGGGCGGGATGCGTGCCGGCGGCAAAGCCCCCGCCGGCACGATGCGCGCACTGCGCCGGACCGGACCCTGGCGCGCGGGTGCCACCACCGCAGGCACTTCGGGATCGACGATCAGCGGTTTGGCGGCACGCGGCGTCGCGGACTTCTTCCGCGGCGCAGCCGGTGCGGCGCTCTTCGTCGCAGACAACGGCGCGGTCGCGTTCGTCCGCTTCGCCGCAGGTACCGGCGCGCTACGTTTAGCCGCGGGAACCGGCGCGACCTTGGGCGGCGCCGGCGCCGCGGAGGAATCGATAGTTGTCTTCGGTGGCGTCGCGCGGCGCGGCACGGCTGATCGTCTTGCGGAATGGCGAACTGAGATGGACGCTATTGTATGCGTCCGTCATGCCGGCGTCATGGGAAGGCGCTATCCCGTTGCCGCGGCGTCGGACACGAGGCCGGCGAAGCGGCATTCGAGGCTCGCTGCCAGCAGGTCGACGCGGATGATGGCCACGCGCAGCCGCGTGTCGGGCGGCTGTGCAGGCATGTCCGGCAACCGCAGGACCAGCGGCAGGCCTTCGCAACGGACCAGGTCGTCGCGGATCGACCGCGCGCCGATTTCCGCAATCTCTTCCTGCAGCAGCCAGCGCAGGCACCAGTAGTGCTCCATGCGGCCCTGGAACTCCGCGTACTGGCTATACGTCGCCTCGAAATCGGCCAGTGCCGCGAACAGCTCCGCATCGTTGGCGGCGTAGGGCGGTGTAACGCCGGCCAGCACGGCGAGCAGCTGCCTCTGGTTGACAAGATCGCTATACCGGCGCAACGGGGAGCTTGACCACAGGTAATGCGTGAGACCGAGCCCCTGGTGCTCACCCGGACGCGTGCTGATCTTGACCTTGCCCGCCGCCTGCACACGATACAGCCCCGCAGCGCCGCGCTCGGCCAGCAACCGGCCCCAGGTGTTGTTGGTATGGATCATCAACTCGGAAACCAGCTTGTCGAGTGGACTGCCACGCTCGCGCGCCACGATGGCCACACGCCCGTCGGCGCCTGCGCCCCAGTCGACGTGAAAACTGTAGTCGATGCGGTCGACGTCGTGTTTGCCGCGCTGCGCCGACAGGTGCTGCGTCAGCTTCCACAACACGCGCAACTCCTGCGTCCACGGTGGGTCCGCGGGCGACGGCAGCGCATTGGTGAAATCGTCGCCGACCATGTCCAGGCGCAGATTGGCGGCGACGGGGACGCGCTGAACGCGCGTCTCGTGCCGCAGCGGCACACCGTCGGAGGTCACTTCGACCAGCAGCGACAGCGCGGGCGGCGCTGTCGCCTCTTTCAGCGTGAACGCGGCGATCGCCTCCTCCGGCAGCATCGTCAGCTTGCGGCCCGGCATGTACACGGTCGACAGCCGCGTGCGCGCGATGCGGTCGAGCGCGTCGCCGCGCGGCATCGCCAACGCCGGGCATGCAATATGCACACCGACTTCGTAATGGCCGCCGGGAAGCTCGCGCACCGAGAAGGCATCGTCGATCTCGGTGGTCGTCGCGTCGTCGATGGAAAAGGCGCGCACGTCCGCGAGCGGCAGTTCGGGGAGCTCCGGCAGCACGCCCCACGCGGGAAAGGCGACGCCCTGTGGAAAGGCTTCGCAGAGAAAGCGGTTGTAGTGATAGTCGTGCGTCGAGGCAATCGCGCCGCAGGCGGACAATAGTTCGAGCGGATGGGTCTTGCGCATCTCGCAGGCCGCGGCCAGCGCCTTCCATTCGAGCGTGTTCTTGTCGGGCTTGTACAAAAGCATGTCGAGCCTGGCGCGAAGGGCCTCGGGGAGCACGTTGGCAGCCAGTTCGTCCGCCCAGGCGGCGATTTGCCTGGCTTCGCGCGCACGGCGCTCGACCGAGACCAGTGCGGCGCGCAGCGAATCGGGCGGCGCCTTGCGGTAGCGACCGCGGCCCTTCTTGTAGAAGTGCATCGGCGACGCGTGCAGCGTAAGCGCTACGGCAGTTGCCTGTGCCGGCGTCGGCGTGCCGCCGTAGTATTCACCGGCGAGCTCGGCAAAGCCGAACTCGGCGTCGCCGCAGACCTCCCACAGGAATCCGGGATCGAGTTCGACTGCCAGACGTTGACCCTCGCCAAGGGTGTCGGCTGGACCAGGGGTGGCGAAGCGCAGCAGCACGTGCGCCGCCTTCACCTTCTGACGCTTGCCGGAAACCGCTTCTACCTGCAACGACGCTTCGTTGTCGGCGAGCACGGTGCCTGCCTTCAACTGACCGTCGTCCTCGAACAGGACATTCATGGAAACCGCCAGCTTGAGGCGAGGTCGGGGAAGGCGCTAGGCCGCGATGCTTCGGGCAGGACGCTCGGGAAGGCGCGATTATACGGGGACAGCGCGTCGATTTGCGCGAAGGCCATCGATCCTGCATAGTCATTGGCTCGACACGCAACGGAGTTCGCGCCATGGAATACCTACGGATGGGCAGCAGCGGGCTCATGGTCTCGCCGATCTGCCTCGGGACGATGATGTTCGGCGACCGCACCGACGCCGATACGGCACACCGGATCATCAACGCGGCGCGCGAAGCCGGGGTCAACTTCATCGACACCGCCGACGCCTACGCGATGGGAGCGTCGGAACGCATCATCGGCCCGGCGATCAAGGCCGACCGCCGCGACTGGATCCTCGCGACCAAGGTCGGCAACGTGATGACCGTCAAGCCTCGCGACGGCGGACTGTCGCGGCGCTGGGTGCTCGCCGCCTGCGACGACAGCCTCGCGCGCCTGGGGCTCGATTACATCGACATTTATTACCTGCACAGAGACGACGCCGGGACTCCGCTTTCGGAAACCGTCGATGCGCTGGGCACGCTGATCCGTGCCGGCAAGATCCGCTATTTCGGCGTTTCAAATTACCGCGGCTGGCGGATCGCCGAAGTCGTCGCCGAATGCGAGGCGCAGGGCGTGCCGCCGCCCGTGGTCTGCCAGCCGTACTACAACCTGCTGAACCGGGTGCCGGAGGTGGAAATCCTTCCGGCCTGCGATCACTACGGCATCGGCGTGGCCGCCTACTCGCCGATCGCTCGCGGCGTGCTGACCGGCAAGTACATTCCCGACGCGCCGCTGCCCGAAGGCTCGCGCGCGGCGCGCGGCGACAAGCGTATGCTGGAGACGGAGTTGCGCCCGGAGTCCTACGTTATCGCGCAGAAGCTGCGTGAGCACGCGGGCAACACCGGGCGTACGCTGACGCAGTTCGCGCTGGCCTGGCTGTGGGCGAACGACATCGTGACGTCGGTGATCGCCGGTCCGCGCACGCTCGAGCAATGGCAGGAATACGTTGCGGCGATCGGCACCGCGTGGAGCGACGAGGACGAGGCGCTGGTCGACTCGCTGGTGGCGCCCGGGCATCCGTCGACGCCGGGTTTCAACGATCCGCAGTACCCATTTTTCGGTCGGGTGCGCGCCTGAACCCGCGCGCGGCACGACGGTCGAAGCCGATGCCCATATCGCCGACCCGGCGTCGCCGGCATCGGCGACGCGGCACGCCGACCCCAGCCCGCGAGTCGCCATGATGCGCCCACTTCATTCCCGCCCGAGTCTGCCGCTGTTCGCGCTGCTGGGGTTGCTCCTCACCTGTGCGCCCGCATGCGCCGCCGAGATCGCCGTCGACCACCCGTTTATCGGCACGTGGCGTCTGACCATCGCGCAACTCGACTGCACCGAGTCCTACGCGTTCCTGCGCGACGGGACGTCGCACGTGACCAGCGCCGACGAGGTCTCGGAGTCGCAATTCGAGATCTCCGCCAAGCCCTCCGCGAAGGGCTTCTACCGGTGGACCGACAAGATCGTCCGCAACAACGGCAAACAGGACTGCTCGGGGAGGGTGACCGCGCCCGGCGGGTCGGTCACGCAGTACGTGCTGTTCCACCGTTCGGGCAACATCTTCTTCGTCTGCCGGCAGGAGCGGCGCGATACCTGCTTCGGTCCGTTCATCCGGCAGCGGGGGATGAGCGTCTGACGAACTTCGGCTGCCGCAATTTCCGCGCGCCGGCTACTCGTTCGACACGCCGTGCGGAACGTGGCCCGAGGGCACGTGCGCCGCGGCCGACTCGACGTGCCGTGTCTGATCATCGAAGAAAAAGTCCGGCTCGAAGACGCGCAGGAACTCCCCCTTGGACAGGCCGCCCAGGAACATCGCCTCGTCGACGTCGATGTTCCAGTCCATCAGCGTGCGAATCGCGCGCTCGTGCGCCGGACTCGAGCGCGCCGTCACCAGCGCCGTGCGCAGCTGCATCGGCACGTTGCCGTCGCTGGCCGCGCGCTGCAGCCGGTGCAGCGCCTCGAGCAGCGGCTTGAAGGGACCCGGCGGCAGCGGCCGCGCCGCATGGTCGGCCTCGTGCTTCTGGAACGCATCGATGCCCTCGTTGCGATAGACGCGCTCGGCCTCGTCGGCGAACAGCACCGCATCGCCGTCGAAGGCGATGCGCACTTCGTCCGGATGCGCGTCGTCGCGCGTCGATTGCGTGTAGACGAGCGCTGCGGGAAAACCCGCGTTCAGCGCGGCACGCACGTCATCACCGTTGGCCGACAGGAAGAGATTGGCCTTCAGCGGCCCCAGGTATTCGAAAGGCGGGCGGCCGCGCGTGAATACGCCGCGCTCGATCGCGAGGCCCGCGCCGCGCACCGAACGAAACACCCGCAAGCCGGACACCGGATCGTTGCGCGACAGGATGACGACGTCGACGCGCTTGACGTCATCACTATTGAAGGCCTCGAGCTTGCGCGCCAGCCGGTAGGCGACGCCAGGCTTGGCCGGCTGTTCGAGGCGTTCGAGCTGCAGCTGCATGTACGCGCGGTCGTCGGACGTTTCGAAGACCTGGTTCTCTTCCTCGAAATCGAACAGCGCGCGCGAGCTGATCGCGACGACCAGCTGTTCGATCGCGACCGGTGGCTCCATCGCAAAAGTATACGCCGCGCGCTAACGCGCGCCGGCCACGCCGGCGAAGCGGAGGATGGCCGGCAGCTGCGCGCAGAAATCGGCAAAGGCGTGGTCGCCGCCGCCGCGAACGTACTGATGGGCGCCGGCATAGTGCGCGATCGCCAGGCGGTAATCGAGCACTTCGTCGCCGGTTTCGACCAAAAGGAAATAGCGCTCCGGTCGCGTGATTTGCGGCACCGCCAGCGAGCGCAACTCGTCCATGTGCCTCTGCGTCACGACGAAGGCCTCGCCCGTATGCAGGTTGGTCTGCATGCCCAGCCACGGCTCGAGGTCGGCGTAGGGGTGGACCGTCGGGTTGATCAGCACGGCGCGCGCGGCAAAGCGTTCGGCGAAGTGCGTGGCGTAGTAGCCGCCGAGCGAGCTGCCGATGAAGGTGAGCACGGACACTCCGGCTTGGCGTTCGACCCATTGCGCAACCGCCTGGGCGGCGGCGGCGGGCCGATGCGAAAGCGCAGGCACGTGCAGGCGCGGTCGCGAATTTTCCGGCAGCGATTCGATATGTGCGCGCAACCGGGCCGCCTTGATGCTCGCCGGCGACGAACGAAAGCCGTGCAGATAGACGATCGTCGCAGTCATGGCGCGAGGCGCTCGAGCAGCATTTCGTGGATACCGCCGAAGCTGCCGTTGCTCATCACCAGCACGTGGTCGCCGGGACGCGCCTCGGCAACGATCGCGTCGACCAGGCGCGGCAGGTCGTCGAACACGCGGGCGACATCGCGCAGCGGTGCCAGCGCACCGGCGACGTCCCATCCCAGGTTTGCCGAATAGCAGAACACGCGATCGGCCCGGGCGAGACTGCCGGCAAGCGCGTCCTTCATCGCTCCGAGCTTCATCGTGTTCGAGCGCGGCTCGAGCACCGCGAGGATGCGCGCGGCGCCGACCTTGCGCCGAAGGCCCTCGAGCGTGGTCGCGATCGCCGTCGGATGATGCGCAAAGTCATCGTAGACGGTGATGCCGCGCACGACGCCGCGGGTCTCGAGCCGGCGCTTGACGCCGCGAAAGCGCGCCAGCGCGGCCAGCCCCTCGGCCACCGGCACGCCGGCGTGGCGCGCGGCGGCGAGCGCGGCCAGCGCATTGCCCTGGTTATGCCGCCCGGCCTGTGTGAAGTCGAGCGCCCCCTGCGGCGCGCCTGCGAGCCGGATCGTGCCGTCGACGGCGATCGTCCAGTCGGGGCCGGTGCCGGGAACCTCGGCCAATCCGAAACGCTCGACCTCGCTCCAGCAGCCGCGCGCCAGTACGCGTGCGAGCGACGCCTCGCCGCCGTTGACGATGATGCGGCCGCGGCCCGGCACCATGCGGACCAGGTGGTGGAACTGCGTCTCGATCGCCGCGAGGTCGGGAAAGATGTCGGCGTGGTCGTATTCGAGATTGTTGAGGATCGCGGTGCGCGGCCGGTAGTGGACGAACTTCGAGCGCTTGTCGAAGAACGCAGTGTCGTACTCGTCGGCCTCGATCACGAAGAACTCACTGTCGGTCAGCCTCGCCGAAACCGGGAAATCGATCGGCGCACCGCCGATCAGGAATCCCGGTGCAAGGCCCGCCTGCTCGAGGATCCATGCCAGCATCGCCGCCGTCGTCGTCTTGCCGTGGGTGCCGGCGACCGCGAGCACCCAGCGTGTCGCCAGCACCTGCTCGTACAGCCACTGCGGTCCCGACACGTACGCTCGGCCCGAGTCGAGGATCGCCTCCATCAGCGGGTTGCCGCGCGATACCACGTTGCCGATGACGAAGACGTCGGCGTCGCGCGCCGCGCCGTCGAGCTGCGCGGCGTCCCAGCCGGGGGTGAGGTCGATGCCGAGGGCGGCGAGTTGCGTCGACATCGGCGGATAGACGTTGGCGTCGCAGCCGCTGACTTCGTGTCCGGCCGTCTTGGCGATCGCCGCGATACCGCCCATGAATGTGCCGCAGATGCCCAGGATGTGAACGTGCATGGGTCAGGCCACCAACGTTGATGATGAGTGGATAAGGCAGCGCTTCCAGCCGCGAACGAGCCATGCGCAGGCGACGACGCCGGTTGAGCACATGGATCGCGGCGATTATCGCCGAACCGCGATCGACGGCTGCCCGGATGCCGCGCGGGACGCCTCAGGAGTTCGCCAGTGGCAGTGCGACGGTCACCACGACGCCGGTGCCGTCGGCTTTGTTCTGCGCACGCACCGACCCGTGATGAAACTGCGTGATCACGCGCACGATGTAGAGTCCAAGACCCAGGTGCGGCGTGCCGGATCCGCCGGCGGGCCGCACCGACACCAGCGAGTCGAAGAGCCGAAGCGCCGTGCCGTCGGGCAGCGGCGGCCCGTCGTTGGCTACCGAGAGCTGTGCTTGCGACCCGGCGCTGTCGAGCCTGATCTCGATCGCGCCGCCGGCGGCGAACTCGACGGCGTTGGCGACCAGCTTGTCCATCAATTGCGCGATCAGGTCGGGGGCGCCGTCGACGACGATGGCCGCGGTCGGCGCCGCGTACGCGATACGCGCATCCGGATAGACGAGACGAAAGCCTTCGATACAGCCGCTGACGACCGGCACCAGGTCGAAGCCGATGCGCTCGGCATCGGACAGGCTTTGCTCGAGCCGGGCGGCCTCGGTCATCCGCGTCAGCATCTGCGTCAGTCGCGTCAGGCCTTCCTGTGCGCGCGCCATGTATACGCGGGCGTCGTCGGAAAGCTGCGACTCCTTCAGATTGTCAAGCGAACTGCGGACGACGGCGATCGGCGTGCGCAGCTCGTGCGACAGCCGGCTCGCCATCTTTTCCTGGTAGCCCGCATAATCGGCGAGCCGCGCCAGCACGCTGCCGAAGCTGCGCGACAGGTCGCCGATCTCGTCGACCGCGCCGGAAGACGCGAACTGTGCGCGCACGCGCCCGTGTTCGTCGATCGCGCGCTCGGCGTCGTCGCGCAGGCGGCGGATGCGTGACGACAGCCAGCTCGCGTATGCGGTCAGCGCCAGCGAACCTACGAGCAGCACGGCGAGCACGATGTTGAACAGCCGCTCGAAGGCCCGGTTGCGCTCGGCCAGCACCCGATTGCCGGTCTCCTCGGCCACGACCACGCCGCGCACCCGGTCGCCCACCCAGATCGGATGCGCGGCCGAGACGATTACCGCGCGGCCGTCGGACGTCGTTCGCCGATTGGTGGAGAGGATGCCCGCCAACGCGCCTTCGACATCGCGGCCGCGCGGCGCGCCCAGGGTCGCCGCATCGTCGCGGAATTCGTTGGTCGGCTGTTCGAGCACGAGCTGATAGAGCCGGCCGATGGTCGCGCGCGCCGCACGCTGCAACAATGTTTCGGCCGGAGCCGGCGCTTCGGCAGCCTTCAGCGTCCCGGCGCGCGCCAGCACCGTGCCGTCGCGGTCGATCACCCAGATCCGCGCCGAGGTGCGCGACAGGCCCTCGATGATTTGTGCGATCTCCGGCGAGGCGGAAGGCGGCAGCGAGGCGCCTGACAACAGGCGGTCGTCGATGTGTTCGCGGGCGAAGAACGCAATGGGATCGGGCGGCGTCGCGAACAGGCGTGGACGGTCATGCAACGCTGTGGCCACCGCCTGCGCAGTGCCCGCCAGCGTGCGCTCCTGCGCGTCGCGCAGTACGCGTTCGAGCTCGCGCACGTACTCGACGCCCAGCCACGGCAGCGCCAGGAACACGGTGAGCACGAGCAAAAGCTGCGCGCGGATCGACAGCGCGATGCGTGGACGCTTCATTCGCCCCAGCGATAGCCCATGCCGTACACGGTCGCGATGCGGTCGAAGCCGGGATCGAGTGCCAGGAACTTCCGTCGTATGCGCTTGACGTGCGACGTGATCGTGCCCTCGTCGACGACGATGCTGGCGTCGCGCATCAGCGCGTCGCGGTCTTTGACGTGCCCGGGATGGCGCGCGAGCGCGTGCACCATCCAGAACTCGGTCAGCGTGAGGTCGACCCTTTGCCCGCGCCATTGCGCAGTCAGGCGCTTGAGGTCGAGCGACAGCGGCCCACGCTCGACGATATCCTCGGTGGCCGGCGGCGCGGAGGCGAGTTCGCTGCGCCGGAACAGCGCTGAAATACGGGCCGCCAGATGCGGCAGGCTCGCGTCCTTGGTCAGGTAGTCGTCGGCGCCGAGGCGCAGCCCGGACACGATGTCGAGATCGGAGTCGCGTGCCGACAGGAAGATGATCGGCACCGTCGCCGACAGCGCGCGCAACTCGCGCGTCAATGCGAAGCCGCCGTCGACGTCGTCACCCAGTCCGATGTCGACCAGCGCCAGGTCGGGCAGCCGCGTGCCAAACGCCGCCAATGCCTCCGCCCTGTTCGAATACGTCGTCACCTCGTAGCCGTACCGACGCAGCGCTTCCGCGTAGTTGGCGCGGATGGCGGGCTCGTCTTCGACGATGGCGATGCGGCGCATTCAGTAGTCGGATATCGGAATCGAAGGGCCGGACCGGAGACCGGCAAGCGGCAACTCAATATACCGCAGGCATCCGAAAAGCGTCCGGCCGAAGGGCGGACCCGCGTGGTGAACGAAGCCGCGACGACCCACGCGGCTTTCGACCCCAATTGCCACCGGTTTGCCACATTTGCTCGCCGGACCGCCGCATTGCGCACAGCGCAGCGCCGCAATGCGCGTGCGTAATCGTGGCCATCGGTGGCGTGTTGCCGGCGGGCGCCAGCGGTGGGTACAGCACGAACCGCCGGCTTCCAACGCAAGCCATCGGAGGACCGTGTCAATGGCCAACGTCGATCGGTTGCACGCACCACGCGTCGCGCGGCACGAGTGGCGCGCGCTGGCGCGGCTGGTGATGGACAGCATCGTCGCAGGTGTGGTCGTGAGCATCGTGCTCGCGCTCGCCGTCTTCATCGTCACCACACCCGCGCAGGCGGCACCGACGGACGATGTACGGCCTGCGCTGTACCTGAAGGCGGCCAACGACGCCAGGGTCGGCTCCCCGCTGCTCTTCACCGACGTGCAGATGAACGTGAGCGGAATGGTCGCGCGGGTGCGCGTCGAGCAGCGCTTCGTCAACCCGACCGCCGAATGGCGCGAAGGCGTCTACGTGTTCCCGCTGCCCGAAAACGCCGCGGTCGATCACCTGCGCATGCGCATCGGCGAACGCGTGATCGAAGGCAGGATCCGGGAACGCGCCGAAGCGCGCCGGAGCTACGAAAGCGCGAAATCCGACGGACGCAAAGCCTCTCTGGTCGAGGAGCAGCGGCCCAACATGTTCACGACGCAGGTCGCCAACATCGGGCCCGGCGAGGAAGTCACCGTCGCCATCGAGTACCAGCAGACGCTGCGCTACGACGAAGGCTCGTTCAGGCTGCGCTTTCCGCTGGCGATCACGCCGCGCTACACACCTGGCGCGTCGGTCGAACCCACCGATCGGGAAACGCTCCGGTCGCGGGCTACGCAGCAGGCGATCGACGCCGACCGCATCACGCCACCCGTTGCCGACCGCCGCGATGGCGACGTCAATCCGGTCCGGATCACCGTCAACCTCGACGCCGGCTTTCCGCTGACAAGACTTGCGAGCACCTATCACCCGATGCGCATCGACGAGCGGCCGGGCCACCGCTACGTGCTCACGCTCGCCGACGGACCGCTTCCGGCCGCGCGCGACTTCGAACTGGTCTGGACGCCCGACCCCGGCGCAGCACCGGGCGCGGCACTGTTCACCGAGACGCTTGGCGGCAAGACCTACGCGCTGCTGATGGCGCTGCCGCCGACGGCCGCGCGCGAGACGCAGTCGCGCGCGCCGCGCGAGATCACCTACGTCGTCGACACCTCCGGCTCGATGGAAGGCGTGTCGATCGTGCAGGCGCGCGAAGCGCTGCTGCTGGCGCTCGACCGCCTGCAGCCCGGCGACAGCTTCAACGTCATCGAATTCAACTCCGCGTCCATTGCGCTGTTTCCGGCACCGATGCCTGTCGACCACGACACGTTTCGCTCCGCCAAGCGATTCGTCTCCGGTCTGCGCGCGCGCGGCGGTACCGAAATGCTGCCGGCGCTGAAAATCGCACTGGCCGGCGCCCGCGATTCGCCGATGCTGCGGCAGGTGGTGTTCCTGACCGACGGCGCCGTCGGCAACGAGGACGCCATCCTGCGCCTGATCGGCGAGCAACTGGGCGACCGCCGGCTGTTCACCGTCGGCATCGGTCCCGCACCGAACACCTTCTTCATGACGCGCGCCGCGCAATTCGGACGTGGCAGCTTCACCTTCATCGGCGATGTGCGCGAGGTGAAAGAGAAGATGACGGCGCTGTTCGCGAAGCTCGAGCATCCGGTATTGACCGACATCAGGGTCGACTGGCCCACCGGAGCCGACGTCTGGCCACGGGTCGCACCCGACCTCTATGCCGGCGAGCCGGTATTCGTCAGCGCGCAGTTCAATGTCGATGCCGGCGACGGCAACGTCGCGGTGTCTGGCCGGCAGGATGGCGCGTCGTGGGGTGTATTGCTGCCGGTCGGCGTGAACGCCCGGCAACCGGGGGTGGGCGTGCTCTGGGCGCGGGCGAAGATCGCCGCGTTGATGGACGCGGGGCGCCGGGGCGCAGCGGCAGAGGAGATTCGCGCCGCCGTCGTCGACGTTGCGCTGACGCACCATCTGGTCAGCAGCTACACGAGCCTAGTCGCCGTCGACGTGACGCCGACGCGTCCGCTCGGCAGCACCGACACCCGTACTGCGATGCCCGGCAACATCCCCGAAGGATTGACCGGCTTCGACCACCTGCCACGCACGGCCACGCCTGCGTCGATGCTGCTGCTCTTCGGCGCCGCGGCGCTGCTGCTCGCCGCCTCGCTGGCGTGGCGCGTGCGCGAAGGCAGTGGTCTGCGTGCGCGCAGCGCATCGGTCGCCGCATGATCAACGACACCGCCGATCGGGGAGGATCTTTCGATCGCGTGGCGCATCCGATGCGCTTTCGCAAGGCTTTGGCAATCTGGTGCATCACGATGCTGGCCGTCGGCGGCACGGCGAGCTTCGGGCATGGGCTGTACATCCACGCCAAGGCGCAACTCGCGCAGCTTCTGTTGCTCGCCGCGTGGGACCGGGCGCGGAGCAGCGGCGCCGTGATCAGGCCATGGCCGTGGGCGGACACGCATCCGGTCGCGCGCCTCACCGCACCCGCGCATGGCGTCGACGTTCTGGTGCTCGCCGGTGCCTCCGGCCGCACGCTCGCCTTCGGACCGGGCCACCTGGACGGCTCGGCGCAACCCGGGGACCCTGGCAATGCGGTGATCACCGCGCATCGCGATACGCACTTCCGCTTCCTGAAGGACACGGCGAAAGGCGACGAACTGCAGGTCGAGCGCGCGGACGGCAGCTTGCGCCAATTTCGGATCCGCGAGAGTTTCGTCGCCGACTATCGGGAGCTTCGGCTGCCGCGCGATACCGCAGTGCCGACGCTCACGCTTGTCACCTGCTATCCATTCGACGCGCTCGGTCCGGGAGGGTCGCTGCGTTATGTCGTCGTCGCCGAGGCCGAGTGACGCCGACGTCCGCAAAGTGCGTCGGTACCGGAGCAGCTTTCGCGATTCGTTCGCCGCATCGACGGCGCCATCGGCCGGACGCTACCCGGAGAGGTCGTCGATCGAATTCACCGCAGCCATGAGATCCTGCATTGCCCCGCGACTGCGCGAATGGCCGATGGCGGCGGTCATCGTGCAGCCGCCGCCCGCCGCACATCGTCGCGCATCTTCGTCAACAGCGCGTTGCCCGGATTGGACTTGACCAGTTCGTCGGCCAGCGGCAGCGCCCGGTCGGGCCGGCCCTACTTCGCGTAGAGCAGCGCCAACGCAAAGGTCGCATCCGTGTCGCCCAGTGCGCACGCGCTGCAGCGCAGCTTCCGCCGCCGGCAGCGCATCCTGCTGCTGCCGCAGCAGTCCCAGGTTGTAATGAATGCGAGCACGATCGGGCTGCAGTTTCGCCGCACGCTCCATTTCGGCAATCGCCTCGGTGTTGCGCCTCTCCTCACCCAGCAGGAGCGCCAGCGAGTAGTGCAGGTCGGCATTGTCCGGTGCGCGCGTCAAGCCTTCGCGCAACACCGCCTCGGCTTGCGCGTTGTTGCCTTGCGCCGACAGCGCACTCGCCAGCGACGCGTAGGCAGGCGCAAGGTACGGATCCATCGCCAACGCGCGCCGGTACCCGGCGACGGCGGTGTTGATGTCGCCACGCCGCCATTCGAGGTTGGCCATGTTGATCTGCGTGGACGGCATGTCGGACAGCGAACGCTCCGACTCGATCAACTCCGCCCAGGCGCGGTCGAAGGCCTTGCGTTCGAGCTCGGGAAGGCGCTCTTGCGGCACGTCGGCCAGCGCCCGTGCGGCTTCGATGCGCACCAGCCGCACCGGATCGCGCAGCAGCGGAACCGTCATCGTCACGCGCTCGTCCATCGGAAGCGCGACCAGCACGGCGGCGGCCGCGGCACGCACCAGCGCATCGGCGTCGTTCTTGGCGTGGAGCCCCAGGCGCCCGCCTGCCGCGCCGTAACCGCTCGCGAGTTCGAGCGCGCTCGCGCGCACGATCGCCGGCTGCGTGCGCTCGGCGACCAGCGCGTCGAGACCCGCCAGCGCATCGGGCGCGCCCGCGCGCGCCCTGGCGAACACCGGGGCAAAGGTCGCTTCCTGGCGACGGCCGGGGCCATACCATTTCGCGACGGCGTCGGCCGCCCATTGCGCCGGTTGCTTGGCGTGGCAGCCGTTGCACGCGTTGGGCGTGCCTATCGTGACCGACAGGTCGGGGCGCGGAATGCGGAAGCTGTGATCGGACCGCGCGTCGATTACCATGTAGTTCGTCGCCGGCATGTGGCAGCGCACGCATTGTGCGCCGGCGCTGCCCGCCGGATGATGATGATGCGTCGGCGTGTCGTAGTCCTTCCTGATCAGCGTCGGAAAGCGCGCATTTCCGGCAGCCTGGTGGCATTGCGTGCACAGCGCGTTGCCCGTGGCCTTGAGCGTCAGGCGGTGCGCGTCGTGGCAGTCGGTGCAGCGCACACCCTGCGCATACATTCGCGTCTGCAGGAACGAGCCCCAGACGTAGACCTCGCCCTGCTGCTGACCATCGGCGAAGTACAGCCCTTCGCGCAGCAGCGCCGGATGGTAGTTGTCGAGGAAGGGTCGTCCGGGCATTTCGCCATCAGTCAATCGCTGCCGACGCGAATGGCATGGCGCGCAGGCTTCGACCTGGAAGCGCGAATCGTTGCCGCGAAAATCGACGAGCAGTCCCATCGTCCGCGCATCCGTGCCCTTGGCAGCGCCGCCGGCCCCATCCGCCGCTGCCCACGCGACGTGGGCGCTGCCGGGGCCGTGGCATGCCTGGCAGCCGACGTTGACTTCGGCCCAGCGTGTGTCGTAGCTGTCGGTCGCCGCATCGTAGTTGCGGCGCACGTCGGTCGAATGGCACTCCGAGCACATCAGGTTCCAGTTCTGGTAGCGGCCCATCGAGTGCAAGGGGTCGTCGGGCCGGTGGCGATCGTTCGGATACAGCGCGAACCAGCGCCTGTTCACCGTGTCCCAGGCCACCGTCGGCGCCTGCAGCCGGCCGCCGGCAATGGCGACCAGGTACTGCTGCAGCGGCGCGACGCCGAACTTGTACTTGACCTCGTATTCGGCGGGCTTGCCATCGGGTCCCTCGGTGGTGATGAAGTAGCGGCCGTCGCGTTGCGCGAAGGTGGTGGTCGCTCCGCGATGCGTGAACCGGGCGTCCGCGAAATCTCCGAGCACGGTGTTCGCATTCGCCGGTTCCATCGCGCGCTGGTGATGCGATCCGCGCCATGCTTCGACCGCCTTGGCGTGGCAATCGCCGCAACGCGCGTCAGCAACGTAGCTCGCCTCGACGGCGGCCGACGTGACGGCCTTCGGCGCGGCGCTTCCGCGCGTTTCCGGCGCTGCGTCGATCCACAGCCAGCCCACGGCAATGGCCGCCGTGGCGACCACGATACCGACCGACGCGACCCAATTCCAACGCCAGCGGCCGGCGGCGCTCGACGGAGGCAACGATGGCGGCGACGGCGGCCTGGCCGCGGCCTTCGCGGCAGAGCGTGATTTCTTGCGGCTCATGGAATCCGTGGCTCATCGACGCCGGTTGGTGAACTCCGTGTTCCAAGCGGCGCTATCATGGTCCGCAACGCGCGGAGGACGTCATTATGAAGCTGGAAGGCAGCTGTCACTGCGGCGCCGTGCGATTCCGCGTCGAATCGCACACGCCCTATCCGTTCATGCGCTGCTATTGCTCGATCTGCCGCAAGACGCAGGGCGGCGGCGGTTATGCGATCAACATCATGGCCGAAGCGGCGACGCTGAAGGTCCGGGGCGCTTCCAGGTTGACCGTGTATCGAGCTCGTCTCGTCACGCCCGGGGCGAAGCGCGCCCGTCTGTCGCCGGCGCGGCGCAATTTCTGCAGCCGCTGCGGCAGCGCGATGTGGGTCGAGGATCCGCGCTGGCCGGATTGGGTCTACCCATTCGCATCGGCGATCGACACGCCGTTGCCCAGGCCGCCGGACGACGTCGAACTGATGCTCGACTACGCCTGCACCTGGGCCGATATCCCGTCCGGCCCCGGACATCGCCACTTTCGCGAGTACCCGCGCGAGAGCATCGCCGGCTGGCACGCGCGACGCGGATTGACCGTGCCCTGATCGATTGCGGCGCCGCGACCGTTAGTGAATCGGGATGTTGCTTCCCGTCCGGAAGGTCTTTTCGCGTGGTGCGCCGGTGGACGCATCCGAGGTCGCGGACGAAGCCGCCGGGGACGCCGCCGACGATGCCGGCGAGGTGGTGTCGAGGGTCGATGCGCAAGCGCCAAGGGCAAGCGCAAGCGTGGCGATGACGAGGGTCTTCATTGTCGGAAAGCCTTGCGTGGGCCGGCCACCGCGAAGCGGCCGCCGGAAAAAAGCCGCTATTCTACAAAATGTCGCGCGGCTGCGTTCCGCATTTCGACGTCAAGCCAGCGTGACGCGAAGACCGGAGATCCCCAGGTCGCCATAGTCGGACGACCAGGACTGTCCGGCCGTGACCGGCCAGGCGTCGGTCAGCGTGCCGGTGGTCACGAGTTCCCCCGCCTCCAGCGGTGCCGCGTCGGGGTCATCTTCGAGAACGCGCGCAAGAAACGCGAGTGCTGCCGCCGGACTGTCCAGCACGTTGGCGCCGATACCGCTTTCGACGCTTCGCTCGCCCGAGCGCAGGGTGAGCTCGAAGCGAGGCAGCAACGCCGCCAGCGTGCTGCGGTTGGCCTCGTTCACCGGCGTGCGAGGTCCGACGACCAGCGCCGCATGCAGGCCGAACGCGGCCGTGCAGTCGGGCACCTTGAACCGCCACTGCGGAAAGTGCGACTGCACGATCTCGAACCCCGGTGCGATCCAGTCGACGGCGTCCATCACCCGCTGCGCGTCGCCGCTGACCGGCACCGGGCCCCGCAATCCGAACACGACTTCCGGTTCGATTCGCGGCAGGACCATGCCGGCGAGCGACAGCGTCGCCTGACCATCTGCAGCGTGGGACACGGTCTCGCGCCAGACGTGCGCCCACATCGGCCGATCGACGCCATAGCGTGGCCACAACGTGCGATTGGTAAAGCCGATCTTGCGTCCCACCGGCCGCCAGTCCTGCGCGACGCGGCGGCGTTCGATCTCGTGCAGCACGCGATACGCGGCAGCGACGTCGAAATCCGGCATCGAGTCGGTGATCGGCGCGAGCGAAGCGGCGCCGGCATGCGCTGCGAGCAGGGCATCGGCGATTGCCTCGATGGTCGCGTCGTTCATCGCAGCATTCCAACCTTGCGCAAAGTGAGGGTGATCGCGACCCAAACGAACGTCGCCACGACCATGCCGATGCCCGCGGCCACGACCGCGCCGGCGACGCCGCTCCACCCGAGCGTGGTCACGACCGACCAGCCGGCAACACCACCGGCGGTACCACTGATCACGATGCCGATGACGCTGAACAGGATCGAGCGCGCCACATTCGCCATCGACGGTGCTCCCGCGCTCAGCCGGGAAACACCTGGTCCCATTCGCCCGCGTCGAAGCCGACGAGGATGCCCTCGTCGGACTCGACCACCGGTCGCCGGATCGACGCCGGGTTCGCGACCATCACGGCGATGGCGGAAGCCGCATCGACGACGCGCGCCTGCGCCTCGGGCTCGAGCTTTTTCCAGGTCGTCCCGCGACGATTGAGCAGCGTCTGCCATCCGGCCGCGGCGCACCACGCCGCCAGCTGTTCGCGCGTCGGCGGTACTTTCTTGAAATCGACGAAGCGGTGCGATACGCCGCGCTGCGCGAGCCATGCCCGTGCCTGCTTCACCGTATCGCAATTGCTAATTCCATAGACGTTCATCGTGCTTCCCGATGTCATAGGCGTAAATGCGGCCAGTCGGCCAGTGTACGCGCATTGGTCATCGCACCGACCGCAACGGCGCGCAACCTGCCCTCTTGCCGCGCGAGGAAAGCGTGCAATCGCGTGCGCGAAGGGACGCGGGTCGTGCGCGCGGATTGCGTCGCCGGACCACGGCGCATTATAACGTCCGCACGCTGCCCGACAGCCGCGCGGCACCGAGTGCGAAGGCGCGCGACAACGTGTGCGCGCTGCTACAATGCCCCGTGTGAATGCCTTCTCCGATATCCCCATCCACACCGCGCGACGCACGCATCGAGCGCTTGCGCATCGAACTGCAGTTCCGGACGACCAATCCGCGCGCACTGACGCGCATCGCGCCCGTACCTGCATCCGGCTGACCGGATAGGCACCGATGAGTCTGCGATGGCCGTCATAGCCGTCGGCGGTTTCCAGCACGAGACCAACACCTTTGCGCCGTCGAAGGCGGACTACCGCGCCTTCGAGCAGGGCGGCGGCTGGCCGGCGCTGTGCTTCGGCGACGCGATCGCACCCAGACTTGCCGGCGCCAACATTCCGGCAACCGGCGCGCTCGACGCGCTGCACGCCGCGGCGCATCGCACGCCCGGACTCGCCTGGGGCGCGGCTTCTCCTTCCGCGCACGTCACGCGCGACGCCTTCGAGCGCATCGTCGGCGAGATGACGATGCGGCTCTCGCAGGCGGGCACCGTCGACGGCGTCTATCTCGACCTGCACGGTGCGATGGTGACCGAGCACCTGGACGATGGCGAAGGCGAGATCCTCGCCCGCGTGCGCCGAGTGGTAGGCCCGCGGGTGCCGGTGGTCGCGAGCCTCGACCTGCACGCCAACGTCACGCGCGCGATGATGGAATACGCCGACGGGCTGGTCGCTTACCGCACCTATCCGCACATCGACATGGCGGCGGCCGGTTCGCGCGCGGCGATGCTCCTGCAGCGCACGCTGGCGATGGGGCGTCCGCTCGCCAAGGCGATGCGCCCACTCGATTTCCTGACAGGCTTGTCGTCGCAATCGACGTTCATCGAGCCGGGACGCCGTCTCTACGAGCTTCTGGAGAAGATCGAGGCCGAGCACGACACGGTGCTCTCCTTCACTCCCGGTTTCCCGATGGCCGATTTTCCCGAATGCCAGATGGCGGTCATTGGCTACGGCGCCGATCCGGCGCGCGTGCAGCGCGCCGTCGACGCGCTTGCGCACGCGGTCGACGATGCCGAGCCCGAGTTCGCGCTGGAACTCCACACTCCCGACGAGGCGGTGGCGCGCGCCATGCAGCGCGGCGAGGTCGGCGCACCCGTCGTCCTCGCCGACACGCAGGACAACCCCGGTGCCGGCGGCAACGGCGACACCACCGGACTGCTCGCCGCCTTGCTGAAGCGCGATCCGCGCGATGCCGTGTTGGGACTGCTGATCGACCGTGCGTCGGCGCAGCAGGCGCATGAAATGGGACTCGGCCGCAGCGGGCGGTTCACGCTCGGCGAAACCTCCGGCGTGCCCGGCCACGTGCCGCTCGCCGGCGAATTCGAGGTCGTCAGGCTGGCCGACGGCACGTTCACCTGCACCGGCCCGATGTTCAAGGGTTTCAGGATGAACATCGGGCCGATGGCCGTCCTGCGACGCGGCAACGTGCGCGTCGTGCTGGCGTCGAAGAAGGTGCAGGCGGCCGACCAGCAGATGTTCCGCCACGTCGGCATCGAGCCCGTCCGGCAGCGGATCCTGGCGTTGAAAAGCTCGGTGCACTTTCGTGCGGATTTCCAGCCGATCGCCAGGGAAGTGCTGGTCGTCGTCGCGCCGGGGCCGGCGAAGGCGGATCCGACGATGTTTGCATGGACGCGGCTGCGCCGCGGGTTGCGCCTGAAGCCGCTGGGACCTGCGTTCGATCCCGTCGGCTGACGACCGGGGTCCACGAAGTTTTCGCTGTAAGCTTCGGCCGTTTGTCCCCACGCGACCTCCGCCATGTCCTCCGCGCGCGCCTGCAACCTCCTGATCGATGTCGGCAACACCTTCCTCAAGTGGGGCCTGTTCCGAACGAGCGTCGACGGCGCCGCGCACGAGAACCGCATCGAGTCCGGCCACGCGCTGCTCGAGGAGATCACCGCGCTGCCGGCGCAGTTCGCCAAGCTGCCCACACCGGCAAGCATCGTCATTTCCAACGTCGCCGGCACGCGCGTGCGCGCGACGACCATCCGAATGCTCGAAGTATGGCCGGACGCACCGGCGCCGTACTGGCTGGTGCCGCAGCACGTCCAGTGCGGCGTCACCAACAGCTACCGCAATCCCGCGCAACTGGGCAGCGACCGCTGGGCGGCGCTGATAGGAGCGCGGCAGCTGCTCGGGCCCCGCGCGGCGATGGTCGTCGTCTGCGGTACCGCGACGACGATCGACTTCCTCGCGGCCGACGGCCAGTTCAAGGGCGGCATGATCATGCCGGGGTTGGGACTGATGCTGCGCTCGCTGCACGAAGGCACCGCCGCGTTGCCGGACCAGGACGGCGAATTCTTCGCCTATCCGACGCAGACCGTCGACGCCATCACCAGCGGTTGCCAGCATGCGCAGGCCGGCGCCATCGAGCGTCTCTACGCAATGGAGCGGCGGGGCACACCCGACGTCGTCTGCGTGCTCTCCGGGGGTGCTGCGGGCGCGGTCGCGCCGCGGCTGTCGATTCCCTTCGAGCCGCACGACAATCTCGTGCTCGAAGGGCTGTACCGGATCAGCCAGTCGCTTTGATCGGAACCCGTCCGGCGACGCCGCATGCGCCCGGCGCAACCTGCGGAATTGATCGAAATCAAGAAAAACGGGTATCCGTGCCCGACCCCGTTGCCTACCCCATCCCTTGCGGTTAGCCTCCCCTGACACCACAAGATATGGTGTTCTGCGGCGAGTCCGTCGCCGCCAAACGCCGGGGAGGGGCACCAAGATGTCAGCGCAGCATACGACGCTGGCGCGCCAGGCGCCGGTACGGGAATCCGAAGCACCGGCGCTGCCCGCACAGGTTATCAAGCGCGGCGGCGAGCGCGTAGCCTTCGAACTCGGAAAAATCGTCTCAGCCATCACGCGCGCAGGTGCGGCGACCGGCGAGTTCGACGACGCTGAAGCGAAGGCGCTGGCCGCGGCCGTGGGCCGCGTGCTCGCGCACCGGCACACCGGCGGCACTCCGGACATCGAGACGATCCAGGACTGCGTCGAGCACACGCTGGCCGGCGCTGGCTGGTTTCACACGGCGCGCGCGTACATCGTCTACCGCGACCGTCACGAGCGGCTGCGCGCCGACCGCAAGACGCTGGTCGACGTCGCCGCGTCGGTCGACGAATACCTGGAGCAGCGCGATTGGCGCGTCAACGCCAACGCCAACCAGGGCTATTCGCTCGGCGGCCTGATCCTCAACGTCTCCGGCAAGGTCGTCGCCAACTACTGGCTGTCGCACGTCTACGCGCCCGAGATCGGCCGCGCGCACCGCGAGGGCGACGTCCACATCCACGACCTCGACATGCTCGCCGGCTACTGCGCCGGCTGGTCGCTGCGGCAGCTGCTGCACGAAGGCTTAAACGGCGTGCCGGGCAAGGTCGAGGCCGGGCCGCCGAAACACATGAGCAGCGCCGTCGGGCAGATCGTCAACTTCCTGGGTACGCTGCAGAACGAGTGGGCCGGCGCACAGGCGTTCTCGTCGTTCGACACGTACATGGCGCCGTTCGTCCGCCGCGACGCGATGAGCTACGACGCCGTCAGGCAGTGCATCCAGGAACTCATCTACAACCTGAACGTGCCATCGCGCTGGGGCACGCAGACGCCGTTTACCAACCTCACCTTCGACTGGGTGTGCCCGGAGGACCTGCGCGAGCAGATCCCCGTGATCGCCGGCGTCGAGATGCCGTTCAGCTACGGCGATCTGCAGTCGGAGATGGACGTCATCAACCGCGCCTACATCGAGGTGATGACGACCGGCGACGCCAAAGGCCGCGTGTTCACGTTTCCGATTCCGACCTACAACATCACGCCGGACTTCGACTGGGAGCATCCGAACTGCGAAGCGCTGTTCGCGATGACGGCCAAGTACGGCCTGCCGTACTTCCAGAATTTCCTCAACTCCGAATTGAAGCCCAACATGATCCGGTCGATGTGCTGCCGGCTGCAGCTCGACCTGCGCGAGCTCTTAAAGCGCGGCAACGGGCTCTTCGGCTCGGCCGAGCAAACCGGCTCGGTCGGCGTCGTCACGCTGAACTGCGCCCGCATCGGCTACCTGCACGCCGGCGACGAGATCGGTCTCTTTGAGCGCGTCGACGAGCTGATGGACTACGCGCGCGACAGCCTCGAGGTCAAGCGCAAGGTCATCCAGCGCCTGATCGACCAGGGGCTCTTCCCCTACACCAAGCGCTATCTGGGCACGCTGCGCAATCACTTCTCGACGATCGGCGTCAACGGCATCAACGAGATGGTGCGCAACTTCACGTGCGGCCATGACGACATCACGACCGAGTACGGTCACGCCTTCGCCGTGCGGCTGCTCGATCACGTGCGCGCGCGCATCGTCGGCTTCCAGGAAGAAACGGGCCACATGTACAACCTGGAAGCCACGCCGGCCGAAGGTACGACCTACCGCTTCGCGAAGGAAGACCGCAAGCGCTGGCCCGACATCCTGCAGGCCGGCACCACGGAGCGTCCGTACTACACGAACAGCTCGCAGCTGCCGGCGGGCTTCACCGACGACCCCTTCGAGGCGCTCACCCGCCAGGAGGAGCTGCAGAAAAAGTACACGGGCGGCACCGTGCTGCATCTGTACATGAGCGAGCGCCTGAGTTCCGCCTCGGCGTGCAAGGCGCTGGTGCGCCGGTCGCTCGAGCGCTTCCGGCTGCCGTACATCACGATCACGCCGACGTTCTCGATCTGCCCGCAGCACGGGTATCTCGCCGGTGAGCACGAGTTCTGCCCGCGCTGCGACGAAGAGGCGCTGGCGAAGAAGCGGCGGAAACAGGCCGCGTAGGTCGCGCTGAATATTGAAGACTACTCCGGAGACGACGATGAACTCGATGACCGACATGCAACACCTGGTCGACCCCGTGACGCTGACCGATGATGAGCGCCAGCGCTGCGAAGTGTGGACACGCGTGATGGGCTATCACCGGCCTGTCGCTTCGTTCAACATCGGCAAGAAGGGCGAGCACGGCGAACGGCAATTCTTCCGCGAGGAACGCGCGCGGTCCTAGTGGTGCCGCCCTACGCTTTCCTCGATGGTTCCGATATGCCCGATGGCACCGACTCGTCGGTGGCGGTGACCGTTGCGCCGCCGTTGCCGTTGCGCGTCGGCGGCTTCGTGCCGTTCACGACGACCGATTATCCTGACGCGCTGGCGGCCGTGGTTTTTTGCCAGGGCTGTCCGTGGCGGTGCGCGTATTGCCACAACCCGCACCTGCAGCCTCCGCGCGGCGATGCCGAGGACGATTTCGCACGCATCCTCGACTGGCTCTCCACGCGCCGCAGACTGCTCGATGCCGTCGTTTTTTCCGGCGGCGAGCCGACCGCGCAGGCGGCGCTGGGCCGGGCGATCGACGACGTGCGGGCACAGGGCCTGCTGGTCGGTCTGCACACCGGCGGCGCGTATCCGCGACGGCTCGCCAGCGTACTGCCCCGGGTCGACTGGGTGGGCTTCGACGTCAAGGCGCCCGGCGACGCCTATTCATCGGTCACCAGCGTGGATGGCAGCGGGCGGGCCGCGCTGGCCAGCCTCGACCTGGTCCTCGCTGCCGGGGTCGCCTACGAGGTGCGCACGACCGTCCATCCGCAGCTGACACCCGCCGCGGCACTCATGCGCCTTGCCGGCGAACTCGCCTCCCGCGGCGTGATCCGCTGGGCGCTGCAGCCGTTCCGCCCGACCGGCTGCGCCGACGAGGCGCTGGTCGCGGCGGCGCCACGCGGCGCGACCCTCGACGACGCACTGCTCACGCGGCTGTCGGCGCGCGTGCCGATCATCGACGTGCGCGGATAGCGCGTCCTGCGACGGCGAGGCGGCCGCGCAGGTGTCGCCGCCATCCCCGCGGGCCCCGGCAACCGGGACCGTCGATGGGCAAAGCATTGATTCCCCGGGTGTTCCGACCTCCGTAACCGTTGACCGCTGTCAAGGACGGGCATGCCGGCCGGCCCTAGGCTTACAATCCCTCTTTTCCCTTGGTCCGGCATGCTGCCGGCCGCCTATGACTCCTTCCGCATCCGCGCCATCCGCCGCGCCATCCGCGCTGGCGACGGACCTGCCACTGCTCACTCTCCGCGGACGCAGCACGCTGCCCGTCGTGCAGGGTGGGATGGGCGTGGGCATCTCGGCGCATCGGCTGGCGGGCGCGGTGGCGCAGGCAGGTGCGGTCGGCACGATTTCGAGCGTCGACCTGCGCCGCCACCATCCCGACCTGATGGCCGCGAGCGTACGCGGCGACAAGGCGACGATCGACGGCGTCAACCTGACGGCGCTCGATCGCGAGATACGCGCCGCCAAAGCGCTCGCCGCAGGCATGGGCATGGTCGCCGTCAACGTGATGCGCGCGGTGTCCGAGTACGCCGCCTACGTGCGGCAGGCATGCGCGAGCGGTGCCGATGCCGTCGTCGTCGGCGCCGGCCTGCCGCTCGACCTCCCGGAACTCACCGCACCTTATCCCGACGTCGCGCTGGTTCCCATCCTTTCCGACACGCGCGGCATTTCGCTGGTCGTGCGCAAGTGGGCGCGCCGCGGCCGACTACCCGATGCGATCGTGATCGAGCACCCGCGCTACGCCGGCGGGCATCTGGGCGCCGCGAAAATCGAGGACCTGGCCGACCCGCGCTTCGACTTCGAGCGCGTGCTGCCCGAGACGCAGGCGTTTTTCAAGGCCGAGGGCATCGCGGACGGCGTGATCCCGCTGATCCCTGCCGGCGGCATCAACTCGCACCAGCGCGTCCGCGACCTGTTCGCGATGGGAGCCTCGGCCGTGCAGCTCGGCACCGCCTTCGCGGTCACCGTCGAAGGCGATGCGGACATCGGCTTCAAGCGCGTCTTGGCCGACGCCCGTCCGCAGGACATCGTCGAGTTCATGAGCGTCGCCGGGCTGCCCGCGCGCGCGGTGCGCACGCCCTGGCTCGAAAATTACCTCAAGTACCTGCCGAAGCTCCAGGCAGTGGCGCACAAGAAGCCGCGGTGCACGCTCAAGTTCGACTGCCTCTTCCAGTGCGGATTGCGCGACGGCGTGGCGAAGATCGGACAGTTCTGCATCGACATGCAGCTGGCCGCCGCGTTGCGCGGTGACGTGGCCAAGGGATTGTTCTTCCGCGGCGCATCGTCGCTGCCCTTCGGCAACGAGATCCGCACCGTGCGCGAGTTGATCAGCTACCTGCTGACCGGCGACCGGCCCGCGGCAGCCGTCACTGCCTGATCTCGGACAGCAGGCGTCCGACGTCGAGCGTGCGCGCCTGTTCGGCCATCTGGCCGGTGTACCGACCCTGCAGCTGCTTCGCCTCACCTAGCATCTCGGCAAACGCCTGCTGCAGGCCGGCCGCGTCGATGCGCCGGCCGCCGGCATAATAGCGCTTTGCGACCTGTCCCAGCGCGTACGTCGTCGCAAACGAAAACGCGGCGCCGGTAGACGCGCGACCGAGACCGCCGAGCAGTCCGCCGCCGATGCCGCCGAGAAGGCCGCCGAGCAGCTTGCGGCCGAACTGCTCGACGTACTGCGATGTGATGCCCACGCCCATCGTGGCCAGCAGGTCCTTGACGTGGCCGCGGTCGAGTTCGAAGCCGTGCGCCTTGCCGATCGCGTAGACCATTTTCATCTGCAACGGAATGATCGCCATCGTCGCCAGCGACTGCGGCAGCAGTTCCAGCGCGCCATTCAATATAGCGTAGTGAAGGATCATCTTGTCCAGCTCGGCGGCGTTGTCCGGGACCGCAGCCACGACCGCACCGACCGTCGAGGTGCCGGTCAGCGGCGCGCCGGCGAGCGCGTCGGCGGTCCGCACGAACTCGCGCGCGGGCGCGGCAGGTATGCGCAGCACCTGCGCGAGTTCGGCCAGGAAGCCCTGTTCCTGCGGCGACGATACGCCGTCGGCGTCGCAGATGGCGACCGCCATTTCGTAGGCGAATTGCTGCTGCTCGGGCGCGGTCAGCGCCGCCGCAACGGTGGCCAAGGGCGGCCTCGCCAGCAACACCTCGTGATAGATGGCCGCGACGTCGAGCGTCGCATCGGTGCCGAGCGCATCGGCGACGCGCTTCAACTCCGCGCGTTCGCGTTCGTCGTTGCCGCCGTCGGCGAAGGCTGCCATCAGGCAGATCGTGAGCACGGCCTGTTGTTGGGAAGCATCCATGGCGAGAGGTCCGGACGAAAGTGTATGAACGCGAACGGGCAAGCCCGAGGTCGTGAATCACGACCCCGGAAGCGGATGAACGTTGTCGACCCGATGCACGGCTTCGGGATTCGGCTCGCCGTTGGGATGTTCGAGGCTGACGACGCGCACGCCGTGCAGCCGCCACTTCGTTTCACCCCCCATCGGCACCCTCCTTCGACCTGCACCCGGTCACTCGACGCACTCCCGATCGATCACGTTGCGCAGCGCGACTGCGAACTCCTCCAGCGTACACGGAAACCCCTGCGCGGCCGAGCTGCAGCCCGGCATTCGCAATGGCGTGCGTTGCGGCTGCGCGTCGCCGGTCAGCGGCGTCGCGTTGCGCATCTGCTCCATCGAGGGCGCGACGTACGAAGTGTAGACGACGAACTTCCTGTCCTTGCGCTCGCGAACCTCGAACATCAGCGCGCCGGCCGGCGGCGTCTGGTTGCGCTGCCAGCCGGGCTGCGACCACGACACATCCATCATCGCCGCGAGGTTCCAGATGTTGGTGTCGTGCCCGACGATCAGCACGAATTTCGCGTCGCGCACCGCCGGGTCCACCACGCCGAAGCCGAGCATCCGCGCGCTGGTGACGGCGTTGGCGACGCGCGACAGCAGCGCAGACCCCTTCCGGCGCGCGAGGTACGGCGTGCGCTGCATGAGGTCGAATTGCTCGGTGTGCAGCCGAAGGAGATCGCGGATCTGCGCCGGCGTCACGCGCCCCCAGCCGACGTCGGTCATCGGCAGGCCGTCCAGGTATTCCAGCAGGAAGAGTTCGGAGGTTGTCGCCGCGATGGGCAGCGCGCCGATCAATGACAGCCCGGCGCCGTCCGGAAGCGTCGTGATCGCGCTTGGCAGGTCGGCGAGCGTGCAGCGCTCTGCGCGCCCGAACGCGAGACACAGTGCCGGCTTGCAGCAGTCGAGCACCGACTGCAACGCGTCGAACTGCACCTTCAGGTCGCGGGTCGCGCGATTGACGTCGCCGCCGACGCGCTCGAGCACGCGCGTCTGCGCGACCAGCGGATCGACGCTGCAGGCGCCCGCTTCGAGCGGATGGAACGTCGGGTCGATTCTTGCGCCCTCGCGCGTGCGCACCCGGAATCCGCAGTCGGGCGCGAAGCCATCGACCAGCGCCTGCGCCGTCGCCTTCGTGCGCTCGAGCACGTCCGCATAGACGAATAGCGCGCCCGGGTTCGGGCACCCCGCCGCCGGAATCATGCCTTGCGCGCCCGCGTACTCGCGGTACCATCGTCCCATCACCTTCGCGAGCACCGCACCGCGCGGTGTCAGCGCGGCCCGTGGCGGGTTCCAGACGGGCCAGGGCTGCGCTGCCCAGTCCGCGAGTTCGGCCGCCGACGCCGTCGGCGTGCGCACGCCGTGGCGGCTGACGACGACGACCTTCTGCAGCGCCTCGTCTTCCGGTCCCGAGCCGAAGGAGAAGGTCGGCAGCGTGAATCCCTGCGCAACCGCAAGCGCCGGCGCGCACAGTGCGAGGAGCCACACCGAAAGGGCGCGCGGCGCGCGGAGCCGGATACGTGGCGAAGCGAGGGCGAGACCGATCGCAGTGTCGGTGAGCGTGTGCATGCTGCGAGGGTAGCAGCGCCGGCGGCGCACCGCTACGGTCGCGTAGCCCGTGCGCTGTTTGGCCCGCGCCTCGGCCAGTTGTTGACCCTAGGCAAGCGGGCGCTGCTGCGGCGCAGTATCATTACAGTTTCACCGTAGGAGGCACCCCATGAGCAACCGTGAAGTCGTCATCCTCTCCGGCGTTCGCACCGCCATCGGCGATTATGGCGGCGGCCTGAAGGACATCCCGCCCAGCGACCTGGGTGCGCGCGTCGTGCGCGAGGCCGTCGCCCGCGCGAAGATCGACCCGAAGGACGTCGGTCAGTGCGTGATCGGCAACGTCATCCACACCGAGGCGCGCGACATGTACATCTCGCGGTTGTGCGCGGTGAACGGCGGCCTGCCGCTCGACACCGGCGCGTTCACGGTGAACCGGCTGTGCGGCAGCGGCATGCAGGCGATCGTGTCGGCGGCGCAATATATTCTGCTGGGTGAGACCGACACCGCGGTCGCCGGCGGCACGGAAAGCATGAGCCGCGCCACCTACGCGTCGCTGACGCAGCGCTGGGGCGCGCGAATGGGTGACGCGAAGATGATCGACATGATGGTCGGCGCGCTCACCGACCCCTTCGACACCGTGCACATGGGCGTGACCGCCGAGAACGTCGCCGCCAAGTGCGGCATCAGCCGCGAAGAGCAGGATGCCTTCGCCGTCGAGAGCCACAAGCGCGCCATCGCCGCCATCGCGGCCGGCCACTTCAAGAGCCAGATACTGCCGATCGAGTTGAAGAGCAAGAAGGGCACGACCCAGTTCGACACCGACGAGCACCCGCGCGCCGATGCGTCACCCGAAGGCATGGCCAAGCTGAAGGCGGTGTTCCAGAAGGAAAACGGCACCGTCACCGCCGGCAACGCGTCGGGCATCAACGACGCCGCCGCGGCCGTCGTGCTGATGGAGAAGTCGGCGGCGGCGGCCAAGGGCCTGAAGCCGGTCGCGCGACTGGTCGCCTACGGCCATGCCGGCATCGACCCCAAGATCATGGGCCTCGGCCCCGTGTCGGCGGTGCAACGCGCGCTGGCCAAGGCGAACCTCAAGGTCGGCGACCTCGACGTCATCGAATCCAACGAGGCCTTCGCTGCGCAGGCGCTCGGCGTGACCAAGGAACTTGGTTTCGATCCGAAAAAGGTCAATCCGAACGGCGGCGCCGTGGCGCTCGGCCATCCGATCGGCGCGACCGGCTCGCTCCTCACCGTCAAGGCGATCTACGAACTGCAGCGCACCGGTGGCCGCTACGCACTCGTCACCATGTGCATCGGCGGCGGACAGGGCATCGCGGCGGTATTCGAGCGGATGTGATCCTTGCGGAGTGCCTGATCAGGAAATGGCCCCGCGTTTGCGGGGCCATTTTTTTCGATCCGGCGCAATCGATCGCCGATCGCAGCGACCGCGGTATCATGTCCGCGCCCCGCTTGGTCCCATCCGCACCGGAGACGTCGTGTCGACCCGCATCGCCGCAGCCAGAGCGCTTCGCGAGCTCGAGGACCTCAAGGCACACTTCGGCGACCGCACGGCCGCGCGCAAGCTCCTCCTGCTGCGCGTCGTTATCGACGCGGCGCTCGCTTCGGCGAAGCAGGTACTGCGCCTGCACGAGGTGCTGTGCTTCCTGCGCGCGCATCCGGATGACGAGGGAGTGCTGGCGGAAGTCGAACGCGCGCTCGCACACTTCGCCCAGCGTCGCGATCTCATACGCTTCCGGCGCGCACTCGCCGATTCCGGCATCGCCGGCACCGACATCCACTACACGTTCTATGCACCCACCGCACGCTGGCTGGCCGAGCGCTGGGGTGAAGCGCTGAGCGTCGACTGGCGCTCGTTCACCGGCCAGCGCCGTCTCGAAAATTTGCTGCCGCTGCTCGTGTCGTATGCGGAGACGCCGGGGCTCGACGAAGTGGTCATGTCGGTGCGTCAGTGGGTAAACCGGCTGAAGGGGCCGCAGGAGACCGATGCGCGCTTCCTCGTGCGCCGGTTGACGCGCATCGGTGCCGACGAATTCGCGCAGGAGGCGCTGTACGACGAGTTGGACTTGACGCTGACGCTCGCCGCCGGCGCCACCACGCCTTCGCGCACGCATGCGAAGCTGCCGCGACCGTGGATCCACTACCAGGCGCAGGCGCTGCGCCGCGCGCGGCCTGACATCCGTCACGAACTCTCGTTGCCGCCGGTCGCCGTGCGGAATCTCGACGTGCGCGAGGGCGCGCGCGTGGTTGCGCTGGCGCGCGAGTCGATGGTGACGCGCTCGCGCGACTTGGACGCCTTCAGCTACGGCGACGCGCGCGACGTGCGCATCGTCGACTGCGGCAGCGGACTCGAGTTCGCGTGCATCGGCGTCATTCCGCAGCGCCGGCTGCTGCTCGAATCGGTCTACGCATTCCTGACGCTGATGAACGGCGTGCCCATCGGTTACGTGCTCGCAAGCGCGCTGCATCGCTCGTCGGAAATCGCCTACAACGTCTTCGACACCTGGCGCGGCGGCGAGGCCGCGCACGTCTACGGACGCGTGCTGGCGACGATGCACCACCTGTTCGGCTCGGACTCGTTCACGGTCTTTCCGTACCAGTTGGGCGGTAGCGGCAACACCGAGGGCCTCAAATCGGGTGCGTGGTGGTTCTACCAGAAGCTGGGCTTTCGCGCGCGCGACCCGGACGTGCTCGCGCTGATGCAGCGTGAGCTCACCGCGATGCGAAGGAACCCGCGGCACCGCTCGTCGGCGGCGACGCTGAAGCTGCTCTCCCAGGAAAACGTCTATTGGCACAAGGGCGCGCGGCGCGACGACGTGATCGGCATTTTCCCGGCCGCGGAGGTCGGCTTGGCAATCAGCGATTTTCTCGCCCGGCGCTTCGGCTCCGAACGCGAGCAAGGCGAGCGCGTCTGCGCCGATGAAGCCGGCGCGCTGCTCGGACTCGCCGACTGGCGCCGGCTCGTTCCTGGCGAACGCGTCGCGTGGATCCGCTGGAGCCCGCTGGTGCTGTGCCTGCCCAGGGTCGACCGCTGGAGCGAGGCGGACAAGCGCGCGCTGGTCGACGTGATCCGCAAAAAGGGCGGCCGGCGCGAGTCCGACTTCGTCCATGCCTTCGACGCGCACCGCCTGTTGCGCAGCGCGCTGCGCCGCCTGGCCGCGCGCGGTTTGCGCTAAAAGGACGCCGCAACCGCCATCCGGCCTCAGCGCATACTGGCGGACGCGGCCTTCGATGTCGCAAAGTCGGTGTCGATCGCAGCCTTGATGAAGTCGACGCACTCGCGGGCGTGCGTCAGGGCGATCAGGTGCTCGCCGTCGAGCAGCAGATCGGCGGCGTCGGGAATACGCACCATTCCGTCCTGCCTGCCGTGGATGCGCAACACGCGTGTGTTGCCTTCCGGTAATCCGTCCCATCGGGACAGCGCGTCGAACATGTCGCGGTAGAACGACAGCTGGCATACGCCGAACATGTCCAATGAATCGAATGCCGCGCATTTGTACGGCGTCATCGGCTCGCCCCAGCGCTTGCGGCGCAGGCCCTCGCGTTCGCGCAGCTGTCTCTGCAGCCAGGACAGCGGCAGGATCCTGGTCAGCACGCGCATCCTTCGCACGGCGACGAAATCCGCCGGCACGGTGCTGCTGGCGATGAGCACTACGGCACGCAATGCGCGGAACTTCGCGATTTCGCAGGCGATCGCGCCTCCGAAGGAGGTGGCGACGAGAACGGCACCATCGGGAATGTGCCACGCGTCGGCGACAAACCGGGCCACCGCGGCAATCGACGCCTCGCCGTGATATTCGGGCCATTCGGGACACACCGAGCCGGCAATCTCGTCCCACGGTCCGCGAAAGCTGCGGCTGTCGGCGCCGAGGCCGGGAACGAGGTAGACCGGCGGCGGCGACGCGCCGCCAGCGACCGGGGACCCTGGCGGACGGCAACGGCCCGGCACGCGCCGCGACTCGATCCATCCGATCAGCGCATCGGTGTCGGCGCGTGCGCGCATGCGCTGCGCGCAGGCTTCCGCGTTGCTGCGGATCGTCCCGTCGTCCAGACATCGCCGTAGCAGCGGCAGCGCGCGTTGCGCGGTGAATTCGTCGAGGCGTGTTGCGAGACCGGCACCCAGGCGCTCGATGCGCTCCGCATTGTCCGGCTGATCGAGCGCCATCGCGACGACGAGCTGCGGTATGCCCGCGGCCAGGCACTGCGACAGCGTGCCGACGCCGCCGTGATGGACAAGCATGCGCACCTGCGGCAGCAGCTCGCCGAACGGGGCGTAGGACGTGGCGAAGATCGTGTCGGGCAAATTCCGCGGCAGCTGCTCCGGCTTGCGCGTGATGAAAATCGCGCGGCAGCCGCATTGCCGCGCGAGCTCAGCCGCAGTTTCGAAGAACGCCGCGGCATGCAACTGCCCGGTGCCCGCAGTGAACGCGACCGGCGCGTCACCTGCATCCAGGAAGTCCCGCAGCAGGGGTGCGAGAGGCTGCTCCGCAGCCATGTCCTCCAGCGGAAAGTCCCACTGCAATCGAGGCTGCGGCCAGTCCGGCTGCTCTTCGGCAAACCACGGCGGGAACAGCGCCAGCACGCCGTCCGGCGAGTGCCACCACTGACCCCATAGGCTGAACGGCGCGCGTATTCCGTGCGCCGCGCAGCTACTGCGCACCGCCGGCAGCGCGTGGCGATCCAGCGGATTGCGAAACTTGAGAATCACCCGCCGCCGCCACAGCGGCATCGCGCGCAACCGGAGCGCCAGCGGCCCGAACAGCGGAATCGCGTGCGCACTGACGAACATCATCGGGTACAGATGCACGCTGACCAGCGGCACGCGCCATTTCTCACGCACGATGCGGGCGCCGAAGTTGAAAGTCGGCGCCAGCATCAGGTCCGGCAATCCGTCGCCTTCGATCATTTCCCCTACGGCATTCACGATTCCTTCGGCAGCTCGCGCCGCGTGCACGTAGGGTGTCCGTCCGCCGTCCCCGGCGCTCCAGAGTTCCGGGTCGGCGAGCATTTGTTCGGGCTCGTCGCTTCGCGTGCTCCGGAATTCGAGGCCGGCATTCAACGCGGTCTGTTCGTAGAGGTCCGCGGTCACCAAGGTCACGCGATGGCCGCGCCGCCGCAACAGTCTACCCAACCAGATGAACGGATAGACGGCCCCGCCCGTTCCGAACGGCAGCAGCAGAATATGGCTCATTCGACGGCTGCTAACGCTTGCGCCGCGGATCCGATGCGATCGTCGACGACCTCGCATCGACCGCGCCTACGGATACCGCGTACGTCAGCCGTCACCTTGCGCTGCATCACACGCCGCGCTCCATCGCTCAATGCGCCTGCTTCAGCCGTGCCAGTTTCGCGGCATAGAGGTCGTGCTCGCGGCGCGTCGTGCTGTTTTCGAGCGCGATCGCCATGTGCGCACGCGCCGGCTCGACCTCCCCGAGACCCGAGTACGCGATCGCGAGCCAGTAATGGAATTCGTGAGAGTCGGGCGCGCGCGCGACCTCCTTCGCGAAGTTCCCCTTCGCGGCCGCGAGATCGCCGACGCGCAGCGCGGCCATGCCGCGTTTGAAATAGAGAAACGGTGGCTCGGGATCGATGCGGTCGAGCGTAGCCGCGAGGTGCTGCGCCTCGTCGTCGCGGCCGAGTGCGTGCAACACCGATACCAGATTCGACATCGCCTGCGTGTTCGCGGGCTCCTGCGCCAAGACGTGGCGCAGCACCGGCTCCGCCTCTCGCGGGTTGCCGTGCCGCTGGTAGAGCGCGCCCAGCGTGTTGTACGGGACCAGGAACCCAGGCGCCTGGACGATGGCTTCGCGCGCCCACCAGTAGGCGTCGTCGAGTTCGTCGCGGGCCAGCGCCTCGACCGCTCGGTTGTTGAGGTACATGCCGACGATGACGTCCTCGCCGATGGGGCGCGTGCGCATCGCGCGCATGTCGTCGGGCGGCAGGAAATCGACGGTCACGCCCTCGCTTTCGTGCGGCCTGGCCCCGACGCGAACGCCGGTACCTCCGTCATCGGTCCTGCGCCTGCCAAGCGTAAGGTTGACGTGTCCGATCGCCATGTAGACGTCTCCGCTGCGCGCCCAGACGTCGTCGACGGTCACCTTCTGGAATTCGACGACGAGACCCAGTTCCCTGGCGAACGCGGCGGTCATGATGACCAGCGACAGGCAGTTCCCCGAACGGGCGGCAAAGGCCTGCGCCGCATTGCGCGTGCTCTCGGAATCGTATTCGAGCTTCAACTCGCCCGACGTGTACAGCGCGTCGACGAGCGCGAGTTGCCGGCCGCGAACCCGCGCCCGAGGCACGATCTTCTGCTCCGCGTAGCGCACCATTTCCGGGCTGGGCGCAAATACGTCGGCGGCGGCGATGCGCGTCGACGCCGGGCGGAACAGAGAATCGTGGAAGAAACCGGCGTCGTGCTGCGCAACCGGCGCGGCCGCGCAGGCCGCGAGCAGCGGGGAAAGCAGCGCCATCACCCAGGGTCTCATCGAGCTTCTCCCGTTGCCGGTAACCATGTGCGCCCATTCTAGACCGGCGACTCCGGCATGAAAACGGGCGCCGCGAGACGGGCGTGAATCTCCGGTCGAACATGGCCACCGGCGCGCCACGGGGTTTCGCTACAATCCCGTCTCCTCGTTCTGACCGCGGCGCAGGTCGCGAGCCCGCCCGCCGCGTCGCGTTGGCATGCCGCACAATCTACCCGACGAAGTGCCCGCGATCGATTTAATGCAGCCGATGCCGACACATCTGCCGCTGTCGATGTTCCGGTGCCGGCGGCGCCTGCAGTGGGCGCTTTTGCTGGCGCTGATGAACTTGCTCGCCGCCTGCGTGACGCTGACCGAGTCGCCGCGGGCGCTGATTTCCGGAGCCGACCGCATCGCCGCCAGGACGCTGCCCTGCCCGACCGCGGCGCAGGACGCGCGGACCGCGAACGTCGATCGCAACGGCGAAGTCGCGATCGATGCTGCGGCGATCCGCGTCGTCACCTGGAACATCCACAAGGCCGAGGATGCCGGCTGGCGGCCCGACCTCGAGCGCTTTGCGGCAAACAGCGACATACTTCTGCTGCAGGAGGTGACGCTGCACGACTCGGTGCAGCAAGTCCTGCAAGCGGCTTCGATGCGCTGGGTCATGGCGAGTTCGTTCATTTATGATGACCTCGACATCGGCGTGCTGACCGCAACGCGGGTGATGCCGGTTGCCAGCTGCACGCAGCGCTTCGTCGAACCGCTGCTGCGGCTGCCCAAGTCGGCGGTGATCACCTGGCTGCCATTGACGGGAACTCGCGAAACGCTCGCCGTCGCCAACGTGCACTCGATCAACTTCTCGCTGTCGCTGGAGACCTACCAGATGCAACTTGCAACACTGGGCGACGCGCTGGTCGAACACGAGGGCCCCGTCATCGTGGGCGGCGACCTCAACACCTGGACCCGCGAACGGCAGAACGCGGTGCACGTGTTCGCGCAGCGCCTGCGCCTGGCCGAGATTCCGCTTGCCGACGACCGGCGCACACTCTTCCTCGGCAACCAGGTCGATCACCTGCTGGTGCGCGGGCTCGACGTCGTGTCGGCGCAGGTGACGACGGTGACCTCGTCCGACCACAATCCGGTCGCGGCGGTACTGCGAGTTCCACCCCGCCGCCTTGCCTCGCCGCCTTGACCGACATCAACGCGCGCGGTGCGAGCGCGCCGCATCATCCTTGGTTCATCGGGCGGGCGCTTCCGCCCGCGAAGGCCGCGATCGGTTGTCGCCGCATCGTGAAGCGCAAGCATCGATCGAGCGTTTCCAGCATCACTCGGCCAACAACATGCTGACCTTTCTGCCTCCGTTCGCACGCGGGATCATCGCTTCCTTTCTGCTCGGCCTCAATACGCTGTTCTGGTGCGCGACTCTCTTCCTGTTCGCGCTGATCAAATTGGCGATCCCCGCGAGGCCGGTGCGCGCGGCAGTCGACCGCGTGCTGAACACGATCGCCACCCTCTGGGTCGCCTGCAACAGCGGCTGGATGCGGCTCACGCAGCGTACGCAATGGGACGTCGAAGGTCTCGACGGCCTCGCCTACCGCGGCTGGTACATGGTCAACTGCAACCACCAGTCGTGGGTCGACATCGTCGTCCTGCAGCACCTCTTCAACCGCCGCATCCCGATGCTCAAGTTCTTCCTGAAGCAGCAGCTGATCTACGTGCCGGTCATCGGACTCGCCTGGTGGGCACTCGATTTCCCGTTCATGCGGCGCCATTCGGATGCGTACCTGCGCAAGCATCCGGAGAAGCGCTTCGAGGACATCGATGCGTCGCGGCGCGCCTGCGAGAAATTCGCGATCGTCCCGACCAGCGTGATGAATTTCGCCGAAGGCACGCGCTTCACACCGGCCAAACACCAGGCGCAGCGCTCGCCTTACCGGTATCTGCTGAAGCCCAAGGCGGGTGCGCTGGCGCTGGCGCTGAGCGTACTTGGCGAGAAGTTCGACTCGCTGCTCGATGTCACGATCGTCTATCCGGAGGGCGCACCCACGTTCTGGCAGTTCCTCTGCGGCAACGTGCGAACGATCGCCGTGCGCGCGCAGTGCCTGCCGGTACCGCCGGAGTTCCTACACGGCGACTACGCGCGCGATCCGAGGTACCGGAAGACCTTCCAGCGCTGGCTGCAGGACCTGTGGCGGCGAAAGGACGAACAAATCGAGGCTACAATGCACGCCCCATCCCGAGGAGTTTCGCCATGACGATTTCCATGTTCCAGGCGTCGGTCCCCGTGTTCGCGCGCGGACTCGCCGGCTTGAAGACCATCCTGACCAAGGGCGCCGCGCACGCCGCCGCGAAGAAGATCGACGAGAGCGTGTTCATCGGCGCGCGCCTGTTCCCCGACATGCTACCGCTCGCGCGCCAGGTGCACATCGCCACCGATTTCGCACGCGGCACCATCGCGCGCCTCGCCGGCGTCGAGCCGCCGAAGTGGGACGACAACGAATCGACCTTCGCCGAGCTGATCGCGCGTGTCGAGCGCACCATCGACGCGGTGAACGCGTTCACGCCCGCGCAGGTCGACGGCTCGGAAGCACGCGAGATCACGCGGCCGGTCCGCGGCGAGCCGAAGACCTTCACCGGAATCAACTATCTGCTGCAGTACGCGATGCCCAACTTCTATTTCCACAAGACCACCGTCTACGCGATTCTGCGCAGCAACGGCATCGAGCTCGGCAAGGCTGATTACATCGGCGCGCTGGACTAGGATGAAACGGATCCCATTGCACGCATTAGGGGGTGGGTCCGGCTTTCGCCGGACGCGACGGCTAGCCGAGGTTGGGCGCGAGCCTGCGTCGCGCAGCCTCGATCGGCACTCCGGCGCGCCGTGCGAAATCCGCGAGCTGGTCGTCGCCGATGCGGCCCACCGCAAAGTACCTCGAGTCCGGGTGCGAGAAATAAAAGCCCGATACCGCGGCGGTCGGCAGCATCGCGAAGCTCTCGGTGAGCGTCATGCCGACCTCTTCGGCGCGCAGCAGTGTGAACAGCGGCGCCTTGACCGCGTGGTCCGGGCACGCCGGATAGCCGGGCGCCGGGCGGATGCCCCGATACTCCTCGCGGACCAGTGCGGGCAGATCGAGCGCCGCATCCGATCCGTCGGCCGCATAGCCCCAAAGCTCGCGCCGTAGCTTGGCGTGCAGCCACTCGGCGAAGGCCTCGGCAAGGCGGTCTGCCAGTGCCTTCAGCATGATCGCTCCGTAGTCGTCCTTTTCCGCCACGAATTGGGCGAGCCTGGCGTCGATGCCGAGTCCCGCCGTGACCGCGAAGCCGCCCAGATAATCGGCACGCCCGGTTTCTTTCGGCGCGACGAAGTCTGCGAGACAGTAGTTCGCCCGGCCGGAAGGCCGCTCGTTCTGCTGCCGCAGGTTGTGCCACGTCAGCGCGACCTCCGCGCGCGTTTCATCGGTGTAGACCTCGATATCGTCGCCGACGCTGTTGGCCGGCCATAGCGCCAGCACGCCGCTCGCTGTCAACCAGCGGCCGTCGATGATCCGGCGCAGCATCGCCTGGCCATCGGCGTAGACGTTGCGCGCCGCGTCTCCGACCAGCGGGTCGTCGAGGATCGCCGGGAAAGGTCCCGACAATTCCCAGGCCTGGAAGAACGGACCCCAATCAACGTAGCGGGCGATTTCCGCGAAATCGGCGTTGCGGAACTCGCGGCGCCCGGGTGCGCGCGGTTCGGGCGGCGAGTAGGCATTCCAGTCGGTGATGAAGGCGTTCGCGCGCGCCGCAGCGAGCGACACGAGCTTCGGTCCCTTCTTGCCGGCGTGCTGGATACGGATCTTTTCGTAGTCGGCCGCGACTTCGGCGACGTAGGCGTCCTTCAATTCGTCGGACAGGAGGTTGCTCGCGACCCCCACCGCGCGCGACGCATCCGGTACGTAGACGGTGACGCCGTCGTAATGCGGCGCGATCTTCACCGCCGTGTGCACTCGCGACGTTGTCGCACCGCCGATCAGCAGCGGTTGTTTCATGCCCAGACGCTGCATCTCGCGGGCGACGTGCGCCATCTCCTCGAGCGACGGCGTGATGAGCCCCGAGAGGCCGACCATGTCGGCATCGTGCTCGCGCGCCGCCTCGAGGATTTTTGCGGCCGGCGCCATCACGCCCAGATCGACCACCGCGAAGTTGTTGCACTGGAGCACGACGCCGACGATATTCTTGCCAATGTCGTGGACGTCGCCCTTGACGGTGGCCACCACGATTGTGCCTTTCGGCTTCCCGGCATCGCCCGAACGTGCCTTTTCTTCCTCGATGAAGGGAATGAGATGCGCGACCGCCAGCTTCATCACACGCGCGGACTTGACCACCTGCGGCAGGAACATCTTGCCCGCACCGAAGAGGTCGCCGACAACGTTCATGCCGTCCATCAGCGGGCCCTCGATGACCTGGATCGGCCGCGCGAGCTTCTGCCTCGTCTCCTCGGTGTCCTCGATGATGTGCGTCGTGATGCCCTTGACCAGCGCGTGCGTGAGCCGCGCCTCGACCGGCTGGGCGCGCCACGCAAGGTCCTCGACTACCGACTTGCCCTTTGCCTTCACCGTCTCCGCGAAGCTCACCAAGCGCTCGGTCGCATCCGGCCGGCGGTTGCGCACGACGTCCTCGACACGCTCGCGCAGTTCCGGGTCGAGCTCGTCGTAGACACCCAACTGGCCGGCGTTGACAATACCCATCGTCAAGCCGGCGCGGATCGCGTGGTACAGGAACACCGTGTGGATCGCCTCACGGACCGGATCGTTGCCGCGAAACGAGAAGCTCACATTGGAGATGCCGCCCGAGACCTTGGCGTGCGGCAGATGCTCGCGTATCCAGCGCGTCGTCTTGATGAAGTCGACCGCATAGTTGTTGTGTTCGTCGATGCCGGTCGCGATGGCGAAGACGTTGGGATCGAAGATGATGTCCTCGGGCGGAAAGCCGACGCGGTCGACCAGGAAGTCGTAGCAGCGCCTGCAGATCGCGGTCTTGCGCTCGAAGCTGTCGGCCTGGCCCTGCTCGTCGAAGGCCATGACGATGACCGCCGCACCATACCGGCGCACCAGCCGCGCCTGGTGCAGGAATGCGTCCTCGCCTTCCTTGAGCGAGATCGAGTTGACGATCGGCTTACCCTGCACGCATTTCAACCCCGCCTCGATCACCTCCCATTTCGACGAGTCGATCATCACCGGCACACGGGCGATCTCGGGTTCGGAGGCGATGAGCTTCAGGAAGCGTGCCATCGCCGCCTTCGAGTCGAGCATCGCCTCGTCCATGTTGACGTCGATGATCTGCGCGCCGCTGGCTACCTGCTGGCGCGCGACTTCGACCGCACCGGCAAAATCGCCGCCGAGGACGAGCCTGGCGAAGGCGCGCGAGCCGGTGACGTTCGTGCGTTCGCCAACGTTGACGAACAGCGAATCGTCGCTGATGGTGAGTGGCTCGAGGCCGGCCAAGCGCAGGGCGCGGGACATGGTCAGCGTGCGGGCCGATCCGCCAGTTCCGCTGCTTCCGCAAGCGGCAGCGCGCGCGGAGGCAGCGCCCGCACCGCCTCGGCGATCGCCGCGATGTGTGCGGGTGTGGTGCCGCAACAGCCACCGACGATGTTGACAAAACCGCTGCGCGCGAAGTCGGAAAGCTGCCGCGCGGTTTCCGCCGGAGTCTCGTCGTAGCCGGTCTCCGCCATCGGATTGGGCAGCCCCGCGTTCGGGTAACACGACACGAAGGTGTCGGCCACGCGCGCGATCTCCTCGATGTACGGACGCATCAGCGCCGCGCCCAGCGCGCAGTTGAGCCCGACGGCGAGCGGCCGCACGTGCCGCACCGAGTTCCAGAACGCTTCGGGCGTCTGCCCCGACAGCGTGCGGCCCGAGGCGTCGGTGATGGTGCCGGAAACCACGACCGGCAGTCGCTGGCCGACACTTTCGAAGAATGACAGTATCGCGAACAACGCCGCCTTGGCGTTCAGCGTGTCGAAGATCGTCTCGACGACGATGAGATCGGCCCCGCCTTCGGCCAGTCCGGCGACCGCGTCACCATAGGCGGCGACCAGCTCGTCGTAGTCGACGTTGCGCGCGCCGGGATCGTTGACGTCGGGGGATATCGACGCCGTGCGGTTGGTCGGCCCCACCGCGCCGGCGACGAAGCGCGGCTTTTCCGGCGTCTGCGCCGTCCACACATCGCAGCATTCGCGCGCGATGCGTGCCGCAGCGACGTTCATCTCGTGAACCTGGGTCTGCATGCCGTAGTCCGCCTGCGCGATGCACGTGGCACTGAAGGTATTCGTCTCGACGATGTCTGCACCCGCGGCGAGGTACTCGTCGTGAATGCGCGCGACCACTTCGGGCCGCGTCAGGACCAGCAGATCGTTGTCGCCTTTGAGGTCGTGTGTGTGGTCGTGGAAGCGACCGCGGAAATCCGCCTCGGAAAGATGGCACTGCTGGATCATCGTCCCCATCGCGCCGTCCATGACCAGAATTCGTTCACGCAGCAAACGCGTCAGGAGGGCGGTATGGTCGGGCTGCATTGGTCAAGGTTCAGGATCGGAGCGAATATTCGGCAATGCACGTAATCAATGCGTGCAATTTTAGCATCCTGCTCCGCTCGCCCTCGACCTGCCGATTGCCGCGACGATTGCGCCGGCCTCGGTTGCGCGCACGCTGCGACGTGCTAAGCTTCTCGGCGCCATGAAACATCTGAAGCCAACGGAGGCGCAGGAACTCCTCGCCGCGAATCCGCAGGCCGTATTCATCGACTGCCGCAGCGAGATGGAGTATTTTTTCGTCGGCCATCCGGTCGGCGCGCAGCATGTCGCGTGGAACGACGGTCCGGATTGGGAGATCAATCCGCACTTCGTCGGCCAGGTAAAGAAGGTCGCCAGCATGAACCGGCCGATCGTGCTCATTTGCCGCAGCGGCCATCGCTCGGTCGACGCCGGGCTCGCGCTGGAAAAGGCCGGCTTCGCCGAGGTCTACAACGTGCTCGAAGGATTCGAGGGGCCGCTCGACGAAGCGCACCATCGCGGCACGAAGTCCGGCTGGCGCATGGAAGGGCTGCCGTGGGAGCAGTTATAGGTTGACGTGTCCGCCTTCGGTCCGCTGAGCGCACTCTTTCGCGAAGCCGATCGCCTGCGCGCCGACGACGACGAAGTCGCGTGGTACGCGGCGCGGATTCCCGCCGACACTCTCGCACTCGACGTGATGTGCGGCTGGGGCCGGGTCCTGGTGCCACTGTCCGAACGCGGATGCAACGTGCACGGCGTCGATGCCTCGGCAGCCATGCTCGCGCGCTGCGACGGGCGCGCAGCGACCGCCAATGCGCGCGCACCAACCTTTCGCCAGGAAGTCACGCAGTTGAATCTGCCGCTGCGCTACGGCCACGCATTCATCGCCGACGGCGCCTTCCAGCTGCTGACCGACCCGATGGCCGCCGCCGCGGCGCTCGAGCGCATTCGCGCGCACCTGGTCGACCCCGGAGCGCTCTACATCGATTGCCGAGTGCCTCCGGTGGCGGTCCAGCGTCTCGGTGCGCCGCTGGTCGAGGTGCGCACGGTCAAGCTCGGCGACGGAACACAGATCACGCTGCGGTCGGAGTCGACGTGGACAGCGGAAGCGCAGATGGCGAATGCGGAGAACCGCTACGCGCATCGGCGCGGTGCGCAGCCGCTGGCCGAGGAGCACGAGCGGATTGCATCGGCGTGGTACGAGCCCGAGGCGATCGTCGAACTCGTGCGTGCCGCAGGCTTTCGCGATGTGTCGACGGTCGCTGCCGCGGTCACGCCGGTCGAAGGCGATGCTTTCGTGGTGATCGCGCAGGCGTAGCGGCAGGACTACCAGCTCCCCGAACTGCCGCCGCCTCCCGAGCTGCCGCCGCCACCGGAGAACCCGCCGCCCGAGGACCCGCCCGAGGACCTGCCCGAAGACCAGCTCGACCCACCGCCCGACGACATCGTAAAGCCGCCGATGCTCGCGCGTCCCTTGGACTTCAGGTCCTTTTGCGCCTTCTCGTACCAGCTCGTGCGGCTGACGATGAGCTTGGTGACCGGATAGCCGACAATGTAGACGGCGAGCAGCGCCAGCGCACCGTGCACGCCGAAGATGACGATCGGGAACATCGCCCAGAACGGGATCAGGAACACATACAGGAACCAGCCGGTGCCGGGCGTCATGATGCCAATGAATGTGAACAGGCCGATGATGCCGACGATGAAGAAGCCGAGCAGGATGCGCATCGGCCACGGCGGCAGTTCGGGGCCCTCTATCCCCGCGAAGCTCTTCCGGTTGCCGTCGCCGCTCGCGCTGTCCGGTGCATCCGCTGTCGGCTCGGCGCCTCCTTCCAGCCGTGCGACGATCGCGCCGACGCCCGCTTCGATGCCGCCGTCGAAGTCGTTGGACTTGAACCTCGGTGTCATCTCGTTGCGGATGATCCGGCCCGCCTGCGCGTCGGTCAGCGTGCCTTCGAGGCCGTAGCCGACCTCGATGCGCATCTTGCGCTGCTTCGGCGCGACGACGACCAGCACGCCGTTGTCCTCGCCCTTCTGGCCGAGCCCCCATGCGCGGAACACGTTGACAGCGTAGTCTTCGATGCTGTCGTCGCCAATCGTCGGTACCGTCAGCACCACCACCTGGTTGGTCGTCTTCTCTTCGTGCGCCTTGAGCGTGGTCGTCAGCCGCTCGCGCGCCGCCGGCGACAGAATTTCGGCGTTGTCGACCACGCGGCCCGACAGATAGGGCACTTCCGTCGCGGCCACCTGGCCGGTGCCGAGTATCGCGGCGCACGACAACGCGACAGCCAGCGCCTTCATGCGCCGGACTCCTCGACGGGGCGATCGGCGAAGAGACCGCCCGCGCCGCGCGGAAATTTCTTGCGCGCGAGCAATGCGTCGATGGCGCCAAGCCCTGCCTGCAGCGCGGCACCGACGTCGCCCGAGCGCAGTGGCAAGGCCATCGGCTCGATCACCGCGTCCCATTCGCGGTCGCCGACACTCTGCCGCAGTCCGCTATCGGCAAGGATGACGACGCGGCGCTCGAGCAGGCTCACCAGCAGCAGGATCGACGTGCGCGCGGGCGTCGCGAACAGCTGCCGCTCGAGGAACTGCACGCGCGCGTGCTGGTCGACCTCCTGCGTCGCACGCGATCCACGCAGGAACAACCGCGTAGCCGCCGGCACGTAGACGCAAACCAGCGCGCACAACGCGCCGACGCCCAGGATCGCCAACGTCGACGGCAGCGCGGAGCCATCGGCGAACCCGTCGGGATGCAGCCAATCCGCCGCCGTGACCGCAAGCGCCGTCAACGCGGCACCGAACGCGAAGGCCGTCCACACCGTTTCCGGATAGTCGTCGGATCGGGTGGTGACCAGCGTCACCACCTCGACGCCTCGCGCTTTTTCGAGCGCCGCGACGCGGTCTTCGATCGCCTGGGCTTCGCTGGGGGTCAGTAACATGCAGTGGCGGCTTTCCTGCGCTACACGCTCCGTGTCATGTCGACAGCGCCGGGCAGCGGGTTGTGATAAGAATCGGCGTTCGCGTCAACTCGGTCGCTCGCAGGCCGTGACCTTGATCTCGGTGCCTGGAAACTGCGCCTGAAGCTCCTTCAGCCGCGCGACCACCGACTGCTGCGGGTCGCGCACGATGAGCAGCGTCTGCGTGATCGGCTGTTGGTGGAACTGCACCTTGGCGAGCAGGATGCCCAGGGCCGCCAACGCCTCCGCGTGCGCGACCGCGGCAGCCTCGGTTCGAAACACGCCGAAGGAAATGGCGAACTGGCCCTTGCCGGCGTCGGCCAGCGCGAGTTCCTTCGCCCCCTGCCGCCGCAATTCGCCAATCCGCGTCTCGGCCGCCGCGCGCGTGGAGAAGGGACTCATGCTGACCCAATAGCCACCATCGAACTCGACACGCTTTTGCGCCAGCAGCCGGCCAAGTGCCAGCGGCTCCAGCTCGGCGAGCGCACGCGTGCGGTCGCCGTCGGCGAACATCCCCCACTCGACGCAGACGTCGGCGAGTGCGGCGACTTTGGCGGGGCCGAGTGCGGCGACCTGCTGCGGCGTCAGCAGCTTGATCTTGTCCGGCTGCACCTGGTCCTGCAGCAGCATCGCGTCACCACTGCCGCTGTCCAGCCGCGTATAGGCGTACAGCGTCAGGTTCGCGAGCACGAGGAGAATGATGACGATGCGCATAATAGGAAAGTGCAGATAGGCCGACCGTCCGCGATGAGTGCCAGTTCCGGTCGCGCACCCGATTATCCCTAAGCTGCAGCCATCCGTTAAGCCGTCCGGCGATCCGGAGGTAGATGCGCGGCTGGGGTGTAGCGTTCGCCGGGCTGCGCTTCGGCGCCCGCGGCCCGGCCGTGAACTACGTTCGGCGTAGCGAAATTTCGCCCGACAGGAAGCGGGCGCGCCGCGGCCCGTCGGCGAGTACCAGTGCGCCGGTGCTGTCGACGCCGGCCACCGTGCCCTTGACGCTGGCGCCATCCGGAAGCAGCAGCTTTACCGGCTTGCCCTGGTAGGCATGACGCCGCTGCCATTCCGCTGCGAAGGCCGGGAAGCCGGCGCGCGAATACGCGTCGAGGGTGGACGCCAGTTCGGACGCCAGACGAGCAAGCAGATGATTGCGATCGATGGGCGGTGCGCCGCGGCCCGCGACGGTGGTCAGGTCGCTCACGGGCTCGCCGATGCTTCGGCGGATCCCGGCGGGCAGGCGCACGTTGACGCCCACGCCGACCACGACCGTCGACGGACCCAGCGCGTCGCCGTTCAGTTCGACCAGAATGCCGCCGACCTTCAAGTGGCGATGGACAAGGTCGTTCGGCCACTTCAATTCGACGCCGGGCAGGCCCTGCGCCTCCAGTGCACGCACCACGGCCACGCCCACGGCCAGCGACAAGCCGGCCAGGAAGCCCGCGCCCTGCTCATAGCGCCAGCCGAGCGAGAAAGTGAGGCTGCCACCCGCGACCGCGGTCCAGGCCTTGCCGCGACGACCGCGCCCCGCGCTTTGCCATTCGGCGGCGAGCACCGCGCCGTGGATGTCGCGACGCTGCGAACGGCGCAGGAGTTCGGTCGAGGTCGACCCGATCTGGTCGACGATTTCGACGTCGAGCAGCGGGAAAACCTCACCCTTGGCCGCCAGCTCCCGTAGCGCACGGCGGACTTCGTCGGCGTTCAGGAAATCCGGCGCGGTGGTCAGTCGGTAGCCCAGTCCGCGTACCCGCTCGAGCGAAAGGCCGGCGGTCTCCGCCTGCTTCAATAGCTGCGACACGCGCGCGCGCGTCAACCCCACCGTCGCGGCCAAGTCTTCGCCGGAGTGGAAAGCGCCGTCGGAAAGCTGGCGCAAAAGCGAGAATCCAAGAGGAGTGAGCACTTACATTCGCCTGTCATGTTGCACCGCCAAATGTAACACGGCGCAGCGTTTAGTGCACCCATTTCGAGCGGTACATCGAGGATGTGCGTCCAGCGGGCGGCGATTGCAAGCTCGTAGGACACTGCGGCGCAAAAAAGTTGGCCAGGGGCTGATTCCTCATGCCTGTACAGGTCCGGGTAGCCGCAGCGCCCCCAGGCGAGCCGATCGCTCAGCGCTTGAGCCGCCGAAGCAACTGCTGGTGCAACGCTGGGTCGCCACAGGCGAGAACCGGGCCCCCCTGGTCGCAACGACCGCCTGACCAGTTGCTGATGACGCCGCCGGCGGCGGTGACGATCGGGATCAGCGCCTGCACGTCGTAGGGCTGCAGGCCGCATTCGATCACGACGTCGATGAAACCCATCGCCAGCTGCGTATAGCAATAGCAATCGCCACCGTAGCGCAACAGGCGAGCGTCGTGCGTCACGGCGTGCAGCGCCGCCTGCTCGGCGGCGGAGGCAAACTGCCGCGGGTCGGTGGTGGCGACGATCGCGTCTTCGATGCGCGCGCAGGCTCGTGTGCGCAGGTTCCGCCGCTCGTCGCCGCGCCGCCACTGCGCGACGCCGCTTTGCGTGCCGAGAAAGGTCTCGCCGATGAAGGGCTGATGCGCAACACCCACGACCGGCGCGTCGCCGTCGTGCAGCGAGAGCAGCGTCGCCCAATGCAACTGGCCGAGAATGAAGCTCTTGGTGCCGTCGATGGGATCGATCACCCAGGTCAGCGGCGACCCACCTGCCTCGCGACCGTGCTCCTCGCCGTGGATGCCGTGATCCGGAAACCTGCGCTTGATCGCCGCGCGTATCGCGTCCTCCGCGGCGTGGTCGGCGACGGTGACCGGGTCGTAGCCCATGTAGTTGCGCTTGTCCTGCACACTGATGATCTCGCGAAAATGCGGCAGGATTGCAGCGCCGGCGGCGACCACCGTCTGCAGTGCAAATTCGAGAAAACGCTGCTGGTCGTCGGGGGTCATCGTGCACGCTCGCTGGATTTTGGCCGCTGTTGCGGTGGCCGCTCCGGCGCTGCCGCAAGGATCGCGAACTCGGTCTCGGACGTCAGGACATCGTTCCAGGTGTTCGCATTGGCGCGCTGCGCGAGCCAGGCCGCCGTGTCGGCGATGGTCGCCGCCAACACCCGCGTGCGCAATCCGTCGCGTTGCGCCTTCGTGCAGTCGATCTCCATGAAGCCGGCCGCTTCGGCGAATGACGAAGGAATCCACAGCGGCAATCCGGCCCACGGCGTGACCTTGTGTTCGACCAGCGTCGCCTCGTCGACCCATGCCAGTCGCGGCGCGTTCGTGCCGCCGGCGGCGACGAGCGCGGCGACCAGGTCGGCGAAGCTCCACTGCCGAGCGGAACTGGTAGCGTTGTACGTGCCGCTGGCGCCGCTGGCGATGAGGTCGAGCATGAACGTCGCCAGATCGCGCGCATCGATCAACTGGATCGGCCGCGACGGTGGGGCAGGAACCACCGCGGTGCCGCCACGAGCGCCCAGCAGATGCGGATGGACGAAACGTGCGACCCAGTAGCCGAAGCGATCGGTTGGATCGTGCGGCCCGACGATCAGTCCGGGCCTGATGTTCAGCGCCCGCGTGCCGTAGATCTCCGATACCGCCACCTCGCAAGCAGCCTTCAGCGGACCGTAGTGCTTGCCGACTTCCTCGCTCGCAGGATCCGCGAGCGCGCCGACCGGCGCCGATTCGTCGAGTCCGGGGCAGCTTGCATCGGTAAACACCGAGATGGACGAGACGAAGAGATAACGGCCGACGCGTGGTTCCAAAAGCCGCGCCGACGCGCGAACAACGCGCGGCACGTAGCCGCAGGTGTCGATCACCGCATCCCAGCGGCCATCGGCGAGCGCGGCCAGCCCCGGCGCGACCGTCGGATCGCGGTTGCCGATCAACGCCTTGACCGCGTCGCCCCAGTGGTTCGGCGCCTGGCCACGGGTAAAGAGCGTGACCTGATCGCCGCGGCCCAGCGCGGCGTCGACGACGTGGCGACCCAGGAAACGGGTACCGCCGAGCACGAGCAATTTCACCGCGGAACGATTTTCACGTTGTTGGGCTTCTCCTGCACCTCGATCGGCGTGCGCAGGAGCGGATGGCCCTTGGCGACCAGGTTCCTGGCGATTCCGTGGCCCATCCATCCGATGCCGACGAAACCGATACGTGGTTTGCTCATGTGAATGCTCCTACATTGGGCATGCGTGGGTCGGAATCTCAGTCGACCGCCGTCGGCTTCGGCGCCGGGATGAGCGCGCGCCGGCGCTCGTGCCAGATCAGCAAGAGGCCGCTGCCGGCAATCAGCGCCATGCCCGCAAAAGTCAGCGAGCCGGGAAGATGGCCGAAGGCGAGCCAGCCGATCAGCGTCGCGAAGACGAGATGGATATAGGTGAAGGGTGTCAGCGCGGAGGCAGGCGCGCGCTGGAACGCGAGAATGAACAGGAACTGGCCGGCGGTGCCCAGCACGCCGATCGTCGCCATCAGTGCCGCATCGGACCAGGAGACGTCGACCTGCGAGCCGAGCCATGGCCAGACCAGCGTCATCAGCCCCGCGCCGACTAGCGCCGAATAGAACAGCGTTACCCGCGGATCGTCGCCGGCCAGCATTCGCGTCGCGATCTGGTAGACCGAGTAGAACGCCGCCGACGCCAGCGCCAGCAGCGATGCGCCCTCGAAGATCGCCGCGCCAGGCTGCACGATCATCAGCATGCCGGCGACTCCGGCGACGACGAAGGAGATGCGCGGCACGGTCATGCGCTCGCGCAGGAACACGACGGCGAGCACGATCACCAGCGTCGGCGTCATGTAGATGAGCGCGGTCGCCTCGGCCAGCGGCATATAGCGCAGCGCCGACATGAAGCACAGCGACGAACCGATCTGCAGCACGCCGCGGACGAGCTGCATCCGCAATTGCCGTGTGCGCACCATCTGGACGCCCATCGACGGCGCCAGCCAGATCAGCATCGCAAAAACCTGGAAACTCCAGCGCGCCCATACCAGAAGCGGAACCGGATGCCGCGGTGCGAGCGCCTTGATGACCGAATCGGATACCGAAAAGCAGGCAACGGCGCCGACGATCATCAGCACCGCGGATGATGGAATATGGGCGGGAACGTGAGCCATTTCAGTTCCACCGCGCTACGCACGACCCGCAAAGCATGAAGCATCCTTGTGAGCGAGGTTTCAGCCTTGCGCGTCGCCGCATCCGGCGGGAGCCGGCTCCACCACATGCGGTGAGGGGATATACACCGGTTCGTTTCATTTGACTGAGCGCATGTCCGGCCGTAGGCAGCGGACGCGCTGAGCGTGGAGCGGGTGAAGGGAATCGAACCCTCGTCGTAAGCTTGGGAAGCTTCTGCTCTGCCATTGAGCTACACCCGCGGGTTGGTTGAGCATTCTACGCGACACCGCCCGCACGGGCGAACACCAGCCTCTGCCAATGACACCTGTTGCGGGACGAAGGCTTGCCCGCAGGCTCCGATCCGGGTAACGTGACACGCAACGCTAGGGGTCCTGTCCGCGTTAGGCGCGGGCGGGTGAGAAGAAACCCTTGGAACCTGATCCGGATAATGCCGGCGCAGGGAAGCGTGAAGTGCCTCCCTCCTTCCGTTTTCTGCGCCGGCCTCGTCATCACGAGGAGACCGCCATGAATGCCAACGACCAGTTCTTCGCACGCGACGCGAAAGTGGATGCCGCCGCCGTCGCACCGCTGCCCGCATCGCGCAAGATCCACGTCCAGGGTTCGCGCGCCGACTTGCGTGTCCCGATGCGCGAAATCGCGCAAAGCGACACGCCGGCGTCGTTCGGAGCGGAGAAGAATCCTTCACTGGCCGTCTACGACACTTCCGGTCCTTACACCGATCCGACAGTCGAAATCGACATCCGCCGTGGTCTGGCGCCGCTGCGTGCCGCATGGATCGCCGAGCGGGCGGACACCGTGGAACTCGAAGGCCCGACTTCGGCCTTCGGCCAGGCGCGGCTCGCCGACCCGGAACTGGCCGGACTGCGCTTCGACCTGCAGCGCAAGCCGCGCATCGCGAAGCGCGGTGGCAATCTCAGTGGCAACCTCAGTGGCAACCTCAGTGGCAACATCACGCAGATGCACTACGCGCGCCGCGGCATCGTGACACCGGAAATGGAGTTCGTCGCGATTCGCGAAAACCAGCTGCTTGCCGAGCGCGTCGCAGCCTTTCCGGAAAGCGTGCGCCGCCAGCATCCGGGCCACAGCTTCGGCGCGGCGATTCCCGCCGTCATCACGCCCGAGTTCGTCCGCGACGAGGTGGCGCGCGGCCGCGCGATCATTCCCGCCAACATCAACCATCCCGAGTCGGAGCCGATGATCATCGGCCGCAATTTCCTGATCAAGATCAACGCCAACATCGGCAACTCCGCGGTGTCGTCGTCGATCGGCGAGGAAGTCGAGAAGATGACCTGGGCGATCCGCTGGGGCGGCGACACGGTGATGGACCTGTCGACCGGCAAGAACATCCACGAGACGCGCGAGTGGATCGTGCGCAACTCGCCGGTGCCGATCGGCACCGTGCCGATCTACCAGGCGCTCGAGAAGGTCGACGGCCGTGCCGAGGACCTGACGTGGGAGATCTTCCGCGACACGCTGATCGAGCAGGCCGAGCAGGGCGTCGACTACTTCACGATCCACGCCGGCGTGCTGCTGCGCTACGTCCCGTGGACCGCGAAGCGGATGACCGGCATCGTCTCGCGCGGCGGCTCGATCATGGCCAAGTGGTGCCTGGCGCACCACCGCGAGAGCTTCATTTACACGCATTTCGAAGACATCTGCGAGATCATGAAGTCCTACGACGTCGCCTTCTCGCTGGGCGACGGACTGCGTCCAGGCTCGATCCACGACGCCAACGACGACGCGCAGATGGGCGAGCTGGAAACCCTGGGCGAGCTGACGCAGGTCGCGTGGCGCCACGACGTGCAGGTGATGATCGAAGGTCCCGGCCACGTGCCGATGCACATGATCAAGCACAACATGGACGAGCAGCTGCGGCTGTGCGGCGAGGCGCCGTTCTATACGCTGGGGCCGCTGACCACCGACATCGCGCCGGGCTACGACCACATCACCTCCGCGATCGGCGCGGCGATGATCGGCTGGTACGGCACCGCGATGCTCTGCTACGTGACTCCGAAGGAGCACCTGGGCCTGCCGAACAAGGCCGACGTCAAGGACGGCATCATGGCCTACAAGGTAGCAGCGCACGCCGCCGATCTCGGCAAGGGCCATCCCGGCGCGCAGCTGCGCGACAACGCGCTGTCGAAGGCGCGTTTCGAGTTCCGCTGGGAGGACCAATTCAACCTTGGGCTCGATCCGGACAAGGCGCGCGAGTTTCACGACGAGACGCTGCCGCAGCACGGCGCCAAGCTTGCGCACTTCTGCTCGATGTGCGGCCCGCACTTCTGCTCGATGAAGATCACGCAGGACGTGCGCGACTACGCGGCGAAACAGGGCATCGCCGAATCCGAGGCGCTGGCGAAGGGGATGCAGGCGAAGGCGGTGGAGTTCGTGCAGAAGGGAGCGGAGATCTACAGCAAGGCATAGCCCTGACGCGATCGCCCGCCGGATCGGCGCCGGCGACCGTCCAACCGCGCAGCGTGCCGCCGTTTCTGCTACTTGGTCACGGGTACCGCAACCTTGCGACAGGCCGGATGGCCGGCGAACCGACCTTCAGAACCGGCCAGCGCGCGGCGCTTCGAGCGGCGAACGGCACCGTCAATCCTCCGGCGTCGAAAGCCGCACAAGGTAACCACCCGATTTCTCGTCGCGCTCGAGTTCGAGACTACCGGCGCCAGCCGCGGCCTCGAGCATGCCGTTGAACGACCGGAACCCGTAGTACGACTCGTTGAAGCCCGGCTTGCGGCGCTTCAGCGCCTGCTTGACCATCGAGCCCCAGATCTTCTCCTCGGCGCCACGCTCGGAGATGAGTGCGTCGACGGTTTCGACGATGAAGTCGAGGGCTTCCTCGCGCCGCTGGTCGTCGGACTTGGTGCCGGCCGTATCAGGTGATGCCGCCGTCGCGACATCGACCGGCGCCTTCACCGCCGTACCCGCGGCGGTCTTCTTCGACGCCGCCTTGGCCGCGCCCGGCGCCTTCGCTGAACCGCGCCGCGTCGACGCCTGCTTCTTCACGCGCACCAGATCGTCGTAGAAGATGAACTCGTCGCAGTTGGTGACGAGCAGGTCGGAGGTCGAATTCTTGACGCCGACACCGATCACCACCTTGTCGTTCTCGCGCAGCTTCGAGACCAGCGGCGAGAAGTCGGAGTCACCGCTGATGATGACAAAGGTCTCGACATGCGCCTTGGTATAGCACAAATCGAGTGCATCGACGACCATGCGGATGTCGGCCGAGTTCTTGCCCGACTGGCGAACGTGCGGAACCTCGATCAGCTCGAAGCTGGCCTCGTGCATCGGCGCCTTGAACGCCTTGTAGCGCTCCCAGTCGCAATACGCCTTCTTGACGACGATGTTGCCTTTCAGCAGCAGCCGCTCGAGCACCTTGCCGATGTCGAATTTTTCGTAGCGGGCGTCACGAACGCCGAGTGCGATGTTCTCGAAGTCGCAGAACAGTGCCATGCTGGTGACGTCGGAGGATGCGGCCATGGGGAGCTCCGGTTGGGAAGCGTTATTGTAATTTGGATCGTAGGGCTGCCGATTCGGTCATCGGTAGCACGTGCTGATGGCGGTTGCCACGCGGCCAAGCCAGGACCCCTCCGCGCTGGGTCCCGTGCTGTCGGCGCGGGCGACGAAGTGATCAGGCCAAGGCGCGGTCCATGGCAATGCGCACCGGCCGGCGGCGGCGGTCGCACGCCGCGTCGAAATGCCCGAAGCGCCCGGGCAGCGCGGTCGCGCAATGTCGGCAGCGCCCGTCTTCGTCGAGGTCGTAGCGCAGGATTTCGTGCCAGTCGCGTTCGATGACCGGTGCCTCGCAGCCGGGGCAGAACGTCGTACCGCCCGCGCGGTCGTGCACGTTTCCGGTATAGACGTAGCGCAGCCCCTCGCACCGCGCAATCGCGCGCGCCCGTTCCAGCGTCGCCGTGGGCGTGTGCGCGATATCGGTCATCCTGTAGTCGGGATGGAACGCCGTGAAATGCAGCGGCACGTCGGGACCCAGCTCGCGCGCGATCCAGCGCGACATCGCCTCGATTTCCGCATCGCCGTCGTTGCGGCCCGGAATCAGCAGCGTCGTGATCTCGGTCCAGACCTTCGTTTCGCGGACGAGGTGGACCAGCGAGTCGAGCACCGGCTGCAGGCGCGCGCCGCAGAGCTTGACGTAGAAGTCGTCGCTGAAGGCCTTCAAGTCGACGTTGGCGGCGTCCATTTTCGCGAAAAAATCGCCGCGCGCGCCGTCACCGATATAGCCGGCGGTGACGGCGACCGTCGCGATGCCGCGCGCACGGCAGGCATCCGCGACGTCCATCGCGTATTCGGCGAAGATGACTGGGTCGTTGTAGGTGAAGGCAACGCTGCGGCAGCCATGTGCGTGCGCGGCCTCGGCGATGGCCGCGGGCGATGCCGCGTCCATCAGCGTGTCCATCTCCCGCGACTTCGAGATGTCCCAGTTCTGGCAGAACTTGCATGCGAGGTTGCAGCCCGCGGTGCCGAAGGAGAACACCGAGGACCCCGGATGGAAATGGTTGAGCGGCTTTTTCTCGATCGGGTCGATGCAGAAGCCCGACGAGCGCCCGTAGGTCGTGAGCACCATCGCGTCGCTCTTGCGCTGGCGCACGAAGCAGGCACCACGCTGCCCTTCATGCAGCCGGCAGTCGCGCGGGCAGAGGTCGCACTGGATGCGACCATCGTCGAGCCGGCGCCACCAGCGTGCGGGAAAATCGCTCATGCCGGAGTTCCCTCGGTGGCGACCTCGGCGAACTTCGCAACGGCGTAGCGGGAGAGCACCAGTCTCGCGCTCCAGTAGTCGGCCGGCAGTCCCGCCTTGTGCTTCAGCGCCGCGAGAAACTCCCGTGGATCCGGCAACTGTTCCCATACCTGCGGCAGGAAGGTCGCGCGGTTCCGTCCGCAGGTGAGGACCACGCCGTCCACGTGCGGCCGAAGTTGCGCCAGCGTTTGGGCCTCGTCCATCGCCGACATTGCTGCGGTCGGGCCGAGCAGCGAGACCTCGATCGAGACGGCGGTGAATTCCGCCGCCGACAGCGCAGTGAAGCGCGGGTCGTGAAAAGCGGCGGCGACCGCGTTGGCGTGCACGTCGACACGAAGCGGTCGATGCGCCTCCACCGAGCCGATGCAGCCGCGCAGTTCACCGTCACGTCGCAGCGTCACGAAGGTCGCACCCCGCATGGATAGCCGCGGTTGCAATGGCGATGCCGGCACCGCGATGCCGAACTCGGCAGCGATGGCGCCGCGCGCAAGTGCCAGCAGCGAAGTTCCGAGTTCCGGATCAGTGTGCATGTTCGGTGAAAGTGAAGGCCGCGTATCCAACCACCCGCTCGCGATCGCCGGCGGTATCCCCGGAATTGCGCAGGTCGAGCAGTTCCGGCTGCAACCCATGGCGGCGTGCGCTCTCGATGAAGCCATTGACGACGGTCGCGCCGCAGGCCTGGTCGTGATCGATTGCGCCCGCCAGCGCCAGGATCGAGTCGGCGGTGCGACGGTCGCCGCGGCGCGCATCCGCGTACGAAAGGTAATGCGACAGGTCCGAACTCACGACGATGAGCGTTTCCGGGCCACCCCACAGGAGTTCGATGACCGCCGCCACCTCGTCGGGTGTCGCGGTGCCGACGACGAAGGGGACCAGCGAAAAATCGCCGAGCACCGTCTGCAGGAACGGCAGCTGGACCTCGAGCGAGTGCTCGTCGGCATGCGCGAGGTCATTGCGGACCACCTGGGGCAGCGTGCACGCCAACTCGACGGCATCACGGTCGATCGCCACGACGCCCAGCGGCGTGACGAATGCCCGTGTCGCGGGAACCGCGAGTCCGCGCAGCGCGACGCGATGTGCGGGACCCAGCAAGACGACGCGGGTCACGACACCGCGCAGCGCCGCGATGCGCACGTATGCGGCGGCGGCTACCGCACCCGAGTAGACGTATCCGGCGTGCGGCACGATCACGGCCTTTGGCGCCGTGCCGTGCGTGACCCGCGCGCCTGCCAGATGCCCGCGCAGGGCGTCGGCTAGGCGCGCCGGAGCCGCCGGATAGAAACTGCCTGCCACAGCCGCGGGACGCAAATCTTGCATTGGATGCCTCGTCGTTCGCCGGGACCGGGAACCGCGCACCTGGGCAGTTCCGCGGCGTCCGCGATTCCTGTCCACAGTCTACGCCCGACCGTTGCACGCGGACCCGCGCCCGATCGGCAGGACCGCATCATTTACCACTTCATAAATGGGGTCGGCGGCATCGCCGCGCAAGAGCCACGGACACCCGTTTGCCTCCGGGTCACCGGCCCCGTTCGCGGCATACCGCGGATCCGTGCCGCAGGTCGCCGTGCGCGCCTGCATTAGCCTGCGCTAAACTCCCGCGCATCCCGACCCGCGCCGAGCATCGCCCATGTCCCTGCCGACCTTGTCTCTGCTCGAAACCCGCGTGCTCGGCGTTCTGGTCGAAAAGCAGCACACGATGCCGGACACCTATCCGCTGACGCTCAACGCACTGGTCTCCGGCTGCAACCAGAGGACCAGCCGCGACCCGATCCTCGAGGCGACCGAGACCGAGGTGCAGGCCGCGATCGACCGGCTGAAGGCTCTGTCGCTGGTCATCGAATCCAGTGGCGGCCGCGTCATGCGCTACGCGCAGAACTTCGCGCGCGTGCTCGCAATTCCTTCGCAGGCGGTCGCGCTGCTGACGACCATGATGCTGCGTGGACCGCAGACGGTGGGCGAGCTGCGCATCCACAGCGAGCGCCTGCACCGCTTCGCCGATATTTCGTCGGTCGAAGGCTTTCTCGAAGAACTCGCGCGACGGTCCGCGGGCGCGCTGGTCGTCGAACTGCCGCGCCAGCCAGGCGCGCGGGAGGCGCGCTGGTCGCAGCTCCTGTCCGGCGTGCCGGCGATCGCCCCCGCCGATCCGGTGCCGGCCGAGCCGACAGAGCGCGTCACCGTCGGAGAACTCGCGGCGCTGCGCGCCAACGTCGCCCAGCTGCGTGACGAACTCGACGAGGTCCGCCAGAACGTCGCGCGTCTTCTGCAGGAGCTGGGGCTGCCGCCCCGGTAGCGGCAGCGCACCAGCGAGCGTTCCCGCGGTCGCCGCGCGGCGGCAAACCGCCGGCGCCGCCATCGCGCACACGATGTCGATGCCAGCCGGCGTCAATCCTGCCGCCACGGCAGGCCCGACATCTGCCAGCCGTTGACGCGGCGCTGACCGCGCTCGTTGCGGTCGCCCTCGAAACCTTCGACGACGTTGTAGGCAGCGCCGTAACCGATCGCCGTCGCCTGCACCGCCGCGTGCAAGGAGCGCACACCGCTGCGACAGAGGAACGCGACGGGACGATCGGGCTCGACGCGCGCCCGAAGCTGGTCCAGGAAATGCGTGTTGCGGGCCTTGGCCGGATAGTCGTACCACTCGATGTGAATACTGCCGGGCACGTAGCCGATCAGGTCGCGCTCCGCAGTCGTGCGCGTATCGACGAGTTCAATTTCGCCGGCGGCGAACAGCGCCCATGCTTCGGCGGGAAGGAGCAGGCCTCGCACCGGCGCGCCTCTGTCGTGCGCGCGGTCGGCGGCAACCGCGAAAAGAGTGTCGGCTGCGATTCCGGTTTCAGATGCCATTGCGATGCCCAGGTTGAGGTTTGTGGGACCGGCGACTTGCGGCCGAGCCGCTGGCTGCGGGCCATGCCGTATGCGCGGTCTCGCGGCCCGTTAATTTACCCTGCCGCGCGTGCGCCGCCAAACGCAGCGGACGGCACCCAGGCAAGCTTCGCCTCGGCAGCAACGCACTTCGCGCATCCTGCCTATGCCGACGGAAAGATGTCCCTATCACGTGCGACAATTCGCGATTCGTCCTTTTGCGCGCCATGCGCTCCGCAATTCCCTTGGAACATCCCACGCTGCTCGTTGCACTCCTGCTCGGCATCGTCGAAGGGCTGACCGAATTCCTGCCGATCTCGTCCACCGGCCACCTGATCGTCGCCGGGTCGGTGCTGGGCTACACCGGCGAGCAGGCAAAGGTCTTCGAGATCGTGATTCAGGCGGGGGCGATCCTCGCCGTCTGCTGGGAGTTCCGCGTCCGGCTCGGCGGCGTTGTGCGCGGGCTGTTCCGCGATCCGCGTGCGAATCGCTTTGTCGTCAATCTCGCGATCGCCTTCATGCCTGCCGCAGTGCTCGGTCTCGTCTTCGGCCACGCGATCAAGATTTGGCTGTTCGCGCCGGTTCCGGTGGCGATCGCCTTCGTCGTCGGCGCGCTTGTCATTCTCTGGGCGGAGCGCCGCCAGAGGTCGCGCCCGGACAGCGTGCGCATCGACGACGTCGACTCGATGCGCTGGACCGACGCGTTGAAGGTCGGCTGCGCGCAGGCCTTCGCGCTCGTTCCCGGCACCTCGCGTTCCGGCGCGACGATCATCGGCGGCATGCTGTTCGGACTGTCGCGCCGCGCGGCCACCGAGTTCTCTTTCTTCCTCGCCATCCCCACGCTGTTCGCAGCCTGCATCTACGAGACCATCAAGAACCGCCAGCTGCTTTCGGTGACGGACCTTCCGGCCTTCGGCGTCGGCTTTGCCGCCGCCTTCGTATCCGCGTTCCTGTGCGTACGCTGGCTGCTGCGCTACATCAGCCGGCACGATTTCACGCCGTTCGCCTGGTATCGCATCGCCTTCGGCGCATTAATACTCGCCACCGCCTACAGCGGCATCGTGCAGTGGTAGTGCGTTAACATCCAAGGTCGACCCACCCTCTCTCAAGGAGGCGCCAATGGCCCCCGACGCACTCGAACACACCGTACCCACGCTCAAGGATCCCGCGCTGCTGCGGACGCAGTGCTATATCGACGGCGGCTGGTCCGATGCGGACGACGGCGCGACGCAGACGGTCGTGAATCCCGCGACCGGGCGCACGATCGGCACGGCGCCCGTCTGCGGCGCCGCCGAGACCCGCCGTGCGATCGCCGCCGCAGACCGCGCGTGGCCCGCGTGGCGCGACATGCTGGCGAAGGACCGCAGCAGCCTCGTGCGTCGCTGGTACGAATTGATGCTCGCGCACGCCGACGACCTGGCGCTGATCCTGACCACCGAGCAAGGCAAGCCGCTGGCCGAGGCGCACGGCGAGATCGCCATCGGTGCCGCCTACGTCGAGTGGTTCGCCGAGGAAGGCAAGCGCATCTACGGCGACGTCATCCCGACCATCGGCAACGATCGCAGGCTGGTCGTCGTCAAGCAGCCGGTCGGCGTCTGTGCGGCGATCACGCCGTGGAATTTCCCGAGCTCGATGATCACGCGCAAGGTTGCGCCGGCGCTGGCAGCCGGCTGCACGGTCGTGATCAAGCCCGCCGAGGCAACGCCGTATTCGGCGCTGGCTCTGGCCGAACTCGCGCACCGCGCCGGCTTTCCACCGGGTGTTCTCAACATCGTCATCGGCCGCGCCGCGAAGATCGGCGGCGAGATGTGCGCGAACCCGACGGTGCGCAAACTCTCCTTCACCGGTTCCACCGAGGTCGGCCGCCTGCTGATGCAGCAGGTGGCGCCAACGATCAAGAAGCTGTCGCTGGAACTGGGTGGCAACGCACCTTTCGTCGTCTTCGACGACGCCGATCTCGACGCTGCCGCCGAAGGCGCGATCGTCTCCAAGTACCGCAACGCGGGACAGACCTGCGTGTGCGCTAACCGCTTGTTCGTGCAGGACGGCGTCTACGACGCCTTCGCGGCCAAGCTCGCGCAGCGTGTGAAGGCGCTAAAGGTGGGCCCGGGCACCGAAGCCAGCGTCACGCAGGGCCCGCTGATCAACGCGGCTGCGGTCGCCAAGGTCGAAGAGCACGTCACCGATGCGACCAGTCGCGGTGCGAAAATCGCGCTGGGCGGCAAGCGGCACGCGCTGGGCGGCAACTTCTACGAGCCGACGGTGCTGACCGACGTCACGCCGGACATGAAGATCTTCTCCGAGGAGACCTTCGGTCCTGTCGCGCCGCTGATCCGCTTCCGCGACGATGCCGAAGCGGTCCGCCTCGCCAACGACACCGAGTTCGGGCTGGCGTCGTATTTCTACAGTCGCGATATCGGCCGCGCGTGGCGCGTCGCCGAGCAGCTCGAAACCGGCATGGTCGGCGTCAACACCGGCCTCATCACGACGCAGGTGGCGCCGTTCGGCGGCGTCAAGGAGTCCGGGTTCGGCCGCGAGGGCTCGAAATACGGCATCGACGAGTACGTCGAGGTCAAGTACATCTGCTTCGGCGGCATTGACACCTAGGCACTACCAGCCCGGCGGCAGCTTGCGAAGGATCGTGATCTGGCGATCCTCGACGAGCAGGTAGCCGCCACCAACCAAGTCCTTCATCAGCTTTCCGATCATGTCGCGCGAGGCGCCGACACGGTCCGCGATGTCCTGCTGCGTCAGCTTCTCGGGCACATGGAAACGGCCGTCGCGCTCCACCGCCAGCGCGTTGAGCAGCCGCACCAGGCGGCCGTAGACGTCGGATAGCGCCAGGCTCTTGACATTCTCGGTCGCGTCGCGCGCGCGACGGATGAGCGTCTGGATCAGGTGCTGCGTGAAGTCGGGGTTCGCCGCAAGGAAATCCCGGAACTGCGCGCGGTTGACGATTGCGCAGGTCGTCGGCTCGACGGTGATCACCGACGCCGAGCGCGGCGAGCCATCCAGCGACATCTCGCCGACGTACTCGCCTGCGCCGTGGAAGTCGATGACGACTTCGCGGCCGGCCGCATTGCTCGCATAGACCTTCACGCGCCCGGTCAGGACGATGTAGAGCGAGTCGCCGACGTCGCCCTCGTGGATGAGGATCGTCTGCTTGGGAAAGCTGCGGACCACGCCCGATGCGGCGATCGCGCGCAGCGTCTCGTCGGGCAGCGGCGAGGATGATAGTACCGGGGCTTCGGGCACTGGGGGCTCTCCCTCGGCATCGCGCAATGCGCAATGCGGCGAATGCTAGCACGCAGGCCGGCGCTACATGCGCCGCGCGATCAGTTGTACTTGCGGATGTCGTCGATCACCTTGCCATCGTTGGGCAGTTCCCCCGGAGCGCGGAACTCGACCTCACCGCGCAGCTTGGTGACATCGCGGATCGACGCGACGATGGCGTCCAGATGCGACGACGCATTGTCCGGCACTTCGACGTGCAGCGTCATCCGGTCGCCACCTTCGGGATTGTCGACGACCAGCCGTGCCCTGCCGATCTCGCGATGTCGGGCGACGATCGCCGCGACCTGCGACGGGTGCACGAACATGCCCTTGACCTTGGTCGTCTGGTCGGCGCGCCCCATCCAGCCCTTGATGCGCATGTTGGTGCGGCCGCAGGGCGAGACGCCCGGCAGTAGCGCCGAAAGGTCGCCAGTGCCGAAGCGAATCAGCGGATACTCGGTGTTGAACAGCGTGGTGACGACGACCTCGCCGACTTCGCCTTCTGCGACCGGATCGCCCGTCCCCGGCCGCACGATCTCGACGAGAACGCCCTCGTCGACGATCAGGCCCTCGCGCGCCGGCGATTCGTAGGCGATGCTGCCCAAGTCGGCAGTCGCGTAGGCCTGATACCCGTCGATGCCGCGTGCAGCGAAGGCTTCGCGCAGGCTCGGCGGAAACGCCTCGCCGGACAGCAGCGCGCGAGCAAGCGACGGCAACGCCACCCGCTGCTCGTCGGCCTTGTCGACGATGATCTTCAGAAACGATGGCGTTCCGACGTAGCCCGCTGGCGCGAGTTCAGCCATCGCCTGCACCTGCAGTTCGGTCTGTCCGGTGCCGCCCGGAAACACCGTGCAGCCCAAGGCGTGCGCGCCGGTCTCGAGCATCGAGCCGGCCGGCGTCAGGTGATACGAAAAGCAGTTGTGCACGAGATCGCCCGAGCGGAAGCCAGCGGCGAAAAGTGCGCGCGCCAGGCGCCAGTAGTCGGGGCGCGACCCCTCGGGCTCGTAGATCGGGCCGGGGCTGGCGAAGACGCGCCGCGCGTCCCCCCAGCGCGTTGCCGCGAAGCCGCCGAAGGGACGGCTCGCCTTCTGCAGATCGAGGAGCTCCGACTTGCGCGTGACCGGAAGATGCTTCAGTTCGGAGCGCGAATCAACACCATCTGGATCGACGTCCGCGAGCCTCGCCGCGAACGCCGGCGCCTTCGCCCTGGCATGCGCAAGCTGGCGCTTCAGCGCAGCGAACTGCTCGCGCTCGCGCTGTTCCGGTTCGCGGATTTCCAGTCGGTCGTAGTGTTCATTCATCGGTTAACGAGAAATTCAGCCGCCATTTCACGACAGCCAACGCTTCCTGCGCCGGTAATGTTTGACATCGCGAAAACTCTTGCGTCCTCCCGGCGACAGGCCGAGATAGAATTCCTTGACGTCCTCGTTGCCAGCCAGTTCCTTCGCAGCGCCATCCATCACCACGCGGCCGTTCTCGAGCACGAAGCCGTAATCCGCGTAGCGCAGCGCCACCATCGTGTTCTGCTCTGCAAGCAGGAACGACACGCCTTCCTTGCCGTTCAAGTCGCGCACGATCTCGAAGATCTCCTCGACGATCTGCGGCGCCAGACCCATCGACGGCTCATCCAGGAGAATCATCTTCGGCTGCGCCATCAGCGCACGGCCGACTGCCGTCATCTGTTGCTCGCCGCCCGACGTATAGCCGGCGAGGCTTCCGCGCCGCTGCTTGAGCCGCGGAAAATAATGATAGACCTTGTCCAGCGACAACGCGATTTCCGCGCGCGGCACGTTGCGGGTAAAGGCGCCGGTCAGCAGATTCTCCTCCACCGTCAAGTGCTGGAAGCAATGGCGCCCTTCCATCACCTGGCATACGCCCATCCGCACCAGCTGGTTCACCGTGAGCTTGTCGACACGCTGGCCCTTGAATTCGATCGTCCCCTTCGTCACCTCGCCGCGTTCGGCACGCAGCAAGTTGGAAATGGACTTCAGCGTCGTGCTCTTGCCCGCACCGTTGGCGCCGAGCAGCGCGACGACCTTGCCCTCCGGCACCTCGAGCGACACGCCTTTCAGCACCAGGATCACGTGGTCGTAGATGACCTCGATGTTGTTCACCGACAGGTAGGGCATGGTGGCGACCGTGGTGACCGCATCCTTGCGGGTGGCGGCGTCGGTAGCTGTCGCGTTGCTTGCTGTAGACATGATGGGTCGGGAACACGCGTCGCGTACCGCCTTCGCGACGCGTGCTGCCCGCGCCTCTAGCCTTCCTTGCTGCAGTCGCGCGGCGTGATCTTCTTTTCCGCTGCATACTTCGCGGCGGATTCGTCGACCATCTTGCGCACCAGCGCCTTGTCGCCTGCCATGAACGGCGTCAACGGCTTGAAGCCCTTGCCGTCCCACTGCTGGAAGCGAACCATCCCGGAACCCTCGTGATCGGCGCAGGAGGTCTTGATCGGCGGGAACATCGCAGCGGCACCGAGTTCCTTGATCCGCGCCTCGCTCAGATCCAGATGCTCGAGGCCCCAGCGCACCTGGTCGGGCGTCATTACCTTGCCCTTGCCGAACTTGTCCTGCGCCTTGCGGATGGCCTCGACGATCACCATGCCGTAGACGACGCCGCGCGTGTGATAGATCGAACCCTGCCGCGTCGGATCCTCGAGATTGCCCTTGCCCGCGCCGTAGATTTTCTTATGGATGTCCTGCATCACCGGGAAGTTGGTACCCGGCGCCGAGAACGCTGCGCTGACGTAGCCCTTGGCCGCATCGCCGGCCGGGATGACGTCCTCTTCGGAGCCGGCCCACCACACGCCGAGCATCTTTTCGCGCGGGAAGCCGACCTTGGCCGCCGACTTCAATGCGGTCGGATTCATCACGCCCCAGCCCCAAAGGATCACATAGTCCGGCTGCGCCTGGCGGATCTGCAGCCATTGCGATTGCTGCGTGTTGCCAGGGTGCGCGACCGGGATCTTGATCAGCTCGAAGCCGTGCTTGGCCGCCAGCGCCTCGAACACCGGGATCGGCTCCTTGCCGAACGCCGAGTCGTGGTACAGGTGGACGATCTTCTTGCCCTTGAGCTTGTCAAGACCGCCCACCTTCTGGCCAAGATACTCGACCATCGCCGCAGCCTGGCTCCAGTAGGTGGTACCGACCGGGAACACCCATTTGAAGACTTTTCCGTCCGCGGCGTTGGCGCTGCCGTAGCCGAAGGTCGTCATCGGAATCTTGTCCTGCGCGACGCGGTCGAGCAGGCCATAAGCGATACCCGTCGACAAGGGCTCGACGGTCGACGCGCCGCCGTGCTTCTTCTTCAGTCGCTCATAACACTCGACGCCGCGCGACGCGTTGTATTCGGTCTCGCACTCCTCCCACGACAGCTTGACGCCGTTGATGCCGCCGGTGGCGTTGACCAGGTTGAAGTAGTCGATCGCACCACCGAAATAGCCCGAGCCACCGGCCGCGTAGGGACCCACGCGATACGACAGGATCGGTATGAACTGCGTATCCTGCGCCACGGCGGTGGACGCGACGCCGAGCATCGTAAGGCCCAGCAGCGCCGATTTCATCATCATCTTCATTTCCTCTCCTCCTTGCTTTGTTCGCCCTCGAAGGGAGCGATGGTTGGCACAATAAACCCCTGCTTCGAACTTGCGCAAAATCTTCGTCGAAGGCTCCGGGCCAAAGGTAGCGCTGCCCCGGAGGCGACCCTGCCACGCGTGGCTAGTGCGGGAAAGGCCACAGCCGCAATTTCTCCTTGCCGATCTGCCAGAGCCGGGCAAGGCCGTGCGGCTCGACGATCAGGAAGAATATGATAAGCCCACCGAAGGTCATCAGTTCGAGGTTCGACGTCATGCTCTTCGACACGCTGAGATGGATCGAGTTCTCGAGAAAGCCGACCAGCAGGCTCAGGGCGATCGGCAGGAGTGCGATGAACGCACTTCCGAGAAACGATCCCAGCACGGTGCCTACGCCGCCGATGATGATCATGAACAGAATTCGGAACGACAGGTCGAGATTGTAGGCCTCGGGCTCCACGGTTCCAAGGTACATGTACGCGTACAGCGCACCGGCCACGCCCGCGTAGAACGAACTGATCGCGAATGCGAGAAGCTTCGCGGGCATCAGCCGGATCCCGATCACCTCGGCCGCAATATCCATGTCGCGCACCGCCATCCACGAGCGTCCGACGTTGCTGCGGGCGAGATTCTTGGCGCCCAGCGCCATGATGCTGACGATCCCCAGCACCAGCAGGTACTTGGACGCCGGCGTGCGGAACTGGTAGCCCAGAATCTCCACCTGCTGCGCCGTGATGACACCCGACGAACTGTAGTTGGAAAACCAGCCGACCTTGGCCAGGCACCAGACGATGAAGAACTGCGCGGCCAGCGTGGCGACCGCCAGATAGAAGCCGCGGATGCGCAGACTCGGCAGCCCGAACACAATGCCCACGCCGGCGGCCATCACCCCGCCGCAGAGGAACGCCAGCAGGATCGGCATGCCGGGAACGCGCAGCATGAAGTTGTACGAGGCGAAGGCGCCGACCGCCATGAACGCGGCAGTTCCCAGCGACAGTTGCCCGCAATAGCCGGTGAGGATGTTGAGCCCGATCGCCGCCAGCGCGAGGATCAGGAAGGGAATCAGGATCGCGGAAAAAATATAAGGCGTCGCGAACAACGGAACTGCAACGAACGCAAGCAGCAGGATGATCGCGAAACCGATGCGATCCTGGCGGATCGGAAAGATCGCCGAATCGTCGATGTAGTTGGTCTTGAATTGTCCGGCTTCGCGGTAAAACATGATGGAGGGTCGATAGTCGGAAGAGCGACGTAGGGTCGTCGGCTGTAGGGAGTTTCAGACGCGCCGAATGATTTTTTCGCCGAACAGGCCCTCAGGCCGGACCAGCAGGAATACCAGCGCCAGCATGTACGGGAACCAGCCCTCGATACCGCCGCCGACCATCGGTCCTATGTAGACCTCTGCCAGCTTCTCGGTCGCACCGATGATCAGGCCGCCGACGATCGCGCCGGGAATCGACTCGAAGCCACCGAGAATCAGCACCGGAAGCGCCTTCAGCGCGACGAAGGTCAGCGCAAATTGCACGCCATTGCGCGAGCCCCACAGGAGGCCCGCCACCAGCGCAACGAACCCGGCCACGCCCCAGACGATGCCCCAGATCTGCTGCAGCGGAATGCCGACGGCCAGCGCCGCCTGGTGATCGTCGGCGACAGCACGCAACGCGCGGCCGATGCGTGTGCGGTTGAAGAGCAGCGCGAGCGACGTGACGAGAATCGCGGCAACGCCGGCGGCGGCGAGGTCGAACTTGGAAATGCTCATGCCCCAACGCTCGGAAACCCACTCCAGCGGCACATCCTGCAGTCCGAGCTCGAGACCACGCACGTTCGCCCCCCACATCAGCTGGGCGAGACCTTCGATAAAGAACGCGAGACCGATCGTGACCATGAACAGCGTGATCTGCGGCTGGTTGACCAGCGGGCGCAGCACGACTTTTTCGACGACGAGCCCCAGCACCACCATGACGATCAGCGAGATCGGAAACGCGATCCAGGGTGAGATGTCGAATTCGGTCACGCCGACGAAGGTGATCGCGGCGAAGTACACCATGGCGCCCTGTGCGAAGTTGAACACGCCCGACGCCTTGTAGATCAGCACGAAACCGAGCGCGACCAGCGAGTACATCACGCCGGAGAGAAGGCCGCCGATCAGGACTTCGAAAAAGAATGTCATCAGTCGGGTTCCGCTAGCCGCGATCGTCGTTCCCGCGCAAGCGGAGACCCGGCGGCGTTGTACGGCACAGGCTTCCCGCGGTTGCGGGAACGACGACGACGGGACGGTCGGCTCTCATGCTCAATGCGCGACGCCGAGGTAGGCATCGATCACTTTCTGGTTGCCGCGGACCTCGTCGGGCGTCCCGTCGCCGATCTTCCTGCCGTAATCGAGCACGACGACGCGGTCCGAGATATCCATTACGACACCCATATCGTGCTCGATCAGCACCATCGTCGTCCCGTACTGCTCGTTGACGTCGAGCACGAATCGGCACATGTCCTGCTTTTCCTCGACGTTCATTCCGGCCATCGGCTCGTCGAGCAGCAGCATCGACGGCTCGGCCGCGAGCGCACGCGCCAGTTCGACGCGCTTCTGCAGGCCGTAGGGCAGTCGGCCGACCGGCGTCTTGCGGATGTGCTGAATCTCGAGAAAGTCGATCACCTCCTCGACCTTGCGCCGGTTCTCGAGCTCTTCGCGGCGCGCACGGCCGATCCAGATCGCCTGCTCGACGAAATTCGATTTTATCTTCAGGTTGCGGCCGGTCATGATGTTGTCGAGTACCGACATGCCGCGGAACAGCGCAATATTCTGAAAGGTGCGGGCGATGCCGCTGGCGGCGGCCGCGTGCGGATTCATGCTCCTCCTCACCTCGCCGCGGTAGGCGATCGTGCCGTGCTGCGGGTGGTAGACGCCGTTGATCACATTGAGCATCGAGCTCTTGCCGGCTCCGTTGGGGCCGATGATGGCACGGATCTCGTGCTCGCGGACGTCGAAGCTGATGTCCGTCAGCGCCTTCACCCCGCCGAAGGCCAGCGAGATGTTGTCGAGCCGCAGGATGACCTCACCGGACCGGCGTTCATGGGTGGTCATTTCACGCTTCGATTCATCGTGGTTGGTCGACGGTGCGGCACACGGCCCGCGACGCATGAAACATTCTTGCGGACAAGGTTTCAGCCTTGCGCGACGCCGCGTCCGGCAAAAGCCGGACCCGCAAGCCGAGCAACGATCTGCCCCGAGATGCGCTTCATTTCACGCGGCTCGCCTTCCGGTCGCCGCAAACGTCTGCGCATCCTCGATCACCAGGTCCGCGGCCACCATGTTGGTCCGGCCGTCCTCGAAGCGGACCAGCGTCTCGATGTGCTCGACCTGCTTGCCGCCGTAGAGCGCGTCGATCAGCACGCCGTACTTCTCGGCGACGAAGCCGCGACGCACCTTGCGCGTGCGCGTCAGCTCGTCGTCGTCGGGGTCGAGCTCCTTGTGCAGGATCAGGAAGCGGTGAACCTGCGAATCAGCGAGTTCTCCCTCTCCGGCCAACTCGGCGTTGATCTGCTCGACGCATTCGCGGATCAGCGCGCGTACCTCCGCCTTCTGCGCGAGATCGGTGTAGCCGGAATAGGCGAGGCCGCGCCGCTCCGCCCAGTTGCCCACCGAGCCCATGTCGATGTTGATGAACGCGCATACACGGTCGCGGTCGTGGCCGAAGGCCACGGCCTCCTTGATGTGCGGGAAGAATTTCAGCTTGTTCTCGATGTAGTTGGGAGCGAACATCGCGCCGTTGGCGAGCTTGCCGACATCCTTCGCGCGATCGATGATCTTCAGGTGGCCGCCGTCGTCGAGAAGACCGGCATCGCCGGTACGGAAATAGCCGTCTGCATCGATCGACTCCGCGGTGTCGTCCGGCCGCTTGTAGTACTCGCGCAGCAGCATCGGTCCGCGCACCAGCACCTCGCCGCCGGCACCGATCTTCAGATCGACCTCCGGCGCCGGCTTGCCGACGCTGTCGAGCTTGACCTCGCCGTCCGGCTGCAGGCACACGTAAGCGCAGGTCTCCGTCTGGCCGTAGAGCTGCTTCAGGTTGATGCCGATCGAGCGGTAGAAGCGAAAGAGGTCGGGCCCGATCGCTGCACCGGCCGTGTACGCGATGCGGATCCGGCTCATCCCCAGAACGTTGCGCAGCGGCCCATAGACGAGCAGGTTGCCGAGCCAGTACTGGAGGCGGTCGCCGGCCGCAACCGGCTTGCCGGCGAGGATCTCGGCGCCGCAACGACGCGCCACCGCCATGAAGTGACGGAAAAGGCCACGCTTGATCGAGCCCGCGTCCTCCATGCGGATCATCACCGTCGTCAGCAGGTTCTCGAACACGCGCGGCGGCGCGAAATAGTAGGTAGGGCCGATCTCGCGCAGATCCGTCATCACGGTGTCGCCGGACTCGGGGCAGTTGATCGTGAACCCGGCGACCAGCCATTGCCCGAATGAGAACAGGTGATCGCCGACCCACGCCATCGGCAGATACGACAGGATGCTGTCGCGCTCGGTGAGCCGGTCGAAGTCGCAGCCGCCACGGCCTGCGGCGATGAATGCCCCGTGTGTCAGGCACACGCCTTTCGGCTTGCCGGTGGTGCCGGACGTGTAGAGCATCACCGAAACATCGTCCGTCTCGCCCTTCGCGATTTCGGCGTCGTACCATCCTGGATGCGCCAGGTCGAACTCCCGGCCCCTTGCCTGCAGATCGTCGAAGCTGGAGACGTGTTCGTAGTTGCGCAGGCCGCGCGGGTCGTCAAAGTAGATGTGCCGGAGTGTGGCTACCTGCGGCTGCGCCTCCAGCATCTTGTCGACCTGCTCCTGATCCTCGACGTTCGCGTAGGCGATTTCCGCATCGTTCAGCACATAGACGAAATCGGCGGCCGGCGCATCCTGGTACATCGGGACCGCGATGCCACCCAGCGCCTGCGCGGCCAGCATCGACCAGTACAACCGAGGCCGGTTATCGCCGATGATCGCCAGGTGCATGCCGCGGCGAAAGCCGTCTGCGGCAAGTCCGCAGGCGAGCGCGCGCACCTGGTCGGCGACCTGGCTCCAGCTCCAGGTCTGCCAGATGCCCAGGTCCTTTTCGCGCGTCGCCGGATGCTCCGGCCGAACTCGCGCATGCTGCAGCAGCAGCCGCGGGAACGTGTCCTGCCTCTCGTCCATCTGCCTCCTCCGCGAAGACGGGAATGGCTGCGACCGGGTTCTCGTGTCCGGGTGCGTCATCCTGCCGCCACTCCCTGGCGCAACTCGGGGCCTCGCCTCGAGTGGCGCGACGCCGGCGGGAGGGAGCTATCTTAGCCCGTTCATCGTCCCGCGGGGACTTCTGACGGTCACCGTTGGCCGGCCGCGACGCGCCACCCGTAATTCCGCTCGGCGGCCGTTAGAATGTGTGGCCCGATCAATGTAGGGCCAAACAACGGCCGAGGTTGTCGTCGTGCCGACAATTGGCCATTGCCGACGCCGAACTTCGATGCTCACGCTTGCCGCCATGCTTCGCGCATCGCCGTGGGCACGCGCGCTCGCGCCCGCCGACTTGGGCAGGGTCGAGGCCGAGACCGTGACACGTTTGTGCATGGCCGGTTCTCTGGTCTGCCGCAAGGGCGAGCCGGTCGAGACCTGGATCGGCGTCGTCGACGGCCTGGTCAAGATGGCCAATGTTTCGGCGCAGGGCAAGTCGACGAGCTTCGTCGGTGTGGGCTCCGGCGGCTGGTTCGGCGAAGGCTCGCTGCTGAAGGACGAGCCGCGTCGCTATGACATCGTCGCGCTGCGCGATAGCGCGATCGCCTACATGCCGCGCTCGACCTTTATGTGGCTGCTCGATACCAGCATGCCCTTCAACCGTTTCCTGCTCACGCAGTTGAACGAACGGCTGGGGCAATTCATCGGCATGGTCGAGCACGGCCGATTGCTCGGACCCGACGCCCGGCTCGCACGTTGCCTCGCGTCGATGTTCAATCCGCATCTGTATCCGGGCATCGGCCCGGCGCTGCCGATATCGCAGGACGAGATTGCGCAGCTCGCGGGAATGTCGCGGCAGCGCGCGAATCGCGCGCTGAAGCGCCTGGAAACGGCGGGACTGCTGCGCATCGACTACGGAGGAATCACCGTCCTCGACCTGCCGGGACTGCACCGCTTCGACGAATAGGCGGCCGTCGTCTCATCAGCGCGTGCAGAGCCTGTGTGGCGAGCTTCGCGTCGATGTCCCGTCGGGAAGTCGTCCGGCCTCGAGAATGAATGTAAAATCGCCCGGCTTCGCAAGCGGCAGGGCAACACGCCGCGCGACAGACCGATCCGTAAGGAGCCCATCGATGCCCCACCCCGTTCGCGCCTTCGCGATCCGCGCGTTCCCTTTCGCCGTCGTCGCGCTCGTGACCGCCTGCGGTGAATCGCAGCAGGGAGCAGGATTCCATGGTTTTCCTCCGGCCGCGGTGACGACGCTCAAGCTGGCGCCGCAAACACTCCCGGCAACCTACGAGTACGTGGGCCAGACGACCGGGTCGAAGGAGGTCGAGGTGCGCGCACGCGTCACCGGCATCCTGGAACGCAAGCTCTTCCGGGAAGGCGCGCCGGTAAGAACCGGACAGCAACTCTTCCTCATCGATCCGAAACCGCTGCAGGCGCAGGCCGCGGCACTCGACGCCGACCTCGCTCGTGCGCGCGCGCAGGCGGCGCAGGCCGACCGTGAACTCGCCCGTCTGAAACCGCTGGCCGAGCGCCGGGCGGTCGGCCAGAAGGAAGCCGACGACGCGCAGTCGAATCTGGAAATCGCGAACGCTTCGGTCAAGGCCGCGCAGGCCAGGCTCGCCGAGCTGCAGTTGCAGCTGGGCTACACGCGGGTCACCGCGCCGATCTCGGGCCTTTCGAGCCGTGCGCCCAAGTCCGAAGGCAGCCTGGTCACCGCCAACGAGACGCTGCTGACGACGATCTCACAGGTCGATCCGATGTGGATTCCTTTTGCGGTGGCCGAGAACGAGCAGCTGGCACTCGATCATGCGGTGAAGGAAGGCCGGCTCACGCTGCCGAAGGACTACGCCTTCGACGTCGCCGTGCAACTCGCCGACGGTTCGACGCTGGAACGCAAGGGTCGCATCAACTTTGCCGACACGCGGATCAATCCGTCGACCGGTACCTTCGAGCTGCGTGCCGAGGTGCGCAACGCCGACAACGCGCTGAAGCCAGGACAGTTCGTGCGCGTAAAGCTGCACGGTGCCGTGCGCAACAACGCGCTGGCGGTGCCGCAGGTCGCCGTGCTCGATGGGCCGCAGGGCAAGTTCGTCTACGTCGCCGGCCGCGACAAGGACGGCAAGGACGTCGCCACCGTGCGTCCGGTGACGCTGGGTGAATGGACGAGTGCGGGCGACACCAACCTGTGGATCGTCGAGTCCGGCTTGAAGCCAGGCGACGAAGTGATCGTCGACGGTGTCGCCAAGCTGCGGCCTGGTGCGCCGATCGTTCTGGGCGGTGCGGCCCCCGCGCCCAAGGATGCACCGGCCAAGGCCGCCACCAAGCGCTGATCCACGAGCCGGCGAAACCCTCATGCTTTCGCGCTTCTTTATCGACCGCCCGATCTTCGCGGCGGTCATCTCGATCTTCCTGGTGCTGGCCGGACTCGCGGCCATGCGTACGCTGCCGGTGGCGCAATATCCGGAAATCGCGCCGCCGGTCGTGACGGTACAGGCGGTTTATCCTGGGGCGTCGGCCGAGGTGGTCGAGCAGACGGTCGCCGCACCGATCGAGAACGCGATCAACGGCGTCCCGGGCATGATGTACATGAGTTCGAATTCCTCTTCGAACGGCGTCGTGCAGATCGAGATCACCTTCGAGATCGGCACCGACGTCGACATCGCCGCGGTCAACGTCAACAACCGCATCAAGCAGGTCGAGTCGCGCCTGCCGGAGGAGGTGCGGCGGCAGGGCGTCACCGTCGAGCGCGGCAGTTCGTCGTTCCTGCAGGTGGTCGCGTTCTATTCGCCCGACGACCGCTACAGCGATCTGTTCACGTCGAACTACGTGACGCTGAATGTGTTGGACGAAATCAAGCGGCTGCCCGGCACGACCAACGTCCAGATCTTTGGCGCCAAGGACTACGCGATGCGGATCTGGCTCAATCCGGACCGCCTCGCGCAGCTGAAGCTGACGCCCGCCGACGTAATCGCCGCGGTCAACGAGCAGAACGCGCAGTTCGCCGCCGGCAAGGTCGGCCAGTCGCCGATCGGCCGCGGTCAGGACCTCGTATACACGGTGACCACCCGTGGCCGCCTCTCCGAGCCCAAAGAGTTCGAGCAGATCATCGTCCGCGCCAATCCGGACGGCTCGTCGGTGCGGCTGGGCGACATCGCGCGCGTCGAGCTGGGATCGAAGGATTACGAGTTCAACGGCCGCTACAACGGCAATCGCGCGACGCTGGTCGGCATCTTCCTGGCACCCGGCGCCAACGCGCTCGACGTGGCCAAGTCTTCGCACCAGCTGCTGGCGAGTTTGTCCGAGCGTTTTCCAGACGGCCTGGCGTACCGCGTATCCTTCGACACCACGCGCTTCGTCGAAGTTTCGATCCGCGAGGTGCTGATCACGCTTACCGAGGCGATGCTGCTGGTGTTCCTGGTCGTCTACCTATTCCTGCAAAGCTGGCGCGCGGCGATCATTCCCTTTGCCGCGGTGCCCGTGGCGCTAATCGGCACCTTCGCCGGCATTTTCTTGCTCGGCTATTCGATCAACACGCTGACGCTGTTCGCGATGGTGCTGTCGATCGGGATCGTCGTCGACGACGCGATCGTCGTGCTGGAGAACGTCGAGCGGATCATGCGCGAGGACCGCCTGGCGCCACGCGACGCCGCGGTGAAGGCGATGCGCGAGGTGACTGGACCGATTATCGCGATCGTGTTGACGCTGGTCGCCGTCTTCGTGCCCATCGCCTTTCTCGGCGGCCTGACCGGCGAGCTCTATCGACAGTTCGCGGTGACCATCTCGATGTCGGTGGTCATTTCCGGCATCGTCGCGTTGACGCTGTCGCCAGCGCTGTGCGCGCTGATCCTGAAGCCGCACGTCGAGCCGCGCGGGTTTTTCCGCTGGTTCAATCGCTGGTTCGACGGCGTGCGCGTGCGCTACACGCACGGCGTCGCGTTCCTCATTCGCCACGGCATCGTTGCGCTGACGCTGTACGCGCTGATGGTCGGCGGCGCCGTGTTCATGTGGCGCATCACGCCGGGTAGCCTCGTGCCCGACGAGGACCAGGGCTTCTACATCAGCGCGGTCATCCTGCCCGACGGCGCGACGCTGGAACGCACGCAAAAGGTCGTCGACCAGGTCGAGGCGGCAATTCGCAGCAATCCCAACAACCAGGATGTCGTCTCCTTTACGGGCTTCGACTTCATCGGCGGTGGCTTTCGCAACAACGCCGCCACGCTGTTCGTCACCCAGAAGCCTTGGGACGAGCGCAAGGTCACCGTCCAGCAGCTGGTCGGCGAGCTGTTCGCGAAGACCGCGCACATCAAGGAAGCGTTGGTACTGGCCTTCAACCCGCCGCCGATCTTCGGGCTCGGCAACACCGGCGGCTTCGAGTTCTACATCCAGAACCGCGGCGACGGCGGGTCGGCGCGATTGTCGGAGGTGACGGATGCGTTCCTCGCCCGCGTCAATGCCGACCCGCAGCTCGGTGGCGCGCAGACGCTTTGGCACGCCGCCGTGCCGCAGCTCGCTATCGACGTCGACCGCGAGAAGGCGAAGAAGATCGGCGTGCCGATCAACGATATCTTCGCCACGTTGTCGGCGACGATGGGCACCTATTATGTCAACGACTTCAACAAGTATGGTCGCACCTGGCAGGTGCTGATGTCGGCTGAGCCGCAGTTTCGCAAAAAGCCCGATGACATCACTGGCGTCTACGTCCGCTCGCGTACCGGCGAGATGGTACCGCTGTCTTCGCTCGCTACCGTGAAGTATGCGTCCGGCCCCGATTCGCTCGACCGCTTCAACAACCTGCGTGCGGTGAAGATCTTCGGCCAGGCCGCACCCGGTATCAGTTCCGGCCAGGCGATCGCGCGCGTCGAGCAGATCGCACGCGAAGTGCTGCCTCCGGATTTCAGCTACGACTGGAGCGGCTCGTCCTACCAGGAGAAGCGATCCGGCGGCGCGTCGACTTTCGCGCTGGGACTCGCCGTCATCATGGTATTTCTGATCCTGGCCGCGCAGTACGAACGCTGGTCGCTGCCGCTCGCCGTGCTGCTGGCGCTGCCCTTCGGCACCTTCGGCGCCCTGGTGGCGGTCGGCGCACGGCACCTCACCAGCGACGTCTATTTCCAGATCGGACTCGTCACACTGCTGGGGCTCGCCGCGAAGAACGCGATCCTGATCGTCGAATTCGCGCTCTACAAGCACGAGGAAGGCATGTCCGCATCGGCGTCGGCGATCGAAGGCGCACGGCTGCGCTTCCGGCCGATCCTGATGACCTCGCTGGCATTCATCTTCGGCGTGCTGCCGCTGGCGCTGTCCACCGGCGCCGGCGCCGGTGCGCGGCATTCGGTGGGCACCGGCGTCGCCGGCGGCATGTTCGCTGCCACCTTCCTCGCGATCTTCTTTGTGCCGGTTTTTTTCAAGATCATTTTCGATCGCCATGTCACCGAACGCCGGTCGACGCGCGCAATCTTCGACGAAATCGAGCATGCGCGTCACGCACAGCACGTGGCACCGCAAACGCCCGGCCATCCGCCGCGCGGTACCGCGGGGGGGACGCATGAGGCCTAGCCTGCCAGGCATGCTGGTGGCAGCGATGCTGTCCGCTTGCGCGGTGACGCAGCCGGTGCCGCCGAAGCTCGACCTGCCGCAGGGTTCGGCGACCGCGGCACAGAACGAACTGCTCGAGCACTGGTGGACCGCGTTCAACGACCCGGTGCTCGACGCGCTGATCGACGAGGCCTTCGCCCACAACCTCGACATCCAGCTCTCGCTGGCACGCATCGGCGCCGCACGCGCACAGGTGCTGCTGGCGCAGTCGTACCTGGCGCCGGCGGTCGGTCTCGTCGGCAACGGCGCCCGAACCCGGATTTCTGCCGAGACATCGCCGGCGCTGCCGCCGGGTGCCGTGCAGACGTCGAACAACTTCGGGCTTGCCGTGCAGCTTGCCTACGAACTCGACGTCTGGGGCAAGTACCGCAGCGGCCTGCTCGCGGCCACCAACGATCTTGCGGCATCGCGCTACTACCGCGAAACCGTGCGCATCGGCGTCGCCGCCGAAGTCGCCAGCGCGTACTTTCGCCTGCGGGCCGCCGACGCCGAAGCAAAGTTGCTCGACGACACGCTGCGCCTGCGCACCGAAACCGTGAAACTGCAGCGCGACCGTTTCGAAGGCGGCATCATCGGCGAATACGACCTGCGCACGGCCGAAGCCGAGCGCTCGGCCGTCGTCGCCGACATTGCGCGTACGCAGAAGGCCATTCTCCAGCTCGAGTCTGCCGTCGCGACGCTGACCGGACGCTCGCCGCGCGCCGTGTTCACGCCGGCGGTCACGCGCGGCGCGGCCATCGACGACGTCACCGAAGTGCCGGCGTTGCCGTCGGGACTGCCGTCGGGGCTCATCGAAAGGCGGCCCGACATCCGGCGCTCCGAGGCGCTGATGGCCGCCTCCGACCTGCGCATCCAGCAGGCGCGGGCCAGCTACTTTCCGTCGCTGACGCTGACCGGTGCCTACGGCGTCGAATCGGCGGCGATGTCGAGCCTGTTTTCCGGTCCTGCCGGAATCTGGAACATCGGTCTCGGACTGGTGCAGCCGTTGCTCGGACTGAAGGCGATCGAGGCGGATGTGGAACTCGCCACCACGCGGCGCGACCAGGCGATCGTCGAATATCGACAGACCGTGCAGGTCGCATTCCGCGAAGTGCACGACGCGCTGATCGCCAACCGTTCCGCGCGCGACGTGCTGGCGGCGGAAACCGACCGCCGCGACCGGATCACGATTGCGTTCGAAGTCGCACAGCTTCGCTACGACGCAGGACGCACGTCGTTCCTCGAGGTGATCGACGCGCAGCGCCAGCTGCTCGCCGCCGAAACGCTACGGCTGGCCGCCGCCCGCGACGCCAAGCTCTCGATCGTCGACTTCGCGAAAGCATTGGGTGGTGGCTGGGATCCGGCGCAGTACGCTGCGGTTCGCTGACGTCGCCGCAGACCGCGCTTCCGTCGGCATCCTCGACTGTGCGAAGATGGCACGGTCGACATGCCTGGTGAACCACCGATGCTGAACACCGCGCGATCTCGCCCGAAAATCGTCGTTGCCGTGATCGCTGCGCTCGTCGCACTCGCCGCCGCCGCGCAGTCGCCGTTGACCGTGCAGCGCTTCGAATGTCTTGGCGAGGAGCCGTCGTGGCGGCTGGACGTCAGCGGCGTCACCGCTACCTACACGACGCTCGGAGCCAAGGGCAAGCGCGTGGTGGTCTTTCGCGGTTCGCTGCAGGCAATGTCGTTCCTGACGCCCGCTGTCTACGTTTGGCGCGGCGACACCACGCAACTGCCGCGCGAGACGCTGGTGGTGTCGCTGCGCGAAGAGGCATGCCGGTCGACGATGGCCGACACGCCTCCGCTCACGCACCGGGCGATCCTGTCGCTCAAGGCCGGCGAGGCCTTGACCGGCTGCTGCACGCTGCGCATGCGAACTTCGCCACCGGGCGGCAGCGCAACAGGTGCCCGATGATACGTACCCATCAGCAACCGTTGTCCGATCGCGACGTCGAACTGCTCGACCAGATCCTGACCAGGATTCCCGACGACCGCAATCCACTCGACGTCGCGATGCTCGACGGCTACCTGGTCGGTGTGCTGCTGCAACCCGAAGTCGTGCTGCCGTCGGCATGGCTGCCGCGGGTGTTCGACGCCGATGGAACCGAAGGCGCGCTGCCCGATCCGGAAGAGGCACGTCGCGCCGGCGAGCTCGTGATGCGCCGCTACAACGAACTCGCGGCCTGCATCGCCGCCCGCGAAGCATTCGATCCGATCGTCTTCGAATTCGAGGACGCGTCGGGCGCGCCGGTCACCGGCCGTGACGCACTCATCGCGCTGGCGCCGTGGGCCGGTGGTTTCGTCAATGCGCTGAATACCTTTCCTGCGTTGTCCACCCTTGCCGAGCACGACGACGACGTGGCAGCGCTGCTGTTCGCGATTCTCCGTCACCTGCCGATCGATCCCGACGCTGCGCAGGCGGAGCGCGACGAGCTCGCGCACGCGCAGGCCGAACTCGACGCCGAGGCGCCGCTGCATGACCTGGACGAGGCGATCGGCGATCTCGTCGACAACATCCTGGACATCGCCGAAATCACTCGGCCGAACCGCCCGGTCACGCGCAGCGCGCCCAAGGTCGGGCGCAACGATCCTTGCCCCTGCGGCAGCGGTCGCAAGTACAAGTCCTGCCACGGACGCGAAGCAGGTTGAGCCTGCCGTTCACGGCAGTTCCGGCGGGGTGGCTCGAAGCGTCAGTCGTCGGCCTTGAAGACGACGCTGAAAGGGCGCGGAATGTCGATGAGCTGCTTGAAAAAGCGCACCTCGATGAAGCTGTTTTGACGCTCGAACAGCTCGCGGATTCGTTCGGTGCCTTCGGTCGGCACGGTTGCGCGTCCGATCAGCGTCTTCTGCCCCGGCGCGCGGCGACGGCCGGTAATGGCGAGCGACAACTCGGCAATGTCCGCCTGTCGGCTCATGTAGCTGCCGTGCACGGCAACCGCCTCGATCTCGTACTTGTTCCGTGTGGCCGTGCGGTTGAAGCGTTGCGCGAGCTCGGCGCAATGCGCCAGCAGCATCTGCGCCTGCGTTCGCGCCAACGGCTCGACGATGCGTGCGGCGGCGATCTCGCGCAAGCGCGTCGTCACCGCGTAGCGGGCGGCGTTGTCCGAAAGCGGCTTCAGCACGCCGTCGGCGACCATCTGCTCGACGATCGCCCTGCTCGCACCCGCGGTCAGCCGGAAATCCTCGACCAGCGCGTCCAGGGGTAGCGTCGCCGGCACCTTCGCATCGTCGGTGAAACGGGACAGCACGCGGTTGGCGGCGTCGCGCAGACGCCGCGGATCCAACCCGAAATAGAGGTGTTTTGCGACCAGCGTCATCGTCTTCACTGCCGGCTCCATTAGGACAACAGCATAAAAGCTACCACAATTCGCCGACTGTGGCCTACATGCTGCGCCGGTACTGGCCGCCCACCTCGAACAGCGCCTGGGTAATCTGGCCGAGCGAACACACGCGAACGGTGTCGACGAGTTCCGCGAAGACGTTGCCATTGTCGATGACCACCTGTTTGAGCCGCGCCAGCGCTGCCGAAGCCAGGGCCGCGTGGCGCGCCTGGAAGTCGGCCAGCCGCTCGAGCTGCGAGCGCTTCTCCTCGTCGGACGAGCGTGCGAGTTCGATCTTGCGCGGATCCGTTTCCTCCTGCGCACTCCGGAAGGTGTTGACGCCGATGATCGGGTACGAGCCGTCGTGCTTCTTGTGCTCGTAGACCATCGACTCCTCCTGGATCCGGCCGCGCTGGTAGCCCGTCTCCATCGCGCCGAGCACGCCGCCGCGCTCGGAAATCGCCTCGAACTCGCGCAGCACCGCCTCCTCGACCAGGTCGGTCAGCTCGTCGATGATGAAGCTGCCCTGGTTGGGGTTCTCGTTCTTTGCGAGGCCCCACTCGCGGTTGATGATGAGCTGGATCGCCATCGCACGGCGCACGCTGTCCTCGGTCGGCGTCGTGATCGCCTCGTCGTAGGCGTTGGTGTGCAGCGAGTTCGTGTTGTCGTAGGTCGAGATCAGCGCCTGCAGCGTGGTACGGATGTCGTTGAACGAGATTTCCTGCGCGTGCAGGCTCCGCCCGCTGGTCTGTGAATGGAACTTGAGCTTTTGCGAGCGCTCGTTGGCGCCATAGCGGTTCTTCATTGCCACCGCCCAGATGCGGCGCGCGACACGACCGATCACCGTGTACTCGGGGTCCATGCCGTAACTGAAGAAGAACGACAGGTTGCCTGCGAAGTCGTCGATGTGCATGCCGCGTGCGAGGTAGGCCTCGACGAAGGTGAAGCCGTTGGCCAGCGTGAAGGCGAGCTGCGAGATCGGGTTCGCGCCGGCCTCGGCGATGTGGTAGCCGGAGATCGATACCGAGTAGAAGTTCTTCACGTCGTGATGAACGAAGTACGACTGGATATCACCCATGACCTTGAGCGAGAACTCGGTCGAGAAGATGCACGTGTTCTGCCCCTGGTCCTCCTTCAGAATATCCGCCTGCACGGTGCCGCGGACGGTGGCCAGCGTCCAGGCCCGGACCTTCTCGGTCTCGTCCTCCGTGGGCTCGCGACCGTTGTCGGCTCGAAAGCGGGCGAGCTGCTGGTCGATCGCAGTGTTCATGAACATCGCGAGCAGCGTCGGCGCCGGACCGTTGATGGTCATGGAAACGGAAGTTGTCGGCGCGCATAGGTCAAACCCCGAGTACAGCACCTTCATGTCGTCGAGCGTGGCGATCGACACGCCCGAGTTGCCCACCTTGCCGTAGATATCGGGCCGCTGCGCGGGATCGTTGCCGTAAAGCGTGACCGAGTCGAACGCGGTCGACAGCCGCTTGGCCGGCATGCCGTCGGCGAGGAGGTGGAAGCGCCGGTTGGTGCGGAATGGGTCACCCTCACCCGCGAACATGCGCGTGGGGTCCTCGTTCTCGCGCTTGAAGGCGAACACTCCCGCCGTGTAGGGAAAGCTTCCGGGAACGTTCTCGCGGAGCTGCCAGCGCAGGATCTCGCCGTCGTCCTCGCACTTCGGCAATGCGACTTTGGGCACTTTCGTGCCCGACAGCGACGTCGTGGTCAGCGTCGTGCGCACCTCCGATGAGCGAATCCTCACGACGTACTCGTCGCCGCTGTACGCCGCCTTCATTTGCGGCCACATGTCGAGGAGCTTCTTCGCACGTGCGTCGAGCCTGGCGTCGCGATCGGCGGCAAGGACTTCGATATCGGATGTGCTCTTGTCGCCCAGCATGGCCTGGACCGAGCGCAGCTGCTGCCGTTCGCGCGCAATCCGCGCCTGCTCCTCCGTCCACGCGTGATACTTGCGCACCGTCTCGGCGATCTCCGCAAGATAGCGCGACCGTGCCGCCGGCACGATGGCGGTCTGCGCCGACGATTGCCGAGCGTCGACCGCGGGCAGCGTGCCGGACGCGAGCTGCAGTCCCTTGGTTGCGAGCATCGCCGCCAGCGCCTGGTACAGCGCCGTGACCCCGTCGTCGTTGAAACGCGAAGCGATCGTCCCGAATACGGGCATCTCCTCCGGACGCGACTTCCACGCTTCGCGGTTGCGCTGGAACTGCTTGCGCACGTCACGCAGCGCGTCGTGCGCACCCTTGCGATCGAACTTGTTGATGGCAACGATATCGGCGAAGTCGAGCATGTCGATCTTCTCGAGCTGGCTGGCCGCGCCGAACTCCGGGGTCATCACGTACAGCGATGCGTCGACCAGCGGAACGATCGCCGCATTGCCCTGGCCGATGCCGGAAGTTTCGACGACGACGAGATCGAAGCCCGCGGCCTTGCAGGCGGCAATGGTGTCCGGCAGCGCCTTCGACACTTCGCTGCCAGGTGACGCAAACGAGTCGCGTGTCGCCAGCGAGCGCATGTAGATGTTCGGGTGCTCGATCGCATTCATGCGGATGCGATCGCCCAGCAGCGCGCCGCCCGACTTCCGCCGCGACGGGTCGATGGAGACGATCGCGATCTTCAGCGCGTCGTTCTGGTCCAGGCGAAAGCGGCGCACGAGTTCGTCGGTCAGCGAGCTCTTGCCCGCACCTCCGGTGCCGGTGATGCCAAGCGTCGGCGCCGTCGACCGCCTGGCCTGCGCCAGGAGCTCGTCGTGCAGCTTCGCCGGCACGGCATCGTTCTCGAGACCGGTGATGAGCCGCGCCAAGGCGTGCGTGCGCACGAAGCGTGAGCCCTCGCGCAGCTCGGACAGCGATGCGGGGAGCTGCACGGATAGATCGGTGTCGCACGCCGCGACGATCTCGTTGATCATCCCCTGCAGGCCGAGCTTTTGTCCGTCCTCCGGCGAGAAGATGCGCGTGACACCGTAGTCGTGCAGTTCCTCGATCTCCTCCGGCACGATCACGCCGCCGCCGCCGCCGAATACCTTGACATGCGCACCGCCGCGTTCGCGGAGGAGGTCGAGCATGTACTTGAAGAATTCGACGTGGCCGCCCTGGTAGGACGAAACAGCGATACCGTGGGCATCCTCCTGCAGCGCACAATTGACGATTTCCTCGACCGAACGATTGTGGCCAAGATGGATGACTTCGCAGCCGGTCGACTGCAGAATTCGCCGCATGATGTTGATCGACGCGTCGTGGCCATCGAACAGGCTCGCGGCGGTGACCATGCGCAACTTGTGGCGCGGCTTGTAGACCGGCGACGGACGGGAAGCAGCGTTCATCAAGAACCTCGTGCGAAGTGCCATACGGATCCGGCACGAAGCAACACCGCCGGGCGTGGAAAGCTTAACCCACGTCGCTGCGGCACGCCGGCGAAGGGCGCAAAGGCCATGTTGGATAAGACTGCGATGTGTCGAATCACCCGGGACATGCTAGACTTCAGCAGCTATCGCATCGACTGGCGGCAGAAGGGGCGATGATGAGCAAGAAGATATACGTTATCAATCCGAACTCGCTGCATACTGTCACCGGCGGGATCGAGGAGGCGTTGGAACCGCTGCGCATTCCCGGCGGGCCGGAGATCGAATGCCTGACCCTCGCCGCGGGGCCACCCGGAATCCAGAAGCAGCAGGATGTCGACTCGGTCGTCACACCCCTCATTCGTCAGGTAGCTTCACTGGAACTGAGCGCAAGTGCGTTTGTCATTGCGTGTTTCAGCGACCCTGGACTTCATTCTCTGCGGGAGATAACGGCGAAGCCAGTGATCGGAATTGGCGAGGCGGGAATCCTTACTGCCTTGACGCTCGGGCAGCGAGTCGGCGTCATTGCCATCCTGCCCGAATCGATCCCACGACATCTGCGATACTACGGATCGATGGGCCTTCTGGACAGGCTCGCCGGGGAACTCCCCGTAAACTTGGGTGTTGCTGAGCTCGCCGATCGTGAGCAAACCCTGGAGCGCATGAGCGCAGTCGGCAGCGTGCTCCGTGACGCGCACGGCGCCGACGTCCTGGTGATGGGCTGTGCGGGCATGGCGGCTCTCCGCAACCGCCTGCAGGAGGCGGTTGGGGTACCCGTCGTCGAGCCCTGCCAGGCGGGCGTCGCGATGGTGATGGGACGGGTTCTGCTGAATTGGCACTCGACGTGACTGCAGGATAGCCGTCATGGTAAATATATATTCGGCGGGGCGGGGAGCGAAGAGATCTCCGACATTCACGGCTTCGATGCCGATGCCACGCTCGAGCCTGACTTGCGCCGTTTAGAGAGCGTGCATCAGACTCACGACGATCAAGTCGGGCACATTGTCTTCCGTGCCTGTCGGCTCTTCGTCCCGGCGAGACTCGATGAATTTCTCTGGCCGATCGTCTAGCCATGCGGCCCGGCCATGCTGCGATACAAAGGCCTGTTGCACTTAAAGGACAACGCGGACCAGGTGATCCTGCAGCAGGGTGTGCCGGCACTGATGCATGCTGAGCCTGGGCCGCACTGGGTGGCCGACGAAGAGCGTACCAGCGTCTTGGCCTTCATCGGTCGCGACTTGCCGAGGGATTCTTTCGAGCAAGTGTTGGAAAGCAGTCTCGTGATGGGTCGGCCGTCCCGCGCCGGGATGCTATCTTCGATCCGCCGGGATGCATCCTCCGTGCCGCGGGCAACGTGAATCTGCCCTCTCGGGCGGAGTGCGGGTCTCCGTCAAAGCAAAAGGACCGTCGTGATGCAGGAGCATGATCTCACCATACGCAACGGAACCATCGTCACCGCAGCCGAGGCGTTTCGAGGTGATCTCGGGATCGCCGGCGGCCGCGTGGTCGCCATGGCAGCGCGTTTGCAGGCAAGTGCCCGTGACATCGATGCGACCGGGCGGCTGGTCATGCCGGGTGGCATCGACAGCCACTGCCATGTCGAGCAGCTCTCCAGCACGGGCGTGATGTGCGCCGACGACTTCTACTCAGCGACGGTGTCCGCCGCGTTTGGCGGCAACACGACGATCATTCCGTTCGCCTGTCAGCATCGCGGCAATTCGCTGCTGGAGGTCGTTAAAGACTATTCGGAGCGAGCGCGCACGAAGGCCGTGATCGACTATTCGTTTCACCTCATCGTCTCGGATCCGACCGTGGAGGCGATGAACGAACACCTGCCACAGCTCATAAGGCGCGGCATGACGTCGTTCAAGGTCTACATGACCTACGATCGCCTCAAGCTCGACGACTACCAGTTGCTCGAAGTGCTTTCACTGGCCAATCGCGAGGGTGCGCTCGTCATGGTGCACGCGGAGAACAACGACATGATCCGCTGGATCGCCAAGCGACTGCTGGACCAGGGTCACAAGGCGCCGCGCTTTCACGTCGTCAGCCACGACCCGGTCGCCGAGGCCGAGGCCGCGCACCGCGCGATTGCGATATCGCGCCTGCTCGAAGTCCCGATACTGATCGTTCACGTTTCGGGGATCGAGGCCGCGCGAATCATCAGGGCCGCGCAGACACTTGGTGCGCAGGTTTACGCCGAGACCTGCCCACAGTACCTTTTCCTCACGGCCGCCGACGTCGACCTGCCCGGGCTCGAGGGCGCCATGTTCTGCTGCAGTCCACCGCCGCGCGATTATGCTTCGCAGGAAGCAATATGGGCGGGCCTCACCAACGGCACGTTCCAGCTGTTCTCCTCCGATCATGCGCCGTACCGTTTCGACGAGTCCGGCAAGCTGCCCAGGGGCAGCGATACCACCTTCAAAGAGATGGCCAATGGCGTGCCCGGCATCGAGTTGCGCATGCCGTTGCTGTTTTCCGAAGGCGTGGGCAAGGGCAGGATCGGCTTAAGCGAGTTCGTAGCTCTCACCTCCACCAATCACGCGCGGATGTACGGGCTGTATCCGCGCAAGGGGACGCTCGCCATCGGCTCGGACGCCGACATCGCGATCTGGAACCCGGACGCGAAAGTCGAGATCACGTGGTCGAAGCTTCACGACAACGTCGGTTACACGCCCTACGAAGGCAGAACGATCACGGGCTGGCCGGAGACGGTGATTAACCGGGGCCGGATCGTGCTTTCGAGCGGAACATTGCATGCGGCGCACGGCTCCGGCGAGTTCATCCCGCGCGGCGCGCCGGGACCGATAGAGCAGAGGCCGGCGCCAACGCCGGACGGGCGGCTGTTTAAGTCACTGATAGGATAAACCTCCAGCTCGCTGCGTTCATCCCTCGCGGGGGTGCAGGCCTTCATTGGGGCGGGCCCGGTGGGAGGTATCTGTCCGGGCTTCCCCACCTTCCCTGAGCGGCCGCGCTGATCGAGACTACCGCTTTGGCCTGCGGAGGGCGAGGTCATGGTGGGAAGGCAACAGCGGCGTCGGCAGTGGGAGAGGCGAGTCGCCGGCGAGAAGTTGTTCGTCGACTACGCCGGCCCAACCGTCCCGCTCGATGTGCGGAATGTAAGACAGAACCCCACACTTCACTTCTTATAGCTATGTAATATGCTTAACAGCTCCTTCTTGCAGGAAACGAATTCGTCGCATGTAACTACGCCGTATTCTCGTGGCTCAGGAAGATTCACTGGTTTTTTGTACTTTATCTTTCCAGGCCTTGGAGTCAAGACCAGAATCCTATTGGAAAGCAAGATTGCTTCCTCAATATCATGCGTTACAAGCAAAATAGTTGGATGAAGTTGCCTGCATATTGCCAGTAGGTTTTCTTGCATCTCTAACCGAGTTTGCGCATCCAATGCTCCAAAAGGCTCATCCATCAATAGAATCCGAGGTTCATTAATCAGCGCTCTAGCAAGTGCCACTCTTTGCTTCATTCCGCCGGATAGTTGATATGGATAATGCTCTTCGAAACCTGTCAAATTGGTAGATTCAATGAACTCTTTCACTTTCTTTGTTATTTCTTTCTCCTCAAGGCCGTGAATCTTCAATCCGAATGCGATATTTTCCCGCACTCGAAGCCACGGAAACAATGCATGTGTTTGAAACACGACCACCCTGTCGCGACCTATTTTGTTAATGCGCGCACCATCAATGAGTACCTCTCCAGTAACGCCGTTGGTATCAAATCCAGCGATGATGTTTATTATAGTCGACTTCCCGCATCCACTCGGCCCAACAATGCTTACAATCTCCTTATCTTTGATTTCGAAGCTTACATTTTGTAATGCTACAACATCAGCGTTCCTTTCTTCACTTCGATACACCTTTGTCACATTTTTAAGCTCAATTCTCACATTAGAATTTTCTCTCATTATCAATTCCTCGGTACTACTTTCCGGCCCAGTGACAAGTCTTATTCTCTAGGAGCCTCACAATTGACTCCAACACGAACCCTATGATTCCTACAATCATTATCCCAACATAGACTTCCGGGATTCTAAAAAAGGTTGCCGCGTCCATTATCATATAACCTAGGCCTTCTTGCGCCGCCACAAGTTCAGCAGCCACGATTATCGACCATGATATTGCCGTCGCTGTCTTTATGCCTGTGACCACAAAGGGCAGAGAAGCAGGCAAAATTACTTTGAAAAATAGCTGCCTTTCTGTGGCGCCAAGATTCCTAGCCACAAGGATTAGGTCCCTAGGCACCGACCTTACCCCAGCACTGCAATTCAGTGTCATGTATAAGAAAGCCCCCATAAAGACAAGAGACACCTTTGAAAATTCTCCGATTCCAAACCAAAGTATCACAAGCGGGATATATGCAATAGGAGGGATTGGCCTTAGAAACGAAGTGAAGGGAGTAATAATTGCAGAAATATACTTGTTGTAACCAGCTGCTAGGCCGATTGGTATACCAAGCGCTATTGCTGCGAGAAGACCGGCAGAAGTGCGAAGTACACTACTGGAAATATGTGCAAACATGGACTTCCCAACATAGCCTTGAGTGAAAACTTCCTTCAATTTGGCAAGGAAAACAGTTGGAGAAGGAATTATCAAAGCGCTAATAGTGAAGAACATAGTTACAAATGCCCAAACAGCGAGCACAAACATTACGCTTAGGATGCTAATTAGTGTAAACCGGTGCGTTTCCCATACCTTTGCCAGACCTTCATTTAGGCTACTCATTTGCCTCCTCTCCGCGAATTTTTCATAATTTCTCTCCTCCTCCTGCTTTCCATCGGCGAGTTGATCAAGTCCGCACCTCCCAGTGTCTTGAGTTGAACTGTAACCTTTCGACTCCCGTGCTGATCGAGCGGACCTGGGCCAGGCATGGCATCGGACGCGGATCGCCACGCGGTAGTCCGACCGTGGTAGCCCGGCGCGTCAGGACCACGCCGCCGAGCTTCTAGTTGATCCGGGTGTCGCGGCCTTGTGGAGTGTCGAGCGGCCTCTTCCTTTTCGCGGTTGGCGCCCCCTCCGGTGGCTTGACCTCGGCCCCCCCGGCGACACCCGGGCCGCTGGTGTCTCGCTGCAAGAAGCGCGTAGCGCGACCGGAAGCGACACCAGCACAACCCCGGACTTCTTCACAGATTTTGCTCATCTTCAGCTCCATGTCTTGGATTCATGGACTTCCCCCAAATCCGTGTCCAAAACAACCGGAGGTGTGGCATCTCACTTATTTCCGCTTTTTTTCAACATACTTTTCCAGAAATACCGATTCGATAAATTCCGAAATTCTGGGATTCGTCGTATTTATTTTCTGCCTATACATAAAATCTGCGATGCCCTGAAGGGCTTTAGGAAGACCGTCATCAGAAACCATTGAAAGCTCGTATCTTGGATTGACCTGCTCTTCGAAATCTGGAAAGTATTCCCTTTTCAAAAGGTCTTCCACTACATTATCGGTAAGCCCTAATTCCCGCTGCAAAATTCGTTTTAGCTTCTCCGGTTCTTTCTTGAATGCCCTCTCACCCATATCGAGCGCTTCTATAAACTTCATAACTACAACTGGATTTTTCGCTAACCACTCTTCCCTGGCCACCCAAACCATTCCGAATTTTACATTGACATCTCGATCTCTGGCGACGATGTGATTGCCCGCTTCTGTTAGTTTATTGATCCATGGTGACCAAACCCACAGTGCGTCAACATCCCCATTACTAAAAACGGGAATCAAGGCCGGAAAGGGAATATCAAGGATCTCAACTTTCTTGGGGTCCAGCTGGAAGTAGTCTAAAGCCTTAAATAAGGCGTACCATGAGGTCGACCCTTTTGTCGCCCCCACCTTCTTTCCCACAATATCATTTATTGATTTTATCCCACTCTCTGGTCGGGCTACCAAGCCTTCTACACCACTAGAATCATCCACTAATAGAATAATCTTGATTTTTATACCTTGGGCTATGGCACTCACCGCAGGTACAGCACCCATCGCGGCTACATCTATGCTTTTGCTTTGCAATGCGGAAAATGCTGGCGGTCCCGCTGTAAACTTAATATCTTGCGTCTTTAATCCAAGGCTTTCAAAATATTTTCCTTCTCTTGCCATAAAAAACCGGACGTTCTGGGCTGGCTGGTAGCCTATCCGAATCGTTGCCATATCTTCAGCTAAAGTCTCAACTGGCCATAAGACTCCTATGCAAAAAATGGTGATTATTGCCATAACCGCTAGTCCAATACTCCCTTTGTTATCTGGTCTCTTCTTTAGATTCATCATTTTGCGTCCTCCCGTTTTGGTCTCTAACGACATGGGAAAGTTATACAAACTGGCACTGAATCGAGTCAAGTATGCCAAAACATGGGCGAGCGCTGGCATGATCGCAAATGTGGATAAGTGCGCGCATGCCGCGATGGCCAAGCGACCGGCGCGAGTGAGGTAGTAGCGGTAGAGGTGTGTTGGCGGCACACTTGAGCAGGTCGAGGACACGCAAGCGGGCGCAGTTGGCGCGACCGCTTGGAATGGAAGCCGAGGGGTCGGGCAGGAGGTGCTGCAGATCGCAGCGCGCCAAGCCGTGGATGTTGAGCTCGGGATGTTGCACCGCGCGCAGCGGTGCCTGATCGTTGCGATCGAAGATCACTTCAGGCCCTTGAAAGAACCGTCGCCGTCGGGCTTGGGGTGGGTGATGCGCTCGAGCAAACGCTGGCCGCCGCTGTGGTCGTCCAGGCTGGAGAGGGACTCGAGGTACCCGCGATTGCAGCCGAGCAATATCTCGCACAGATCGATGAGCCTGTAAATCGACTTCTTCAACGGAGCGACCTCGCGCGTGGTGCGTCCGTTGCCGTGTTGCACCTTGCGGTGGTGCTTGAAGAACGAGGCATCGTTGGTGGTGGTCTAAATGCGCAGGTTGCGGGCGAACTTGTCCGGACAGCTTGACCGAACAAGACCTCAGCCTGTGCTTGATGCAGGTGCCTTCGATGCGAATGCGCAGGCGCGAGCGGAGTTCGGCGGTCAGCTGCGGGGTGATCTTCTCCCCCAGGAAGGTAGCCACCTGCTCGGCCTTGACCGCCAGCACCGCCTCGCGAGCGATCTGCGCGTAGAGCGGCGCCAGAATCTGTCCGCTCTTGAACACCAGGTCGGTGGAGTACTCCACCTGCAAGATGCTCCAGTGGTAGGTTTGCGCGAACACCTCAAGCACCGAGCAGCACAACTTGACGTAGCGATCGAGGTGGCGATGCAGCAGTTCGGGGTTCAGGCCATCGGCTAATTCTTGCGCCCGCGCCCAGTCGCCGATACGCACGAAGGCGTTGTCGGCGGTGGCGAAGCCAATCCCCTCGCGCGCCAGGCGTTGGGCCAGCCAACTATGGCCGTTGCAGTACACCTGCAAGCGGAACGGACAGTAGGTGGGCGCGCGCACGTAGATAAGTCCCAGCTCGCGGTCCATCCAGTAGAAGTAGTAGTGCAGGCACTTGGTGGGGTCGAGTCGCAGAATGGTGGGGCCGCTGGCCTTATCGTGCCGAGGTTTGTAGGTCGCGCACGTTTCCATCACCGAAATCCCGTGCACCAATCCCGGCGCATCGCCGCGCGCGGCAAGCACCCTGGCGACGACGTCTTCCTTGCGCACGTTTCGGCAGGCGATATGCTCGCTGACCGCACCGTGCTGTTGCGCCAACGCCTGTGCGCCATCGCGAATCCGCGCTCACGCAGCGGCAGCGCGCGAGCTGCCGAACTGCGGCAACGCGCGAACTGCGCAACTGCGGATAGTCGAAGATGCGAATACCGGCCGCGCGGGTGCAGGAAGCTGGTCATGCCATCGGCGTAACGCGCACCCGGGGAAGCGTGCCGGTTATGACCATGCGGTCGTAGCACGACAGTATGCCCGCTAGGTTCTCCGAGTAGCGCGTAGTCAGCAGTTCCATCACTCCCTCCGCTTCGGTGTGCCTCTACTCTGCGCAAGACTACTCCCCGGTTTGGTTCTGGCTTGTCCGGCTTAGAATGTTAATGAATCCCGCGGTATGCTAGGAACCTCACGCGCGCGCCCAGCCCAAGCACGCAACGCCTCAAGAAGCCTCCGGTGCGATGTGGAATCGACAATCACCTGATCGAAATCTCAGCGTTACTCACCAAATTCCAAACCGAGGTGTCTCATTCTCATTGACACATTCCACTTTCTCACCCTTATCAGGTGGCCCCTAAGTCATGCCACTTTCAACTTTCCTTACATCACATCAATTGAACTTTCATGCGAGTTGTTCTCACCGATGTGGCATTTACGGCAGCAACTTCGTCTGCAAACTTACTTACGTTTCTTCAAATATTGTTCAATGGGCCCCCTATCAAACATCACATTCACATCAGGAACTTTATCAATCCTCCCCGTAGCCTTTAAAAACTTGCCCATATCACTTAGCGTCGAGCCTAGATGTGTATCCGGGTATAGGCCTAGACCGTATTTTGGATCAACCTGTTGTTCATATGGCGGAAGGTATGTCTTTTCATAGATTTGCTTGGCCACTTCTTCTTTTATGTCCATTCGGGTGGCCATTTCTTTCACCGCTGGTGTTGGATCCGTCTTAAGATGATCGGTAGCTTTATCAAGTGCGCGTAAAAACCGCTGAAGCGTTTCTGGATGCTTTTCAATAAACTCCTTCCTTGCCAGCCAAACCCCTGTCCCTGGAACATCTACATCTGCGTCTGTAAACAGTACCTTGCCATTTCTTTCAGCGAGCTTACTCAGCCACGGTTCCCATATATATACTGCGTCAATATCTTTCTTTTCAAAGGCGGGTATCATAGCGACTGGCAATAAATGCATAACTTTAACGTCAGATTCCTTTATTCTGAATTTTTCGAGGACTTTTGCAAAAGCGTAATATGCTGAAGTGCCTTTCGTTATTGCGACAGTTTTCCCCCGTAAATCATTTCCAGTATTTATGCCTGCATCCTTCCGTACAACGAGACCTTCCGTCTTTGGTCCATCCCCATCAATCATTATGATCTTCCATTCAATCCCCTGTGCAAAACCAATCACAACAGGCGCAAGCCACATATAGCCGACATCGATACTATTCGACTCGAATGCAGAAAACATTGGCGGACCTGCCGCGAAATAGGAATACTTGGGGGAAAGTCCTTCCTTCTCAAACAGCCCTAGCTCCTTTGCAGCATAAAAGCGCATCTCCTCTGCCGGTTGCCAGCCTATTCGAATCGGAGATTCTCCCTGTGCCATCACTTCACCCCATGCCACAATCCCCACCAAAACAGCTGTAATGGCACCCATGAAAGAAAGGCCAAAAAACTTTTTGGCACGTACCGCCATTTTTCGCCCAATCATGTTGTATTCCTTTCGATTGTTGTTTATGTTTCCTGAAGGTTAGATACACGCCGCTTCCCACCCACCGGGTTTTCCCGGCGACGAGCAAAGCGAAACACAACAGCGCGGCCATTCATCGTCGGCCACCGCCCGCGCCGGTCAGTGTCTAAACTTCAGTTACCCACGACCGCTCTTTTCTTGTTACCCCTTTTTACTAGAATCCATTCTTTTCTGTTCTCGCTTTCTTCCAAGATTCGATTTCAGAAACCGTGGCTCAATATGGTTCGACATTAGTGGAGCCGTTGTGTTTATTCCTTCTCACGTAGAGCGTTGACCACCTTTTCAGGGGTGATCGGAAGTTCCGCTATGCGCACTCCAATGGCGTCGGCTACCGCGTTTGCTATTGCTGCGGCCACGGGTGTCAGCGCAGCCTCTCCTATACCCTTCGCGCCAAATGGCCCGAGGCCACTGCCCGACTCGAGAATAATGCACTTCACTTGGGGAACATCCATAGCTGTCGGAATCAGATATTCACTCAATGACGGCGTCATCAATCTACCCTCTTTGTAGATCATCTCCTCGCTCAATGCGTATCCTTGGCCCTGCACGGCGCCCCCTTCGATCTGCCCTTCCACTGCTGCCGGGTTGATCGCCCGGCCCACATCGTGGGCGCCGACGCTTTTAATCACCGTAATCTCTCCTGTTTCGGTATCCACGGTGAGCTCGATCGCATGCGCGCCGTAGCTAAAATCGGGGTGCACCTGACCTTGTCCCGTTTCGGGATTAAGTTTCTCCGTAAACGGCGCGCAGAACATCGCGAGCTCCGAACAATGAATCCCCTCAGCCGCGCAGATCCTAACAAGATCTCGGAAAGCCATCGACTGCGCAGGATCGTCGGCCACGAAGACTTTCGAAAATGCCATGTCGATATCATCTGGTGGCACATTAAACGCTTTGGCGGCACGCTGCGCCAGGCGCCTTCGTACCGCCTCTGCGGCTTGCCGGATCGCATTTCCTGTCATGTATAACGCGCGCGTCGCAGTCGTGGTGCCCGCCAGCGGCGTGACCGCCGAATCGCTATTGTAAACAGCCACATCCTGCAGAGTGACGCCGAGCACTTCGGCCGCGATCTGCGCCAGCGCAGAAACCTGCCCTGCGCCTATATCGGTGACCCCGGAACGTACAGTGACAGTACCATCACGTTCGACCCCGACCCAGCCCTCGGAGGTGTCATGCAGCGAAGTGAGGCGCCCATAGCCCTGCAGGCACGCTGCGACACCGCGACCGATCTTGATAGGACCAGAAACCTCGACAGGTTCGCCCAGTGCTGTCCATGCTTGGTCGACGCACTGTTCGGTCCAGATCGCGCTCGGAACGACCACGCCAGTTGCGGTGCGGTCGCCCGCGCGCATGTAATTCTTCCGCCGGAACTTCACGGGATCCATTCCGATCGCCTTAGCCACCTCATCCATCTGCTGTTCGTACGCCACGCAAGCTTGCGCTGCTCCAAACCCGCGGAAGGCGCTGGTATACATATTGTTGGTCGCTACTGCCTTCGCATCCGCGATGAGATTGTCGATCTTGTAAGGTCCAGGCGCCGCCGTAGCTGCGTACACCATCACGGAGGGACTCAGGAAGACATAGGCACCGGCGTCGGCAATGAACTTAGCCTCAAGCGCCGTGATCGTACCGTCATTCTTGACACCAGTGCGATACGTCATCACAAACGGGTGGCGCTTGCCGTGACCGACGAAGGAATCCTCGCGCGTGTATTCAAGACGAACCGGCCGGCGCGTCGCCAGAGCGAGAAGCGCCAGATAGATCTCCACGGTGACGTCCTCTTTACCGCCAAAGCCGCCACCAACGAGTGCGCCCCTGATTCGTACTCGGTTATACGGAAGCCCGACGGCATCCGCCACAACACGAAAGTGCTCGATGACCTGGGTCGACACATGGATATTGATGACGTCGTTCTCATCGATCCAGGAAAGCCCAACTTCCGGTTCCAAGAACGCGTGCTCGATGAATTGAGTACGATAGACTCTTTCCACAATGACGTCAGCGGTTTCGAATCCGTGCTTGACATCGCCCTTGCGAACCATTTGGGACGCGACGACGTTGCCGACGCCCTGAACAAGTGGCGCCTCAGGTTTCAGCGCTTCTATCGGGTCGAACACGCCCGGGAGCGGTTCGTACTCGGGCTCGATCAGGGTCATCGCCCGTTCGGCGATATCTCGGCTCTCGGAGGCGATCAGTGCCAGCGGTTCGCCGAAGTAGCGCACACGATCATGAACCAGTATCGGCTGTCCGGTATTCTGGCCCCAACTGCCGGTCTGACCGGGGATATCCGTCGACACCATATGCTTCGGCACGTCAGCGCCTGTGAGCACGCATACAACTCCAGGAAGTGCCCGTGCCTTCGTCACGTCGAGTCGCCGCAGGTTGGCACTGGCGACGGTGCTGCGGAGCACCTTGGCGTGCAGCATGTCAGGCATCACATAATCGCCGGCGTATCGCGTCGAACCCACTGCCTTGCCCTTTGCGTCAATACGCTCCAAGGGCCGGCCGACCTGGCGAGATCCCGTTTCGAGATGCGTTGCAGGTATCTTGACAGTTGTGCTCATCTCAAGACTCCGCCGGAGCGCGTCAACACCATCTCGCGGACTGCTTCGAAAATCTTCGTGTAGCCGGTACATCGGCACAAATTTCCACTCAGCGCGAAGCGGATCTCATCGTCGCTTGGATTCGGAGTTTTGCGCAGCAGGGACTCGCTGGCGATGATCACACCTGGCGTACAGAACCCACACTGAATCGCGCCGTTCCTAGCGAAAGCCGCCTGCAACGGGTGCGGATTGTTGGAATTACCTAGACCTGCCACGGTGGTGATGGCACGACCCTCGACGGTCCACGCCAAGGTGAGGCAGCTATCGATTGCCTCGCCATCGACAAGCACCGCGCAAGCACCGCAATCACCCTTTTCGCACCCGCATTTTACATCTACATACCCTAAAGCACGCAACACCTCAAGGAGCGTCCGGTGCGATGGGATAGTCGTGCAATGCTGCCTTTCGTTAACCTCGAATACAATCGCTTTCTCTCGCATCATGACACCTCGGTCGCTAAGTGTAGATCTGCCCACGCACCGGCGACGAGCCGCCTCGTCAACATGTGCACTGCGTGGCGCCGATAGTCGGCCGACGCGCGAATATCGTCGATGGGCTGACATTCTTCCGCAGCCTTCAGGCTCGCTTCCTCGATGAGCTCCACTGTCAATGTTGATCCCTCGAGCATCGCCTCCGCAGCGCGAGCTCGCATAACGATCGGCGCGACTGCACCCAGCGCAACACGAGCTTTGGTGCACACGCCGTTGGCGGCGCCCAGCGTAACGGCGACACCTGTCACGGTGATAGCGTCCCCCTTGCGCCGTGCTAATTTGTAGAATCGATTAGCGCACTTCGCACCCGGTACGTCCCACGATATCGCCGTAATCAATTCGTCGGGACGACGAACGTCCTGCTTAAAGCCGGTGAAATAGTCTGCAAGCGGCACCGTGCGGAATCCGGACGCGTTGGTCAGCACCACATCCGCATCTAGTGAAAGCAGCGGTGGGACGAGGTCAGCGGCCGGCGAACCGCACGCGATATTTCCGGCGACGGTTGCCACGTTACGCACCATCTGCCCCGCGAACACCTCCGCGGACGCGGCGAGTGCAGCACCATGTTCGGCGACCTGATTCGAGCGAAGGATATCGCTCACTGTGGTCCTGGAGCCGATCGTTATGCGTGGCCCTAGGATCTCGATCCGGCGCAACTCGTTGATGCGAGCCAGGCTAATCAACCGCTCCGGCACAACGCGACGCGCACGGATGTCGACCATCAGGCTAGAACCACCTGCGAGCGTCAAAGTCTCAATGCCGTCACTCCGAGCCAAGGCAAGGACCGCCTCGTCGAGGGAGTTTGGCATTTCCAAATCAAACTCGGCGAACATATGTCAACTAGTCCTATCGTTGCAAAACCATAGAAAACTGAACGGCAGACGCAATAGCCAGCAACTATCGAGACTCACGTAACCAGGTGACATCATGACAGTTCCGCCTTTTCGCCGGCGACCATGATGGCCCGCACGATGGAGGCATACCCGGTACATCGACAGAGCGAGCCGCGCATGTGGTCGCGCACCTCCTGCTCGGTCGGCCGCGGCTTCTCGTCGAGTAAGGCCCGGCCCATCATCACCATCCCCGGCGTGCAGAATCCGCATTGCACGGCCGAGTTGTCGAGGAACGCCTCCTGCACCGGATCGAGCTGGTTCCCCTTGGCAAGGCCCTCTATCGTCACCACTTTGCACCCGTCGACCGATACCGCCAGCTTCAGGCACGATAGCGTCGGCGCGCCGTCGACCTGAACGGTGCAGGCTCCGCATTCGCCTATACCGCAGCCGTACTTCGTGCCGGTCAAACTTTCCTGGTCGCGGAGTACGTTGAGCAGCAGATCGTTGGGATAAACCGCCAGTTCTCGGGCTTCGCCGTTAATCGTGAACCGCACTGTCTGACGCTTCATTGCCTTTCCCCTCCTCGGGCACGCTGCCATGCAGCGCCGAGCGCATCCTTGACGGCCACTCCGGCCACATGCGTGCGGTACTCCTTGGTGCTCCGCACATCCGTGATCGGCTTGACATCCTCTTCGACGGCGCGTGCCGCATCCGCCAGCGTCTTTGCATCGATCCGCCGGCCCGCCAGGTACTGTTCGGCGGTGTACGCCCGCATAGGGGTCGCGGCGACCGCACCCACCGCGATCCGGCACTCCGAGACGCGGTCATCCTTCCGAACGAGCTTGACGGCCGCGGAGACCTTCGAGATGTCGGCCGCGACGCGGCCGATCTTCACGAACGCGCTACCCGTGCCCGCCGCGGTCTTCGGCAATCGGACGGCAACCATTACCTCATCCTCGCGCATCACGGTCCTCCCTGGGCCCACGAAGAATTCGTCCAGTGGAACGGTCCGTCTACTGCCCTCGCACGACGCGAGCTCCACCGCACCGTCGAACGCAAAGAGTGCCGGTGCCGTGTCAGCAGCCGGGGATGCGTTGCAGAGGTTCCCGCCGATTGTTCCCATGATCATCACCGGTACGGTGCTGAACGCATCGCAGGACTCGGCGAGCGCGGTGTAGCGCTCGCGAACCCCGACGCCGTTCGCGAGCGTCCGGATACTCGTCGCCGCGCCCACTATCAGCATGCCGTCCTTCACCGCCATGCCCATGAGCTCGGGCACCCGCGTAATATCGATAAGGCGGGCCGGCTGCGTGCGTTCGAGCTTTATCTGTACGAGTAGATCGGTACCGCCGGCCAGCAACCGAGTGCCCTTTGCGTTGTGCTCCAGCTCGCGCAAGACGGCCTCGAGGCTGGTCGGTTGTCGGACGTCGAATTCCGGCACAATGATCCGAGTGTTCGTTGTCTGGTACATGGCTGCATGCTCTCTCATTCGGCGCGACGGCGCGGGCTTATCCAACCTTCGGTTCGCCGTGTCCCGTCGCTCGGCCAAAAATTTGCTTGACTCATGAATTGACGAGCTCCCTTTGCGCTGGCTGCGTCCTGCGGACCTTCTTCGTGGATAGCGCGGCTAGGATCTTCTCGGCCGTGATCGGCACCTCGCGGAAGCGAATGCCCAGCGCGTTGTAGATGGCGTTGGAATACGCTGCGAGTGCCGGGTTGATCGACGCCTCGCCGATCCCCTTCGCGCCGAACGGTCCTGTCGGCTCGTAGGTGTGAGCAAAATCGATGTGTAGATTCTCGAGCAACGGCGTTTCCAGTATCGAAAGCGTCTTGCCGTCGACCCAGAATCCCTTGCTCGCAAGCTCGCCCGTCTGCCGGTCCCATTGGTGAGCCTCGATGAGCGCGCACCCCGCCCCTTTCGACAAGCCGCCCGTAAGTTGACCCGCGGCGAGACCGGGATTGACTACGGTTCCGCAATCACTGCCAAGCGCCGCAGCGAGTGTCTTGACCACGCCGGTCTCTGTGTCGACCTCAACCTCGACGAAATACGTCACATAGGCGGGCGGCGCGGTCACCGGGTGCAAGCTCTCAACCGCCGCGATCGTGCCCCAGCTGTTGACGTGCAAGTATTTGGCGAGCTCGCCCAGAGTCATCCGCTTCTCGGGGTAGCCCGGGCAATAGATAACCCCTTGGCCGAGCTCCTCGGACGGTTCGATGACCAGCGATTCGCTCATTATGTCGAGCAATTGGCTCGCGTAGTCGAGAATCTTCGCCTTCACCGATTTTGCCGCCTTGAGTGCCGCAGCGCCGCCGGCGAACACGCCGCGTGTCGCGTGTGTAGTTATATCGTAGACGGTAGTGTTGGTGTCCACATCCGAGATCCCGACCATGGAGAGCGGTACGCCGATCTCTTCGGCAACAAGCTTGGCAATCGCCTCACAGGTCCCCCCGCCGTGGTCCATCAGCGACTGGATGTAGTCGATCGATCCGTCCTCGTTAAGCTTCACGATGGCGCCAGAGTAGTCGATCATCTCGGCGCCGGTCTTCCTGGGTTGTCCCACGCCGCTGCAGTGGAAGCTACGGGCCATCCCGATGCCCCGCCGAAAGCGTCCGGTCTGGGTGCCAGGTACCGGTCGCCCGTCCCAGCCGATCTTCTTCGCCCCAACCTCCAGCAGCTCCGGAACGCCGTCGCTGAGGATGATCGACTTCACTGTCGGCCCCTGTCCCCAGAACGTGTCGCCAAGCCCGCGGTACTGCGTCAGCTTGTATTCAACGGGGTCCCGGCCGAGCAGCTCGGCGATCTCATCCATGATGACCTCAGTCACGAACGTCGCCTGTGGCGCGCCGAACCCCTGCATCGCGCACGAGGGCGTCCGGTTCGTATACACGGCCGTGCCCTCGTACTTCATGTTCGGTAGCTTGTAGAGCGACACCCAGAACCCGGCGATCACGCCGAGGAAGTGATACCCTTGGGTGTTGTGCGCGCCAAGCTCGACGGTGGTCTTCATATGACCGGCGACCAAAGTGCCATCCGCCTTGAAGCCGAGCTTCAAGGTGATGCGGACCTGGTAGCGGCAGTGGTCGTACATGTCCTCTTCGCGGGTGGTTGCGATCTTCACCGGCCGCCCGGACTTGATGGCGAGGCCGACACAGATCGGGACCACCGAGTTCATCTGGATGCTCGATCCGAACGTGCCGCCTATCGCAATCTTCTTCACATTGATCTTATGGAGTGGAAGCCCGTAGATCTCGGCCAAAAGCTGGCGGGTATTGTGGATCGACTGCGTGGTCGCCCAAACTGTGATAGATCCGTCCACCGCGGGCTTGCAAACCACCGATTTCGTCTCCATTTGCGCGTGGTAAACGGGCGCGGCTTCGAACTCTCGCTCGATGATAGAATCAGCCTCGGCGAACCCCTTCTCGATATCGCCGACCTCGATAAGGCGGGTGACCGCGACGTTGTGCTCGATGGGAGTTTCCTTGCCACGGTAAAGAATGGTCTCGTGGATCTTCGGCGCCCCGTCCTTCAAGGCATCCGCAGCACAAAGCATCGCCGGCAGGACTTCGTACTCGACCTTGATCGCCCTCAGCGCCTTTTCGGCCAACGCTCGGGTCGGGGCCGCGACCGCTGCCACAGCTTCCCCGACGTGACGCGCAGTGTCATCCAAGACGTATCGATCGCGGTAGAGATGCGGGGGCGCGCAATTAGTCCGCTCGTTGTACTTTACTCGAGGTACGTCCGCGAACGTTAGACAGACCGCGCCCAGCGCTTCCGCCGCGGACGTGTCGATCGACGCGATCCGCGCGTGCGCGTGAGGGCTGCGAAGCACGCCTCCGTACCATGCCCGCGGCACCGACACGTCCGACGCGTACTGCTCGGTGCCCGTAACCTTTCCGATCCCGTCCTTGCGGTGCGTATTTCTGCCGATCGTATTCAGCTTGGTTCTTGTTTGCATGTTGATTTGCCCCTGTATCTGGTTCAGACCGTATGTTCGGCATTCACCTCACGGCGTTCGATGCCGGTCCTGGGTCGAAGGGAAAGTTCGTTGCGTTCCGACAACCCGAGCTTTTGAGGATAGCCGAACAGCCCGGCGCTGCCGCCGGTATGTAGGAATACAACGTCGCTATCCTTCTTGAATCGGCCCTTGTGGACGAGATCGATCAATCCGGCCATCGCCTTACCTGAATAGACGGGATCCAGTAGAATTCCTTCGGTGCGGGCAAGAAGTCCTACGGCCTCGACCATACTGTCCGTGGGTAATCCGTAGCCTGTGCCGACATATTCGCAATTCGCCACAACTTCTTCGCGACCAACGATGTCGCCCAAATCTAAGTGCTCTGCAGTGCCCCTTGCAAGATTGTAGACGGCGCTTTCCTGCTTTTCGCGTGGAGCGCGTACACCGATGCCGAGCACGGGAATACCTGAGTGCAATCCGACCAGTCCGGTGACGAGTCCCGCCTGTGTACCCGCGCTGCCCGTCGCGTGCACCAGGTGGTCGATGACCAGCCCGCGATCGTCGGCCTGCGCGACCAGTTCCATCGCGGCGTTTACGTAGCCCAATGCACCTATCGGGTTGGAGCCCCCGCCCGGAATGATGTAGGGACGCTTGCCATCATCGCGCAACTGAGTCGCGAGTTCTTCCATGGCAGCCGCCATATCGGTATCGTTCGGGTAGCGGGTAACAGTCGCGCCGTGCAGTCGGTCCAGCAGCACGTTGCCATTCATCATATAAGCTGGATCGCTGAAGCCGGTGCGATCCTCAAGCAGAATATGGCACACTAGGCCAAGCTTGGCGGCAATGGCCGCAGTTTGCCGCGCGTGATTGGATTGCGTGGCACCTTGAGTGAGCACCGTATCCGCCTTCTGGGCAACGGCATCCGCCATCAGAAATTCCAGCTTGCGGGTCTTGTTGCCTCCCGAGGAAAGGCCGGTGCAGTCGTCGCGTTTGATCCACAAACGGGGACCGCCCAGTTGCTCGCTCAGGCGCTTCATGGGTTCGAGTGGTGTCGGCAGATGGGCAAAGCGGATACGCGGGAATCGGGAAATACGCATGGGGGCACTCCATTCTTATCGACTGACCTCGTGGTCTACCGCGACCTAGCCTGTGTGGCTTAAAATAGTCGCATGCGCTATATGTTGTCCAATACCGTTTCCCGTGGCTATTCTTCGTTTTGCGCATAATGCAGGAAAACGCAGTGAACGGGTGTGCAATGGAAACCAAGTGGCTTGAGGACTTCGTGGCACTGCTGGAGTCCGGAAATTTTACCAAGGCGGCAGAGCAGCGCAATGTCAGCCAGCCCGCCTTTTCGCGACGAATTCGGGCATTGGAGGACTGGCTGGGCGTGCATCTGGTGGACCGCCGTCGAAAGCCGCTGCAGTTCACCCCGCTGGCGCTGGAGTATCAGGGACAAATGCGCTATTTACTCGGTAGCACCTACCGGTTACGTAGCCAGATGGCTGCCGACGATGCCGGCCTGAATCGCATCGTTCTTGCGGTGCAGCACTCGCTGGCGGCCACTTTCCTTCCCAAACTGATACGACGTCTGGATCTGGCTGGCCACTCCTACGCTTATCAAATGCGATCGTCCGACAAAGCCGAGAGCGTGATGCTGATGATGCAAGGCGCGGCGCAGTTCTTGGTATGTTACGAGTCTCCTCTCAACCCTGAGCGGCTACCCACAACGATGAGCCGGCTGGTCGTCGCACAAGACCGGTTGCGCTTGGTGTCGATAGTTCGCAACGAAGTTGCGCTACACGATCGGGTGCCTGGAAAGTTGCTGGCATTGCTCACGTATCCACTAGATAGCTTTTTCGGAAAGTTGTTGTGGAACGAGCGCTTGCCGCAACTGTTGCGCGTCACCAGCATCGAGACCATGTGCGAATCCTCGTTTGCGCTGGGTCTGCGTGAGCTCGTGATTAGCGGACTCGGTGCGGCGTGGCTGCCGGAGACCTTGATCCAGCGTGAGCTTGCGTCGAATACCTTGATCGCGCTCGATCATCTGTCGGCTCCCTGCGAAATGGATATCGTCGTTTATGCGCATCAACACGGCGCAAACGCTGATGCCCAGAAAATATGGGAATTCCTCGACACGACCATGACAGCCGGCGAACCCGAAATATGGTAAGCATCCGAGAAGTGGCCCCACCGATTCAGACAGGCTTTTGGGGCTTTATAAGTGGGTCTTCGTGAAATCGTGTGGGTAGTTTGAGGTGGTGAATCGGTCGGTAACCCACATGGATATTAGCCTTACCTTTGAACGCAAGGCAGAGGTGGTCGGGTTTTTTTGGACAAAAAGGCGGGGCTGCTTAAGTGGATGAACTGCTCTATCGTAACGGCAGCGATGCCGATTCAGAGGAGCAGCAACCATGAAGCGTTCACGCAGGAACCACTC
>JADYZP010000043.1 GCA_020853025.1 Burkholderiales bacterium
CCGGATCGGATCGTCGCCAAACCCGGCCACGAGGCCGACCTCAAGAAGCGCACGCTGACCAACCTCTACAACGAGCGACCCACGTGGCTTGTGAACGCGCACGTGGCGCTCGACGCGGCGGTGGCCCGCGCCTACGGATGGGACGACTACACGCCGGCGATGGCGGACGACGAGATCCTGAGGCGGCTGTTGGCGCTCAACCTGGAGCGGGCCGAAGTCGACCTGCCTTGATGCAGGCGGTTGGTTAGACGACACATCGTACTAGCGCGCGTCACATTGACGGCTGTTCCCGCCGATTGAACTTCCTGAATTTACCCAATATCATATCCTGACTGGATAGCTTATAGATGAGGTCGCAGGGGCAGATCGAATCAGTGCTCGGCTTCGACGGCACTCATATCCGCTTCGACGGCGGATATGAGATCTGCATCGAAGTCAGACGGGTTGCCCCCGATGCACGGGCGCCGCATGGCTTCCGGTACTCGTTTGTGCTGCGTCGTCCAAATGCCGACGGGACGCCGGGCAAGAGAATTCTGGGCTATGACAACGCGCACGCACCGGCCGGCGTTACCCAGCCGTTTGACCACGTCCACAAGACGAAGACCGGGCCGGGTGGCAGCCCAATCGGGGTGCGCGACGGCACGCCAGTGAAGGTCGAGTCAGTCAACGAATTGATCGGTCGGTTCATGGAAGAGTGTTACTCCCGTCTGCGCAGCCTTGGTATCGACGCCGACAATGCCCAATTGACGGTAACGACACGCGGACGAAACCAGCCCAAGTAGGTGCACTGGGAATTTTGGAGGGATGCCCAATGACGTCACGAACTGCAAAGCCCGTGCACAACGAGAATGTGCCATTTAGAAAAATCGTCGACCGGGTGAAGGCGGTCGCTGCTGGCTCCGCGCCGTTGCCCGAGTGGGCCGGCAAAACCGTTTACGTCAACGAGGCAGCTCGTCATCACTGGACGGCGCCCAAGGTTGTCCAGCGAGCGAAGCTGGCTGCACTGACAAAGCTCATTGCGGACAACCAGGATCTGCTCGGGGCCATCCGCAAGCGGACGCCAGCATCCGTGGCGGAGCTCGCCAGGTGCGTACAGCGCTCGGACTCGAACGTCTCTCGGAGCTTGGGCAAGCTCGAGAAATTCGGCATCGTGAAGTTGCAGCTCGGCGAGGGCAATGCAAAGCGGCCAGTTCTGGCGGCCGATCGCCTCGTCATCGAATTCGACGTCGCATCGGGTGAGGTGATCGTCAATCGTCGCGGCAGCACTCCGCCGGATGCGAGCTTGGCTTCGCAGCCGACGCACGCCAGTTGACGCGTCACGCATTGCCACAGGCGCTCTCGCCGCCTCGCGCACGCGTGGCCGCCTGATGGGACCGATGCGCGAGACAACGGCAACACGACGGCAACACGACGGCCACATTTTGGCCCAGCCGCGACTGCCGCCGCCACCCGCGTTCCGCAAGTCCTTGAATCCTTGGTAGGCCGTACTGGACTTGAACCAGTGACCAACGGATTAAAAGACCGCAACGACGATTAGCGTTTTTATCGCATTTTCAATTGCTTACGGCGTCCGCGCAAATCAACCGTAGCAGTCGAACGCAGCGCAACGCAAGGGCATGACAACGTGCGCTGCTACGTTTTGGTGTACAGCTGTAAACGCCGTCAGCAAAGCCGTCGAAATCTATAGGAGTCACGGGCTCCTCATGGGCGTGCGACCGTTTCAGGGGGTCGAGATCACCATCACCTGATCAACCGCTACGGATTCCGCCGAGTTGACGATGACGGGATTGAGATCGAGCCAGTCGAGCCATGGGCATGCGAGGGCCATCTCCCCCACGTTGACGAGCAGCTGCGCGAGCCCCTCGATCGCATATGTCTGGCCGGTTCTGTATCCGTCGAGAACGCCTTTCGGGTCGATCGCCGCAATCATCGCCCGCGCATAGGTATGATCGAACGGCGGCGCCGCAAGCACCCGACGGTTCATCGCCTCAGCGAAGATCCCGCCCCACGCAAGCAATACCCCGGGACCAAAGGCGGCGTCTCGAACGATACCAACGATGAGCTCGAGTCCGCTGCTCTGGCGTTGAACGGCGAATGCGGTGGGCCGCTCCGTGAGCAAGCGCATGTCACCCACACAAGCGATTACCTTCGAGCGGTCCGTGAGTCCGAGCGTTACGAGGCCGTGATCGGTCTTATGCAAGCAGCCTGGAACAACACCCTTGAGGACGGCCGGATATCCCATTCCGTCTGCCGCGATGGCGGCTGACTCCGCATCATTGACGTCCACCTCGTGCGCATACGCAACACCGAACTCGGCCAGGATCGATGCAGCCGCCCCGATTGCCAGCTCCCCGTCTAACGTCGTTGGGCGTGGCCGGTGCGACCGGGGGACCCAGTGCGTAGGAACACCCTTGCCACGTGCCGGACAGAGTTGTGCGTCGACGAGTTGGTACGCATCAAGTGGGGCGCGGTCTTCGCGCCTTGCGGCAAAATACATGGTTGCTGTATGGTTGCGACGCTTGGCGAACCACGAATGACGCGACAGCTACCCCCCCTCAACCCGCTGCGAACCTTCGTCGTCGCGGCAAAACATCTCAATTTCACGCGAGCGGCCGAAGAGCTGTTTGTCACGGCGGCGGCGGTGAGCCACCAGATCAAGACACTCGAAGAGAGTCTCGGCGTCGAGCTCTTTCACCGCCAAGGCAACGCGCTGGTGCTGACCGAGGCGGGGCGTGACTACCTGCCTTCGATCGAACAGGCGTTCCAGCAGCTGGCCGAGGCGACGCGCAACCTGCATTCGCGTGGGAAGCCGAAGACCCTAAAGGTTAATGTGCCGCCCACGTTCGTAGTCAAGTGGCTCATTCCGCGAATGCAGCGCTTCCTGAAGGAGCATCCCGAAATCGATCTCAAGGTCTCGACGTCGGCGAAGCTCGTCGATTTTTCACGCGACGACTACGACGTAGACATCCGCTACGGACGCGGCGTCTACCCGGGAATGCATTCGGAGCTATGTCTCCCGGTCGAAGTGTTTCCGGTATGCACCCCCGCGTTGCTCGAAGGTGAGCATCCACTGCGCGAACCAGCGGACCTCCAGTACCACACGCTGCTGCACGATACCAGCACGTACGACGACGGCAGCAATCCCGACTGGGCGGTGTGGCTGCGTCGCGCGGGGGTCACCGGCGTCGACGCGGCGCGCGGGCCGTCGTTCTGGCCGAGTCACATCGTCATCAATGCTGCGATCGACGGACTTGGCGTCGCGCTCGCCAAGAAGATCTGGGTCGAAGCGGACCTCGCGGCCGGCCGCCTCGTCCGGCCATTCGACATCAGCCTGGCCGTCGAGTTTTCGTATTTCCTCGTCTATCCGGAGTCGCGCGTCGATGATCCGCGGATCACGGCTTTTACGGCGTGGATCCGCCGCGAGGTTGCAAAGGGCACGAATTAGCGGCCCGTGAACGTGGCCTTGCGCTTCTCGAGAAACGCTTCATAGCCGATGCGGAAGTCGTCGGTGTCGAAGCAGGCGTAGCACTCGTTCATTTCAGCGTCGGTGATGGGCCTCTGATCGGCGAGCCGGCGCACGAACCGCTTGTGCCAACGCGCCACCAGCGGTGCGCCTTCGACGATGTGCGAGACGGCGGCGCTGACCTCGTCTGCGACCTCCGCGTCGGGAACGACGCGAGTGACGAGGCCCTTTGCCAGGGCCTCGGCAGCGCCGAACACGCGGCCTTCGAGCAGGATCTCGAGCGCAGTGGCGCTGCCCACCAGCGCGATCAGGCCCGCGAGTTCGTGATACGACACGACGAGACCAAGGCGCTTGATCGGGATACCGAAGCGGCTCGACTCGCCGCAGATGCGCATGTCGCACATCGATGCGATCTCCAGCCCGCCGCCCACGCACGCGCCGTGTATCTGCGCGACCACCGGATGGATGCAATGGGCGATGGCCTGCAGCGCCGGATGGGTGACGCCGGCGTAGCCCGCCGCCTGCGCGCGATTGGAGCGTACCGTCGCGAACTCCGCGACGTCAGCGCCGGCGGCGAATGCGCGGTCGCCGGCGCCCCGCAGGATCACGCAGCGTAGGCGGTCGTCCGCCGACAGCGCCACGAAGGCCTTCTCGAGCTCGCGCCACATCGTCGTGTCGAGCGCGTTCATGCGTTCCGGATTGGCGAGCGTCACCGTGGCGGTGACTTCGTTGCGATCGATCGATACAAAGCCCGTCATCGTTTCTCTTCCGGCGTTTGATGTGCATGAGGCCCGCGGGCTTCACGCAAGCGTGGCGACAAGTCTAGGGGCCGACGCGCGCCGATCCAATCGATCTTTTTTGAGGCTGACCCGTAGAAAAATTTGTGCAATGCCCTGAAGTTTTCCTTGCCCATTGATCAAGAAAGTGTCGCTTGCGGCGCGCCGGCACGCTTCCTAGACTTCGTTCCCAACGTCCCACGCCACGGGCCACCAACCAAGGGCGGGACCGCATCAACCGACAAGGAACGACGTCATGGCGCTACCCCTCTCTCATCTCAAGGTCCTCGACGTCAGTCAGGTAATGGCCGGGCCGTTCTGCTGCATGCTGCTTGGCGACATGGGCGCGGACGTCATCAAGGTCGAGCCGCCCGGCAAGGGTGACCAGACGCGCAGCGCGATGGGTTTTCGCCTCAAGGGCGCCGACAGCGGCGGTTTCCTGGCGCTCAACCGCAACAAGCGCAGCGTCGAAATCAACCTCAAGAGCGCGGCGGGCCGCGAGGCCTTCTACGAACTCGTTCGCGGCGCCGACGTACTGGTCGAGAACAACCGTCCCGGGGTCGCAGCACGCTTGAAGATCGATTACGCGACGCTCAGCAAGATGAATCGGCGCCTTGTGTACGCCAGCATCTCAGGCTTCGGCCAGACCGGCCCGTGGGCGGCGCGGCCCGGATTTGACCTGATCGCGCAGGCGATGACGGGCATCATGAGCGTAACTGGACACCCTGGTGGCGCGCCGGTCAAATCCAGCGTGCCCATCGCCGACCTCGGCGCCGGCCTGTTTGCCGCGTACGCGATACTCAGTGCCGTGATCGGCCGCGAGCGCAGCGGCGAGGGCCAGTACATCGACGCGTCGCTGTTCGAAAGCGCGCTCGGCCTGTCAATCTGGGAAGTCTCCGAATACTGGGGAACCGGCAAGGTGCCGGCCCCGATCGGCAGCGCCAATCGAATGAGTGCTCCTTACCAGGCCGTGCGCGCGGCCGATCGGCCGTTCGTCATCGGCGCTGCAAACCAGAAGCTGTGGCGCAGCCTGTGCGACGTGATCGGTCGCCCGGACCTGACGGCCGATCCGCGGTTCCTGACCAACGTCGACCGGCTGAAACACCGCGTCGCGCTGATCGAGGAAATCGAGCCCGCGCTGTCTACGCGCCCCGCCGACGAATGGGTCGCTGCCCTGCTCGCCGTGGGCGTTCCCGCGGCGCCGATCCATACCTACGCCGAGGCGCTCGCGAGCGAGCAGGCGACAGCTCGGCAGATGGTGATGCAGATAGAGCACCCCGCCGAAGGCGCGGTCAATGCGCTCGGCTTTCCGGTCAAGCTGAGCGGGACGCCGCAGCAGGTGCGCTATCCCGCGCCGTTGCTCGGCCAGCACACCGACGAGGTGCTGCGCGAATTCGGCTTCAGCGCCGCTCGGGTCGCCGAACTGCGGGCCCGAGGCGCATTCGTGGAGTCGGCGCCCGAACCCGGCCACGCGGCGGTCGAGGCCAATCCGTAAGTCCGAATTTTTCTTGGCGGTGTCCATAGAAACTTTCGTTTGACCCGTACGCGCGGCTCGCTAAGACTGCACGTCACAACAATGGAGGAGACAGCATGAGCATTCAGAATCCGGGTCGTCGCAAGGTCATCCAGCAACTTTCGGCCGTGACCCTGGCCGCAGGTGGCGGCATGGGCTGGGCCGGCCGCGCGTTCGCCGCCGATCCGGTGCAGCTCATCAGTCACCGCTATCCGGCGCTCGAGTTCTGGGCCGGCAAGATGAAGACTGCAATTCCCGGCGTCGAGGTCAACACCCAGTTGATGCCGTTCGACAAGATGGGCGAGCTCGTGACCATCGCCATGTCGTCGAAGGCGCCGACGTTCGATATCGTCTATGTGATCGACTCGTCGATCGTGTCCTACGCGAAGAACGGCTGGCTGCGCCCGCTGGACGACCTTTGGGCGAAGTACAAGAAGGAGTTCAACCTCGACGACCTGTCGCCCACGGCGATGAAGATGTGCACGTACAACGGCAAGATCTACGCGCTTCCCGGCACGATCAACGTCATGATGCTGTACTACCGCAAGGACGTTCTCGACGGCGCCGGCAAGGCGGTGCCGAAGACCGCCGCCGAATATCGCGCTCTTGCCAAGCAGCTCAACACGCCGGCGCGTGCGGGCACGATCAGCTGCCTGAAGCCCACCGACGCCACGCTCAACGAGGCGCACTGGTACATGAATACCATCGGGCAGGGCTGGTTCGACGACAAGTGGAATCCAATCTTCAACAACGAACGCGGCGTGCGCGCCATCGAGTCACTCAAAGAGGTGACGCAGTCCGCGCAACGGGGGTTTGCGTCGGCGGCCAACGACGAGTGCACGATCGCGCTCCAGCAGGACGCCGCCGCGATGGGACTGCAGTGGGCCACGCGAGCCCGCTCGGTCGACGATCCGAAGCAATCGCGCGTCGTCGGCAAATTCGAATGGGCGGCGATGCCGGACGGCCATGCGCGCGTGCTGGCCGATGGCTATGCGATCTCGGCGTTCAGCAAGCAGGATCCCGACCTGCTGTTCCGCATCATCGCGACTGCGACACAGGAAGCAAACATGCGCGAGGCGTCCGGCATGCTGGTACCGCCGCGGCGCTCGCTGTTGCAGGACCCGGACCTGCGCGCCAAGAACCGCTTCTACGCGGCCGCCGGGCAGGCCATCGAAACCGCAACGCCGTTTCCACCGTTGCCCGAGTTCTACGCAGTAGGTGAGTTCATCTCGCGCCGCATTCTGCAAGGCGTGACCGGCGAAATGCCCGTCAAGCAGGCGCTCGACACCGCGGCCGCCGAGACGACCGCCTATCTCAAGGACCGCGGCTACTACAAGTAAGACAGCGGCAACAGGCGCACAATGGCAGCCGTCCACCTGAGCGGAATCAACAAGCGTTTCGGCGAGACGCACGTCATCCGCGGTGTCGACATCGACATCGAGGACGGCATGTTCTGCGTGCTCGTCGGGCCATCCGGGTGCGGCAAGTCGACCCTGCTCCGTATGGTCGCCGGCCTGGAGGCGATTGACGAGGGTGAGATCTCGATTGGTGGAACCGTGGTGAACGACCGGCCACCCAAGCAGCGCGACATCGCGATGGTGTTCCAGAACTACGCTCTGTATCCTCACATGACGGTGCGCGAGAACATGTCATTCGCGCTCGACCTCGCGAAGCGTCCAAAGGCCGAGATCGAGAAGCAGGTCAAGCGCGCGGCGGACATTCTCGGCCTCGTTCCCTACCTCGACCGCTACCCGCGCCAGCTCTCGGGCGGGCAGCGCCAGCGCGTGGCGATGGGCCGGGCAATCGTCCGTGACCCGCAGGTGTTCCTGTTCGACGAGCCGCTCTCGAATCTCGATGCGAAGCTGCGCGTGCAGATGCGCACGGAGATCCGCGAGCTGCACCAGCGGCTAAGGACGACGTCGATCTACGTTACCCATGACCAGACCGAGGCGATGACGATGGCCGACAGGATCGTCGTGCTGAAGGACGGCGTCGTTGAACAGTCCGGCGGACCTCTCGAGCTTTACAGTCGCCCCGCGAACACGTTCGTCGCTGGGTTCATCGGCTCGCCCTCGATGAACTTCATGCCGGGAATTGCGCGTGCCTCGGGCGGCACCATGCAGGTGGACCTCGGCCGCGGCGCGTCGCTGCCGCTGCCGGCCGGCTCTCGCGCCGACGACGGGCAGGCGGTGCTCTATGGCGTGCGGCCGGAACACTTCCAGCTCGGCGCATCGGGCCTTGCGGTCGAGGTCGTCGTCGTCGAGCCCACGGGCGCGGACACGCAGCTCTATTGCCGCTTTGACGGCCACGACGTTGTCGCGGCGATTCGCGACTGCGCTGAATGCCGCAGCGGCGATCGAATCGTGCTGGCGCCCGACTCGCGGCGTGCGCACCTGTTCGACGCCGCGAGTGGGCTCCGCCTGATCGCCTGAGTCGCGAGACCCACCGCATGCAGTTAACCACGGCCGGTCAAGACGCTGTAACGCCGGCTTTACGCAAATCGGCGGCGCGGCGCGCGAGGCGTGCCCAGCATCGCCGGCTGTGGCCATTCCTTCTGCCGAGCGCGCTCGTCGCGTTCTTCATCCTGCTCTATCCGCTGGGCTACGCTTTCTACCTCAGCCTGTTCAATTACTACCTCGACACGGGTGCAAGCACATTCGTCGGCTTCGCTAATTACGCCGACCTCTTTACGGATACGCGATTCTGGGCCGCGTTGACGCGCACGATCGGCATTGTCGTCGCGGCCGTCGGCCTCGAGTTCTGCGTGGGCCTCACCGTCGCCTACGGGCTGTACCGGCTGACCTTTGGCGTGCGCGCGCTCAACCTGCTGATGTTCCTTCCGCACATCATCACCCCGGTCGTGGCTGCGCTGTTCCTCAAGTGGATCTTCGCCGGACGCTGGGGGCTGCTCGATTCTCTGTTCGCCACCTTTGGCTTTTTTGCGCCCGATTGGCTCGGCGATCCGGCGTGGGCGCGGGTGACGGTCGTGCTCGCCGACGCCTGGCAGTTCACGCCGTTCATGATTCTGGTGCTCTTCGCGGGGCTCAACACGGTCGACCCGAGCCAGATCGAGGCTGCGCAGATCGACGGCGCGTCGGGACGGCAAATCCTGTTCCGGATCATGCTGCCGTCGATCGCGCCGATCATCGCGTTCGTCCTGACGATGCGGATGATGGACGCGTTCCGCTACTTCGACACCATTTACGTTCTTACCGGCGGCGGCCCCGGCACGGCGACGGAGACCGTGACGATGCAGACTTACGCGCTCGCCTTCCGCCTGTTCCAGATCGGCAAGGCATCGGCGCTCGGCGTCGTGACGCTCCTGATCGTGCTCGCGTTCGCATCCATCATCGTCGCCACCGTCGGACGCAGGAAGGGTCGAACCTGATGAACGCCGGCCGTTTCCGCACGTCGCAGATCCTGCTATTCGTGGCGCTTGCCGCATTCACGGCGGCGATGCTCACGCCCGTAGTGTGGGCGCTCATGACGTCGGTGAAGCAGCCGATCGACGCGTTTGCGATCCCTCCGAAGATCGTGTTCGAGCCGACGTTCGAGTTCCATCGACAAGTATGGCTCGAGAAGGGCTTCGGCCGCTTTCTGCTCAACAGCGCGGTGATTTCCTTAGCCACTGTCGTCGTCTCCGTGTCGATTGGCACGATGGCGGCGTACGCGCTGTCACGGATGAGCGGCAAGGCGGTGGGCGGCATCATGCTGGCGCTGCTGTCGCTGCGAATGTTCCCGCACATGCTGCTCGCGATCCCGTTCTTCATTCTCGCCAAGTATCTCAATCTCATCGACACGTACCCGGCGATGGTGCTGGCGCTCGTAGCGATCAACCAGCCGTTCACGATCTGGATGATGCACAGCTTCTTCGTGGACGTGCCGAAGGAGATCGACGAGGCCGCCGCGATCGACGGCGCCGGCGAGTGGCAGACGTTCTTCAGGGTCGTGCTGCCGATCGTGCGACCCGGATTGTGGGTGACAGCCCTGTTCAGCCTGCTGCTCGCTTACAACGAGTTCCTGTTCGCGCTGGTGCTGACAGGACCGCACACCAAGACGCTGCCGGTCGCAATCGCAGAGTACGGCGGCGAGGACCTGAACTACTGGTCACTGTCGGCGGCTGCGGCGATCGCCATCATGATTCCGATCGTTCTGTTCATGATGGCGCTGCAGAAGCACCTGGTGCGAGGCCTGGCGCTCGGAGCGGTGAAGTGAGGCACGCGCTGCCTCTTGAACCTGGACTCGTGGATACGCATCAGCACTTTTGGTGGATCGGGCGCCATGACTATCCGTGGCTCGACCCTGCGCTCGCCATCCACCGCGACTATGGACCGGAGCACCTCCGGCCGGTGCTTGGTGGCATCGTTGCAACGGTGCTGGTGCAGGCGTCGCCCACGGTGGCCGAGACACGGACGCTGATCGACGTCGCGCGCGTATCGGAAGGTCTGGTGCGCGGCGTCGTGGGGTGGGTCGATCTCGGTGCGCCCGCCGCGGACGGGGCGATTGCCGACCTCGCGGCGCACGGCATCGTCAAGGGCGTGCGTCCGATGCTCGGATTCATCGAGGACACGCGCTGGATCCTGGGCGACACCGTGCGTGCCGCGCTCGACGCGCTCGCGCGTCACGGCCTGCGGCTCGACGTACCGGCGCGGCCTCGCCACCTGCCGCTCCTTCCCGAACTGGCGCAGCGCCATCCGACGCTGGCGATCGTCATCGACCATGGCGCCAAGCCGGCGATCGCGCGAGATGAATTCGCCTCGTGGGCGCGCAACATCGCGCGGGTCGCGCGCGAAACGCCCATGTACTGCAAGCTCTCCGGACTCGCGACCGAAGCGAAGGCGGACTGGACCGACGACGATCTGCGACCTTACGTCGACCACCTGCTGGAGTGCTTTGGCGCGGAACGGCTGATGTGGGGCAGCGACTGGCCCGTCGTCGTCCTGGCCGGCGGAATGTCGCGCTGGCGCGAGGCCGCGCTGCGGCTCGTTCCCGCGTCGAGCCATCGCGCGATCATGCGCGACACCGCAATCACCTTTTACGGACTTTGACGAGCCGTTCGCGATCCGACATGTTCTACGAGCTTCGCATCTACACACCGGCCGCCGGGCGCCTCGACGATCTCGTCAAGCGCGTCGGATCGGACATGGTGCCGTTCTTCGAGCGCCACGGCTTTGCGCCGCGGCTCGGGCAATGGACGGCGGTCGCCGGCGAGACGATGGCGGCGTTCGTATGGCTCTTGCGCTGGCCATCGATGGACCAACGCGCGGCGGCGTTCGCCGATCTCGGCGCGGACGCCGAATGGCAGGCGCTGCGCGTGCGCACCAACGGCGCAGGCGAAATGGTCAAGCGGTACGACCTCCGCTTTCTCGCGCCCGCGAAGGCCTGGCTCGGCGCGCACCAGGAACGGCAGCCGCCGGCGTCGCACTGCCCTCTCGTTGAACTGCGCGTGCATCCGATCGCCGTCGGACGAACCGATGCAGCAAACACGGTTCTCGCCGACGTCGATCTCCCGGCGCTAGTGGCGTGCGGAGCGTCACCCATTGGCGCGTTCGACAACATCGCAGGCGGCCCGGCGACACCAGGTGTCACGATGCTCCTCGGCTGGTCCGGCTATGGCGAGCGCGAGCAACGGCTCGCCGAATACGCGCGGCGACCCGACGTCGTGGCGGCGCGGCTCCGTGAACGCGAGCGATGGGCCGGCGAGCACGTCGTCGGCGACGGCAGCTCGATGTTGCTCCTACCCACGCGGTTTTCGGCCGCAGCCAATCCTTGAGGAACGCCATGCAGCGGCCCCGACTAGGCTTTATCGGTATCGGCATCATGGGAGAAGCGATGACGCGCCGCCTGCTTGATCGCGGTTGGCAGGTCACCGCGTGGAATCTCGAGCGCGAGCGCCTGGACCTCGTGACGACGCATGGCGCGCTCACCGCAGCGACGCCCGCCGACGTCGCCGCCGCGTCCGACATCGTGTTGATGTGCGTGCTCGACACGAGTGCCGTGCGCAACTGCGTCTTTGGCCCTGCGGGTCTGGTGACGTCGCGCGAGGCGCAGGGCAAGCTCCTGATCGACCTTTCAACGATCGATCCCGACGCGACGCGCGACATGGCCGCGCGCGCCAACGCGGAGGCCGGTCTCCATTGGATCGACTGCCCGGTGTCGGGCGGCCCGACTGCGGCGCGCGAAGGCGCACTGACCATCATGGCCGGCGGAGAGATCGCAGCGTTCGATCGTGGGCGGCCGATCCTCACCGAGCTCGGAACCAACGTCACGCGCATGGGACCGGTAGGCGCGGGACAGACTGCCAAGATCGTCAATCAAGCGATCGTCGGTGTCGGCTATGTGCTGATGACGGAGGCGGCCGTGCTCGCCGAAGCCGCCGGCATCGATGCCGCACGGCTACCCGAATGCCTCGCCGGGGGCTTTGCCGACAGCACGCTGCTGCGCAAGCTCTATCCGCGCATCCAGCAACGCGACTTCGAACCGCCGCAGGCCTATGCGCGCCAACTCCTCAAAGACATGAAGGCCGTCGGCGAATTCGCACAATCTCTCGAATGCGAGCTCCCGCTCGTCCTGCAAGCGCGTGACCGCTTCGCGCAGTACGTCGATAGCGGCCATGCAATGTCCGATCCGGCGTCGCTGGTGCGCCTCTATGAGAGCGCCGGACCGCCGTCCGACTAGAAATTCGCACACACTTCATCGACCAGGAAGCATCATCATGCCCAACCCCCGAAGCGCCAGCCTCCCGGATCCGTTCCGCCTCAAACCGCACTACGACCCGCTTCGCGTAGCCGACGTCTGCGATGCGCTCGACGGCATCGGCTACATGAACATCGGCCTCGTGACACCGGAAATCCGCGCGCTGTCGCGCGGGACGCGCTTCTGGGGCGTCGCCTTCACCGTGCGCTGCGTGCCGGCGAACCAGCCGATGTGGACGCTCGCGACGACACACGAGATCGTCGATGCGCATGACATCTGGTTCAAGGAAGTCGGAATCGGCGTCTGGCGCTTCTACGACAAGCTGCAACCGGGCCATGTCGTCTGCGTCGACACCGGCGGGGCGCCGGCCGTCGGGCTGTGGGGCTCGGAGAACTCGCTGCGCGCCATCCAGAAGGGTGCCGTCGGGATCATCACCGACGGTCAGTGCCGTGACAGCGCCGAGCTGATCGAGCAGCAGACGCCGATTTGCTCGCGCGGCGTGGCGCGCACGATCATTCCGGGCCGCATCGAAATCATCGAGTTACAGGCGCGCATCGGCATGGGCGGTGCCCAGGTTCGCCCCGGCGACATCGTGGGATGCGACGACGACGGCATCGTCGTCGTGCCGCTCGAAGTCGCGGAGATCGTCGCGACGCATGCGCGCGAGGTACTGCTGGTGGACATGCGTAAGCGTGCGCGGCACTTCGCGGAACTCGGCTTCGAGCCCGACGACAGCGTCGACGTTGCGAAGATGGAGCAATACTTTGCCACGCTCGACGCCGTTCCGAGAAAGGCGTGAAGGTCGAAACGGCATTCATCGATGCGCATCAGCATTTCTGGGATCTTGACCGCAACCCGTACCCGTGGCTCCAGGATGCGGAGCCTATCCCGTTCCGGTACGGCGACTATTCGGCGCTGAAACGCAACTATCTACCCGCCGATCTCGCCCGGGATACCGAGGGATTTGCGCCGATAGGGACGGTGCACATCGAGGCAGAGTGGGATCGCGCGTCGCCTGTCGAGGAAACGAGGTGGCTGACGACGCTGGCGGCGAAAACGGGGCGGCCCACGGCATGCGTGGCGTACGCCGCGCTCGATAGCGCCGACGTCGAGGCTGTGATGACGGCGCAGGCCAGCCACCGGCTGGTGCGCGGTATCCGCCACAAGCCCGTGACAAGTGCGACGCGGACGGACGCGCGACGTGGCTTGTCCGGTTCGATGGACGACGAGCGGTGGCGGAAGGGATTTGCTTTACTTCAACGCCACGGACTCTCGTTCGACCTGCAGGCCCCGTGGTGGAATCTCGATCAGGCAGCCGACTTAGCGCGCGACTTTCCCACGATCCCGATCGTCATAAACCACACCGGCTTGCCGGCGGACCGCAGCCGCGAGGGACTGTACGGATGGCGGCGAGCGCTGGAAGGTGTGGCGCGTACGCCCAACGTTGCGATCAAGATTTCAGGCCTCGGGCAGCGCGACCGCCCCTGGACGCAGGAAGCAAACATACCAATCATCCGCGACACGATCGCGATCTTCGGCGTCGATCGCTGCATGTTCGCGAGCAATTTCCCGGTCGACAGTCTCGTCGCTTCGTACGAGTTGATCCTGGCGGGCTTTCTCGCGGCCATCGCAGACTGCACTCTGGCTGAGCGCAAGATGCTGCTGCATGACAATGCCCAGCGCATCTATCGCTTGTAGCGACTGTTCTGCTCGATTCTCGGCATGGACATCGTGTCGGTCGCGGATAGCTCGAAGTAGCCGGTGGAACCGGATGGTCGTTCGGGCTGCCGTTCGTGACGCGATGGCGCGCATTGGATCCGTTCGGACACGCCAGTCATCGCACTCATCTCGTTTGGTGCGAGGAAGTCCGGAACGCCTGCTTTGAGGGCATGGACCCACGGACTATTCGCTACGCCGCTGGTTAGTCCGGCGGTCGTGGATATGCAACCGGCTGATATTTCATGCGAAGTAGAAAGTACGCTTCGCCTCGATCTGCTACGTTTCCGTCTACATTCGCGCGAGGCACCCGCGAAGAAAGCTGCGGTAACTGATTGATCTATTGGTAGGCCGTACTGGATTTGAACCAGTGACCAACGGATTAAAAGTCCGCTGCTCTACCAACTGAGCTAACGGCCCTTGGAGAGAGGCCCGGATTATACAGACGCGATCGTCAGTGACTCTCGCCGGTCAGGAACGGCGGCAGCGAAGCAAACTCGATCCCCTCGTCGCGCAGCGCCTGCGCGTCCTCGGCGGATGCGCGGCCGCGAATCGAGCGGTGCGGCACTTCCTCGTAGTGGATCTTGCGCGCCTCCTCGGGGAAGCGCTCGCCGACATCTTCGGTGTTGCGCACGACCTCACGCAGCTTGGCGAGGACCTCGGGTGGCAGCCCGGCCATCGCCTCCTGCGCCGGCGTCGGCGCCTTCGCCGCAGCCGTCGGCGCCTTGGCCGGAACGGCTGCATCGCCCCTGGCCACCCGCACCTTGGCCGACGGCCGGCGCTCGACGTGCACGTCGTCGCACAGCGGGCAGGCGACGAGCTGGCACGCCTTCTGGCGATCGAACTCGGCGGGCGAGTCGAACCAGCCCTCGAAGACGTGGCCCTGCTTGCAGATGAGGTCGAAAACGATCATGTCGGTATCAACGCGGCCGGTCGGCCATTCGCCGGCAGCGCCCGCTCACGCCGCCCGCTCCAACCGCCATACTTGGTAGCGAATGGCGGCAATGCAACCGGCGACGATCGCCGCGATCGCCAGGATCGAGCCGATCGCGAGCGTGGAAATGCCCGTCAGGCCTTGGCCGATGGTACAGCCCAAGGCGGTCACGCCGCCAAATCCCATGAGGACGCCGCCGGCGACGTGGTTGGCAACGTCCTCGACCGAACCGAAGCCCTCCCAGCGAAAGGTCTTCGACGCGAGCGCATAGGCACACGAGCCTGCCAGCATGCCGAGGACGGCGGCGATGCCGAAGGTGACGATGCGCGAGGTGTCGGTCCACAGGAGGAGCAATTCGAGCGTATATGCGACGGGTGCGACGAAGCTGAACGACTCGATGCGGTTGCCGTTGGTGGCCACGAACCTCTCCTCGAGGGTGGCCGGGTCCTCCGCAAGATACCCGATGTGGCCGGTGACGTACCAACCGCCGACGATCACCAGACCCACGATGACGCCGCCCACGATGAGCCCGGGCGAAGCACGGAAGCCGCGATCCTTGAAGACGAAGACGAGCAGCGCCGCCATCACGAGGTACGGGAGCCAAGCCGCGACGGCGCCCCATCCGGCGGCGGCGGCGAGCGCCGGCAGGTCGGAACTCTTCGCACCGAGAACGGAGACGTCGAAGCGCCATGGGTCGAGCACGCTGGCCCGCCACACCGCAAAGAGACCCTTGAGCGTCATGTACGCCGCGATCGCCAGCGCGAACAGCACGACCCACGACTTCAGGTTTCCGGCGCCGGCGCGGATGAGCGTCTTGCTGCCGCACCCCGACGCGAGCGTCATTCCGAAGCCAAACAGGAAACCCCCGACGAGTGCGGAGACCCAGGCGATGGTGACGCCGGTGTAGATCGACTTGCGCAGGTCGATCACCCCCATCGACTGAAGAAGGGTGCTGCCTGCAATGGCGACCGCGATAGCGAGCACCCACATCCGGATCCGGCGCCAGTCGCCGAAATTCACCGCGTCGCTCACCGCGCCCATCGTGCAGAAGTTCGCCCGGTTGGCGACGGCACCGAAGGCGAAGGCGAGGACGAACGACAGTCCGGCGACCAGCAGCGGCAGATGGGCAATGTCGTTCGCTTGCATGGCGGGAAAGTATCGCACGCCAACGACGTGCCGGACGAGCGACTGACCCCGTCGCACGCCGCCCGCCGTTCCTATCCGGCACCGGGCGCGTCGGCGCCCCGAACCCGAAAGGACCGTCCCATGCCCCGTGCCACCCCGTTCCACCGCCTCGCCGCCGTCACGTTGCTCGCCGCGCTCGGTCTTGCCGCTCCGCTTGCCGGCGCCGACGAGCCCGCGTCCCGGCACGTCCCGCCGACGCGCGCCGCGCTCGAATCCGCGCTGGCGCGTGTCGACGTCTACGATCGCAGCGCGCGGATGCCGCTGGCGATCTATCCCGACCAGGGTCGTCGCTGGATCGAGGGTGTTCCCGGCCACGAATACGCGGTGCGGATCCGCAACGTCACCGCGGCGCGCCTCCTCGTGGTCACCAGCGTCGACGGCGTAAACGTGATTTCCGGCGAGACGGCGTCCCCCACGCAGTCGGGCTACGTCCTCGAACCCTATGGCTCGGTGGAGATCGCGGGCTGGCGCAAGAGCATGACGCGCACCGCGGCCTTCTATTTCACCGACCTGGGCGATTCGTATGCCGCGCGTACCGGGCGCCCGGGCAACGTGGGCGTGATCGGCGTCGCCGTGTTCCAGGAGAAGGTCGCGCCGCCAGTCTCCGCGGCGGCGAGCGGCGAAGTCGCGCCACCGCGACGCAGCGAAGCGCCGGCCGCAGGCGCGGCGCGCGCGCCGTCGTCGGAGAGCGAACGGGCGACGGCGAAGCTCGGGACGGGACATGGCCGCGGCGAGGCGTCGCCGGTGACCCTGACGAATTTCGAGCGCGCAACCGCGGCGCCGGCCGAGACGCTCACGCTGCGCTACGACCGTCGCGAGAACCTCGTCGCGATGGGTGTGCTGCCGCCGCCGTGGCCGCCGGTCGCACGGCGCGATCCGGACCCCTTCCCGGGACAGCTGCGCTTCGCGCCGGATCCGCGGTAGCGCCGGCAGGCGGGCTCGCCGCCACCCCGCGTGCTGGCAGGCCCGACGCATGCCTATACTTGGGGCCATGCCTGGCCCCGTCCCTGCCGATCCGCTCGCCAGCCCCGCGTCCGACGATTCCGACGAGGCGCTCATGCTTGCCTACGCGGGTGGCGACGCGGGATCCTTCGACCGGCTCTACGCGCGGCACAAGGGGGGCGTCTACCGTTACCTCCTGCGCCACTGCCGCAATCCTGCGCTGGCCGACGAACTCTTTCAGGACGTGTGGATGAATGCCATCCGCGTGCGTGCCAGCTACGTGCCGACCGCGCGCTTCACGACCTGGCTGTATACGCTCGCGCACCATCGCGTCGTCGACCATTGGCGATCGGCGGGCCGCATCCGGTTCGCGTCGATCGACGATGACGAGGACGGCACCGCGCGCGCGACGATCGAGGCCATCGCCGGCTCGCCGCTCGACGAGCCGGAGCGGCGGGCGGCCACGGCCGAACTCGGCGCGCGCCTGCACAACGCCCTCGCCGGCCTGCCCCCGGAACAGCGCGACGCATTCCTGCTCCAATACGAAGCGGGGCTATCGCTCGCCGAGATCGCCGCTGCCACGGGCGCGGGCCAGGAGACGGTGAAGAGCCGGTTGCGCTACGCCACCGCCAGACTGCGCAGCGCGTTGCGACCGCTGCGCGATACTTGACCACCATGACGAGCGAATCGCACCGTCCAGGCGATACCGCGCAGGATCCTGCGCTCGCCGCGGCGTGGCGCACCCAGCCGCGCGAATCGCCGTCGCCCGCGCTCGATGCGGCGATCCTCGCCGCCGCGCACCGTGCGGTGGCAAGCGCCCCGCATCCCGCGGGCAGCGAAGCGCTGCGCCCGCCTCGATGGTGGTTGCCCTTCGCGGCTGCCGCGGTCATCGGGGTGGTGGCGGTGGGCCTCGTCCAGCTCGCCTCGCGCGACGTGCTCGACGTCGCGGCGCCGTCGGTCACCCCGCCGCCGACTTCTGCCGTCGCCCCTCCCGCACCCGCCGCCCCAGTCGAGCCGGCGCCCGCGCCGACCGCCCCTTCCGCACCCGCCGCCCCAGTCGAGCCTGCACCCGCGCCGACCGCCCCTCCCGCACCCGCACCCGCACCGGCGGCGGCAGGGAGCGGCGAGCCGGCGAAGACGGAAGCAGCGGTAGAGGCTCCGGCACGCGCCAGGCAATCGATGCCGCCGCCTCCGGCGGACGCGGCGGCGGAAGGGGCCGCACCCCGCGCCGCGCCAGCGCCGATGATCCAGCGCGAAGCCGCCAGCGCCGGCACCGCACCACTCGCCAAGCGCGCGCCGTCCGCGATGACGCGCGGCGAGGCGGTCGAACTCGCGCGCGACCCCGTCGCCTGGATCGAGCGCATCGGCAAGCTGCGCGAGGCGGGTCACGATGCCGAGGC
>JADYZP010000044.1 GCA_020853025.1 Burkholderiales bacterium
ACCGTTCTGACTGGGGGTACCTGCTCAGCCCGGGCGCGACCGTGCTCCGGCTATCGCGTTGTCCATGCGGCTTCGGACCAATCCGCGCCCATCCCCAAAATGACGCGCTTTTGCAACCCCGCCAACATGGGGGACCACGCGGAGCGGCTGACCACGCTTTGGCGCGACAAGCAGCTGCAATACACGTGGCTGCGCGCGGCGCAAGATCGCCACGCCGATTTCTGGCAGGTGACCGGCGATGCGCTGGACTTCGCCCTGGAGACCTTGGGCTTCGATCGCCCATCACTCCGAGGGAAGTTGATGGAACTCTACCTGACGCTGGAAACGTTTCCGGAGGTACCCGATGTCCTCCAGCAGCTAAGGGCCGCCGGATTGCGCACTGCCATCCTTTCAAACGGTTCACCGCGAATGCTCGAAGCCGCCGTCAAGGGTGCCGGGCTTGCCGGACTCTTCGATGCCGTCCTGTCAGTCGAGGCGGTTGGTGTCTACAAGCCCCATCCGAAGGTCTATCAACTTGCAGTCGACCGGCTTGGCGTCTCCGTGCGAGCCATCTCGTTCCAGTCGTCGAATGCCTGGGATGCCCACGCCGCGTCGGCCTTCGGCATGCAAGTCGTATGGTGCAATCGCTATAATCAGCGCGCCGAGCGATTGCCTGGCACTCCTGACCGCGAAATCACATCGCTGGCGCAGTTGCCAGCGTTGGTGGGGGCCGCGTAGACATCGACCGCTCTCGAATTGTTCGGGCGCCGGCGTGTCCCGCGGGTTGGCCGACAGTGACTGGATTCAACGATCTATGAAAAGCCTTCTTCGCGTTCTTGCGGTGCTTGGAGCGGTCGTGGTCATCAGGACGACGCTGGCGCAGTCGATGAAGCCGGCGGATCAGCGGTATCCGGACGTCCAGGCCGTGAAGATCAGGGCCGCCGGTCTCAACAAGTTCGATTTCGATGTGACCGTTTCGTCCCCATACGACACACCGCAACGCTATGCCGATGCGTTTCGGGTCATGGGGAGGGATGGCCACGTCTTCGGTGAGCGGGTGCTGCTCCATGACCACGCAGACGAACAGCCGTTTACGCGAGATCTCCACGGCGTCGTGATCCCGGCCGGAGTGCAATACGTCGTCGTTCAAGCGCGCGACCTGAAATATGGATACGGCGGCAAGACCTTTGAGGCGAGCCTACCGGGACGCTGAAGCGACCATACAGGTGATGATCTATTTCGAGCACTTGTGCGCACTCCCGCAGCGGATCTCAGGACGCAAGTCATCGCATGAGAATTGCGTAAATCAGTTCGGCTCAGTGGCGCTTAGTACGAAAGCGATGCGAGGGTCGCCGCAGCGCAAGCGATTGATAATAATGACGCGTTTGACCCAACAAAAAGCTACGAAGCAGGGGGTCGTGGGTTCGAATCCTGGCGGGCACGGACGTTGATTGTCGTCGACGCATCCGCGCCAATCAAGGTACTGCTCGGTACCTCGGCCACAGGTCGCGTCGCCGAACGTCTCTTTCGCCAGGACGAGACGTTGCATGCACCGCATCTGCTCGATGTCGAAGTCGCGCAGGTGTTTCACCGGTATGCACGCACAGGCGTGCTCGAAGCCGAACGAGGTGCGCAAGCGCTCGAGGACCTGGGCGATTTCCCCATCGCACGCTATCCCCATCAGCCGTTCCGGTTCCGCATCCGGGAGCAGCGACGTAACGTCACCGCGTACGATGCTGCGTACGTCGCGTTGGCCGAAGCACTCGCTGCGCCGCTTCTGACCCGCGATGCGAAGCTGGCGTCGTCCGCTGGACATCAGGCTCCGATCGAGCTCATGTGACGGCGGCGGCCGCCGTCACGTGGATGGCGTTGCCACGCCTCGTTTTGCGCCCGTACAAGTCCGTTTCCAACTGTTCAGACCGAACTCGGGAGGCTCGGTCAGCCGGTCGAAGTTCGGCAGAACAACGCTGGCGCGGTTTTCTTCACCTTGTGGCGCAACCCGCGCTACGACGACTGCGAGGGGTCGCCGTCGCCGGTGCGCTTCTTGGCATTCTCCGCGATTTGCTGCCGTACGCGCTCGATTTCGAGGCGCCGCGCTTCGGTGGTTCCCCAAGGTGGTGGCGATGCGGGTGCAGGTGGTGCTTCGACCGTGGTCTGCGCTTTGGCGAGCGCGGCCTCCCGCGCGGTCTCCATTTCGCGGCGCAAGGCTTCGCGACGCTCACGCTCGGCGGTGATCTTCTGCGCAGCCCGCGCACCGCCGATGGGTACGGCCATTGGCGGCATCCCGGCCATCGCCAACAGCGCGTCGACTCGCGGCCACAGGTACGGGTCGGCGCACTCGGCGACGAAGCGCAGATTGAGCGCATCGAAGATCGGGACCCACGATTCGCCCGACGGCGACCGCCGCCGCACCGCAAGTGCGGGGTTGAACTGATACCAGCCGTGGCCGATGCGTACGAACAGCCGGCGGTTGTACGCATAGTCACGGTCGACCTCGTTGCGCGACAGCAGGTGCGACAGGTGTTGGCGCTTGTTGCGCTCGGGCCGCACGACGTTGGGCGGCAGGTGTTGCCAGGCCTCCAGGATCGCGGCGGTCTCGAAGCCGCCGTGCTCGCGCCACGTGAAAGTGGTGAAGCGCGATTTGAAAAGCGCCCACAGCGTCTGAAACAGGAAATACTCGGACAGGTGGCGATCGATGCGCACCAGCCGCTCGCCGCTCATCACGTCCACCGCGGCCGGCGCGATGAGCTCGTAGATCGCCGCGAAGGGCCCGCGTGCAAATTTCGGGTCGCGGAATGCCTCGAGCATTGCCCAGTGCAGCGCGTTGCGGCCCAGGTGATCGGTGAGTTCCGGGTTGGCACCGCGCGCCAGCAGCGCCTCGACCAGCGCCACGTTGCCGGCCGCGGCCGCGGCGATCAACGGCGTCTGGTTCATCGGCGTACGGTGCTCGATGCCGTGACGGTCACACAGTTGCAGGACGTCCTTGATCCGTGGTGAGAAGTACGCGGCAAAATGCTTGCGCCCGAGCGCCGTTGCCGGCTGCTTTGCCATCGGCGGGACACCGACACGGGCTTCACCCGCGAGCCAGTCGACGAGCACCGGCTCATCGTAGCAAGCGGCGTACTCGTAGAGTTGTTGCTTCGCCTTGCCGTGCGGAACCGGGTCGCGGAACACCTTGATCAGCGTCTCGCGCACGCGCGCCTCGTCGAATACGGGCCAGGGCACCGGAGTTTCGCGCAGGATGCCGTGACGGATGGCATCGGCCTGTTCCTGCTTGCCTTGCAGCTCGAGCTTGCGCGCTTCCTTCTGCCAGTCGTCGCGGCTCGAGGCCACCGGCTCGACTTTCACCCCACCGGCGCCGCGCCGCAGGTCGAGCAGCCGCAGCAGCGGATGGTCGATGTCCGATTCGATCAGGTACACGTTGCGAATGGCGCGGGTGAGCGCGACGTAGAGTGCGTTGACGTAGAACTTGTAGATCTCGAGCGATTTGTCGGCCTTGTCCTTCGCCCGGCGGTATTCGAGCTCGCTGCCGTCGAGGTCGGCTGCCGCGACGCCGGCCGTGATTTCGGCAAATGCGGTACGATTGGCCGAGACGAAGCGGTAGAGGACGATACTCTCGTACTCCAGGCCCTTCGCCTCGTGAATCGAGAAGATGAGCGGCGTCTGAAAGTGCAGGCGCGCTTCCGCCTTGTCGTCGTCTCGCAACACCAGCACGGCGAGTTGCGTCGATTGCCGCGTCTTCTGATTCAGCTCCTTCTTCGTCGCGTCGGTGTCGGGAAGCACGGCGACCGTGCCTTCGTCGCCGGCGATGGCTTCGACCAGGAAGTTGCTTTCGCGGTCGATGGAGCCAAAGCGCCGATGCTTGATCCGAAGCAGGGCATTGGCGACGCGTGTGGCTTCGCGCCCGTTGCGGAAGTTGGCGCGCAGCACGCTGACCTCCTGCTTTTGCGCGAGCAACGCGTCTCGCCAGAACAGCGTCTTTACCCGACTCCACGAGAACAGGTTGGGGTGAACGATCTGGTTCGAGTCGCCGCAGAGCAGGAAGTGGCCGGGCTTTTTCAGCGTGGCGAGCACCAGGGCGAGCTGCGCCATCGTGAAGTCCTGGACTTCGTCGACGACCACGAAGTCGTAGCGCGGCACGGCGTGACGACGCCACTCGTGGGCGACCAGATTGCGGTCGTAAAGCCCCGCCTCGGCGAGCCAGGCGCGATAGCGCTCGTAGACGTCGTAGAGGAGGGCGCGGTCTGCCTCGGCGAAGATCGATTGGCGCACGCCCAGCGCGAGATACGCGCCGCGGTCGAGGGGCCCACCCGCCTCCGCGGTGATGACTCCACGGATCTCCTCGAACGCCTGGTGCGCGTCGATGCTCTTGAACGCCTGCTGCTGGCGAGAGAACCAGCCGGCGAAGTCTCGCCACTCGGCCGCGCGCCCAGGCGGCACGCGCAAGGTCTCGACGAACTCTCGGTACGAGAGGAAGCTCGCGTCCTGACCACTGTGCTCGAAGCCGTGGCCATAGTAGAGGTCGCGCGCGCTGCGGGCGAGATACGCTGAAAGCGTGACGTAGAGCACCTCGCCTTCGGTGTGCTTCATCTTCTCGAGCGTCAGCGCGGTCTTGCCGCTGCCGGCGCTGCCGACGATGACGAGAGGAGGCGGCAGCCGATACACCGCCTCCTGCGCGTCGTCGAACGAAATCACCTTGTCGAGCAGATGGATCTCCTGCCGATCTGGATGGACGTAGCGCACCGGCGTGGCATCGCCGATGGCGCTCGCCGCATCGATCGCCGGAATCTTGTCGTCGTCGATCGCCGCGCCACGCAGGAAACGCGACCGGTCGTACGCGTGCTGCTCGATGACCTCGAGCATCAGCGCGTAGGTTGTCTCACCGTGACGCACGATCGAGAACAGCAGTCGGTTCGCGTAATCGAGCTTGGCGCGATAGAACTTGCCGTGCGTGACGTTGGCGAGCTTCTTCACGTCGGCCTGCTGGAACTCGTCGCGCTCGATGGCACGACGAACCTTTTCGTATTGCGCCTTGACGCGGGTGGTGTCGAGGCCGACGTATTCGAGGATTTTCACGGATCGGTGCACGGGAGAAGGCAATGAATTCTACCTCGATCGGCGTAGCGGGCGACCGCCACGGATAGCGTATGCGTGCTGTCGACCTGGATCACGCAGCGCAGCGGCGTCACCGCCTCGAAATTGCGGCCGTTGCGTGCGTGACGCGCGACATGTCGACGCGCACCTCGTTGGACGGGTTGGTATCACGCACGCGCACATCAATTGGAAGCAGCGGCGGTTCGACACCTCCAGTTCCGCGAATCCACGACCATCTGCGATAGGTTCTGCATCACGCTGTTGGCGTCGACCGGACGCGTGCATTCGGTAGAATGCCCGGGCATGTCGATCGCCGCTGCCGAAGGCTTGGTGCCGCTGCTTACTCCGAACGGCCAGCTTCGGCTGGTGCCGGAGTCTGACGCACCACCCTTGCCTGCCGCGCTCGCCCAACGTTTCCGCGATGCCTTCGCCGGTGGCCCCGGGCCAGGGCTGCTGCATCTTGGCGGCGTCGAGGTGGGGAGCGCCCTGCCTCCTTCCTGGGCGTGGTGGCGTGATTTTGCTGCGCGCTATGTGACCGCGCTGTGCGCGACGCCGGAAGGTGGCGCCGTCGCCGCACCCGGCGACGAGGCGCTTGGAACCTTGATCGCCGACGCGCCTCCGATGAGGGGCGCGGAGTATTTGACGACGCAGGTGTTGACCGCGTTATGGGCCGAGCTCGATGCCGCGTTGCGTGATGGTCTCGGCGCAGCGAAAGGTACGCTCCAGGCTTTTCTCAAATCGCTTCATCCGGTCTGGAATCTGGTGGGCCGGGTCCACTTCAACCTCGCCGAGAACCGCAAGGACGCCACGGCGCCGTTCGCCTTTCTCGCGACCTACACGTCGCGCGTGTCGTCCCACGGTAAGGCACAACACCTTCCTCTTTCCCAGGCGCTGACCGAGTTCTCGGATGGCAAGAGCCAGGCGCGCCTTCTTTCGCTGCTGCTGCCGGTACAACGCGCGGCCGAGCAGTGCGCGTGGCTGCGCACGATGGTGGAGTCTGGCGAGATCTACCAGCCGCTCCGCTGGCTGCCGGCCGACGCGTATCAGTTCCTTTCCGACGTACCGAAGCTGGAGGCTGCCGGCATCATCGTGCGGGCGCCGGGAGCATGGCAGGCTGGCCGTCCCGCCCGCCCGTTGGTCAAGGCCAGCATCGGCGCACAAATGCCTTCGGTGCTTGGCCAGGATGCGCTGCTCGATTTCAAAATCGAAGTCTCGCTCGACGGCGAGCGCCTCGACGCCGCCGAGGTCAGGGGGCTCCTGGCCGGCGACGGCGGTTTGCATCTGCTGCGCGGACGCTGGGTCGAGGTGGATCGCAGGAAGCTCGGGCGCATGCTGGAACGGTTCGAAGCCATCGAACGAGCGGCGACCGAACACGGCTTGCCGTTTGCCGAGGCGATGCGGCTCTTGGCCGGGGCCTCGCTCACCGAGACCGACAGCTCCGCCGATGCCGACTGGTCGCAGTTGGTTGCCGGCCCTTGGTTGGCCGACACGCTTCGGGGATTGCGCCAGCCGGAAGGCCTCGCGCAGGTCAGTCCCGGACCGGCGCTCAAGGCCAAGTTGCGCCCCTATCAGCAGGTCGGCGTGCGTTGGTTGTACTTCCTCACCCGGCTGGGATTGGGAGCGTGCCTTGCCGATGACATGGGCATGGGCAAGACCATCCAGGTGCTCTCTTTGCTCCTGATACTGAAGCGCGAGGACAATGGAAAGGGCAAGGAATTCCGCCCCAGCCTTCTGGTCGTTCCGGCATCGCTGCTGGCCAACTGGGCCGCTGAGTCCGCGCGTTTCTCTCCGGACCTTCGCATTCTGATCGCGCATCCGTCGGAGTGCTCTGTCGACGAGTTGCAAGCGCTCGACGCAAAGCGCTTGCGCGACGTCGATCTCGTGATAACGACCTACGGTACACTCCTGCGCTCGCCGGCGCTTACCGACATGCAGTGGCGGCTGGCCGTCCTCGATGAAGCCCAGGCGATCAAGAATCCGGGTGCGAAGCAGACGCGCCAGGTGAAGAAACTGAAAGCACAGTCGCGCATCGTGCTCACCGGCACGCCTGTGGAAAACAGTCTTTCCGACCTGTGGTCGATCTTCGACTTTACCCACCCAGGGCTCCTGGGCACACACAAGATCTTTGCCGATTTCTCCAAGCGATTGGCGCGATCCGAGCACTTCGCGCCTCTACGCGCCCTGGTACGCCCTTACATCCTTCGACGCTTGAAAACCGACAAGCAGGTGATCGCCGACCTGCCGGACAAGACCGAGATCAAAGCGTGGTGCCATCTCCACCCGGCACAGGCCGCGCTGTATCAGCGTGCGGTGAAGGAACTGGCCGAAGCGCTCGAGGATGCCGAAGGGATTGCTCGCAAGGGGACCGTGCTTTCCTACCTGATGCGCTTGAAGCAGATCTGCAACCATCCGTCGCAATGGTTGGGCGATGGCGCCTGGAACGCGGAAGACAGCGGCAAGTTCGCCCGGCTGCGCGAGCTCGCCGAGATCATTGCCGCCAAGCAGGAAAAAATGCTGGTGTTCACCCAGTTCCGTGAGACCACGGGGCCGCTGGACGCATTTCTTGGCGGCGTCTTCGGCCGCGAAGGCGTTGTGCTGCACGGGGGCACACCGGTGGCCAAGCGCCGCGAGCTGGTCAATCGGTTTCAGGAGGACGAACTGACGCCGTATTTCGTGCTCTCGCTCAAGGCCGGTGGCGCGGGCCTCAACCTCACCGCCGCTTCCCACGTCGTCCATTTCGATCGCTGGTGGAATCCCGCCGTGGAAAATCAGGCGACCGATCGCGCATTTCGCATCGGGCAGCAGCGCAACGTGCTGGTGCACAAATTCGTCTGCCGCGGTACCATCGAAGAGCGGATCGACTTGCTGATCGAATCCAAACAGCAGCTGGTCAAAGATGTGCTGGAAGGCGGAGCGGAACTTATGCTCACCGAGCTTGGCGACTCCGAGCTCCTCGATCTCGTGAAGCTCGACATTTATTCGGCACAGGAAACCTGATTCCGAGGAGCAGTTCGCATGAGCTTCTACGGCTGGAAGCGTTACGTTCCGGTGGCGCAGCGCCGCAAGAAGGCAGGACGGGCATTGGCCAAGGCCAGCAAGGCGGGCTCCGACCTTTCGCCCGTGGAGTCTTCGCGCGGGGCGATCGCCAGGACGTTCTGGGGCAAGGCGTGGTGCGACAACCTGGAGCGCTACAGCGACTTTGCCAACCGCTTGCCGCGCGGACGTACCTATCTTCGCAACGGCTCGGTGATCGACCTCAAGATAACCAGCGGTGAAGTGCGCGCCAAGGTGATCGGGTCGCATCTTTACGAAGTCAACGTCCGCGTCGTCACCGTTCCGAGGAAGCAGTGGCAGTCGATCAGTGCCGATTGCGCGGGCTCGATCGACTCGCTGGTCGAGCTTCTCCAGGGCCGGCTTTCCAAGGCAGTGATGGAACGAATCTGCAGGCCGGGCGCCGGCCTCTTCCCTTCACCAAAGGAGATTGAATTCGATTGCAGCTGCCCGGACTGGGCATCCATGTGCAAGCATGTCGCGGCGGTGCTCTATGGTGTGGGCGCGCGCCTCGACAGCCAGCCTGAGTTGATCTTTGCGTTGCGCCGAGTGGATCCCAAGGACCTCGTTGCACAGGCAGGCGTCGGACTGCGCAGGCCGACACCAAGCCCGCATTCCCCAAAGGTGCTCGACGATGCTCATCTGGCCGATGTGTTTGGCATCGAGATGGCCGATGTCGCTTCGGTCACGAGTCCTGCCGGTCGCCGTGAGTCGGCGACGACCAAGACGAAAAAGGCGCGCGCCAGCCCGCCGGTGCCGGCACGCAGCAAGGAAAAGGAGGCATTGCTCGACGGAAGTCCTCATATCCGAACGCGTAAACCGGCAAAGAAAACCAGCAACGTGCAGATCCGAATCAGCAAGGCCCGACTGGCCGCAATGATCGAAGACGCCACCGTTGACGCGTACGGCGAGTCCGAGCAGACCACGGGCTGGTACACGATGCTCGAGGAGCACCTCGCATTGCCGTTCGCCACCACGCTGCTTGGTGCCGTCGTGAAAGTCGTCGGGCTCGACCTGCGCGGCGAAAACGACATCGTCGCAATCTGTACCCGTGGTCGTCAGCGGCAACGTGTGCGCATTCTCGATCTGCCGTTGCCCTCACCCAGGCCTGCGGGAGCGGAGTGGATCGAGGCGTATCGCCAATGGCGCAACGATTGACTGGGATACGCAGCGAATTCTTCGAATTCGCAGCTACCGTGCAAGCGCGCGGCGCCGGTGTCGCGCGCTGGACGCGTACCCCAAGTTCTTTCGCTTGCTGCTGCGTATTGATGAAGATTTGGCCGAGGAGGTCCGGGCAGGAGGCTGCGCGTGTGGCGGCGTTCTGCACCGCGGTAACTATCCGCGCAAGCCGCGTGGCTGCAGCGTACTCCCCGCATGCTGGCGTCGAATCGTACAACACGGGCCCGGGAATTCGACCTCCTCGCTGCCGGCGCCGGCATCGACCGAGCGCTGGTCGCTGCCGGTCGCCTCCCAGCTCGACCCCTGCCGGACCGCGACGCTCAGCGCCAGGTCGATGGTCCCGTTGCCGTTGATGTTGCCCGGCGCGAGCGCGGCGTAGATCACCAGCTTGCCTCCGGCGAAGTTCGTGCCGAACGGAGCGGTCAGCGCATAGGTCTGCATCGCATTGGTGACCGTCACCCGTGCCGTCCCCGCCGTGTTTCCGGTCACGGAAGCTCTGGCCGAAGTCACGCGCGGCGATGCCAGCATCCAGAGATTGCCGCTCAGGGTGACGCCGTTGATCGTCGAACTGGGGCTATAGAAATCGCTCGTTGCGCCCGAGAAGGGCTTTGTCGTGCTGACCGGACTGGCCGCCGGTCCGTAGACGAACTGGTACGTGCCGCCGGCGAGCGCTGGTGCGGAAAGCGTGGCGAGCAGCACGAACGCCGCGCCGGCGGTGCCGATCCTCCGGGCACGTCTCGCCATCCGGTGGACGGAATGACGGCTCGAATGCCGTGTGAACATGCGCACGTGGCCACTCCTCGGGCAGGTTTATATCGAAGGCGGCAACGCGCTGCGAGACCGCCGCGGTATTCGCACCGGAACTCACCGGTGCGGGCGACGGCGCTGACGGGCCGCCGTTGACATCGAGGATACCCTCTCGAGGCGAAATCCGAAAACGACGGAGTTCGACCGGTTGCGTCCACACTTTCTGGGTGCCGCGTCGACGGTCTGCGTGTGTCAGCTTCGGGCAGGACGCCGGACCCTGGGTTTCGTCAGTGCGCGACTGCGCAATTGCTATAGTTCGCGGGAGTCGAGAACCCGAGTCACCCCATGACCGACACCCCCGAACGCCCGCCGCTGCCCGACCGCCTGTCAGCGGACCCGCGCAGTCCCCACTATGTTGCCGCCGTGTTCGAGCACGACGTCGGCATCCGCCTGAACGACAAGGAACGCAAGGACGTGGAGGAATATTGCATCAGCGAAGGCTGGGTCAGGGTGCCCGCCGGCAAGACGGTGGACCGCAAAGGCCACCCGCTGCTGATCAAGCTCAAGGGTACGGTGGAGGCCTTCTACCGCTAGGCACGACAATCGGTCGCGGCGCGTCGGCCTGGGGTCGACCGGCGACCGTCGGCGATCGGGCCGCGGGCGGTCGGGGGCGGTGCGAGTCAATGCTGAGCGTCGCTCCGGTTCCGGACCGTGAACGGCCATGGCCCGCTACTTCTTTTTCTTCCCGGCGTCCAAAACTTTCTTCTTCGCCTCCTGCCTGCCCAGCTCCTCGCTGGTCAGCTTGACCTTTTTCACTTTTTCGGTCTTGACCTTCTCTTTCTTGATCTTCTCCTTCTTGACCTTCTCCTTCTTCACGACCGGCCCCGCCGCTGCCTGATTCGCCAGCCGCTTGGCCTGCTTGGCGGCGAGATCGAGAAGTTTCCTGGTTTTCTGGTGCTGCCGTCTGGCTTTCAGCATTGATGCGTGGCTCATTTTGATCTCCGGTAGATGAAGGATTGTATAGGACCCCGGCCCGACCCGATTTTGCGTTCCTGGCGAACTGAACGTCTCAGGCCTCGGAGATGACGCCGGCACGGCCAACCGTTCTCCCAGGCAGGTTCCCAGCGATGCGATTCGGAGGACACGCCGACGCATCAGAGTTTCGTCGATCCGGTCGAGCAGGAACCCTGCATCCGGCGCCTGCAGCAGCGTCTCTACGAATACGCGGCGCCCGGAGTTTGCTACGTGGTGCACGGCATGTCGCCGCCCGACCGCTACCTGTCGCCGCAACGGCCGAATCCGCGCGGCGACTTTTTCGGATCACCGGCGCTGCCTGCAGCCGGCAATGCTACGCCGGCGCGCACATCACCACGGCCTCCGGTCCGTCGCCCTCGATCAGCCAGCCCAGCGCGGACATCTGGTCGCGCAGCGCCTTGTCGATCAGGTAACGGTGGTTGGCGTCGGGCCGGTTGCTGAACACGCGATAGACGTTGATCGTGTTCACCGGGCACACCCCGGCCGCGGGCAGGAACAGTTGCATGAAGTCGGACGACTCGAGCACAAAGCTCGGATTCTTCTGTCCGGTGGCGGCGCATTCAGCGCTGCCGCGGCCGAAGAAGTGCGAGTCGCCGAGTCCCGGCGGAATGTAGTAGCGGCACACCGGCGAGGTGCCGCTCTGGACGCCGGTGAACGCCTTGAACGATTGTCCGGTGCGCACCCAGCCCTTGATCTGAGTGCCGGCATCGAGGATCGCAATCTCCGTCGGCATCCAGGTGATGAAGTAGTGGTCGAGCGCGGCGTTGTAGTACTCGACGACCGTGACCGGCGTTGGCGCGCTCGACGCGCCGACGTTGAGCGTAAATGCCTTCATGGCGCTGACCCCGACGCTGTCGAACACCCGCGCGGTGAAGACGAAGCTGCCGGCGGTGGTCGGCGTTCCGGCGACCATGCCAGTCGTGGCATCCAGCGCGATACCAGGCGGCAGCGCGCCGCTGGCGAGCGACCAGGTATAAGGCGGGCGTCCGCCGTCGGTGCCGATCGGCTCGGAAAAATGCTTGCCGACGAGGGCGTATTCGGTGGTCGCCATGGCGCCGGAGGTGGCAAGGCCGAAGGCGTTCGTTCCGTTCCCCGGGAAGGGCGACCCGGCGATCGGGGTGAGCCCGCCACCGGCGGGATCGATGCGAAAGGCGGAGACGTTGTTGGAGAATAGGTTCGCCGTATAGACGAAGCGACCGCCGGGGTCGGTCACCACGGCCAGCGGGCTGTCGCCGGTGGGAACGCGCGCGCCGATCGCCGTCAGCCTGCCGTCGGGTCCGATCGCAAAGGCATTCACCCCGCTCTTGACGGGACCCGAACCCGAGGTCACGTAGACGAAGCGGCCGGTGGGATCGACGGTGACGCCCCGGCCCCCTCCCACATCGATCGGACCGCCGACCGGCGTGAGCGTGCCCGTGCCCGGAGCGATGCGGTAGGGCTGCACGCCTTTGAGGTCGGAAACGAGATAGACATACTTGCCCAGGGGGTCGGCGGCGATCGCCCAGGGTCGCACCGGCGCGGGGAACGGGGAGCCTGGCACCGGCGTCAACGCGCCGTTCGCGGGATCGATCGCATAGCCGGACACGCTAAGCCCGCCATTGTCGGCGGTGTAGACGTAGCGACCCGACCCGTCGACGGCGATGGCGAGCGGCGAATTGCCGGTCGACACCGGGGACCCGGGCACCGGTGTGAGCACACCCGACACCGGATTGATCGAGAAGCCGTAGATGGAATGGCCGTTCTGATCGGCCGCGTACAGATAGTTACTGGACCGGTCCCGCACCAGCGAGCTCAGGTACTTGCCCGCGCGAAACGGGGTGCCGGGGACCGACGTGGCCACGCCCGTCGTCAGATCGAACGCGTACGCACAGATCGTGCCGTTGGCGACGTACAGGAAGCGCGCGCCGGGGGTCAGGACGCCGGCCAGCGTGGCGCCGCAGCGTTGCGTGGACGACATGGGAACGGAGATCAGCGCGCCATCTTCCCGGCCACTGTCCTTGCGGTACTTCCGCTGAGACGTCAGAGGTGGGGGGGAATTGCCAGCAAAGATTACCCACCTCCCGAAATCGGACGACGCAGAGCTGCTGCCGTTCGTAAAGATATAAAGAATCTTGCTTGAAGCGACATAGTCTTCGAGAGAAAACAGCCCTTGGGTCGAAGCGTGTCCCGGCAGGAATCCGAGCAGCGCCATGAGCAGAATCGCCAGCACCCGACGCAGCGCTGCGGCAAAGTTGAGCAGAGGGGAGGGAGCGTGGCGCATGAATGGATCGCCTCCGGAATCGGTTCGCCTCAGGAGGCCATTAGACACCGCGAGAATTTCGGACACAAGCCGCAGTACCCTGAATATCTGACGAAGGCGCTTCGCGACTGCCAGTCGGGCGCTCGCAAGAATCCGATCATGGACGGCATGGCACAGGGCTTGAGTGCCAAGGATAGCGAGGACGTGTTCGCGTATTTCTGCGTCCAGCCGAACAATCTTGCGACCCGCTATTGACCGGGGAACCCGCGGGCTCGGCGCGCGTTACCAGCGCAACAGACGCGGGCCCAGCAGCGCGCCCAGCCCGGTGGAGACCAGCATGCCCAGCACATACCAGGTAACGATAAACGGCGCGGTCAGTTCGGGGCAGTGCAGCGAGTAGACGAGCGCACCCATGGCTCCGGACCCGAAGCCGGCGATGGCGCCCGCCAGCCGCAACCGGGTCGGCGCCAATTGCTTCATTCCCCAGATGAGGGCGATGAAGAAGGGCGCCGACAACACCACGATGTTGAACGGGCATTGGTTCCAGCTCAATCCCAGCCACACGCCGAGGCGATCCTGCGCTGGCGCGGCCCATAGCTGGAATCCGGCGGCGGCCCCCATCACCACCAGCAGCGCCGCGAGCAACGCCATCGGCCATGCCAGGCGAGTTGCTCCCGGGCGCGCAATGCGCAACGCCGCGACCAGGCCGATCGCCGCGAGTGCCAGGCAGAACAACTCCTTGAACCAGAACATCGGCAGGCCGGTATCGCGCCCCAGCGTCGGGCGCACACCCAGCGAAGCCGCCATGACGACGATGCCCGCCAGCGTGGCCATGACCAGCGCCCAGCGGAACCGGCGCACCGGGAGCCGGGTGTCGACGGGTCCTGCCCCGGCCGCCAGCAACACGAGAAGGTCGTCGGTCTTCATCCGTCGTCCCGCATCCTGGCTGCAAGCGCCTTGATGCCGCGATGGATACCCACTTTCACCGCGGACTCCGACATGCCGGTCAGCCGCGCGGTCTCGGCGACCGACCGTCCTTCGAGCTTGACGTGGACGATCGGCAGACGCTGGCGGTCGGGCAGTCCGGCCAGCAGCTTGGTGACGTCGCGGCGCGCCTCCGCTGCGTCCTGGTCCGACTCGGCCATCAATTCCGGCTCATCGTCGAGGGGCGTGTTGTGGATTTCCTGGCGTGAACGAAGGCGGAAGAAGTCGATCAACTTGTACCGGGCAATCGCGTGCAGCCATGCGGTCACCGGCTGACCGGAGTCGTAGGTGTGACGCTGGACATGCACGGCGATGAGCGTTTCCTGCACCAGATCCTCCACTTCGTCGGGGAGCCCGGCGAGGCGCCGTTTGAGGAACGCGCGCAAAAACGCGCTCAATTCCCGCAGGAACCGGAGATAGGCGACACTCTCGCCCTCGAGCCCCCGGACCAGCAGATTCCTGAGCCGATCTTCGCTTGCGCTCATCCGCTTCCATCGAGTAGTTCGTTGCCGAGGTCCGTTCGGTTACGCCACCCTCCGGCTGCGCGGCATTGTGCCACCACTGTAACCGCCGGCTGCGATTCGTCGAACTTACTGGCAGACCGGATCGCCTTGCAATGCGCAACGGCCGGTCGGCCATCCATCCCACAGGAGCTCCAGACATGAATTGCAAAACTCTCGCAGTGACCGCTTTCGCGCTATCCGCGCTCGCCTCGGGCGCTGCCATGGCCGCCGACGACAAGATGAAGGGCGGAGACAAGATGGGCGGCGAAGCCGCACTGGAAAAATGCTACGGCGTCGCACTGGCCGGCAAGAACGACTGTGCCGCCGGACCGGGCACCACCTGCGCGGGTACGTCCAAGACCGATTACCAGGGCAATGCCTGGAAGCACGTCGCCAAGGGCACCTGCACGACGATGAAGACCCCCAAGGGCATGGGTTCGCTCGCGCCGATCAAGAGCTGATCGCGCGGACACCGAAGCGCACCGAAGGACAGCAAGCCGTGATCGCAAACCACTCCGCGGGGCTGGGGTTGAAGCCTGCGCACTACGAGGAGGCGCACGCCGCCCCCGCGGACGGTCTTTGGCTGGAGGTCCATCCCGAAAATTACATGGTCGAGGGCGGACCGCGGCTGGCGTGGCTCGAAACGATCCGCGCCCGCCATCCGCTCTCGCTTCACGGCGTCGGCCTGTCGCTGGCCGCCGCTGCGGAGCCCGACCGCGACCATCTCCGCCGCCTGGCCGTACTGGTGGACCGCTTCGAGCCGGCGCTGGTGTCCGAGCACCTGGCCTGGTCGACCTGGCGCGGCAGCTATCGCCCGGACCTGTTGCCCATTCCGCGTACCGCGGAATCGCTGGCGCGGCTCGCCGACAATATCGACCGCACCCAATGCGCACTGGGCAGGCGGATCGCCGTCGAGAATCCGTCGCACTATCTGCGGATCGCCGGACATGAACACACTGAAATCGAATTCCTCGCCGAACTTGCACGGCGCACAGGCTGCGGGCTGCTGCTCGACGTCAACAACGTCTTCGTCAGCGGCCGCAATCTCGGGTTCGCGGCCGCGGATTACATCGATGCGTTTCCGGGCGAGCATGTCGACGAGATCCATCTCGCCGGCCATTCGGCCGATCCGCAGCTGGGCGAGGCGCTGCTGATCGATTCGCACGACGCACCCATCGCGCCCGCCGTGTGGCGGCTCTACGAGCGACTGATCGCGCGCATCGGTCCGCGGCCGTCGTTGATCGAGCGCGATGAGAACCTGCCTTCGTTCGACGCGTTGCTGTCGGAACGCCGGCAGGCGCAGGCCATTCTGACCGCGCCGGCGCGGCAGGCGGCATGACGGACCCCGGGCACGGCAGTGCGGGGCTGCGCGAATTCCAGGACGGCTTTGCCCAGGCGCTGTTCGGCGGCGGTCCCGACGGGGCATTGCGGCCGGAGATCGCATCGCTGGTGGCGCAGTCCGGGTTCGCCGTCTATCGCAACACGGTCATGAAGGGCTGCATCGACGCGCTACAGGCCAACTTTCCCGCGGTGTCGCGGCTCGTCGGCGACGAATGGTTTCGGGCGGCGGCCGCCATTTTCGTGCGCGACAACCTTCCCAGGCGCGCATCGCTGCTCGATTACGGAGGCGAGTTCCCGGATTTCCTGGGCGCTTTCGAGCCCGCCCGCGCACTGCCCTACCTGGTTCCCGTGGCGCGCGTCGATCGCCATTGGACACAGGCGCACTGCGCCGCGGAGGAGCCGACGCTCGACGCACAACTCGTCGCAGCAGTGCCGCCGCAGGAGCTCGGCCGTGCCGTGCTGACGCCGCATGCGTCCGCCCGTTGGGCGTGGCACTCCGAGGTTCCGATCAGGACGATCTGGGAGCGCAATCGCGCGGCGGAGGCCCCGGCCGGCGTGTCGACGACCGATGCGCCGGAACTCGACTGGCGAGCGGAGGGCGTACTGTTGACGCGCCCCGGCGGTAGTGTCGAGTGGATCCCGGTCGCCGCGGGCGAGTGTGCGTTTCTGGATGTCTGCGCCCGTGGCGGCACGCTGGCCGAAGCGGCGCAGCGGGCCTTGGAAGCGAAGGTCGATGTGGATCTGGCGCGGCTGATGGCCAGGCTCCTAGGCGCCGGAGCGTTTACACGGCTCGACCTTGGTTCCTGAACTGCCCGGAAGAGGAAGTTCGATGATGACCGAAGCCGCAACCTTGGAGTCGCCTGCCGATCGTGGCGCTCGTGCCGGCTGGAACCGCTGCGCCGATGTTCTTTCGCGGCTGATCGGCGATTTTATTCTCGCGCTGGCCGCGAGGTTCGCCATCGCGGGCATTTTCTTCATGTCCGGCCGCACCAAGGTCGACGGACTGCTGACGCTGACGCCGAGTACGTTCGCGCTGTTTCGCGAGGAGTACAAGGTGCCGCTGATCGCGCCGGAAGTTGCCGCGCATCTCGCCGCGTATTCCGAGCACCTGTTCCCGCTGCTGCTGGCAGTGGGACTGTTCACCCGCCTGTCGGCGCTGGCATTGCTCGGGATGACGGCCGTGATACAGCTGTTCGTGTATCCGGATGCCTGGCCGACGCATCTGTCCTGGGCGGCGCTGCTGCTCTACCTCGCCGGACGCGGCGGCGGCGCGCTTTCGCTGGACCGCTTCCTCGGATTGAAGTAGGCCGCTCGCCATGGGCGCGGTCTCCACGCTGCCGCGCCGGTCTTCGCACAACGCGTTCTGGTTCGGCTGGCGTGCCCCGCATCCGGACACCGAAGTGGCGCGCGTCGATTTCAGGGATTGCCGGAGATCAGGCGGCCCGCGCCTCGCGCGCCTCCTCGTAGGTGCGACCGTCGCGAATGTTGTAGATGCGCCGGAAGGTCGGGATGATTTTTTCGTCGTGGGTGACCACGATGATCGCGGTCCCGAAGCGCTGCGCCATTTCGTTCAGGATGCGGATCACGGTCAGCGCCCGCTCGCTGTCGAGAGGCGCTGTCGGCTCGTCGGCGAGGATGATCGGCGACCTTCCAGCCGTTGTCGTAGATCGCCTCGCCGGCGAGCGCCATGCGGCCCGACGTGGGCTCGATGACCGCGCCCAGCCATTTGAGCAGCGTACTCTTGCCCGAGCCGCTGGGGCCGATCAGCCCGACGACCTCGCCGGGTTGCACGACCATGTCGACACCCTTCAGTGCGTCCACAGCCGCGTCGCCGGTGGCGTAGCGCTTGGTCAGGCCGGTGATTTCGATCGCCGGTTGCATCTAGCCGCCGATCGCCGTCGCCGGGTCCACGCGCGAGGCCGCGCCAATGGCGACGACGCTCGCCAGCGCGCAGATCGCCAGCACCAGCGCGGCGCCGAGCATGGCGTCGCCCGGAAGCAGCAGCACGTACTTGGGAAAGATCGGCGCCCACAGCGTGGCGACGGTCTTGCCGACGATGAAGCCGATGGCGCCCAGGCCGAGCGCCTGCTGCAGGATCATGCCGGCGATGGTGCGGTTGCGGGCGCCGATCAGTTTGAGCACGGCGATTTCGCGCACCTTGTTCAACGTCATCGTGTAGATGATGAACGCGACGATGGCGGCGCTGACCACTGCGAGGATGACCAGGAACATGAAGATCTGGCGGGCCCCGAGGTGGCGATCAGCTTGGCGACCAGGATTTCGTCCATGTTTGCCCGCGTGTACGCCTCCAGGTGTTTCCAGCGTCGGATTTCGCCCGCCACCACCGCTTCGTCGGCGTGCGGCGCCAGCCGCAGCATGACGACGTTCACGGTGCGGCTGCTGGCCTGGCCGGCCTGCACCGCCTCGAGCAGTCCCGGCACGCCGGGGCGGTTGAACGCCGGATTGGCAGCGGTGCGTGCGCGCTCGTTCACCAGCGCATCGTTGTCCTTGAGGAACTGCACTTCCTGCGCATCCTGCAGCGGCACGAAGACCATGGGATCGCCTCCCGAGGACACCATGCGGCGGGTCAGCCCGACAACCGTGTACTCGTGCCGGCGTATGCGGATCCGTTCGCCCAGCCGGAACCCTGTCCGGACATCGGCGATCGCCTCGTAGTGCGAGCGCGTAATCGGGCGTCCCGCGACGAGGTAGCCGGGCTCGCCGGGGTGCCCGGGCTCGAAGCCGACCAGCATCACGCGCACCTCGGCACCTACGTGCGCGATCTGCATGGTCAGATAGGTGACGTTGCCGGCCTCGACCACGCCCCGCACTCCGAGCAGCGACCGGTAGGCGTCGTCGCGCCCGTTCGACGGCTCGGCGTAGGGACCGAGCGTGTCGCGCTGCACGACCCACAGATCGGCGCCGACGTTGCTTAGCAGCACGCGCCCGTCGTCCATCAGTCCGCGATAGATGCCCGCCATCGACAGCGTGACGCCGATGAGCAGTCCGAGCCCCACGCCGGTGAAGACGAACTTGCCCCAGCCGTTGAGGATGTCGCGGCCGGCAAGATTGATCATGGGTTGGCGCGGACGATGGCAGCGACGACCTTGACCTTGTCGTCGGGTCGCAGCTCCTTTTCGCTGTGCACGACGACCTCGTTGCCGGGAACCAGTCCGTCGAGGATCTGGCTGCGGCCGTCCAGCGTGGTGATGCCGATCCGGACCGGACGGAAGACGGCGCGCCCGTCGGTGAGCTGCCAGACGCCATCCAGTCGATTCAGCCGCTTGACCGCCGCCGCCGGCACCGACGTCGCATTAGGCAACTCGGCGGTACGGATCGTCACCTCGACCAAGTCGCCCACGGAAACGTTTTCCGGCCTCGCCGCGAAGCCGACATTGACGATTCGCTCCTCGGTCCCTGCGTCATTGCCAGCCAGCCGAGCAGCAGCGCGCCGGCGATGCCGGCTGTGATCAGCAGGGCCTTGCGGCCAAGACGCAGCGTCACGGCTTTCTCCGCCCGCGATAGCCATGGAGGAGCAAGCGGAACATTTGCCGGGCGCGTCGCGTCATCGCGGCCTCGTCGCCGGCGAGCGCGGACTGAATCACCAGGCCCTGCACGGCGCCGATGAACAGTATGGGGGCGAGGGTGGAATCGAGGTCGGAGGGAAGCTCGCCTGCGGCCTTGGCCTGGGTGAAGAGCAATGTCAGGCGTTTGCTGTAGGCCGCGACCATCGTGCCCACTTCGACACGCACCGGCGAGTCGCCCGGGTACTGCAGTTCGTGGAAGAGGACGCGGGGAACGCCGGGGTTGGCGGCGACGAACGCAACATGCGCGAGGAATGCACGCTCGATTTTGCCCAGCGGCGAATCGCCCTTCGCCACCGCCGCATCGAGCGCAGCGACGAGCGCTTCCCGCACCCACGCGAAAACCGCGAGCCAGATCGCCTCCTTATCCGGGAAGTGCCGGAAGAGGGCGCCCTGCGTGACGCCGATTCGATCGGCGATCGCCTGGGTGGTGATCGAATCCGGGCCGCACTCGCGGGCCAGCGACAGCACGGCGGCAACGATTTCGCGCTGCCGCTCGTCCGTTTTGAGGCGGTGGCGGAGGCGGGGCACAGTTCGGGAAGCGGTCGGATTTGCCATGAACTCGGGGAATGACTCGGGGCATGACTCGGAGTGAGTAATCGAATACTATCCTAGAGGAGCGATGACGGATTTACAAGCCTGCCGACCCCGAAACCGGCGCCACGGTCATGCCTATTGTCGGCGGCACAAAAGCATCGCGTCGCGCCAGAGTGAACTCCACGGCGAGCTTCACCAGCTGGGCCACGCGCCTGAACCAGGTACCTGCGCCTCACGAAGCGCGCACTACAGCTCGATACCCGGCCCATGCAATTGCGACCCACACCAGCGTTCGCAAGCTCATGGCGATAACGGTCCTCATCTCGTAGGCACCGCCGGAGAGAACATGCACGCCGAACGCTGCGAAGGTCGCCGCCGTCGCTGCGGCGATCAGGAACGAAAGCCACACCGCCCCACCGCTGTCGCGCCCACAGCCCGGCACCGGCGACGACGTAGGCAAATCCGGCGAGGAAATTGAACCAGACTACGAACGGGACATAGCTGCCCGCGGCGGCCCGCGCCGCGTCATCGCCGAACAGGATCGTGCCGCCTTCCTTGATCGTCAGCAGGCCAAACCCGACGGCGACCAGAGAAGCGGCCCAGATCCAAAATCCGCGTGGTCGATTGAGCGCTGCCATCGTCATCTCCTCGCTGCCGGCAGCAGCAGCGGCGAGACGCCGGGCTGGCCGCGAAAAATCGGGTGGCAGGCGACACAACCGCTGGCGATTTCGCCCATGAGCACCGCCGCCTCCCTTATGTTGCCCCGATCGGCGGCATCCGCGAGCCGGAGCGCAGCGCCTTCCACGGCGACAGTGCGCCCGAGTCCGGCGTGGACGCAGTAAAGACCCTTATGCCGAGAAGCAAAATCAACACCGGCGTCACAATCGGCGCTGGCCGAACTGCTTGTTATACATGAACATGTAGATTTCCTCTCGGTAGCGTCCCAACGTTGAGCGATCGATCGTCGGCAACTGGTTGAAACGGTGGCGATAATCCATGCGCTTTTCTGGTCTCGATTTGAACGCCGCCGCTGACATTTGCCGGTATTCTGCGCATGACGACCGGGACAAGTCGGGCCCGGTCGCTGCTTACTCGGAGGTAGAGATGCCCCGACCTTCCTGGCATCGGACAAAGATCATTTGCACCCTGGGCCCGGCGACCGATCGACCGGGCGTGTTGAAGCGGCTGATCGGCGCGGGGATGGACGTCGCCCGCTTCAATATGTCGCACGGCGACCACGCGAGCCACGCCCGTCGGATCCGGCAGGTACGTCAATTGGCGCAACAAGCGGGGCGGTTCGTGGCGGTCCTGGTGGACCTGCCGGGACCGAAGTTTCGGCTGGGAGAGCTGCCCGGCGGCGCGCGCGAACTGCATCTGGGCGCGGACGTGGTCCTAGCGCTCGAGGCCGACTCCCCGGACGTGCTACCGGTCAGGCACCCGGCGTTGCTGCAGGCGTTGCGCGTGGGCGAGTCGGTGTATCTCGCGGACGGTGCGATCAGGCTTGAGGTTAAAACCGTCGGCACGGAGCGGGTTGTCTGCCAAGTGCTCGCCAGTGGGACGGTCACATCGGGTTCGGGCATCAACGTGCCCGAATCCAGACTCTCGGCGCTCATGCCGACGGACGACGACCGCCAGCACCTGGGCTTCGCGCTGGCGCAACAGGCGGAGTGGCTCGGCGTGTCGTTTGTCCAGTCCGCCGATGACCTTATCCGCATCCGGGCACTGCTACCGCCTGCCCGGCAGCCCCTGCTGATGGCCAAGATCGAAAAACGCCAGGCTCTGGTCGACCTCGACGCGATCGTGGCAATGGCCGATGGCGTGATGGTGGCCCGCGGGGATCTGGGGGTGGAGACCGATCTTGCCGAGATACCCCTGGTCCAGAAACGAATCATCGCCTTGGCCAATGCCCAGGCACGCCCGGTGATCACCGCCACCCAGATGCTCGAATCCATGGTCACGCGGGAGCAGCCGACGCGCGCCGAGGTGACGGATGTCGCCAATGCCATGCTCGACGGGACGGACGGCGTGATGCTGTCGGCCGAGACCGCCATCGGACGCTTCCCGGTGGCCGCGGCCGCGATCCTGCAGCGGGTGCTGACGGCCACTGAAACCGAGTATGCCGCGCGCGTTGCACGTGACCTGCTGCGGGCGAACGAGTCGACCTCGGCGGCAAACCCCATCAGCCTGGTTGCCTGCCAGCTTGCGGCCCGTCTCGACGCCAAGGCCATCATCGCCCCTGTCGGGGATATGGCGACCGTGCTGGGGATTGCCCGCTTTCGACCCGCGGCGCCGCTGGTGGTCGTGGCTGACTCCGAGGACTTGTGCCGCCGTCTGGCGGTGGTCTGGGGCGTGTCGCCGTTGCTGGCCGTGGCGGGGTTTGAATCGCAATCGTGTCTGCGCTTGGCCAGCCACTGGCTGTGCGCGCAAGGGCTTGCGCAGCCGGGCGATCCCGCCGTCATGTTGTCCACTTCCGGGGCAGCGCAGGGCGCGGCCGATACGCTGCAGGTGGTGCGCCTGGAGGAGCGGCAATGGCAGGGATGAATACCGCAGAAAACGCATTCGCCACGGGGCCGCACGCAAAGGCCCGGCCGCGATAGACATCACACTCCTACTCGTGTGTCCCCACTACCCCGATCTACTGATTGCCCGTGTGATCGGCGACGGCGAGGCGGAAACCGAACCACAGGCGGGCTCTTGGCATTCCGGCAATCTCCGCAATCCGATTCGGTGACGGCGCGGTGCTGCCGCCCCTGCATCTGAACGGCGACAAGATTGCCGGCCCGACAGTGCTCGCGCGGATCCCGCACGTCGAGCTCGAAGCCTTGCTGGCCGGCCGGCACGGCTTTTTTTCTGCTACGAGGCCTTCATCGACATCGTCGACTCGGGGCGAGCAATTGACGCTTCAGAACATGCCCGTCGCTGTCGATCTACCCGACCAGCTGCTTGCAAATCCCGCTAAACTCGGTAAAATAGTAACTACATACTTACTAATTATGGTTTGACGACCCCATGCTGCGGATATCTCCCGATCAAGGAGCGGCGACGACGACCGTCGCACCCACACTGGTCCCTGCCGGTTCGGGCAATCAAGTCAGGAGCCGAGGTACCCTCAAGCAAGTACCCACCATTCGTCCAACCTGGCTTTTCGACGACGGTCGTTTGCCGATCAGGATCGAAGCGTTGCCCCGAGCGGAAACCCACCAATGAAGACTGCAACCCCCCCCACCGGCAAGACCCGCTGGATCGTGCTTGCCATCGCCGTCATCGCCGCCATTGCCGCCGGCGGCTTGTTCGTGTTCTGGTTGATGCACGACAGGGGCAATGACAACGTGTTGCGCTTGTATGGAAACGTGGACATCCGCGAGGTGGAGCTGGCCTTTCGCCAGCCAGGCCGCATGACGAGCATGGCTTCCGATGAAGGCGATGCCGTTACCGCCGGCACGGTGATCGCTCGACTCGATGCCACACCCTATCGCGAGAAGTTGGCCGCCGCGGAAGCTGAATTGAGCGTAGCGCAGGCCGAACTGAACAAGCTGCGCAGTGGTAACCGGCCTCAGGAAATCGCACAGGCAACCGAACGCGTGCGCCGGGCGCAGGCAAGCTCGCGCGAGGCCGAGCGCGACTTCGGGCGCCAGAGTTCCCTGCTCGAATCGGGAGCGAGCAGCCAACGTACCGTCGACATCGCCCGTGCTGCGCGTGACCGGGCCTCGGCCGATCTGGCATCGGCCGAGGCCGCTCTGTCACTGGCCAAGGATGGATTTCGCAGGGAGGATATCGCCGCTGGCAAGGCGCGAGTAGCCGCAGCGGCGGCGGCCCTGGCGCAGGCGCGCACTGCGCTGGCCGACACCGAACTTGTGGCGCCCAGCGACGGCATCGTGATCGCGCGGGTGCGTGAACCGGGCAGCATGGTGGCGAGCAACACGGCCGTGTACACGCTGAGCCTGCGCGATCCGGTCTATGTGCGCGCCTACGTCAGCGAGCCGGACCTGGGCCGCATCGCGCCAGGGGCGTCGGTGCGCGTACTCACCGATTCCTCCGACAAGGTCTATCGTGGCCAGATCGGCTTCATCTCGCCGCGCGCGGAGTTCACCCCGAAGACGGTGGAGACCACCGACTTGCGCACCGACCTGGTCTACCGGCTGCGCGTGGTGGTCGCCGATGCCGATGAGGGCCTGCGTCAGGGCATGCCGGTAACGGTCGACGTCGACACCGCCCGCAGCGCTGACAAAGGCGCGTCAGGGCGTTGAAATGAGTGCGCACACCGCCAGCGATACCACGGGCGAGCGCGGCAAGGACACCCCTGCGGTCGTCATCGACAGTGTCGCCAAGCACTTCGCCGAGGTCCACGCCCTGCGCGGCTTCAGCGCCGAGATTCGCTACGGACGCCTCACCGGCCTGGTCGGCCCCGATGGCGCCGGCAAGACAACCTTGATGCGCATCATGACCGGGCTGCTGGTACCTAACGGCGGCAGCGTCACGCTGGCCGGTCTGGATGTCGTCAAGGACAACGACGCGATCCACATCGTCAGCGGCTACATGCCGCAGCGCTTCGGCCTCTACGAGGACCTGTCGGTGATGGAGAACATGCGCCTGTACGCGCAGCTGCGCGGCATGAATGCCGACCAGCACACCGACATCTTCGAAAGCCTGCTCGAATTCACCCGGCTCGGCCCGTTCACCAAACGCCTCGCCGGCAAACTCTCCGGCGGCATGAAGCAGAAACTGGGGCTGGCTTGCGCGTTGATGGCCAGACCCGAAGTGCTGCTGCTGGACGAGCCCGGCGTCGGCGTCGATCCGGTCAGCCGCCAGGATCTGTGGCGCATGGTGCAGGAGCTCACCGATGAGGGCATGGCGGTGGTCTGGTCGACAGCCTACCTCGACGAGGCCGAGCGCTGCGAGAGCGTGCTGTTGCTCAACGAAGGCAAGCTCGAATTCGACGGCCCGCCGCAGGAGCTCACCGATCGCATCAAGCAGCGAAGCTTCCGCCTGACCGGAGTCAGCGACGAGCGCCGCGCCGTGTTGTCGCGGGCACTGGATCTGGGCACCGTCGGTGACGGCGTGATTCAGGGCGACGCCGTGCGCGTGGTATTGCGCGATGGTGCCGGACGCGAAGAGATTGACGCATTGGCCGACGAGGCCGGTGCGAAACTCGAGCCCGTGCAGCCGCGCTTCGAGGACGCCTTCATCGATTTGCTAGGCGGCGGCCCCGGCGGCACGTCCGCGCTGGCCGATCGCATGGACGTGGTCGAACTCGATTCGGACATCGCGGTGTCCTGCAAGAACTTGACCAAACGCTTTGGCGATTTCACCGCCACCGACAGCGTCAGCTTTGAAGTCAGCAGGGGCGAGATCTTCGGATTGCTCGGGCCCAATGGCGCCGGCAAGTCGACGACCTTCAAGATGCTCTGTGGCCTGCTGAAACCGACCGAAGGCGAGGCGCATGTGGTCGGTCACGATCTGCGCCGCGCCACCGGAGCCGCCAAGAGCCAACTCGGCTACATGGCGCAAAAGTTCTCGCTGTACGGCTTGCTGACGGTACGGCAGAACCTCGAGTTCTCCGCCGGCGTCTACGGCCTGGAGGGCGCTGTCAAGCGCGAGCGCATCGACGAGATGATCGAGACCTTCGACCTGAAGCAATACCTGACGACCTCTCCGGACTCGCTGCCGTTGGGTTTCAAGCAGCGTCTGGCCCTGGCTTGCTCGCTGATGCACCGTCCGCCGGTGCTGTTCCTCGACGAACCGACCTCCGGCGTCGATCCGATCACCCGGCGCGAGTTCTGGACCCACATCAATGGCCTGGCGCGCAAGGGCGTGACGGTGATGGTCACCACCCATTTCATGGACGAGGCCGAGTACTGCGACCGCGTGGCACTGATGTACCGCGCGAAACTGATCGCGCTGGACACACCTGACGCGCTCAAGCACACCTCCAGGAGCGACAAGCATCCCGATCCGACGATGGAGGATGCCTTCATTCATCTGGTCGAGTCGGCAGACATGGAAGACGAGGCGCGCGCAGACGCCAGGGCGGCGGCATGAACAGTGAAACCAACAAGACCAGCGCAGGTGCAGTGCCGCGTGGTCAAGCCAACCGCGAGCAGGCCAGCCACAAATTTGACGGGCGCCGACTGCTTGCGCTGGTGCACAAGGAAAGCCTGCAGGCGATCCGTGATCCGTCCACCATCCTGATCGCCTTCGTGCTGCCCGTGGTGCTGCTGTTCCTGTTCGCCTATGCGGTGTCGCTGGACGTGCGCGAGGTGCGCATCGGCGTGGTACTGGAATCCGATACCGCCTCGGCGCAGTCGCTGGCTGCCGCATTCGCCGGCACCCGCTACCTGAAAGTCACGCCGGTGCGCGACCGCCGCGAAGTCACCGACCTGGTGGTGTCCGGCAAGCTGCGCGGCTTCGTGGTGATTCCACAGGATTTCGAACGCCGGCTGGCGTCTTTCGTAGCCCAGCCACTGGTACAGGTGATCACCGACGGTTCGCAGCCGAATACGGCCAATTTTGTCGCCAATTACGCACAGGGTGTCGTGCAGACCTGGGGTGCAGGCCGCCGTGCCAGCGCGCCGCCGGCCCCCATCAGGCTGGAGCCACGCTACTGGTTCAACGCCGAGCTCGAAAGTCGTCGTGCGCTGGTGCCCGGCGCCATCGCGATCGTGATGACCATCATCGGCACCATGCTCACCGCACTGGTGGTCGCGCGCGAGTGGGAGCGCGGAACGATGGAGGCCATCATGTCGACCCCGGCGTCGGTGGCGGAGATCCTGATCGGCAAATTGCTGCCGTATTTCATCCTCGGCATGCTCGCCACACTGGCCTCTGCGGCGCTCGCGATCTTCGTGTTCGACGTGCCGTTGCGCGGTTCGCTGCTGTCGCTGCTGACCCTGTCCGCGGTATTCCTGATTCCCGCGCTCGGCCAGGGATTGCTGATCTCGGCGGTTACCAAAAACCAGTTCCTTGCCTCGCAGGTCGCGCTGTTCTCCGGCTTCCTGCCGTCCTTCCTGCTTTCGGGTTTCCTGTTCGAGATCGACGCCATGCCGACGGCCATCCAGGCCATCACCTACCTGATACCCGCGCGCTACTTCGTCGCCTCGTTGCAGACGGTATTCCTGGCTGGCGACGTCTGGGCGGTGTTCCTGCCGAATGTGGCGGCCATGATGGCGATCGGCGGGTTCTTCTTCGTGATCGCCAAGCACAAGACACGCAAGAACCTGGAGTTCTAAAGCGATGCGACGCCTGTTCAACACCTTCGTCAGTGGCCGCCTCCGGGCGCAGATCGTCAAGGAGTTGTTGAGCGTCCTGCGCGACCCGCGTAGCCGTCTTATCGTGTTCGCACCACCGCTGCTGCAGTTGCTGATCTTCACCTTCGCCACCACGCTGGAGGTACGCAACGCCAACATCGCCGTCTACAACCAGGATGCCGGCCGTTGGTCGTACGAAATGGAGGCCCGTGTCGGCGTCGCCGACTTCGTCGACAAGTTGTACACGGTACGCAACCGTGACGAGTTGCGTCGGCTGATCGATCAGCGCAAGGTGATTGCCGCGCTCGACATGGGACCGGACTTTTCACGCAATATCGCGGCTGGTGGCACCGGCACCCTGCAGGTTATCGTCGACGGCCGGCGCAGCAACGCCGGCCAGATCACGGTCGGCTATCTCAATGCCATCGCGGCGGAGGTCGGTACCGATGCCAGGAAGGAGCCGCAACGCGCATCCCCGGTTGTCGTCCGCCACTGGTTCAATCCCAACCTGATCTACCGCTGGTTCGTGGTGCCGGCCCTGTCGGGTATTCTGGTCTTCTTCAGCGCGCTGATGATTACCGCATTATCGATTGCGCGTGAACGCGAACTGGGTACGTTCGACCAGTTGCTGGTCTCGCCGACCACCACGCTGGAAATCATCGTCGCCAAGACCGTACCTGCGCTTGCCATCGGCACCGTCCTGGGATTGCTGATGATCGCCGCGGCGGCGTTCCCGTTTGGTGTTCCCTTTACGGGCTCGTTCTGGCTGCTGCTGCCGAGTCTGCTGTTGTTTATCCTCTCAGTGGTGGGCATCGGGCTGATGATCTCCGCGGTCTCGGCGACGCAGCAGCAGGCCATCATGGGGGCCTTCGCGATCGGTGTGCCGGCGGTGCTGATGTCGGGCTTCGCCACGCCGGTGGAAAACATGCCCGTGGCGCTGCAATGGATGGCGCAGGGGATTCCGCTCACCCACTTCCTGATCATCGTCGAAGGCACGTTCCTCAAGGCGATGCCGGCCTCGGACATTGTCACCAATACCTGGCCGCTGGCGGTGATCGCACTGGTGACGCTGACGGCGGCGACGCTGCTGGTCCGCAGTCGCTTGCAGTGACCGGCCGCGACTTTTGATGAAGGAATTGCCATGAGACGCTTACCGAATATCCGACCTCACGCAGCGCGCACAGCAGTCGCCGCGCTGAGCGCGCTGTTGCTCGGCGCCTGCGTCGTCGGCCCCGACTACCGCAATCCACCGGCGGTGGACACAGGCAGTGGCTGGACGCAACCGACCAATGCCGCGCCTGCGCAGGTCGATTTTTCCGCCTGGTGGACATCGCTGCGCGATCCCGTGCTCGACCGGCTGGTGACTGCCGCGCTGTCGGAGAACCTCGACCTGCGCCAGGCGCAGGCGCGCATCAGCGAAGCGCGTGCGCTGCACGATCGCGCCACCGGCGGTTACGCGCCTTCCGTCTATGCCGGCGGCAGCGTGAATCAGCGGCAACAAAGCATGAACGGGCCGCTGCCGATCGGATCCATTCCCGGGCTCACGCGCAACCAGACCATCTACGAAATCGGCTTCGACGCCGCGTGGGAAATCGATCTCTTCGGTGGGACCCGGCGTACGGTGGAAAGCGCCGAGGCCAGTGTGCAGGCCGCGCAGGCCGATGCCAATGACGTGCGCATAAGTGTCGCTGCCGAAGTCGCACGCAGTTACCTGACCCTCAGAGGGGCGCAACGCGAGTTGGCGGCGCGCGAGGCGTCGGTGCAGACCCTGCAGCAGACGGTCGATCTCGTGCGCAGGCGTTTTGACGTGGGCGACGCCGCGCAGGCCGATATCGATGTCGCGTATGCGCGCCTCGCCGCCGCCTCCGCCGCCTTGCCCGGAATCCGCGCGCGGCTGCGTGCCGCGGCACTCGGACTCGGTGTGCTGCTGGGGGCGCCGCCGGAGCGCGAGCTGGTACTGCTCGACACCACGGCACCGGAGATCGCGCTGGCGCCAATGCCGGTGGGCGAACGCGCCGACGTACTGCGCCGTCGCCCGGACGTACGCGCCGCCGAGCGTCGCCTCGCTGCCAGCACCGCTGACATCGGTGTGGCCACCGCGGAGCTGTTTCCGAAACTATCGATCGGCGCAGGCGGTGGCTTCCAATCGCTGGATATAGGCGATCTGTTCAATCCCGCCAGTGGACTCTATTCGATCATGCCGCTGATCTCCTGGCGCGTGTTCGACGGCGGTCGCGTGCATGCGGAGATACGCGCCAGCGAGGCACGGCAGCAGACGGCAGCGCTCGCCTACGAACAGGTCGTGCTCGCGGTCCTGGGGGACGCCGAACGCGCGCTGAGCAACTACCAGCTGGGCCTGGACGCGGTGCAACGCCAGAGCGTGGCGCTAAAAGCCGCGCGCAGCAGCTACGCTCACGCGCAAACACGCTTCAACGTAGGCGATATCCCACTTACCGACTTGCTCGCCGAAGAGCGCGTGCTGCGCGACGCCGAGGATGCCTACGTGCGCACCCACACCGCTACCGCGATCGATCTGGTTTCGTTGTTCAAGGCGTTGGGTGGGGGCTGGGATACCCGCGCCTCTCCACCGGATGCGCACGACCAGGCCGCGGTCGAGCAGCGACCTCGAGCACAGCACCCGTCGGCGCAAGATGATGGATAAACCGGGGCGTGACGTAGTGGGACCGCAACTCATGCGATGGCATCCCCCTGCGTAACACCGGCCAGACGGGGTCTCACGGGCCGCCAGACGACGCGGGGCTGCTGACGGTGGGAGGCAGGCGACTGAATGCGGACGCCTGCTTCAAACCGACTGCGCGCGGACACCCGTACGAACTTCACTTACCCCTGTCTCAATCGCCACCCAGGTCCCGCAACAGTCGTTGATACTCGCCCGATGCCGAGAGCAATCTCGCGGCAAGTTGCCGCAGCCGATCCACGGTTTCCGAGGCCAGGTTGAACGAGGTCGGGATGCCCATGAAATAGCTGCGCTCGGCGCTGTCCCGAAGCGCGTCAAAGCTCACCTCGATCAGGTAGAACTCGAATCCACCGGTAGCGCCTGCGGGCCGAGGCTCGCGCATTTGTCTCGCCCATTCGTCGAAGTTCGCCTTGAGCAGCTCGGTAGTCTCGAACGAGTAGCGGCTGATGGGAACGTCCTTGATCGCGGTGAGCACCTGGGCGATCGTCGGCACGTCTTCGCTGCGGTCCCGCGACAGGTCCGGACCGGTTTCGGCGCTGACTGTAATGAGGACAGCTTTGCGCAGGTCCTTCACGCCGAGTGAACGCGTAAAGCCCACCGGACCTTCGCTGGATATCACCCGGTCGCGCACGCCACGCAAACCGGTGTGGTCGGTGATGGCGCCATCGAGCAGGTGAATGAATGGCCGCGCGGCGGAATCGAGGTAGGAACGCACTTCTGCGGCCTTGTAAAAACGCCGCATCGACGCCGAGGGATTCTCGAGCGCGCTGCGCACCCACTCGGGCTCGATGTAGCCGCATTGGCTGCCGTAGTTCCAGACGGTAAGCGGACTGAACAGGACCGGGACTGCGCTCGACGCCGCTACCGCTCGCGCCAGCGGGAACTGCGACAGGTCGGAACAGAGCAGATCGAACTGGTACTGCGTGAATTCGAAGCGCGATCCAAGCGACATGTCGCTGGCGTTGATCAAGACGAAAGGCCGGCGGCCGGCCTTCACCAGGTCGCCATAGGTCGCGCCGTGGAAGAACTCATCATCGAGATACTCGGCGACCAGGTCGATCCTGCCGAACTTCGGTCCCGTGATTCTCGCTAGATTGAACGGAGACAGGATCTTTCTGGTAATGTCGCCTTGCACATTGCGTTTGAGGAATGCCCTCTCGAAATCCTCGAATATGCGGTCGCGGTAGAGCGCGTAATAGGCAGCCGTGTAACTGCCGCCGGACACCGCGGAGATGATGTCGACCTCGTCGAGTAGCCGCTTCGACTGGCCCTCCCAGTTGATCCCGGTTTTCGCCATCTGTTCGAGAACGCCATAGGCAAGGGCGGCCGCCCGGGTGCCGCCGCCGGAGAACGTTAGCACCACCAGCAAGCTGTCGGAATTGTCGGCGCTCGAGAGATTGGAGAAGCGGTAGCCGTAGCCCGGGTCGTACCGGTCCAGCTTGGGGTCGCTCGGCAGTTGCGCGCAGCCGTTGGCCAGCAGAGCGACGGCCAGAATCAGCAGACCCTTCGCTTCTCGCCGCGCCTGCGCGGCGAACGCCGCGAATTTGCCGCGTGAGCCGCTGCTGCACCGAAAGCCAAGAATCACGCTATCCGCTTCTGAAAACTTCTCGCCAGCCGCAAGGGGTTTCAAGTCTTGCGTCTTCCAGAATTCTTCGATCTTGCGCCGCGGACCGCAGTACGCGACCCACGCCATTGGTTTCAAGGGCATCGGCCGGCACGTCGACCACCTGTCCTCACGCTGTGGGCCGCGTTTGTTAGAGTACGGGGTTTCCGCGCTCAGAAAGACCATTATGCCCAATATCGGAAGTGTGCTCCGCGACGAGATCCTGCGCCTGTCGCGCAAGGAAGCCCGAAGCCAGGTCGATCCGACAAGAAAGGTTACCATGCGCCAGCGCCGGGACATCGCGGAACTGAAGCGCCAGGTCGAGCAACTCCAGCGGCAGGTCGCCCTGCTGTCGCGCAAGACTCTCGCGGCACCCGCCGCTGCGGTCGATTCCACCGGGCTGCGGGTGCGCTTCACCGCCAAGGGCCTGCGGACGCATCGCGAGCGACTTGGCCTTTCCGCCGGTGAATTCGGGACGCTCGTGGGCGTCAGCGCCCAGTCGATCTACAACTGGGAGCTGGGAAAGGCGCGGCCGCGCCCCGAGCAGCTATCGAAAGTGGTGGTCGTGCGCGGCATGGGGAAGCGCGAAGCACAGGCCCGGTTGAAGCAATTGGTGGCCGGGAGCAAAGCAGGCAAGCGCAAGACTTAGCGAACGTCGTCCGGCGTCCAGCACCGCAAGCTCGCGGAAATCGCGCTCGCCTCCATCGGCAACGAGTCAGTCAGCAGGAAAGCTACGGCGGCGCTGAATACAGCGGCGACTGCGACGGTGGCTGCGCTACGACAGGATTGACGGAGATCGCAGCATGAACTCCGTAGTCGTCTGCCTTGACCTTGCGAACTCATGACCAGCAAAACTTCGAACCGCAGCTTTCTGCGTCGCCATCTGTGGCAGGTGATGGGCGTCGTCGTCGTCGTTGTACTGGCCTGGGTATTCCTGCCCCGGCTTCTGTTCGGCCCGACGGTTCGGGTCATCGAAGTCGTGCAGCGCGACTTCGTGCAATCGGTCGTCGCCAGTGGGCGTGTGGAAGCACCACACCGCATCGACATCGGTACGCAACTGACCGGTGTCGTCGCAAAGGTGCCCGTCGCCGAGGGACAGCAGGTGAAAGCCGATGAGGTCCTTGTCGAACTCGATAACTCTGAGTTGCGCGCCTCCGCGCAGCAGGCCGATCACGCGGTGGCACAGGCGAGCGCTCGTCTGCGCCAGCTTCGCGAAGTGCAGGCACCGGTCGCCGAACAGACGGTGGCACAAGCGCAGGCCGCTCTCGATCTCGCGCTCGTCGAGCAGCATCGCAACGAAGACCTCGTCGCCAAAGGTTTCGCTTCCCGCGCCGCGCTGGACCAGTCGCGTACGAACGTCAAGATGGCGGACGCGCAGTTGCGTGCAGCCCGTCACCAGCACCAGTCGGCGCGTACGGGAGGCAGCGAGCATGCGCTGGCGGAGACGGTACTCGCTGCAGCTCGCGCCAGCGCCGATGCGGCACGCGCGCGCCTCGGGTATGCGACGATCCGGGCACCGGTGGACGGTACGCTGATCAGCCGCAACGTGGAACGCGGTGACGTGGTACAACCGGGTAAAGTGCTGATGACGCTGTCACCGGCCGGTGACATACAGCTTGTCGTGCAGATCGACGAGAAGAACCTCGCCCTGCTGTCGGTGGGCCAGCAGGTACAAGCTTCCGCCGATGCGTATCCCGGCAAGCGCTTCGCGGCAACGCTCGCCTACATCAGTCCCGGCGTGAACGTGCAGACCGGCGCCGTCGAGGTCAAGCTCGACGTAGCCGATCCACCCGCCGTACTGAGGCAGGACATGACCGTATCGGTCGATATCGCGGTCGCGCGGCGAGCCGGCGCACTGCTGGTGCCCACCGACGCCGTCCACGACGTCGCCGGGCGTACGCCGTGGGTTCTCCTGGTGACGGGTGGCCGCGCCCATCGTCGGTCGATTCGCATCGGACTTCGCAGCGCCGGGTGGATCGAAGTACTCGACGGATTGGCTGCCGGAGACCGTATCGTTCCCAGCGACGTGCCGAACATCGTCGACGGTTCCCGCTTGCGCGCACGCGTCGACGACGCAAGCGGTGCCTGATCCGGGACCCACCATCGCCATGTCGATGCTGAATCGATGGACGCCTTTCGAGTGGATCATTGCGCTGCGATTCATGCGCGAGGGTCGGATGCAAACGGCCTTCATCATCAGCGGAGTCGCCATCGGCGTTGCGGTGATCGTGTTCATGTCCGCGCTCCTGAGCGGGCTGCAGTCGAATTTCATCCGCCGCGTGCTCAGTGCGCAGGCGCACATCCAGCTGCTTCCACCGAAGGAAGTGGCGAGGCCGCAACGCGACGTCGAGCCCGGTGCCGATAATTCCGTGTACGGCACGATCGTGCAGCCGCCGTTGCAACGCGTGAGGTCGATCGACCAGTGGCAGGCGATTGCACGGCACATTGGGGCCATGAGCCAGGTCGTCGTCGTTTCTCCCGAAGCCGCAGGCTCGGTACTCGCGGTGCGGGGGAGCGCAAGCCGTGCAATCACGATGATCGGAATCGAGCCTACCCAGTACTTCCGCATCGTCGACATCCGCGACAAGATCGTACGCGGCACCGATCGCCTGAACGCCGCCGATATTCTGATCGGCACCGAACTGGCGTCCGACCTGGGCGTCGACGTCGGCGACAAGCTACGCATTTCGTCGGCGCTTGGCGCAAGCAACACGCTGTCGGTCACCGGGATCTTCGACCTCGGCAACAAAGGCGCCAACCAGCGAACGACTTTTGTAGCGCTGCATACCGCGCAAAGCCTGCTCGGCCTGCCTGGTGGCGTCACCGGGCTCGACCTGACCGTGCGTGACGTCTACGCGGCCGAGCGTATCGCGCAACGAATCACCGCAGCCACCGGCGTCCAGGCCGACAGCTGGATCAAGACCAATGCCCAGTTCTTTACGGCGATCAATGCGCAGCAGACTTCGAACACGGTGATCCGCTTCTTCGTCGCGTTGTCGGTGGCTTTCGGGATCGCCAGCGTGCTGGTCGTCTCCGTGGTGCAACGCTCGCGCGAGATCGGCATCCTGCGGGCGATGGGCATCTCGCAGGGCCAGATCCTGCGCGTGTTCCTGCTGCAAGGCGGGCTTCTCGGCATGCTCGGCTCCATCGCCGGAGCTGCGCTCGGCGCATTTGCATTGATCCTGTGGCAGCAACTGGCCCGCAACGCCGACGGCACGCCGTTGTTTCCGCTCAGCTTCGAGCCTGTGCTGTTCATCGCGGCACTGGTGCTCGCGACGCTCACCGGACTCGGCGCAGCGGTTGCCCCCGCGCTACGCGCCGCCCGCCTCGAACCGGTGGTGGCGATCCGTGGCTGATGCCGTGCGAGCGGCCCAGCGCGAGCCGGTCGTGCAGTTGCTCGACGTGCACAAGTCCTTCAACGTCGGCACACCGATCGAGACGGAAGTCCTGCACGGCATCGACCTGACGCTCTTCAAGGGCGAGTTTTGCGCAGTCATGGGGCCTTCCGGATCGGGCAAGAGCACGCTGCTGAACATTGTGGGCCTGCTCGACCGCCCGACCCGCGGCACGCTCACGGTATGCGGCGAGGAGACCACCCGCCTCGACGATCGGGCACTGACCCGCTTGCGAGGCCACAACATCGGATTCGTGTTCCAGTACCACCACCTGATCTCGGCATTCAGCGCGATCGAGAACGTAATGATGCCGATGCTCGGCGCCGCAGGATTTCCCGATGCCGCGATGAGCGAGCGCGCCGCCGAACTGCTCGAGTACGTCGGCTTGACTCCGTGGCGCGACAATCCTGCCAACAAGCTGTCCGGCGGCCAGCAACAGCGCGTGGCGATCGCACGATCGCTTGCGATGAATCCGCCGGTGCTTCTCGCCGACGAGCCAACCGGAAACCTCGACACGAAAAGCGCGGATTCGGTGTTCGAGCTGTTGCGGCGATTCAACCGCGAACAGGGCACCTCGGTATTGTTCGTGACCCACAACCCGGTGCTCGCCCAGCGCTGCGACAAGACGATCGAGGTCATCGATGGCACCATCGTTGACCGGCACCGTGGCGCAAAAGCCGCGTCCGACGCTGATTTGCTACTCTGATCGTTTCTCTGATGTTCCTGCCGTTGCGCCTTCGGAAATTTGACCTGGCCACGGACGGGGGATTGGCAGTGGCTATCGGGCTTTGATCGGTGTCGCGGCCACGGCTTATCGTGAGCCAACGCACTATTGGATGAGGATTGCGCATGTCGGCTCGAGACGTTGTCGCGCGTGTGTACGGCGATGTGATTGCCGGATCGGAGCAGTGTGTCAGCGAGGCGGCTCGCGGCGAGGCGCTGCGCCTGCTGCTCACCCGCTTCTCCATCAGTCCCAAACACCTGGGCGAACCCGGACCCACGGACGAGGAGTTGTCGGTCGTCGCACTCGCCGCCTTGCGCACGCCCGATCACGACAAGCTCATTCCGTTCCGGTTTGTCGTTGCGCGCGGGGAGGGCCTCGAGCGTCTCGCCGAATTGTTCGTCGGCTACGGACGACGCCACGGCAAGACCGGTGAGGCGCTCGATACGGAACGTCTGCGCGCCCTGCAGGCACCGGTCGTCATTGCGGTGATCGGGCGCATCGACGATGCGAATCACAGGGTCCCGCGGCACGAGCAATGGACGACCGTCGGGGGAGCGATCAGCAATGCGCTGACCGCTTTGCACATCCTGGGCTACGCCGGCAAGATGTTGTCGGGGTTAAGAGCGGCCGATCCGGTTATCGGAAGGGCCTTCTGCAGGGAGGGCGAGACGCTCCTCGGCTGGATTTCGGTCGGCACGGCGAAGGCGCCGGCGAAGCCGCGCGGAGAGATCGATCCCGCCTTGATCCTCAGCGAATTCTAGTGCAAGCAACCCCTGCAATATTGCACGCCGTCGACGTGGCCGCGCGGACGATCATCACTTGTCCGTCCAATAACGATTGGCTGCCGCGACCGTCTGGAAGTTCGTTGCCACGACCTGCGATGCAGCGGTGAGGCTGTCCGCGTTCTCCGCGTACTCGGGCCTGAGCTTGTCACGTATTTCAGCCGAGGGCTGCGTATATTTGACGCCCATCCGCGAGAGCTTGATCGCGAGCTCGAATCCTTCCTGAGGACCGGCGGTTTTCAAGGATGTGAGCCATGTATCGGCCATCGGTTGACTCCTGTTGTCGTGCGTTCGAAATGTGCATGCATGACCTCTGCGGCAGTCGACTTTGACCGCAACTGCAAAGAGGCATTTACAGTATAGCTTATGCCGGAAGCCGACGCTGCCAACCACTACTTCGGCGTGTGGGCAACGCGACGCTCAGCATCCGCACGCTGAATCGCGGAGGTGCGAACGCGTGAGCGAATTCCCCCATTCAAGGGCGCCGGCACTGGATGTCGACATCGCGCCCATCACCGTAGCGCAGCCGCGTGAGATTGAATTCACTTACTGCGTAGGCGACCGGGTTTCCCCGTACGAAGGTGAACACGAGGTGCTCGTCGTTCAATTGCCAGCCGTTGGGAATCGCCGGGTCGGCGGCATGCGGCGCATTCCCCTTGTAGGTGTCGCCGTAGAAGGCGAGTGCACCGTCGGCGCCGAAATCCCAATATACGGACAAACCGTTGTTCTGATTGGTGCAGCGCCATGGGCCGTGCAGCGTGCTGGCGTTGGGGCGGGCGACTGGCGCCGGCGCGTCCGCCAACGCGGGCTTGGACGCAGCGGGCGCCACGGCACGAGCGGGTCGAAAGGAGGATACCGCGTCTTCGACCATGGACGCCAACGGCACCAGCAGCGCGATGGCCAGCGGTGCGCCGACAGCCAGCGGCAGGTGGCGCCCGAAACGCTTGCGCAATCGTTGCGCAGCGGTGATTTGTGTGGATGCGGGGCCGGGTTCGGAGCCGGGAACGATGGTGGGTGGACCGCGATGGTCCGGCGCCACGAGCTCGTGCACGCCGTTGTCGAGCGAGTCCAGAGACGCAAGCAGGTCGCGCTCGACCGTCACGGCCGCGCCGATGGCGCGCAATGTAGCGGCGATGCGTTCGGCGTCGGCCTGCGCCAGGCGCTCCTTGATGGGGCGTGGTGTCTGCGCGAAAAGGGACTCGGTGACGTCCATCGGCAGCCCGGTAACGCGAGCGAATTCCGCCTGCACGGCGACCAAGTCCTGTGCGCCGGAGGAACGGCCTTGCAGAACAATGCGATAGAACATCGAACGGTCCGACATGCGGGCGTACACCGGATTCTGGCATCTACCCGGCCCATGGCGAGCAATTCCCGTACCGGGGCATGGCGCGTGGCCGGGGCCTCGCCGCCGCTATCCCTTTTCGGGCGAATGCCGGGCGTCGACGGCGACCACCGGTCGTTCGTAGACGTCGCGACGCCGGTCGAGCACAGGTATGGTCGTGCCGTTCAGGCGGCTTTCGGCGAGGTCGGCCAGGTCGACGTCGGCGATGACGATCTGCTCGGTGTTGGGGACGCCTTCGGCGGCGATGCCGTCGCGGGAGAATGCGAAATCGGAGGGCGTGAGGATGCCGGCCTGACCGTAGTTGAGGCCGAGGCCGGTGACGGGCAGGTGGCCGACCGTCCCGGTCAGCGCGACGTAGACCTGGTTTTCGATGGCGCGCGCGTGGCAGCAGTAGCGCACGCGCCAGAAGCCCTGACGGTCATCGGTGCACGAGGGCACGAAGAGGATCTCGGCGCCGGCCTCGCACACGGCGCGCGCCAGCTCGGGAAACTCGATGTCGTAGCAGATCAGGATCGCGATCTTGCCGAACTGGGTGTCGAACACCGACAGCGTTTCGCCCGCCGTCGTATCCCACTTCTCCTTCTCCCAGCGCGTGCGATGGATCTTGTCCTGCGTGAAATACTCGCCGTTGGGGACGAACAGGTACGCGCTGTTGTAGAGGTCGTCGCCGCGCAGCGTCGGATGGCTGCCGGCGATCAGGTGGAATCCGTGCTCGCGGACGATCGACTGCATCAGGTCGATGTAGCGGGGCGTGTACTTGTCGAGTCGCCGCACCGCGTCGCGGACATCGCGGCGGCCGATGAACGACAGCAGCTGCGCGGTAAAGATCTCGGGGAGCATCACGAATTCGGGCTGGTACTCCGCCGCCGCCGCCAGGATATAGCGGACCTGATCCTCGAATTCGCGCCAACCGGAGACCGATTCCATCTGGTACTGGATTGCCGCGATACGCACCTTCATAGAATGGTTCCCTCGGGAATTCGGGTGGGTTTGCGCGGGTCGTACTTCGGATTGAGCCACGCGATCAGCGACGCGTAACCACAGCTTTCGGCGTCTTCGGGCAGATAGCCGTCGACGATCCCGCAGAAGCGGAAACCCTCGCGCAGCTGAAAACCGAGCACCGGATCGGACAGGTCGCCCCACAGCACCTTGCGGCAGTACAGATCCGCATCCATTTCCTTCGCGTGATCGGCATAGCCAGGAAGACGGCCGCAGGCGATGATCCGCTTCAAATTCAGCGCACGGCAGATTCGCCGCCGCGCGCGGTACAGCTCGCGTCCGACGCCCATGCCGCGCAGCGTGCGGTCGACAAACACTTCAGCGCCGTAGAGCGTACGCCCCTGCGGGTTGTGCGTGGAAAAGGTTCCCGAGTCCGTGATGTCCCGCCACGAATGGCCGATCGCCCACTCGTCCCACAATACGATCAGCGAACTCGCGGCGCCGACGATGCGCCCGCCGAGTTCAGCGACCACCTGTCCCTGCGGGAAATGCTCGAGCTGCTGCCGGAACTTGTCGGCCGACCAAGGCGCAATCGATTCGTAAGTGCGGCGCTGCAACTCGATCAGACGGGCGATGTCAGCGGCCTGCGTGGCGCGCACCCGGACGCGGCGCGCTTTCACCCCATCCGCCTTGAATCGGCGCGGAGCAGCACCGATGCGCGCGTGAGAGCAAGGAAGCTTCGGCGCAGGAACATCTTGATTCTCCAGCGGTATGTCGTGCGACGAGTCTTTAAGTATGCCATCCGCGCACCCGGCGATCAATGCGACACACGTTCCGCTGGTGTTTCTCTTCCATTCGTAAACGGTGCGGTACGTCGTCGCGCGCGCTGCCGTCGGGAGCACCGCCAGCGCGCCAGCGGACGTTAAAATGAGCGACGTCCGGGTGCCGCGTTGAAAACGGCGTATCGTTGCAGGCGAACTTTGCAACCAAAGGAAATAGCTTGGTACGACGACTGGTGATCATTGGCGGTGACGCCGCGGGAATGTCCGCCGCCGCGCAGGCGCGCCGGATGACAGCACCGGAGGAACTCGAGATCGTCGCCTTCGAGCGCGGACGGTATACGTCTTACGCCGCCTGCGGGCTTCCCTACCTGATCGGTGGACTCGTGCAGTCGGCGGACCGGCTCGTGGCGCGCAGTCCCGAAGAGCACCGTGCCAACGGCATCGACGTCCGGATGAGGCATGAGGTCGTCGGCATCGACACGCGCGCAACCACCGTCAGCGTGCGTGATCTCGACTCCGGCAACGAGTCCGTAATGCGCTACGACGAGTTGCTGATCGCCACCGGCGCGTCCGGCATTGTGCCGCCGTGGCCCGGCGTCGACGCCAAAGGCGTGCTGCAACTTCGCACGCTCGACGACGCCGCCGAAATGGAGCGCGTCATCAGCACCGGTGCGCATCGCGCCGTCATGGTCGGCGCCGGGTACATCGGTCTGGAAGTTGCCGAGAACCTGCTCGCGCGCGGCCTCGCGGTGACGGTGGTTGAGCGGCAGGATGCAGCGATGGGCGCAGTCCTCGACGCCGACATGGCCGAAGCGATCGCGCAGGCGATGATTGCGGCGGGGGTCGACTTGCGGCTGCGTACCGAGGTTACCGGGATCGCGACGGCCAGCGGCAGTGCCACCGCCGTCGAAACGGGCGAGGGGTCCATTGCCGCCGATCTGGTCGTGATCGGTCTCGGGGTGCGCCCCAATGCCGACCTGGCGCGGGCAGCGGGCATCGGAGTCGGGAAGACAGGCGGCATCGTCGTCGACGACCGTCAGCGCACCGGCACCGCGCATGTCTGGGCCGCCGGAGATTGTGTCGAATCGCGGCACCGCGTCACCGGGCGCAGCGTGGTCGTCGCGCTCGGCACGCATGCGAACAAGCAGGGCCGCAACGCCGGCACCAATATCGCCGGCGGGGACGCCGCATTCGGTGGCGTGCTGGGAACGGCGATCACTCGGTTTCGCGACGTCGAGATCGGTCGCACCGGGCTCACGCTGCACGAGGCGGCGACCGCGGGCTTCGACGCCTTCGCGGTGATCACCGAGTCCGTGAACCGTGCCGGTTATTATCCGGGTGCGCAGCGGATGCGGATCAAGATCATCGCCGAACGCGGGAGCGGCCGTCTGCTCGGCGCACAGATCGTCGGTGGGGAAGACGCGGGCAAGCGCATCGACGTGCTCGCCACCGCGCTGTGGAACGAAATGACCGTCCAGGAAGTGGGCGGCATGGACCTGTCGTATGCGCCGCCGTTCTCGCCGGTCTGGGATCCGGTGCTGCTGGCGGCAGGCAAGACCGCCGCCAAGGTCTGAGGTCGAATCAGGCAAGCGCGTATCGCAGTCGCTTGCCAGCTGTCTCTACAACGTCGTCGTCTGTCAACCGCAAAGGAGTCCCCTATGTCCAGTGTCGGCTACCACGAACCCATCGAAGAACTGTCGGATCAGACGCGCGACATGCACCGCGCCATCGTCTCGCTGATGGAGGAGCTCGAGGCCGTTGATTGGTACAACCAGCGCGCCGACGCATGCAAGGACAAGGAGTTGAAGGCGATCCTCGAGCACAATCGCGACGAGGAAAAGGAACACGCGTCGATGGTCATGGAATGGATCCGCCGCAAGGACCCGACGTTCTCGAAGGAGCTCAAGGAATACATGTTCACCGACACGCCCATCGCGCACGACTAGCGGCAGGTGCGTCGGCGGCCAGCCGGGCTGGGTGCAGGCTCGCGGCTTTCGCCTGCGCTGGGAGCGTCGCCGGTCAGGCTGCGGGCAGCGTCGCGGCGATCAGCCAGTCGACGACCGACTGCATCGCCTTGGTCGGCGTCTCGCCGCGGGCGCGGTAGGCGCGGTAGAGCTTCACCTGCCGGTGCGCGCTGGTGCCTTCGGTGAGCAGCTTCGGAATGCGCGCGAGCGCCGATTCGCAGCGCAGTGCGGCAGCGTCCTCCGCCACCTGTTCCAGCAAGGCGTCGATGACGGCCTTGCAGGTGCGCGGCGGGCTGCCGTCCAGCGACAGGAACATGGCATCGAGGCCGTGCCTCTTCGCCTGCCAGCGGTTTTCGTCGATCAGGCGGCGCGTGAACGGCGTCCACTGCGCACCTTGCTCGGGCCGCCGCACCAGCATGCGGATCAGGCAGCGGTACAGCGCCGCCACCGCCAGCGTGTCCTCGACGCGGGTACACGAATCGCAAATGCGCAGTTCCAGCGTCGGATAGCGCGACGCGGGGCGGATCGCCCACCACAGGAAGCTCGCATCCTTGACCGCGCCGCCGGCCGCGAGCAGCCTGACCAATTCCCGGTACTCGCCTTCGTCGTGGAAATAGTCGGGAATGCCCGTGCGCGGCCATTCATCGTAGGCCGCCTGACGATAGCTCAAGAGCCCGGTATCGGCGCGGTTCCAGAACGGTGACGACGTCGACAGCGCCAGAAACACCGGCAGCCAGGGCATCGCGCGATTCATCAGCGCCACGCGGTCGGTTCCCGGCGGCACCGCGACGTGGATGTGCAGGCCGCAGAGAACGTTGCGCCGGGCGACGATCTGGAAATCGCCCATCAGGTCGCGATAGCGCTGCTTGGGCGTCTCGATCTGCTCCCCCCAGGCGCAGATCGGATGCGTGCCCGCGGCGAGCAGCCGCAGGTCCTTGTCGATCGCGATCTCCGCCACGCCGCGGCGCAGGCGGATCAGTTCCTGCTGCGCCTGCGCGTGCTCCGCGAAAATCGGCGACACCACTTCGACCTGCGACCAGAGCAGCTCGGGCGCGATCGCATTGCCGAAGCGCCGACGGCATGCGCGCAGGAACGAGCGCGGCACTTCGACGGCGAGTGAGCGCGACCGCGGATGCGTGAGGAAGAACTCCTCCTCGATGCCGAAGGTATACGAAAATTGGGAGTGGTCGCTCATGTCGGCGGTCCGTTGCTCCATTCAGTCGGCGCCAGGCCCGTGTCGGCGCGCGGCAGCCGCCGCCATGACCGAGCCGATCGGCCCCGGATTATTGCACTGCGATGAGCACGCTCGCTTGCGCAACCTCACGATCACCGCTTGGCGCGCTCATGCGGCGGCGCCAAAAAGCGTGCCGACGCCTGCGGTGATCGCCATCGCGACCGCACCCCAGAACGTGACGCGCCACGCACCCACCGGCACCGATGCGCCGCCGATCCGTGCGGCCAGCCCGCCCAGCACCGCCAGAAACACCAGCGAAGTTCCGAATACCCAGGCGATGACTCCCGCTGCCGGCGCTACGATGGCCGTAACCAGCGGCAGCGTGGCGCCGGCAGCAAAGCTCGCCGCCGACGCCAACGCCGCCTGGATCGGCCGCGCCGCCTGCGTCTGCGAAATACCGAGTTCGTCGCGCGCGTGCGCACCCAGCGCGTCGTGCGCCATCAGCTGTTCGGCGACTTGCTGTGCGAGTTTCGCCTCGAGTCCGCGACCGACGTAGATGGCGGTCAGTTCCCGGTGTTCGGCTACCGGATCCTGTTCGAGTTCCGCGTGTTCTCGAGCGAGGTCGGCATTCTCGGTATCGGCCTGCGAATGAACCGAGACATATTCGCCGGCCGCCATCGACATCGCGCCCGCCACCAATCCAGCCACCGCCGCCAGCAGGATGCTTTCGCGGCTGGTTCCGGCGGCTGCGACGCCGCCGACCAAGCTCGCGGTCGACACGATCCCGTCGTTGGCGCCGAGGACCGCGGCGCGCAGCCAACCGATACGGTCGCTGCGATGACGTTCGGCGTGGCGGCGAAAAGGTATCATGTAGACGAATCTCCGAGTTTTGCCCGGGTGACCGGACGATGGATGCAGCCGCGAGCATACGCGCGTGCGCCGGCGCCGCTCGTGCAGACTGCAATCGCGCGTGCGCTGACGGTCGCGATCGTGGATCGTTGCGGCGACGCGGCCGGAGAGGCAGAGTTGCTTCGGTCCCCGGTTTGCTCAACAATCGATGTCATCCACCACCGCGTCCGACCACAGCCACCACTCTTATGTGCCCTCCCGACGACGTATCGACGCCCGCCAGCCACGTCCTGCACCGCCAGTTGCGCCACGCGCTGCCGGAAGCGGTCGCTGCCGGCGGTGTCTATCTCACCGATGCGCAGGGGCGCCGCTATATCGACGCCTCGGGCGGCGCCGCGGTATCGTGCCTCGGCCACGGCCATCCCGACGTCATCGCGGCGATGCATGCGCAGATCGACCGGGTCGCCTACGCGCACACGAGTTTCTTCACCACCGAGGTGGCCGAACACCTTGCCGACGTGCTGGTGCGAGGTGCGCCGGCGGGCATCAGCCACGCCTATTTCGTCTCCGGCGGTTCGGAGGCCGTCGAAGCTGCGCTGAAGATGGCGCGCCAGTATTTCGTCGAGATCGGCCAGCCGCAGCGCTGCCACTTCATCGCCCGCCGCCAGAGCTACCACGGCAATACGCTGGGGGCGCTGGCGGTCGGCGGCAACGAATGGCGGCGGCGGCAGTTCGCACCGCTGCTGATCCCGGTCACGCACGTCGCACCCTGCTACGAGTACCGGGATCGGACAGCGGAGGAGAGCGCCGAGCAGTACGGTCAGCGACTGGTGGCGGAGCTGTCGGCGGCGATCGACCGGCAGGGCGGCGACACGGTGATCGCCTTTATCGCGGAGACGGTGGTCGGTGCGACCGCCGGGGTGCTGCCGCCGGTGCCGGGCTATTTGCGAGGCGTGCGCGAACTGTGCGACCGCCACGGCATCCTGCTGATCCTCGACGAGGTGATGTGCGGCATGGGTCGCACCGGTACGCTGCATGCGTGCGAGCAGGAGTCCGTCGTGCCCGACCTGCTGGTCGTCGCCAAGGGTCTCGGTGGCGGCTACCAGCCGATCGGCGCCGTGCTCGCGCAGTCGCGCATCGTCGACGCCTTTGCGCGCGGCAGCGGCATGTTCCAGCATGGTCACACGTACATCGGCCATCCGGTCGCCTGCGCGGCGGCGTTGGCGGTGCAGCAGGTCATCGAGCGCGACCAGCTGCTTGATGCGGTCAAGCGGCAGGGCCGTGGCCTTCGCGAACGTTTGCAGTCGACCTTCGCCGATCATCCCTACGTCGGCGACATTCGCGGTCGCGGCCTGTTCATGGGCATCGAACTGGTCGCCGAGCGATCGGCCAAGACGCCCTTCGCGCCCGAGGCGAGATTGCACGCCAGAATCAAGGCGCGGGCGATGGCCGAAGGCCTGATGGTGTACCCTATGGGGGGTACCATCGACGGTCGTCGAGGCGATCACGTATTGCTGGCGCCGCCGTTCATCGTCACCGGCGCCGAACTCGACGAAATCGTCGCGCGGCTGCGGAAGGCGATCGACGGCGCAGTAGCCGATGCCGTCGCCTAGCGATTCGATACCCGATCGTTTTCCCGGTCACGCCGGACCGGACGTTATAGAGGTGGCGCGCCTTTGACGGCTGGATACCGCGCTTGCGTCCCGATCTACCCTGCCTCGATGGAGTGGCAGGGCCGAACTTTTCCCACGCTTGTCAAGGAGATATCGATGAAGAATCCCCTGCTTAGCATGCCTGTTCGCTTAGCCCTCGCCGCGTTCGCGCTGGCGCTGGCGCTGCCCGTTGCACCGGTCGCAGCGCAGCAGAAGTTCGTCACCATCGGTACCGGTGGCGTCACCGGCGTCTACTACTCCGCGGGCGGCGCGATCTGCCGGCTGATGAACAAGGATCGCGCCAAGCACGGCATCCGCTGCTCGGTGGAGTCGACCGGCGGATCGGTCTTCAACATCAACACCATCCGCGCCGGCGAACTCGACTTCGGCGTCGCGCAGTCCGACGTCCAATACAACGCGGTCAATGGCCTGAATCAGTTTGCGAAGGACGGGCCCTTCAAGGAACTGCGCGCGGTCTTCTCGCTGCATCCGGAACCGTTCACGATCCTGGCGCGCAAGGACTCCGGCATCACCAAGCTCGACGACCTCAAGGGCAAGCGCTTCAACGTCGGCAATCCCGGCTCCGGTACGCGGGCATCGATCGAGGAGCTGATGAAGGCGCTGGGCTGGAAGATGTCCGACTTCACGCTTGCTTCCGGATTGAAGGCCGACGAGCATGGCGCCGCGCTCTGCGACAACAAGATCGACGCCTTCTTCTACGGTGTCGGCCATCCGTCGGCGAACATCCAGGACCCGATCACCACCTGTGGCGCCGTGCTCGTCCCGATCACCGGTCCGGTGATCGACAAGGTCGTGGCCGCCGCCCCGTACTACGCCAAGGTCGACATTCCCGGCGGGTTGTACGCCGGTCACCCGAAGCCGACGCCTACCTATGGCGTGCTGGCGACGATGGTCACCTCGACCAAGGTGCCCGACGCCACCGTGTACGAACTGGTGAAGGCCGTATTCGAAAACTTCGACGAGTTCAAGAAGCTGCATCCGGCACTCGCGCACCTCGATCCCAAGCACATGATCAAGGATGGCAATTCCGCCCCGCTGCATCCGGGCGCGGTCAAGTACTACAAGGAAAAAGGCTGGATGTAATAGTGCGTTGGTGGCCGGCCGCGTACTGATGCGCGGCCAGCTTGCCGGTTGGACTGCGCGAACCCGGGTCGGGGTCCGCCGGCGGCGCGTGTAGTCGGAGTCTGGCCGCGGCTGCGGCCATCTCGGGGGAGGGCCGACTCGTGGCACGCAAGAAAAAAATCGACGTCGCCACGATCGACGCCGGCAAGCTCGCGGCCGAAACCGACACCGGGGGCCGCACCCCGGGTCCGGCGGTCCGTCGCCTTCTTCTGGGCGTCGCGCTCGCCTGGTCGCTGTTTCAGCTCTGGATCGCCTCGCCGCTGCCGTTTGCCTTCGGTGTGCTGGTGTTCAACGACACGCAGTCGCGTTCGATCCACCTCGCCTTCGCCGTCTTCCTCGCATTTCTCTCCTACCCGGCGTTGAAGCGTTCGCCACGCGACCGCGTGCCGCTGCAGGACTGGGTGTTCGCCGTCGTCGGCGCCCTCTGCGCCGCCTATCTGTTCATCGAATACCGGGAGCTCTCCACACGCCCCGGGCAGCCGACGACGCAGGATCTGGTCGTCGGATCGGTGGGCATGGTGATGCTGCTCGAGGCTACGCGACGCGCGCTCGGACTGCCGATGGTGATCGTCGCCACGACCTTTCTCATCTATATCTTCGGCGGGTCGCACATGCCGGACATGATCGCGCACAAGGGCGCGTCGCTGTCGCGTGTGATTTCGCACATGTGGCTGACCACCGAAGGCGTATTCGGGGTCGCGCTGGGCGTGTCCAGCGGCTTCATATTCCTGTTCGTGCTCTTCGGTTCGCTGCTCGACAAGGCGGGTGCGGGCAACTATTTCATCAAGTCGGCGTTTGCGCTGCTGGGCCACATGCGCGGCGGTCCAGCGAAGGCCGCGGTCGTGTCGTCGGCCGCCACCGGCATCATCTCCGGGTCGTCGATCGCCAACGTGGTCACCACCGGCACTTTCACCATTCCGCTGATGAAGCGCGTCGGCTACCGGCCCGACCAGGCGGCTGCGGTGGAGGTGTCGAGTTCGGTGAACGGGCAGCTGATGCCGCCGGTGATGGGCGCCGCCGCCTTTCTGATGGTCGAGTACGTGGGCATTCCGTACAACCAGGTCATCAAGCACGCGTTCCTGCCGGCGATCATCTCGTACATCGCGCTCTTCTACATCGTCCACCTCGAGGCGCTGAAGGCCGACCTGGTGGGCCTGCCCCGGCGCGGCGACGCGACCGCGCTGCAGCGGTTGCGCTCGCTCGCGATGACGGTCAGTGGTTTCGTCGTGCTCGCCGCCATCGTCTATTACGGCATCGGCTGGATGAAGGGTGCCTTTGGCGATGCCGCGATCTGGCTGGTCGGCGTCGGCGTGGTGGCCGTCTATCTTGGATTGCTGTGGCTCGGCTCGAGGCAGCCGGTGCTCGAGCTCGACGATCCGAACGCGCCGGTGTTCGAGCTGCCCGAAACCGCGCCGACGCTGAAATCCGGGCTCCACTACCTGCTTTCGGTCGTCGTGCTGATCTGGTGCCTGATGGTCGAGCAGCTGTCGCCGGCGCTGTCGGCGTTCTGGGCGACGATGTTCATGGTCTTCGTGATGTTGACGCAAAGGCCGCTGATGGCGGTGCTGAGGCATGGTTCGAATCGCGAGCCCGTCGGCGTGTCGCTGTACCACGGATTCACCGACCTCGTCGCCGGCCTCGAAGCCGGTGCGCGCAACATGATCGGTATCGGCGTGGCCACCGCTGCCGCAGGCATCATCGTCGGCACCGTGTCGCTGACCGGCATCGGGCTGGTGATGACCGAAGTCGTCGAGCTGGTTTCCGGCGGCAACCTGATGCTGATGCTGTTGCTGGTGGCGTTCATCAGCCTGGTGCTCGGCATGGGGCTGCCGACGACGGCCAATTACATCGTCGTCTCCACGCTGATGGCGCCGGTGGTGGTCGAACTGGGTGCGCAAAGCGGATTGCTGGTGCCGCTGATCGCCGTACACATGTTCGTCTTCTACTTCGGCCTGATGGCCGACGTGACGCCGCCAGTCGGACTCGCGTCCTTCGCAGCGGCGGCGATCGCGCGCAGCGACCCGATCAAGACCGGGGTGACGGCATTCTTCTACAGCATGCGCACCGCCGTGCTGCCGTTCCTCTTTATCTTCAACACGCAGTTGCTGATGATCGGCATCGATGGCGTCTGGCACCTGACCCTCACCATCGTCAGCGCCACCGTCGCGATGCTGATATTCGCCGCGGCGACCCAGGGCTATTTCCTGGTGCGCTCGCGATGGTACGAGAGCATCGCCCTGCTGCTGGTGACCTTCACGCTGTTCCGTCCCGGGTACTGGTGGGACATGATCTATCCGCAGTACGTGGAAGTGCCGGCGGCGCAACTGATGAAGCTGGTCGAGGAAGCGCCCGCGGGAGCCAGCAAGAGGATCTGGATCGAAGGCACGACGCTCGACGGCAAGGATGTCCACAAGGGCGTGCTGCTGCCGCTGGGGGAGGCCGGCAGCGCGCGCGACCGGCTGCGCAAGATCGGCCTGACCGTGGTCGCGTTCGGTGGCGAGATCCAGATCGCGCAGGTGCAGTTTGGCTCGCGCGCCGAGAAGCTTGGTCTCGAACAGGGCTTCAAGGTCAGCAGCATCGAGATGCCGGCCGAGCGGCCGGCCAAGGAATGGATGTTCATTCCCGCGCTGCTCTTGCTCGCCGCAGTGATCCTGTTGCAGCGGCTAAGCGGAAGGCGTGCTGCTGCGCCGAAGTCCGCGGCGGCATGATCAGGATTGCGCTGATCCACGCGCTTGCGCATTCGGTCGCGCCGATCAACGACGCGCTGGCGCGCGACTGGCCGGAATGCAGACGGATGAACCTGCTCGACGACAGCCTGTCGACCGATCTGGCGCAGTCGGCTGCAGGACTCGACGAGCGGATGACGCAGCGCTTCCTGACACTTGCCGACTACGCGATCGGTACCGGGGCACTCGGCATCCTTTATACCTGCTCGGCGTTCGGACCCTGCATCGACGCCGTAGCGAGCAGGTATTCCGGGTTGCCGGTCTTGAAGCCGAACGAGGCGATGATCGCGGATGCCGTTGCCTGTGGCGGGCGCATCGGGATGGTGGCGAGTTTCGGCCCGACGCTGCGGTCGATGCCCGACGAATTTCCTGCCGAGGTCGAGTTGCGGACCGCGCTGGCCGAAGGCGCGCTGGAGGCGCTGAACCGCGGTGACGTCGATACGCACGACGAACTCGTCGCCGCCACCGCAGAACGCCTGGCGAAGGAGGGCTGCACCATCATCGCGCTGGCACAGTTCAGCATGGCGCGCGCAAGGCCTCGCGTCGCCGAACGCACGGGTGTGCCGGTACTGACCACCGTCGACAGCGCAGTACGCGAGCTGCGCGCGCGGATTACCCGGATGTCTGCGCTGGAGGCCGCGCCTCAGGGCAGCGTCACGCCGAAGGTGACGAGCAGCCCGGCCGTACCGAAGAACACGACCTCGGAGCAATAGCGGCGGATGCAGTAACCGACCGACGGCACGATCCCCGGTGCGAAGCCTGAGCTGTTCATCGGAATCTTGTCTTGAAATTCGCCGCGGTAGCCGTGCAGGACACCCGCCGCCACCTTGATGTACAACGGCTGCAGGTTCTCGAAAGGGCGGAACCGGTAGCCGCCATAAACAAACTGCGACGACTGGCCGAAGGAATTGTCGAAGACGGCGCCGCCGACCAGCCAGCTTTCGGTGATGTTGTATTCGAACAGGATCAGATTCTGCTGATCGACGTGATCGGGGTCGTAGCTGTAGTGCCGCGTGTAGACGCTGGTCTCCAGGTAGAAGCGGTCGCTACGCCATGGCTCGGGCGCGTCCCAGACGGAGCGTTCGGGTGAGGTCGTTGCGGTTGCTGCCGCTGTCGGCGCCGGATCGGACTGCGCCGGCACGGCTGACGGAATAAAGGCCAACGCCAGTGCCAGCGCCAGTGCCGGGAAGAAACGCCGGCTTTCACGCACGCTTCCGGCAAGTGGGGGACGGTGCAGCGCGCGCGTGCGCAAGCTGTGCCTGCAGGCGCCGTTCGAATCGAGACTCATGGCGCCTCGGGCGTAATGAAGCGCGCATGGTAGCACGGCTGAAGCGCCGGATTGTCGTCAAACCGCCGGATAGGCGTCGCCGAGCGCCTCGACGAAGCGCAGCAGCTCATGCGCGGGCAGATGGTTGATTCCGGCGGCCGCCGCCCGGCCGCCGCCACCTGCGAAGCACCGGCATAGCTCGTCGGCTCCACGCGCATCGGCACGGGGTGCGCGTACGCTGACCTCGAAGCCACCGTCCACGGTGCGGGTCAGCACCGCATGCGCCTGCTGGGGTGCGTCATTGGCCACTTCGTTGCCGTAGATGCCGCGCACGCGGCGCGCCCAGGGCGCGTCGGGAAGGATGACCACGGTCGCGCCGGGCAGAGTGAAGGCCGGAGGAGTGCTGCGTGCCAGCGCGACGTCGCGGCGCCGCGCGGCGTCGATCGCCGCGAATACCGGATCCTCGTCGATGAAGCGAAAGGGATCGGCGTGACGCAACAGCAGGCGGAACAGCGCCTCGGGGTGGACCGGCGCATCGTCGACCTGCTCGCAGGTCGCGTTGTAGGTGAGGCAGTCGCCCAGTGCGTGCAGCGCGGTCTGCCTGTCCGCCGACAGCGAAAGCGTCGCCGCGAGTCCTCGGGCGGGGATGACGAGGTTATCGCCGAAGGCGGCGACGACGGCCCAGACGCGGTGCCGCCCCGACAGAAAGCGATCGACCAGCATTCCGGTGCACACCGAAGGCGAAGTGTCGATGTGCGCGTCGAGTCCGGGATGGACAGGCAGCGTCCCGGCGTAGTGGTGGTCGAAATACTGCACGGCGACGCCCAGGTCGAGCAATCGCAGCAACGGCTCGCGATTGGTCGCAAGCGAAATGTCGAGCACCGTCATCGTGTCGCCGGAGCGAGCCGCGACGCGCGCAAGCAGCGCGATGTCGCGCTTGGCGCCGGTGACCAGCACCGATTCGATAGGCGCGGCGAGGCGAAGCTGCAGCAGCGCGCAGATGCCGTCGGCGTCGCCGTTGAAGACGTCGAAGTGTGTCACCAGGCGTGCGCCGCGGATGGAACGGCGTGCTGCTGGCGCGGTGGCACTACGGCCACGCCAGGAATCCGGCGGGCGACTTGGTGATCGCCACCGAGACGATGTAGCCGAAGACGACTATGGCACCGACCAGGGCGCTGATGCGAATCCGCAGCGTCCGCCCGCGCTTCAGCGCGATGCTGCCCAGCACGATGTAGACAACGAGGCCCGTGATCTTGGCGGTCAACCAGCCGTGCGTTCCCGGGTAGTTGCGAATCATGACCGCAAGCGCGATGGCCGATGCCAACAGCACGGTGTCGACGACGTGCGGGACGACACGCACCCACGTGCGTTGCAGCCGTTCGGGGGCACCGATCATCCAGACGCCGCGTACGCAGAAAAACATGATGCTCGCTACCGCGCAGCCGACATGGAGGAACTTCAGCAGGGCATAGGTCGTTGGCAAGGAACAATCGGGCAAGATCGGGCGCGATGCCGGCTGCGCCGCGGGGATCCGGCGATGGCGCTGGGCGCACCATTTTACGTTGCACTGTCGAACCGGTCGTGCTGCTCGACGAAACGCCGGTGTGCCCGTTCAGTGATCGGGATGCGTGGCCTGTGCCTGCCGAGTGATCTGCTCGACCAGCTCGACGTATCGCGGCTCCGGATGTTTGCCGAACAGCGGGTCGTCGACGTGGCCGATGCTGCGGTGGATCGCAGTCCAATCTTCGCGGGTGAGCAGCCGCGCGGCCAGCGGCAGGATCTCGCTCTCCTCGATGCGCATGTGGTTGCGCAGCGTATCGAGGTAATCGCCGGCGATCGCTTCGACCACGGCACGCGACGAAACGGTTCCATTCAGGATGTCGTCCAGGTGACGGACGAGGTCGGCGCCGCTGCGCTTAAGGAGAGCGTGCTGCCGCGTCAACTCATCGACCGTGCGGGCGGTCGCGTGCTCGCGTTCCTTGATTTTCGCGAACACGAGGTCTTCCTTCGGGTGGTGCAGCACGTCCGAGTAGCGGGTCATGTAGAACATGATGTTCAGCATCAACTCGTAGTCCGGAGTGGCGCCGCCGCAAAACAGCGCGAGCTGGTCGTCGAGCAGGTCGAGCAGCCGTGCGAAGTTCGCGTGTTCGGCGTGCCAAAGTGCGAGGGTGTCGGGCATGACGAGCTTTCGGGTCGGAAACGGACGCGCTGGCCAGATTGGCGTCCTCGTGGTCGATGCTACGGCAGGTTCACCTCGATGCAAAGCGCGGCGACCCCGGAAGCCTTGATCTCCGTCAGGAACTGCGCGCCTGGCAGACGGTGGCCGCCTCGCGCGCTACCGGCGGCGCTGGGGCTACACTTCCGGCGTGTCGCTACCCTTGGTCACGTTGCTTTCGCGATCCTTCGAGACGTCGCCGCTGCGTCACGCGCGCTTTCGCGCGTTCTACTTCGCGTCGATCGGTGTGGCGCTCGGCTACACGATGCAGGCGACGATGGCCGCGTGGCTGATGGCGACGATGACGCCGTCGGCGCTGATGGTCGCGCTGGTGCAGACCGCGAGTACCGGGCCGGCTATCCTGTTCGGACTCGTTGCGGGCGCGCTGGCCGACATCGTCCAGCGGCGCCATGTGATCCTCGCGACCCAGGTGTTGTTGCTGATCGGGGCCGTGGTGCTCGGCGTCGCGACGCTGGCCGGACTGATGGCGCCATGGGCGCTGCTTGCGCTCACTTTCGTGACCGGCATCGGTTTCACGTTCTACATGCCCGCGCAGCAGGCGAGCATCAACGAGCTGGTCGAGCGCGCCGAGGTATCGCAGGCGGTGGCGCTGGGTGCCGTCGCGATGAACGTCGCGCGCGCCGTCGGCCCTGCGCTCGCCGGCGCCATCGCGGCATGGGCGGGATCCGGCAATGCATTCCTCGTCAGCGCCGTGTGCTTTGTTGGCATGATCTTCGTCGTGCGCGGCTGGACGCCGCAGCAGCCCGCGCTGCCCGGCGTGCCGGAGACGCTGCTCTCGGGCGTCAACAGCGGACTTCGCTACGTGCGCCACTCGGCGCCGATGCGCGCGATCATCACGCGCACGCTGACGTTTTCCATCTGTGCGAGCGCACTGTGGGCGCTGCTGCCGGTGATCGCGCGCGACCAGCTGGGACTGGGCGCCGGCGGCTTCGGCGCACTGTTCGGCAGCTTCGGCGCCGGGGCGGTGGTCGGCGCCATGAACATTCCCGGTCAGCTCAAGCGACATTCGCTGAACAAGGTGGTGGTGGTGGCGTCACTGCTCTGGGTCATCTCGACGACGCTGGTGGCGGCGACGACGATCACCGCCGTGGCGGTCGTCGGCGCATTCGGCGCGGGTGCGTCCTGGGTCGGCGTCCTCGCGAGCCTGGGCGCCGGCACCCAGAGCGCGGCACCGGCGTGGGTGCGCGCGCGCGCGGTGGCGATGAACCTGCTCACCGTCCAGGCGAGTCTCGCGCTGGGCGCCGTGGTCTGGGGCACGCTGGCTTCGTGGGCCGGCACGCGCGTCGCGCTGCTGGTGTCCGCCGGCGCGCTGCTGCTGCTGCTCGGCGTCAACCGGCGGGTGCGGGTGCGACTGGGCGGCGACAAGGACACGCTGCCCGGTACGCAATCGCCCGACATGGGAATCGCCGACCTGCCGCAGCCCGACGACGGGCCGGTCCTGATCCAGATCGAGTACCGGATCGATGCAGACAAGCAGGACGCATTCCTGCGCGCCATTCGCGCGATCGGACCCGCGCGGCGCCGTAACGGCGCCAGCAGCTGGCGCGTGTTCCGTGACCTCGGCGAGGAAGGACTCTTCGTCGAGCGCTACATCATCACCTCGTGGGCGGAGTACGTCCGACTGCGTTCGCGGATGACCATCGCCGACCGGCAGTTGCAGCAGGAAGTCAGCAGTTACCAGCGCGCGGGGACGTTGATTCGCGTCTCGCGGCTGCTCGGCGTCGATCTGCCCGAAAGCGCGATGACCGATCGATCTGCGCGCTGGAAACCGGACAGCCGGAGCCCGACGCGCTGACGGGAGGCGGGCGCCGATCTGGTCATTTTAGCTTTCGCTGCGCAACCGCTCACCTTGACGCGATAATAAGGGTTCAAACCGGCGCGAAGCGTCCGGCCGCAATGCCCCTTTGCCTACCCGGAACCGAATCCATGCGAGTTTTCAATTTCAGCGCCGGCCCCGCCGTGCTCCCGGAAGATGTGCTGCGCATCGCCGCCGGCGAAATGCTCGACTGGCACGGCAGCGGCATGTCGGTGATGGAGATGAGCCATCGCGGGAAGGAATTCATCGGCATCGCCCAAGCCGCCGAAGCCGACCTGCGCACGCTGCTCGCGATTCCTTCGAATTACAAGGTGCTGTTCCTGCAGGGCGGAGCAATCGGCGAGAACGCGATCGTGCCGATGAACCTGATGCACGGACGCGAAGTTGCCGACTACGTCCACACCGGCGAATGGTCGAAGAAATCGATCAAGGAGGCGAAGAAGTACGGCAGGGTGAACATCGCGGCGAGTTCCGAAGAGCAGGGCTTCACCTGCGTGCCGGATCGCGCGAGCTGGCGGCTGACGCCCGATGCCGCCTACGTCCACATCTGCTCGAACGAGACCATCGGCGGCGTCGAATACCCGTGGACCCCGGATACCGGCGACGTGCCGCTGGTCGCCGACATGTCGTCGCAGATTCTGTCGCGGGTGATCGACGTCGCGAAATACGGCGTGATCTACGGCGGCGCGCAGAAAAACATCGGTCCCGCGGGGCTTACCATCGTGATCGTCCGCGACGACCTGCTCGATCGCGCATTGCCGATCACGCCGTCGGCATTCCACTGGAAGGAGCAGGCGGCGGCCGACTCGATGCTGAACACGCCACCGACCTACGCGATCTACATCGCCGGCCTGGTCTTTCGCTGGCTGCTCGCGCTGGGCGGCGTCGCGGCGATCGAGCAGCGGAACATCAGTAAGGCGAAGCTCCTCTACGACTGCCTCGATGCCAGCGACTTCTACTCGAATCCGGTGCGCCGCGAACATCGCTCGCGGATGAACGTGCCGTTCACGCTGCCCGATCCGGCACTCGACGCGCCGTTCCTGCGCGGCGCCGCGGATCGGGGCATGGTGCAGTTGAAGGGCCACCGCGCGGTCGGCGGCATGCGCGCGTCGATCTACAACGCGATGCCGGTGGCCGGAGTCGAGGCGCTGGTCGCGTACATGAAGGATTTCGAGCGGGCACAGCGGTGAGCGCCGTGGACCATTACCGGATCCTGACGCTGAACCAGATCTCGAGCCTCGGACTGCAGCGCCTGCCCAGCACGCGCTATGCGGTGGGCAAGGATGTCGAGGCACCCGACGCGATCCTCGTGCGATCGTACGACCTGCACGCGACGCCGATCGCCGCCAGCGTGAAAGCGATCGGTCGTGCGGGTACCGGCACCAACAACATTCCGGTAGCCGAGATGTCGGCGCGCGGCGTGCCGGTATTCAACGCACCCGGCGCCAACGCCAATGCGGTGAAAGAACTGGTGCTGGCGGCACTTCTGTTGTCGGCGCGCAACGTACTTCCCGCACTCGACTACGTGCGACAGCTCGATCCGACGGTGCTCGATCTGGAGGTGAAGGTCGAGGACGGCAAGCGCGCCTTTGCCGGTGTCGAGCTGCCGCACCGTACGCTCGGCATCATCGGACTGGGCTCGATCGGCAGCCTGGTCGCCGACACGGCGATCAAGCTCGGCATGCGGGTGATCGGCTACGATCCGGAACTCACCGTCGATGCTGCGTGGCGTCTGCCGTCGAGCGTGCGCCGTGCGCACAGCATCGAGGAGGTGCTGAAGCAGTCCGACTTCGTGACGCTGCACGTGCCGCTGCTTGCGCATACGCGCAACCTGATCGGCGCCGAGCGACTGGCCATCGTGAAGTCAGGCGCGACGCTGCTCAACTTCGCGCGCGACGGCATCGTCGACGAGGTGGCGGTCGCCGCCGCGGTGCGCTCGGGCCGACTCAAATATTTCATCTCCGACTTCCCGAGCGCACGATTGCTACGCGAGCCGAACGTGGTCGCGCTGCCGCACCTCGGTGCGTCGACGGCGGAAGCCGAGGAGAACTGCGCGGTCATGGTCGTCGACCAGGTCCGCGACTACCTGGAGCACGGAACCATAGTCAACGCGGTCAATTTTCCCGGTGTGGAGATGCCGCGCGAGTCGCCGTTTCGCGTGGCAATCACCAACGCCAACGTGCCGAACATGCTGGCGCAGATCTCGACGGCGATGGCGGACGCCGGACTCAACATCCACACCATGGTCAACAAGTCGCGCGGCGAGATGGCGTATACGCTGGTCGACGTCGACAGTCCGGTTGAGGCGGGCGTGGTTGCCGCGCTTGCGCGAATCGTCGGCGTACTGTCGGTGCGGGCGATTCCGGCGGCGAGCGCGCCTTGAGGTCTAGGTCGCAGCCGGCGCGTGCGGCGTGTGCGCGTACATGTTCGACACGCGTGCGCCGATCGGAATGCAGCCGGCCAGCAGCAGCAGCAAGGCGACGTAGGCAAGGATCTTCATCGATGGATTTTCTGCGCTCACGGCTTTCGACAAGCATAGCCTACCGCAGATACCGACATCGACGCCAGTACGTGAATGCAGGCGCCAGTCCAGTGTAAGCTGTACCGGTTGTCTCGGCATCGATGCGGCGCTTTTCAGTTCACGTCCCAACCAACAGGAGCAACACAATGTCATTGATCAGCTTCATCAAGGATGCCGGCGAAAAACTGTTCGGCAAGGGAGAGGCGCAGGCGGCGATGACCGAGGTCAACGCCGATCCCGCCAATGACGCGAAGGTTGCCGCGGCCAATTCCGCCGCCGCCGATGCGATCCTGGCTTACATCAACGCGCAGAAGCTGACCGCCACCGGCCTGACCGTCACCTTCGACGGCAAGACGTCGACGGTGACGGTGTTCGGCGTCGCCGCCGACCAGGCGACGAAGGAGAAGATTGCGTTGTGCTGCGGCAACGTGGCGGGTGTGGTGACCGTCAACAACATGATGTCGGTCGACCAGAGCGCACCCGAGGGCACCTACTACACGGTGGTGGCCGGTGACAACCTGTCGAAGATCGCCAAGGCGAACTACGGCGATCCCAACAAGTACATGGTGATCTTCGAGGCGAACAAGCCGATGCTCACGCATCCGGACAAGATCTATCCGGGACAGGTGCTGCGCATTCCGCCGCTCTGAATCCGGGTATAATCAGAGGCTGCGGCGGACTTTCGACTCATCAGGCGGACTGCCCCGCCGCAGCTTCGGCAAGCACTTCGGGCAGCCGCATCATCGGTTTCTAATCTTCCGGGCGCGATTTTCTCGCCCGCTGCCGGGCTCCGGGCGCTTCGCGCGCCCTTCAGCCGGTTCCGGTTAGCGACGATGGTTTGCACATTCGTCGCGACCATCCGCATCGCAAGCGGCAGGTCAAGGGCGTCCTCGCGGACGCGGTGTCGGCGTTCGCGTCCGGACCGCGCTCCCTTCGCGCGCTCCCGCGGCATCGCGTCTATTCGTTCGGGGACCTCCTTGTTCCCGGCAATGTCACAATTGGAAATATCTAATATGCATTTCACAGAACTCAATCTCGCGCCGCAACTCCTCGAAGCCCTCGAGGCCTGCGGCTACGATGTGCCCACGCCGATCCAGGCGCAGACCATTCCAGCGCTGCTCGCCGGCCGCGACGTGATCGGCTCGGCGCAGACAGGCACCGGCAAGACCGCAGCGTTCGTGTTGCCGGCGCTGCAGCGGCTTGCGGCACAACCCGCGCTGCCTCCGAGGCACCGGATGGTCAGCGCGCCGCGCGTGCTGGTCCTCGCGCCGACGCGCGAACTCGCGCAGCAGGTCGCCGAACAGGTGGTTCGCTACGGGCAACGCCTGCGCGTGACCAGCGTCTGCCTCTACGGCGGCGCGCCGTATCCGGTGCAAAACCGCCAGCTGCAGCGCGGCGCCGACTTCCTGGTGGCCACGCCCGGGCGCCTGCTCGACCACATCGAGCGCGGCCGGGTCGACCTGTCGCGCCTCGAGGTGCTGGTGCTGGACGAAGCCGACCGGATGCTCGACATGGGGTTCATCGACGACGTCGAGCGCATCTGCGCATTGACTCCGGCCACGCGCCAGACGGTGCTCTTCTCCGCCACCTATGCCGGCGCGATCGGGCGTCTCGCCGCGAAGCTGACGCGCGACCCTGTCCGCGTCGACATCCGCGCCGAACAGGCGGCGCCGGTCGCCATCGAGCAGCGCGTGCATTTCGTCGACGACCGTTCGCACAAGTACCGGATGCTCGACCACCTGCTGGCCGACGTCGGGATGCGGCAGAGCATCGTCTTCATCGCCACCAAGCGCGACGCCGAAGCGCTGGCGGTGAAGCTGCAGGGCGAAGGCCACGCGGCGGCCGCGCTGCACGGCGACATGAACCAGTACGAGCGCAACCGCACGTTGAACGACCTGCGGCGTGGAGGCGTGCGCACGCTGGTCGCCACCGACGTCGCGGCGCGCGGCATCGACGTGCCCGGCCTCACGCACGTCATCAACTTCGACCTGCCGCGGCAGGCGGAGGACTACGTGCACCGCATCGGCCGCACCGGCCGCGCCGGCGCCACCGGCATCGCGGTCTCGTTCGCCAATCACGCGGAACGCGGCACGATCCGCACCATCGAGCGCTTCACCGGCGCCACGATCCCGGCGCACGTGATCCCCGGTCTCGAGCCGCGCGTGCGCGCATCGGCGCCGGCGGCTCAGCCGCGGCGACCCGCCTACGGGAAGCCGGCGGGCGGGCGCAGCGGCGCACCGGCGCACTCGCGCGGCGGCAGGCCGGGCGATTTCCAGCGAAAATACGGCCGGGACAGGTAATACCGCCGGCGGCGGACGTTGCCGTGGCCGGGGTGCCGCTGGCGCGGCAAGCTACAATCGCGCGCCTGCACAAGCCTCGCCCCGGCGACTCAGCGCCATTGGCCCGTCTTCCGTGACCCTGCTGCAACTCGTCAGCCGCTTCGCGCACCGGCATTGGCGCGCGTATGCGAGCGCGTCGGCGATGCTGTTCGGCGTGGCGGTGCTCACCGTGTGGGTGCCGCGACGCGTCGGGGACATCATCGATGCGCTGGTCGGCGGCCGGCTGACGGGGCCGGCGCTCGCGCTGGAACTGGTACTCCTGGTCGTGATGGGGGTGGCCATCTACCTGCTGCGCGTGGGCTGGCGCTTCGCGCTGTTCCGCGCCGCGTTCCGGCTGGGCGTCGAGCTGCGAACCCGACTCTACGACCGGCTTGCATTGCAGGGACCGACATTCTTTCACCGGCAACGCACCGGCGACCTGATGGCGCGCGCGACCAACGACGTCGATGCGGTGGAAATGGCCGCGGGCGAGGCCTACCTCGCCGCGTTCGACGGCACGCTGACGCTGGTGCTGGTGGTCGCGATGATGACGCTCGGCGTCGACTGGCGTCTCGCGGTGGTGGCGCTGTTTCCGTTCCCGTTCATGGCCTGGGCGTTCTTTTACATCTCGCGCCGTGTGCACGACGCATGGCGGCATTCGCTCGACCGGTTCTCCGATCTCAACGAACAGGTGCAGGAGTCCATGTCCGCCGTCCGCACGCTGCGGGCGTTGGGACTGGAGGCGCAGGCCGGCCGCGATTTCGCGCATCACGCGCAGCGCGCGGCCGATACCGGTTTCGAAGCGCAGAAATGGGAGGCCGCGTACGAGCCTGCGGTGGGCCTGACCCTGACCACGGCGTCGGCGCTGACGCTCGCCGTCGGCGGCTGGTTCGTCTGGCACCAGGAAATGACCATCGGCGCGCTTACTGCGTTCACGATGTACCTGGGGCAGTTGATCTGGCCGATGTTCGCCGCCGGCTGGGTGCTGTCGCTGATCGAGCGCGGCCGTGCGGCATGGGCGCGGCTCGATCCCCTGCTGAGCGCGGCGCCGTCGGTCGCGGATCGGGGCGCCTGCGTCGTGGCGCCGGAAGGGACGCTCCGGTTCGACGCCGTGCGTTTTACCTATCCGTCGACTTTGTCGCAGGCGCTTGAAGTGCCGACAGTGCCGGCGGCGCGGGAGGCCCCCGGATCGACCGAGGCGCCACGGGCCTTTGCTCTAGACGCCATCGACTTCGAGCTGCCGCCGGGGCGCACGCTGGGCATCGTGGGACCGACCGGCGCTGGAAAATCGACGCTGCTGAACTTGGTGCTGCGCCACTACGAGCCTCGCGCCGGCGCCATCCGCTGGGGTGGGACCGCGCTTACCGACTATCGGCTCGACGTGCTGCGCGGCGCGATCGCGTGGGTGCCGCAGGAGGCGTTCCTGTTCTCGGCGACGATCGCGGAGAACATCGCGCTGGCGCGCGCCGACGCCACCCGGGAGGACATCGAGAATGCCGCTCGCCTTGCCGACCTGCACGCCGACATCCTGCGCTTTGCGCAGGGCTACGACACGCGCGTCGGCGAACGCGGCGTCACGCTGTCCGGCGGGCAGCGGCAGCGCGTGGCCATTGCGCGCGCGCTGCTGTCGGCGGCGCCGCTGCTGCTGCTCGACGATGCGCTGTCCGCGGTCGACACCGGGACCGAGGCGCGCATTCTCGCGCAGCTGCGCGGCGTCCGCGGCGGGCGCACCGCGATCATCGTCAGCCATCGGCTGTCCGCGGTCGCCGACGCCGACGAGATCATCGTGCTGCAGCATGGGGGCATCGTCGAGCGCGGCGCGCACGACGCGCTGGTCGCACGCGACGGCTGGTACGCGGCGCAGTGGCGTTACCAGCAGCTCGAGGCGAGCCTTGAAGCGGCCTGAACGATGAGCGGCGAGACCTCGCTCGGTTCATGGTCGCCGCGGTTGAGCGCGGGGGCAAGGAAGAACGCCTTCGTTGCAGCGAGGCGAGGACCCGCCTCGCTGCGGCGCGCGCTGCGGCATGCGTCGAGGTGGCGATGAGCACGCTGGCCGACGACCTCGACGAGCATCCGGACTTAAAGCGCATCGGTGCCAACGAGCGCCGGAACGCGCTCGCGCTGCTGTGGCGCGCAGCGCGCCCCGACAAGCGGCTGATCGTCCGGGCGACGCTGTGGCTTGCCGTCGCCGGCATGCTGGAGGCCGCGGGACCCATCTTCGGCAAGCATTTCATCGACGAATACCTGCTGCCGCGCGCGTTCGACGGAATGACGATGTCGCTGCTGGTGGCCGGCTTTCTGGTCACCGGGTGGCTCGCAAGCGTGATCCGCTATTTCGAGCTGGTGCGGCTCGCCGGACTGGCCGCTCGGTCGGTGCTGCGGCTGCGCGAATCGGTCTACGGGCACGTGTTGCGGCTGCCGATGAGCTTCTTCGATCGCGCGATCACCGGTCAGCTGGTGAGCCGGATCACCAACGACACCGAGGCGGTCAAGCAGCTCTACACCAAGGTGCTGTTCGAGATCCTGCTCGGCCTGACCGTGCTGTTCGGCGTCGTCGTGGCGATGCTGTGGCTCGACTGGCGGCTGATGCTGATCGTGCTGCTGCTGGTCCCGGTCACCGCGGTCATCGTCTGGGGCTATCAGCGGCTGTCCGCCGCCGCGGTCACCCGATCGCGCGAACTGCGCAGCGACATCAACGCGCAGATGGCCGAAGGCATCGCCGGCATGAGCGTGCTGCAGGCGACCGGTGCCGTCAGGCGCTTTGCCGCGCGCTTCGCCCGCACCAACAACGCGCATTACGACGCGCGCATGGGCGAGATCCGCGCCAATGCCTGGCTGCTGCGGCCGGCGCTGGATTTCGTGAACATCCTGCTGATCGTCGCGATTGTCGCGGTCGTGGGAACGCAGCCACTGCAGGGCATCGAAGTGGGGCTGCTGTACGCGTTTATCGCCTACGTGGCGCGCGTCGTCGACCCGCTGATCCAGATCACGATGCAGTTCTCGCTGCTGCAGCAGTCGGTGATCGCCGCCGCGCGCGTCAACACGCTGTTGCACGAGGGCGCGACCGAGCGCGTCGCCTTCGAGCGCCGCATCACCGCCGGGCGGGTGGAGCTGGCCAACGTCACCTTCGGCTACGATCCGCAGCAGCCGGTGCTGCACGACATCTCGCTGGCGATTCCGGCCGGCAGCTTCGTTGGCATCGTCGGGCACACCGGCAGCGGCAAGTCCACGCTGCTGTCGCTGCTGTTGCGCTTCTACGCGCCGCAGGTCGGGCGCATCGAGATCGACGGCATCCCGGTCGAGCAGATCGGCGACGACCACTTCCGCGCCGACGCCGGGCTGGTTCCGCAGGAGCCGTTCCTGCTGGCCGCCAGCGCGCGCGAGAACATCGACATGGGCCGCGGCCTGGCGGACGAGGCCATCGTCGCCGCGGCGCGGGCCGCGCGCGCGCACGGCTTCATCGAGCGGCTGGAATGCGGCTACGACACGTCGCTGGGCGAGGGCGGGGCGCGGCTGTCGGCGGGGCAGAAGCAGCTGATCGCCGTGGCGCGCGCGCTCGTGGGCCGGCCGCGCGTGCTGTTCCTCGACGAGGCGACGTCACGCATCGACAGCGAGACCGAGCAGCAGGTGCAGGCGGCACTCGCCGAGCTGCAGGCGCAGACGACGGTGATCGCCATCGCACACCGGCTGTCGACGATCCGCGCCGCCGACCGTATCGTGGTCCTCAATCACGGCCGGATCGCCGAGCAGGGGCCGCACGACGAGCTGATGGCGATCGACGGCGGAATCTATCAGCGGCTGTACCTGCTGCAGCAGATCGGCGAGTAGCGACGGCGATCGCTCGCCTGCGGAGCAGGAAAACGCCCGGGCGGGTTTCCCCGCCCGGGCGCCATTGCAGAGGCCGAGATGCGTCAGGTCAGCGGCCGGGGACGCGGCAGCAGACCGACGTCGCTGTGAAGGACGAGGGACCACCCCCGGTATTGTTGAAGAAGCAGGTATTGCCGGAAGTGCCGACAAGGTGAACCGCGTAGTGCGCCGGGAAACACGTGGTGACGACTCGCGTGAATCCCGCTGCACAGGCAGGCGAAGAAGCGGAAATACCGGCGCCCGCCGCAATCGGGATCGATGCGCTGGTCAGCGTCGTGCAATCCAGCGCGGTCGCCTCATTCACGATGAAGTAGCCGACGACATCGACCACGTAATCCACCGGCGAGCCCGAGTTGTTGTACAGCGCGATGTCGCGCTTGGTCCCGCTGCCGGGGAAGGCGGCAATGGATCGATTGGTCGGAATCACCGTCGTGTTGGTCGCGCGATCCCCCGGATTCCAGACAACCACCGCGCCGCCGTTGAGCGTCGTTCCGCCGTTCCACGCCTGCATGGCACCCGTCGATACCGTGTTGACCGCGGTGACGATCGCCACCACCGAGTCCGGTTTCGTCCCAAGGCCAAAGGCCGACCCGACGCAGTTGCCGGTCGTCGACGTGCCGGTGCCGCCCTGATCTGCAGCCCAGGAATAGCCGCCGAAGATGCTGCCATCCAGCACCCAGAGCTGCCGCCCGGTGAACGGTTGCAGCTTTCCCGGGCCGTTGCGCGAGTCCGCCACCCGGCACGGTCCCACCGTGCTGATGTAGACACGGTCGGACGACCCGACGCCGAGCTTTGGCTGCACCCCCGAAGATTGCGCGCTGGCCGCCGCGTCGGTCTCGGCCACGGCCTGCTCCGCCTGTACCTTGGTTGCGTTGGCGAGCAGGGCAACGACATCGACTATGCCGCCGGGAGCGCTGGCCTCGCGTACCGAGGCCAGAATCTTTTGTTGTTCGGCGGCCGACAGCGACCGAAATTGAAACTGCAGCTGCTCGCGATACACGAGCGCGCCGGCCTCGGTCAGGTTGGCCGCGGCTAGCTGCGTCTTCAAGGCGGCATCGATCGCGGCGTCGATGAGCGCGTTGCCTCCGACCGCCGCCGGCGGCGCCGCCTCCATCACGCCCTTCGCCTGCGCGGTCGCCATGCCGAGCGTCAGCAGCGCCGCGAACGCGCCTATCGCAACCAGAGTGTGTTTGTTCGTCCTCATCGTAGCTCCTTGTAAAAAGTGCCCGTTGACGTCCAGCCCGCATTGCGCTGGTGGAAGTACACTAATCCAATTGACGTCGGAATCCAAGCGATTGCTTGGTGAATTTTCCGCCATGTTCCGCCCACCCGTGCCGCGAGGACGGCGCAGTTGAGCGCGTCGCGGTTCAAGCCCCTGCCGCGCTGTCTCCACCCAGCGCGACGTCGACCATCATCTCGTTGGCGAGCGCCTCCATCGAATGGCGCACTTCGTCGTTGGTCACCGACTTCGGCACCAGCAGCACCGCCTTCACCTTGAACAGGTGCTCGGCGGTCATCGCGCCGCTGACGATCTCAGTGTGCAATTCGATAATCGACACGCCGCGCTGCGCGAGCGCGGCCGACATGTCGCGGACGATACCCGGGCGGTCGTGGCCGATGACTTCGAGCTTGACCACACGGCGTCCCTCGGGGGCGGACGTGCCCCCACTTTTTTCGATGACGATGCGCAGCTCCGACGACTCGAGTCCGCGCAGCGCCGCGGCCAGCGCGTCGGCGTTCTCCGGTGGCACTTCGAAATGCACCATGCCGGCGAACTGGCCGGCGAGGGTCGCCATCCGGCTGCCGGCCCAGTTGGCGCCGAAGCCCTGCGCCTTGGCGGACAGCAGGCTGACGATGCCGGGCCGGTCGGGCCCGATCACGGTAACCACCAGCGATGTGATCATGTTCTGGTTCTCCTCCGACAGCGAAACGGTCCTGCGGATCATCGGCGCGCGGGTCGCGTAGCGCTCGTCCTGCGCGAAGGCGGGCAATGCGCCATGCTGCGCCGCGTGGCGGACGACGTCTGCGATCAGTTTCAAGCCCATTGGCGCCAGCGCGCGTTCCCACAGGCTGCGTGCCGATTCGCCCTTGCCGACGAAGCACCAGTCCTGCGCAGCGACGGCCCCCGCATCCCAGCCGTCGGCCAGGTGATAGACGGAGCCGCCGGCGATCGGATCGCCTTCGAGGATCGTCCATTCCACCGCGGCGATCCCGCGATGCCGGGGCAGCAGCGACGGATGGTAGCCGATCCCTCCGAGCCGCGAGCGCGCGAGCGCCTCGTTGCTGATGCGCGCGTGCGTGTGCGCGGCGACGATGAGGTCGGTGCCTTCGGCGATCGCGTCGGCGGGAACGACCTTGGGATTGGCGAGCACGTGGGTCGCGATGCCCGCGGCCTGTGCGGCAGCGGCCAGCCGATCGTCGGCCGCGGGGACGACCACCCGCGCGATCTCGATACCGTCGTTGCGAAGCGCCGCGAAGACCGTGGCTCCGAAGTAGCGTGACCCGACCACCGTGCACTGCATCGAGGCTCCCTAGCGTATCTGCGGCCAGGCACTTGCCCACGGCGCCGACAGGTTGATGGAATTCGGCTCGATTATAGAATAGAAGCCGAATGCCGCTTGCCGGCATGATCGACGTCATGATCGGCGCAAACGCCAGCTTCCGGCATGCGGCAAGTCGTTGCGACGCGCCCATTGCAAAGGCGTATGGCGAACCGAACTTCAGCACATTGGCGGAGAATGTGGCCTACGTCGCGTTGCCAATCGCCGCGCCGTGCCGTTCATGCCGCCACCCACCGACGAGTTGCCACCCGTGCCCCCGGCTGCGTCGCGCGCCGACTTCCGTGCCGCGCTCGCGGTCGCGCTGGCCTTCGTCGCCGCGCTTGTCGTGATCCACGTGCTGGGCGCGGCGCTGGGGCTCGACCTGCAGCGCTTCGGCGTGCACCCGCGCGAATGGTCCGGGCTCGCCGGCATCATCGCCGCGCCGATGCTGCACGGGAACTTCGCGCATCTCGTGTCCAACGCGTTGCCGCTCGCCGTCGTCGGCACGGTGATGCTCTACCTGTATCCGGACGCTTCGCGCATTGTGCTGCCCGCCGTCTACCTCGGCCCGGGCCTCGCGGTCTGGCTGTTCGGTCGCGATTCGATCCACATCGGCGCCAGCGGACTGGTCTACGGCGTGGTCGGCTACGTTTTCGTCGCCGGAGTGCTCCGGCGCGACCGGCGCGCCATCGCCGCTTCGATGCTGGTCGCGTTCATGTACGGCGCGCTGGTCTGGGGCGTGTTGCCGATCAAGGCTGGCGTGTCGTGGGAGACGCATCTGGCGGCGGCACTGATCGGCGTCGCTCTCGCGTTCTTACTGCGGCATCGCGACCCCGCAATGCAGCGCCGCTATGCGTGGGAGGACGAGCCCGAGGTGCAGGACGAGGCCTTCGGTGGCGACGGCACGCAGCCCGTCGCCGATCCTGCTGCTGCAGCGGCGGGCGATGATCCCGAGGCTCGCGGCGAACGCTGACGCAGGCTCCCGGCAACGACACGCCGGGTGTCGCGCGTGGATCATTCGCGGGGTCCGCGGCACGACGTCGTGCACGATAGGATTACCCTTTGCCATCCGGCTTCGCTATGCTACGGCCGATGAAATCATTGCCCGTACTGCTCACCGGACTCGCCACATCGCTTTTTGCGATTTCCGCCATGGCCGCCGGAGCGGTACCGGCGCTCGACGGCGCCGGACTCTCGCTGCTCTGGGTCGCGCCCTTTGCCGGGCTTCTGCTCTCGATCGCGGTGTTTCCGCTGGTGGCAGGCGATTTCTGGCACCACCACTTCGGCAAGGTGACTGCATTCTGGGGGTTCGTGTTCCTCGTGCCCTTTGTCGCGCAGTTCGGCGTCACCACGGCCCTCCATGAACTGCTGCATACACTGCTCGCCGAGTACGTGCCGTTCATCATCCTGCTGCTCGCGCTCTACACCTGCACCGGCGGCATCCACGTCAAGGGCAACATGCGAGGCACGCCGGCGTTGAACACGGCGATCCTCGCGCTGGGCACCATGTTCGCCAGCGTCATGGGCACCACCGGCGCATCGATGCTGCTGATTCGTCCGCTGCTGCGGGCGAACGACGGCCGCCGCCACAATAAGCACGTCGTGATCTTTTTCATCTTCCTCGTCGCCAACATCGGAGGCTCGCTGACGCCGCTGGGCGACCCGCCGCTGTTCCTGGGCTTTCTCAAAGGTGTCGACTTCTTCTGGACGACGCAGGCGTTGTTCTGGCCGATGTTCACGGCCGCGGTGATCCTGCTGGCCGTCTTCTTCGTTCTCGACAGCTTTTACTACCGGCTGCCCGGCGAGATGCGGCGCGACCCGACGCCGGACTCGCCGGTTCGTGTCGACGGCATGCTCAACCTGCTGCTGCTGGGGCCGCTGGTGCTGGTCTGCGTGCTGATCTCCGGAGTCTGGAAGCCGGGCATCGGCTTTTCGGTATTCGGCACCGAGGTCGAGCTGCAGAACGTCCTGCGCGACGTGGCGCTGCTCGCCATCGTCTGGCTGTCGTGGCGATTCACGCCGCGGTCGCTGCGCCACGCGCACCACTTCGAATGGGCGCCGATGGTCGAGGTCGCGAAACTCTTTGCCGGAATATTCCTGACCATCATTCCGGCCATCGCGATTCTGCGCGCCGGTGCCGACGGATCCATGGCACCGCTGCTGGCGATGGTGACAAACGTTGATGGCAAGCCCAACGACGCCGCCTACTTCTGGGCCACGGGTGCATTGTCGAGTTTTCTCGACAACGCGCCGACGTACCTCATCTTCTTCAACCTGGCCGGCGGTGATGCGGCCACGTTGATGGGACCGCTGGCGACGACGTTGACCGCGATCTCGGCGGGCGCCGTGTTCATGGGCGCCAACACCTACATCGGCAATGCGCCGAACTTCATGGTCAAGTCGGTTGCGCATGCCCGCGGCGTGAAGATGCCGGGGTTCTTCGGGTACATGGGCTGGTCGAGCCTCATCCTGCTGCCGGTCTTCGCATTGCTGACGGTGATTTTTTTCAGCGGATGATGCGCGCGACGCCGGTGATCGCGGGGTGAATCCCGGCCCGGTGATGGCCATGACGTCGGGAAGAGAATCGGCGATAATCCGGCCGCCGGTCCGGTCCGGCAATCATCCAGCAGGAGGTCCTGATGAAAGCGTATAGGCAGGTCGTGGTACTTGCGGCCGCTGTCTTCGCGGGCGCAGCGCTCGCCGACACCATCACCGTCGTCACGTCGTTTCCGAAGGAGCTGACCAGCGCCTACAAGGCGGCCTACGAAAAGAAGTATCCGAACGACAAGCTGGAGATCCTGAACAAAGGCACATCCTCCGGTATCGCCTTCGTCCGCGAACAGCCGGCCGGCGCCCGCGCCGAGGTGTTCTGGGCTTCCGCACCCGACGCTTTCGAAGTGCTCGCCGCCGGCAATCTGCTCGAAAAGGTAGATATCCCTTCCAGCGGGATTCCGGACAAGATCGGCAGCTACCCGATCAACGACCCGGAGGGCTATTACCGCGGGCAGGCGCTCGCCGGCTATGGCCTCATGTGGAACACGCGCTATCTGCAGGCGCACAAGCTGCCGCCGCCAAAGGAATGGGCGGACTTGACCAAGCCCGTGTATTTCGGCCACGTCGCGACGTCCGCGCCGTCGCGATCCGGCACCACGCAACTGACCTACGAGACGATCCTGCAGGGCGAAGGCTGGGACGCCGGATGGACGCAAATCCTGCAGATCGGCGGCAACTCGGCGGCGGTGACCGAGCGCAGCTTCGGCGTGCCCGACGGCGTGCAGAACGGCCAGTTCGGCATCGGCTTGGTCGTCGATTTCTTCGGTCTCGCGGCCATGGCTTCCGGATTCCCCGTCGAATTCGTGTATCCGTCGGTCACCGCGATCGTGCCGGCAAATATCGGGGCGATCGCCGGCTCGAAAAACCCCGAGGGTGCGAAGCGCTTCATCGCCTTCACGCTGTCGGAGGAAGGCCAGCAGCTGCTGCTCAGTCCCAAGATCTCGCGCCTGCCGGTGCTGCCCGCGGCCTATGCCAAGGCGCCTGCCGGCTATCCGAATCCTTTCGACGGCACGATCAAGGCCAAGGTGAATTTCGATTCGGCACTGTCGGAATCGCACTACTACGTGGTGTCGTCGCTGTTCGACCAGATCATCACGTTCCGCCTGAAGGAACTGCAGGCGGCGACCAAGGCGATCCAGGATGCCGACAAGCGCTTGGGCGGACGCCAGAGCAAGGAACTGGACGAAGCCAAGCGCCTCGCCTGGACCGCGCCGGTGAGCGCTGCGCAGTCGAAGGACAAGGAGTTGCTCGCCACCTTCAAGTCCAAGAAGGGCGACGACGCCACCATCCGGCGCCGGACGCAGATCGAGGAGGAATGGAGCAGTAAGGCCAAGGCGAATTACGCCCGGGCCGTGGAGCTGGCGAACGCCGTGAAATGATCGTCGCGGTAGCGCTGGCGATCGGCGCGTTCCTGGTCGTGTTCCTGGTCGTTCCGATCGCCAGCGTCGTCTACACCGCGTTCACCAGCGGCGACGGCGGCTTCACGCTGAGCCACGTCGTGACATTCTTCCAGATCTCGCTGATGCGCGAGTCGTTCTGGAACAGCCTGTACGTTGCCGGGATGTCGGTGCTTATCGCCTCGGCGATTGCAGTCCCGCTGGCCTACTTCACCGTGCGCTACCGCTTCCGCGGCGCGCTGCTCGTGCAGACGCTGGGCGTGCTGCCGCTGATCATGCCGCCGTTCGTCGGCGCGGTCGCCATGCAGCTGCTGTTCGGACGCTCCGGCTCGGTGAACCTGCTGCTGAACGATGCGTTCGGTTTCAGTATTCCGTTCATGGCGGGATTGAACGGCGTGATCTTCGTCGAGAGCCTGCACTACTTCCCGTTCATCCTCTTGAACCTCGCGGTGTCGCTGCGCAACATCGACGGCGCGATGGAAGAGTCGGCGCAGAATCTTGGCACATCGGGATTCAGGCTCTTCCGCCGCATCGTGTTTCCGCTGGCGCTGCCCGGCTACGTGGCGGGCGCATCGCTGGTTTTCGTCAAGGTTTTCGACGATCTGGGCACGCCGCTGGTGCTCGGCGTCAGTAACATGCTGGCGCCGCAGGCGTTCCTGCGCATCACTTCGGTGGGACTCGAGGACCCGATCGGCTACGTGATCAGCGTGCTCATGATCGTCTTCTCGGTGGCCGCGCTGGGACTCGCGGCGCGCATTCTCAAGGGACGCGATTACGCGACGCTGCAGCGTGGCGGTACGTCGCTGCAGAAGCGCTCGCTGTCGCCGATGCAGACGGTGGCCGCATACGCCTGGATCGGCCTGGTGCTGCTGCTGGTGCTGTCGCCGCACATCGGCATCCTGCTCATATCGTTTACCAAGGTGTGGAGCTACAGCGTGCTGCCGGAAGGGATCACACTCGCGCACTACGCGACGGTGTTCGAGCAGTCGTCGCACATGATCACCAACACGCTGCTCTATTGCGGACTGGCGGCGCTGTTCAACGTCATCCTGGGCACGGCGATCGCCTACATCATCCTGCGCACCAAGCTGCCGGGCCGCCAGATGCTCGACTGGACGGCATCGGCTGCGCTGGCGGTTCCCGGCGTGGTGCTCGGCATCGGCTACCTGCGCACCTTCCGCGGCCTCGAACTGCCGTTCACCGACACCGCACTGACCGCGAGCTGGATTGCGCTGGTGCTGGCCTACACGGTGCGGCGACTGCCGTACGCGCTGCGCTCATGCATGGCCGCGCTGCAACAGATGCACGTTTCTTTGGAGGAAGCGGCTGAGAATCTCGGCGCGGCGAAGCTGCGCACCATACGCCGCATCGTCGTGCCGTTGATGGCGGGAGGCATTCTCGCCGGCTTCGTCACCAGTTTCATCACTGCGGCGGTCGAATTGTCGGCCACCATCATGCTGTCGGCGTCGGCCAGCCAGGCACCGATGTCCTATGGCATCTACCTGTATTTGCAGAGCATCGCAGGGCGCGGGCCAGGTGCCGCACTCGGCGTGATCGCGGTCGTGATCGTCGGCCTGGGCACCTACGCATCGCATCGGCTGCTGCAGGCGCAGTCGACGGCCGGCGAGCAACGATTGGTCAACACCTGAGCGGAGGCAGGCGATGGCAAAGGTGAAGGTCGAGGCGCGCGGCATCGAGCTGTCCTACGGGAGCACGCGGGTGCTGCGCGACATCACGCTCACCGTCGAACCCGGCGAGTTCTTCGCGCTGCTCGGGCCCTCCGGTTCGGGCAAATCGACGCTGCTGCGGCTGATCGCGGGCTTCGCGCAGCACCAGGCGGGGCAGCTGCTGATCGGCGGCAACGACGTCACCGGCATTGCGCCGTGGAAGCGCAACGTCGGCATGGTGTTCCAGAATTACGCGCTGTGGCCGCACATGACGGTGGCGCGCAACGTCGCCTTCGGGCTCGAGGAGCGCAAGCTTCCGCGCGACGTGGTGCGCCAGCGCACCGATGCCGCGCTCGAGCTGGTGGGACTCACCGGCTACGAGTCGCGGCGACCCAACCAGCTCTCCGGCGGCCAGCAGCAACGCGTCGCGCTCGCGCGCACGCTCGCCATCGAGCCGCAGCTGCTGCTGCTCGACGAGCCGCTGTCGAACCTCGACGCCAAGCTGCGCGTGCAGATGCGCCAGGAATTGCTGCGGCTGCACCGGCGACTGTCGATTACGACCATCTTCGTCACGCACGACCAGGAAGAGGCGATGACCATCTGCGATCGCATTGCGGTCATGGACCAGGGGGTGATCCAGCAGATCGGGACGCCGATCGAGCTCTTCGACCACCCGGTGAATCGTTTTGTCGCGCAGTTCGTCGGTTCGTTGAACCTGTTCGAAGGCAACTTGACCGCTGGCCGCTTCGCGTCACCGACACTCGGCGAATGCGAACTGCCGCCGTCGGTGGAACGCGCCGCCAGGTCCGACGTGCACCTCGCGTTTCGCCCGCATGTGGTGCGATTGAACGAAATTCCGGACAGCGATGGCTTGCGACTGGAAGGTCAGATTGCAGGTTCGGAGTTCATGGGTGAATTCGTGCGCTACGAAATCCGTGTCCATCAGGCGATCGTCATCGCCGACCAGTCGCACGCACGCGGTGCGGACAGGATCGCCGACGGCACGCCGGTGCGGTTGAGCGTTCCGGCCGGAGAATTGCGGGTGATGGAGGCGTGAGCGGGGTCCGGTGCGCTGACGCCGAGGAAGAGCCCGGTGATCGCGAGCGCCAGCATCGGGAACTGGAAATCGAGGACCGTCCCCGCCGCGGTGCTCTCATCAGACGAACGTATGCATGGCCGGCGCGGTCGACGCAGCCATCGCGTATCATATGACGCAACGCTGAAGACGCTTCGTTCGATTGCAGCCGTGAGTGGTAAAGCGGGCGGCGACGGCGCCCGAGGAGGATCAAGGATGTACGCGCAACTGGTCGACACCGGCACGTCCAAGCTGCGCTCGCTGGCAGACATGTCGCCCGAGGAGCGCGCGTTCCAGCAGCGCATCGACGCCGACGTCAAGGTCGAGGCGAAGGACTGGATGCCCGACGCCTACCGCCGTACGCTGGTGCGGCAGATCCAGCAGCACGCGCATTCCGAGATCGTCGGCATGCTGCCGGAAGGCAACTGGATCACTCGCGCGCCGACCTTGAAGCGCAAGGCGATCCTGATGGCCAAGGTCCAGGACGAGGGTGGACACGGCCTCTACCTCTACGCTGCCGCCGAAACGCTCGGCGTGTCGCGCGACCAGTTGATCGACGACCTGCACGCCGGCCGTGTCAAGTACTCGTCGATCTTCAACTATCCGACGCTGACCTGGGCGGATGTCGGCGCCATCGGCTGGCTGGTCGACGGCGCCGCGATCATGAACCAGATTCCGCTCTGCCGCTGCTCGTACGGGCCGTATGCGCGAGCGATGGTGCGCATCTGCAAGGAGGAATCGTTCCACCAGCGGCAGGGCTACGACATCATGCTGGCGCTGTGCAACGGCACGACGGAGCAGAAGGCGTTGGCGCAGGACGCACTGAATCGCTGGTGGTGGCCATCGCTGATGATGTTCGGACCACCCGACGCCGACAGCGTGCACAGCGCGCAATCGGCGCAGTGGAAGATCAAGCTCTTGTCCAACGACGAGTTGCGGCAGCGCTTTGTCGACCAGACAGTGCCGCAGGCGGATCATCTGGGCATCACGATGCCCGACGCGGACCTCAAGTGGGACGCCGAGCGCGGCCACTATGACTTCGGCGCGATCGACTGGAGCGAATTCCAGAATGTGTTGAAGGGCAACGGGCCGTGCAATCGCGAGCGGCTCGCGGCGCGCGTCAAGGCGTGGGACGATGGCGCCTGGGTGCGCGAGGCTGCAGTCGCGCACGCGGCAAAGCGCGCGAAGGATCGAGGAGACCGCCATGTCCACTGAATGGCCGCTGTGGGAGGTCTTCATCAGGTCGCAGCACGGGCTGGCACACAAGCACGTCGGCAGCCTGCACGCGAGCGACGCCGAAATGGCGGTGAAGAACGCGCGCGACGTCTACACCCGGCGCAGCGAGGGTGTGTCGATCTGGGTCGCGCGCTCCAGCGACATCACCGCATCGTCTCCAGGCGATCGCGAGGCTCTGTTCGAGCCGGCCAATACCAAGGTTTATCGGCATCCAACGTTCTATCCGATGCCCGATGGGGTGAAACATCTTTGAAGACAATGGCGGACGCGGTTCCTCCCGTTGCCATGACCGGCGACGACGCGCTCCTCGACTACCTGCTGCGCCTTGGCGACAGCGACGTCGTGCTCGCGCAACGCCTCGGCGAATGGGTCGGGCACGGTCCGGTGCTGGAAGAGGATATCGCTCTGACCAACGTCGGATTGGACCTCCTCGGCCAGGGCCGGATGTGGCTCACCTACGCGGGCGAAGTCGAGGCGCGCAGCTGCGGCCGCGGTCGCAGCGAGGACCAGCTCGCGTTTCTGCGCGACGGCGGTGCCTACCGCAACCTGCAGCTGGTCGAGTTGCCCAACGGCGATTTCGCGGCGACGATGGTGCGGCAGTTCTACTTCGATCACATGCATCTGTCGCTGCTGCGCGCGCTGACCGGCTCGGCCGACGCGCGGGTGGCAGAAATCGCGGCGAAGGCGGTCAAGGAAGTCGCCTACCACGTCGAGCGCAGCGACGACTGGGTGATCCGGCTGGGCGATGGGACTTCTGAATCGCATATGCGCATGCAGCAGGCGGTGGATCGGCTGTGGCCTTATACCGGCGAGATGTTTGCCGTCGACGCCATCGAGTCGGCGCTGATCGAGACCGGGATTGCCGCCGATGCCAGCGCGCTGCGTGAACCGTGGCTTGCCGCCATCGATGCGGTTCTCGCCGAGGCGACGCTGACGCCGCCGACGGGCGAATGGATGCAAGGCGCGCACGGTCGCGGCGGCAAGCAGGGCATCCATACCGAGCACCTGGGCCACCTGCTGGCCGAGCTGCAATTCCTGCAACGCGCCTATCCCGGCGCGCAGTGGTAGCGATGGTGTCGACGGACCAGCACGCGGAACAGCGGGCACTGGTCGACGCCACCTACGATGAGCGGGCAATAGTCGCGCTGGCTTGGGAAGCGCTGGGCACGGTGCCGGATCCCGAAGTACCGGTAATTTCGATCGTCGAACTCGGCATCGTCCGCGGCGTGGCCTTCGACGGCGGCCGCCTGCGCGTCGAGGTGACGCCGACGTATTCCGGCTGTCCCGCCACCGAGTTGATCGAAACGATGATCCGCGAGCGGCTGGCGGCGAGCGGCCTGCGGGACGTCGACCTGGTGCGGCGGCTGTCACCGTCGTGGACCACCGACTGGCTGGCGCCGGAAGGCAAGGCCAAGCTCGTCGCTTTCGGCATCGCGCCGCCGCATCGGGTAGAGAACCGTATCGACGTCGCCGGCATCGGTCCGCTGCGTCGCACCGACGCCGTCGTGCCGTGCCCGCGCTGCGCGTCGCCACGGACACGGCTGCTGTCGCAGTTCGGCTCGACGGCGTGCAAGGCGCAATACCGCTGCGAAGACTGCCGCGAGCCTTTCGACTACTTCAAGCCGCATTGACGATGGGCAGGTTCCACCCGCTGTCCATAGCCCGCATCGACCGCGAGACGCGCGATGCGGTCTCCATCACCTTCGCGGTCCCGGAAACGCTACGGGAACAGTTCCGCTTTACGCAGGGCCAGCACCTGACGCTGCGCGCCAGCGTCGGCGGCGCCGACCTGCGGCGCTCGTACTCGATCTGCTCGGCCGTGCAGGACGACGCGTTGAGGATCGCCATCAAGAAGGATCCAATGGGCGCCTTCTCGACTTGGGCCAATGCGACGCTGAGGGTTGGCGACGTCATCGACGTCATGCCGCCGCTCGGCCACTTCAACGTGGCACTCGACGCGAAGCTGGCGCGGCATTATCTGGGCTTCGCTGCCGGCAGCGGCATCACGCCGCTGCTGTCGATCGTGAAGACGTCGCTCGCCGCCGAGCCGTCCTGCCGATTCACGCTCGTCTACGGCAACCGCTCGTCGGCGACCGTGATGTTCAGGGAGGAGCTGGCGGCGCTGAAGGACATGTATCTGGAGCGCTTCAATCTCGTCCACGTGCTGTCGCGCGAGGCGCAGGACATCGAATTGATGCACGGCCGCATCGACCGCGCCAAGGCCGATGCGCTGCTGGCGCAGTGGGTGCCGCTCACACAGATCGATACGGCCTTTGTCTGCGGGCCGCAGCCGATGATGGACGCCGTCGTCGCGGCGCTGGCCGCCCGCGGCGTTGCCGAGGCGAAGGTCAAGGTCGAGCGCTTTGCCGCCAGCATTCCGAAGCACATGCACGTCGCTGCTGCGCCACGCGAACCGGGTCACGCCGAATGCGAGGTTAGCGTGACCATCGACGGCGCCACGCGCAGTTTCGTCGTCGCGACGTCGAAAGAGAACATCGTCGAAGCGGGCCTGCGCAATGGCATCGAATTGCCGTATTCGTGCCGCGGTGGCGTGTGCGCGACCTGCCGCTGTCGGCTGACGGCAGGCGAGGTCGACATGGACGTCAATTTCGCGCTCGAGGACTACGAACTCGCGCGCGGGTACATCCTGGCGTGCCAGAGTTATCCGGTCACCGACCGGGTGGCCGTCACTTTCGACGACTGAAGCCGCCGCTTTTTCCCGGTACCATTGCACGCCAAGACTTGCCCAAGCCCAACGAGGAGTCCCCCGTGTCGCATTTGCTGTTCGAACGCCATGCCGCAACGCTGGAACGCGCGGTGCAGGCCATCCATGAACGCGTGTACTGGAGCGCTTATCCTGAGTCGGCCAGCCCGAAGAACTACGGCGAGGGCGCGGCCGAAGCCGGCCGTGCGGCTTTCGACGCACTGCTCGGCAAGCGTTTTCCGCTGACGCAGCCGGCGACCGTGGGCGACGTGGGCGGCGAATGCTCGCCGTTCGGTCCGACGCTGGGGGTGACCTATCCGAAGCCCGACATCGATGGCCTCTTCGCCGCCGTCGCGCGCGCGCAGGAATCGTGGAAGAAGCTGCCGCCGCAAGCCTGGGCCGGCGTCTGCGTGGAAATACTCGCCCGGATCAACAAGGCGAGCTTCGAGATCGCTCATGCGGTCATGCACACGACCGGCCAGGCGTTCATGATGGCGTTCCAGGCCGGCGGGCCGCACGCGCAGGACCGCGGCCTCGAGGCGGTAGCCTACGCCTGGGACGAGTTGTGCCGCATTCCCCCCCAGGCGCTGTGGGAGAAGCCGCAGGGCAAGGGCGAGCCGATACGGATGGAAAAGAACTTCCGCGTCGTCCCGCGCGGCATCGGGCTGGTCATCGGCTGCTGCACGTTCCCGACGTGGAACGCCTATCCCGGCCTGTTCGCGAGCCTGGCCACCGGCAACGCGGTGATCGTCAAGCCGCACCCGGCGGCGATCCTGCCGCTGGCGATCACCGTCAAGATCGCGCGCGAGGTGCTGGCCGAGGCTGGCGCCGACCCGAATGTGGTGACGCTGTTCGCACACGAAGCCGGGGGCACCGTCGCGCAGGATCTGGCGCTGCGGCCGGAAGTGCGCATCATCGACTTCACCGGCAGCATCGCCAACGGCCGCTGGCTCGAAGAGCACGCAAGACAGGCGCAGGTCTACACGGAAAAGGCCGGCGTCAACCAGATCGTCATCGATGGCGCTGCGGACTTCAAGGCGGTCGCGCGCAACATCGCGTTCTCGCTTTCGCTCTACACCGGGCAGATGTGCACGGCGCCGCAGAACATCTACGTGCCGTCTGCCGGCATCGGCACCGCCGACGGCCACCTTTCCTTCGAAGAGGTCGCCGAAGGCATTGCCGACGGCGTACGGCGGTTGCTCGCCGACCCTGCGCGCGCGGTCGAGGTGCTCGGCGCCGTCCAGAATGACGGCATACTGCGGCGGCTCGAGGGCGCCCGCTCGCTGGGCACGCTGCTGCTCGACACGCAGGCGATCACGCATCCTGCGTTTCCCGACGCGACCATCCGCACGCCGTTGCTGGTCAAGCTCGACGTCGGTGACCGCGCCACCTACCTGAACGAGTGGTTTGGCCCGATCGCCTTCGTGATCGCCACGGCGAGCACGCAGGAAAGCCTGGCCATCGTGCGTGACACCGTGCGCGGACACGGCGCGCTGACGCTGTCGGTCTACGCGACCGACAGCGCGGTCATCGAGCGCGCAATCGAAGTGGCCGAGGACGTTGGCGTCGCGCTGTCGATCAATCTGACCGGCGGCGTCTTCGTCAACCAGTCGGCAGCGTTCTCCGACTTCCACGGCACGGGCGCCAACCCGGCGGCGAATGCAACGTTGACCGACGCCGCCTATGTCGCCAACCGCTTTCGCGTGGTTCAGCATCGCCGGCACGTCTGAAGCCGGATCACCTTCGTTTTCAACACTTCTTTCGAGTCGCGATGCGCTACGAATCGATCGTCTACGACTGCGCCGGCGGCATCGCGCGCATCACGCTCAACCGTCCCGACCGGCTGAACAGCTTCACCGCGGCGATGCACGGCGAATTGCGCGACGCGCTGGCTCGGGTGGCCGCGGACCCGACGGCGCGCGTGCTGCTGCTGAGCGGAGCGGGGCGCGGTTTCTGCGCCGGGCAGGACCTGGCCGACCGCGCGGTGGCGCCGGGTACCGAACCGGTCGACCTGGGCCTGTCGATCGAAACGCACTACCGGCCGCTGGTGCTCGCGCTGCGCGGCCTGCCGCTGCCGGTCGTGTGCGCGGTCAATGGCGTAGCTGCAGGCGCCGGCGCCAACATCGCACTCGCCTGCGACATCGTGATCGCAGCGAAGTCCGCGAGCTTCATCCAGGCTTTCTGCCGGATCGGGCTGGTGCCGGATTCAGGCGGCACCTACTTCCTGCCGCGCCTGGTCGGCAGCGCGCGTGCGCTGGGTCTCGCGCTGCTCGGCGACAAGCTGCCGGCGCAGCAGGCCGCCGACTGGGGCCTGATCTGGCAATGCGTCGACGATGCGGCGCTGACTCGGACCGTCGATGCGTTGCTCGAGCAACTCGCCCAGGCGCCGACGCGTGGACTCGCCGCGATCAAGCGCGCGCTGCACGCTTCGGCCGATGCGACGCTCGAGTCGCAGCTCGACCTCGAACGCGACCTGCAGCGCGAACTCGGCCGCAGCGCCGACTACCAGGAAGGTGTCGCCGCATTCATCGCCAAGCGGCCACCGAACTTTACAGGCCACCCAGGATGATGACGACAGCAGAAGCATTGCCGCGCGACGCCGCGGTAGGCGTCATAGGCGCCGGCGCGATGGGCGCGGGCATCGCGCAGGTCGCCGCGCAGGCGGGCCATCGCGTGCAGCTCTTTGACAACCGGATGGGCGCCGCCGACGATGCCAAGGCGAAGATCGCGCAAACGCTGTCCACCCTCGCAGCGAAGGGCAAGATCGCCAAGGCCGATGCCGACGCAGCGGCGGCGCGCATCGTCGCCGTTCACGCGCTGGGCGACATGGTCAGCGCGCGTCTGGTGATCGAGGCCATCGTCGAAGACATGGAGACCAAGCGCCGACTGCTGCGCGAGCTCGAGGTGGTCGTCGCACCCGACGCGATCCTCGCCAGCAACACGTCGTCGCTGTCGATCACCGGGCTCGCGGCCGGGATGAAGCACCCGGGACGCATCGTCGGCATGCATTTTTTCAATCCCGCGCCGGTGTTGCCGCTGGTCGAGGTGGTGAGCGGGCTCGCGACCGATCCCGAGGTCGCCGCGGCAATCCATGCCACGGCGAAGGCATGGGGAAAAGTCCCCGTGCACGCGCTGTCGACGCCGGGCTTCATCGTCAATCGCTGCGCTCGCCCGTTCTACGGCGAGGCATTGAAGATGCTGGCCGAACGCGTCGCCGACCCGGCGACCATCGACGCTGTGATGCGCGACTCCGGCGGCTTCCGGATGGGGCCGTTCGAGCTGATGGATCTCCTGGGACACGATGTGAACCTCGCGGTCACCAAGAGCGTCTGGGAGGCGTATTTCCATGACCCGCGATTCACCCCGTCGGTGCTGCAGCAGGAACTCGTCGCTGGCGGCCATCTCGGCCGCAAATCCGGCCGCGGCTTCTACGACTACGCAGCCGGAGCGATCAAGCCGCTGCCGCAAGCCGAGGCCCGGCAGCCGCGTCCGCTACGGATTCGCGCCGCGGGCGAGAGTCCACTGACGATGGGCCTGCGCGAGCGTTTCGCCGCGGCCGGCTTCGACGTCGCAGCGATGCCCGCCGATGCCGCGATCGCAGCCGCCTATTTCGTCATCGACGATGCACTGCTGGTACCCACCGACGGGCGCACGGCCACCACTATCGCTGCGGCTGCCGGGCAGCCGAACGTGGTCGTCTACGACCTCGCCTTCGACTACGCGACCTGTCCGCGCCTGGCGCTCGCGCGCGCTGACCCGTGCGCGGATGCGGCCGTCGCCGCTGCCGTCGGCGCCGTGCAGGAGGCGGGAATCGCGGTCACGGTCATCGACGACGCCGCCGGCCTGGTCGTGATGCGCACCGTCGCCATGCTCGCCAACGAAGCAGCCGACGCGGTCACACAGGGTGTCGCCGACGCCCGCGACATCGATCTGGCGATGCGCAACGGCGTCAACTATCCGCGCGGACCGCTCGCCTGGGCCGACGCCATCGGCATCGCGCAGGTCTGCGCGGTGCTGCGCCATCTTGCCGCCCACTATGGCGGCGATCGCTACCGGACTTCACCGTTGCTCGCGCGGCGCTGCGCGACCGGCGCCCGGGTCGGCAAGTGAGTACCGTGGACGACGGGGCGTCGTCTCCGTTGCCCGCGGACGCGCAGGCGCTGGCGCAGCGCGTCGCTGCCGCGATGTACGCCCGCGACCACGCCTCGCAGGGACTGGATATCCGGATTGTCGAGGTTCGGCCCGGAATGGCGGTTCTGACCATGATGGTGCGCACCGACATGGTGAACGGCCACGCGATCTCGCATGGCGGCTTCGTGTTCACCCTCGCCGACAGCGCCTTCGCCTACGCGTGCAACAGCTACAACATCAACACGGTGGCAGCCGGCTGCGCGATCGAGTTCCTGGCGCCGTCGCGTGCGGGTGACGTGCTGACCGCGACGGCGCGCGAACATACGCTCTCCGGCCGCAACGGCATCTACGACGTCGACGTCAAGAACCAGAACGGCGATACCATCGCGGTGTTCCGTGGCAAGAGCACACGGATCAAGGGCGCCGTCGTCTGACGGGCGCGCCGATTCGACAGATCGAGGAGGAACCGAAAATGACGGCGAGAACGCCCCGTCCCGAGGAACTGGAGCCGATCGAGCGCGCGAGCCGCGATGAATTGCGGTCGCTGCAATTGCAGCGCCTGCGTTGGACGCTCGGGCATGCCTACGACAACGTGCCGCATTATCGGCACGCCTTCGATGCGAAGGGAGTGCATCCACGCGAGCTTCTCGATCTGGACGATCTGGCACGCTTTCCGTTCACGGTCAAGACCGACCTGCGCGACAACTACCCGTTCGGGATGTTCGCGGTCCCGCGCGAGCAGGTCGTGCGCGTGCATGCGTCGTCGGGCACCACCGGCAAGCCGACGGTGGTCGGCTACACCCGCAACGACATCGAGACCTGGGCGAGCGTCATGGCGCGCTCGATCCGTGCGGCCGGCGGACGCGCCGGCGACGTTCTGCAAGTCGCCTATGGCTACGGCCTGTTCACCGGCGGGCTCGGCGCGCACTACGGTGCGGAAAAGCTGGGCTGCACGGTCATTCCGATGTCCGGAGGACAGACGGAGAGGCAGGTGCAGCTGATCATGGACTTCAAACCCACGGTCATCATGGTGACGCCGTCGTACATGCTCGCGATCGCCGAAGAGATGGAACGGCAGGGTATCGACCCCACGAAGTCGTCGCTGGAGATCGGCATCTTCGGTGCCGAACCCTGGACCCCGACGATGCGCGAGACGATCGAGGCGCGGCTGGCGATGGACGCGATCGACATCTACGGCCTGTCCGAGGTGATCGGACCGGGTGTCGCGCAGGAGTGCATCGAGACCAAGGACGGGCTCACCGTCTGGGAGGACCACTTCTATCCGGAGGTCGTCGATCCCGAAACCGGTGCGGTGCTGCCCGCGGGCGAGAAGGGCGAACTCGTGTTCACGTCGCTGACCAAGGAGGCGCTGCCGATCATCCGCTACCGCACGCGCGACCTGACGCGCCTGCTGCCGCCGACGGCGCGCTCGATGCGCCGGATCGAGAAAATCACCGGCCGCTCCGACGACATGATGATCATCCGCGGCGTCAACGTGTTCCCGACGCAGATCGAGGAACTGATGCTCCGCGACGCAGCGTTGGCGCCGCACTACCAGATCGAGATCACACGGCCGGCGAGCCTCGACGAGATGACCGTGCTCGTCGAGCGCATCCCGGCAGCCGGCAGCGCGGATGGCGACGCGGCCGGCCACAGACTACAGCGGCACATCAAGAGCATGATCGGCGTCAGCGCAACGGTGACGGTGCTGGGACCCGGCGGTATCGAGCGCTCACTCGGCAAGGCGCGACGTATCGTCGACAAGCGGCCGAAGTGATTTCACCGTAGGGGCGATATGGCGGCCTGCCGGCATCACATCAGTCATTTCACCGTCGAATTCGGCGACTGCGATCCGGCACAGATCGTGTTCTATCCCAACTACTTCCGCTGGATGGATGCGGCGTCGCTGCGCTATTTTCGGGCGGCCGGGTTGCCGTCGTGGCGCGAACTCGAGGCGAGATTCGGCATCATCGGCACGCCGCTGGTCGATGCGTCGGCGCGCTTTCTGCGCCCGGCGACGTACGGGGACGCGATCGACGTGCGCACCGCCATCGACGAATGGCGCGGCCGCAGCTTCGTGATGTCGCACCTCATTCGCCGGGGCGACGACGTGCTGGTCGAGGGCCGCGAGATACGCGTGTTCGCTCGGCGGCGTGTCGATGATCCGTCGCGCATCCAGGCGGTGGTGCCGCCGGACATCGTACGCCAGTGGTGTGCATGAACCGGTAATTCCCCAGCAGGAAACGTCGATGCACGAGCCGCCACCGCCACAAGCGGAGGATCCGGGGTCCCGGTTCGGACCAGGCGGCCGCGTGCTGCTCGCCGCCTCGAAGTTCCTGGCGATCGCCGGCGGGCTGGTCTTCGTCGGACTGGTGATCATGTCGATCGTCTCGATCACCGGCCGCAAGCTCTTCGCTTGGCCGGTGCCCGGTGACGTCGAGGTGCTGCAGATGTGCGCGGCGGCCGCGTCCGCGTGCTTTTTCGCCTATTGCCACATGATCAACGGCGACGTGAAGGTCGACTTCTTCACGCACCACCTGTCGCCGCGAAAGGTGGCGGCAATGGACGCCTTCGGATCGCTGCTGCTCGGTCTCTTCGGCGCGCTGATCGCGTGGCGCACCGCGGCGGGAGCCATGGTCGTCCGCGAATACAGCGAAACCTCCGCCATACTCGGCTGGCCGGTGTGGATCGCGCAGTCGCTGATGGTGCCGGGCTTCGCGCTGCTGGGCGCGGCGGGCTTCTACACGGCCGTTCGCCACCTGCGCATCGCGATGCGCCCCGGACCCGCCCGATGACGGGTACCACCCTGGGCTTCGTCATCTTCGGCGTCATGCTGGCGCTGATGGTCGTCCGCGTGCCGATCGGCATCGCCATGTTCACGGTCGGCGCGGCGGGCTACGTCTACCTGACCGGCGGCAGCGTCGACACGCTGCTCAACTCGCTCAAGAGTCTGGCCTACGCGCGGCTGTCCAACTACGACCTGGTCGTCATTCCGCTGTTCCTGCTGATGGGCCAGTTCGCGACGCACGGCGGGCTGTCGAAGGCGTTGTTCCGTTGCGTCAGCGCGTTCCTGGGCCACCGCAAGGGCGGCGTGGCAATGGCGGCGGTCGGAGCCTGCGCGGGATTCGGTGCGATCTGCGGCTCGTCGCTCGCCACCGCGGCGACGATGGGGCAGGTCGCGCTGCCGGAACTGCGCCGCTTCGGCTATTCCGGGTCGCTGGCCACCGGCGCGCTGGCGGCGGGCGGCACGCTCGGCATCATGATCCCGCCGTCGGTGCCGCTGGTCATCTACGCGATCCTGACGCAGGAGTCGATCGGCAAGCTGTTCATGGCCGCAGTGTTGCCCGGACTCATCGCGATGCTGGGCTACATGCTGGTGATCCGGATCATCGTCGCCTGGAAGCCGTCGGCCGGACCTGCCGGCCTCGAAGTACCGTGGCCCGAGAAGCTCCGCAGCCTGTTACGGGTGTTCCCGGTGCTGATCGTCTTCCTGGTCGTGATCGTCGGCATTTACGGCGGCTGGGCCAATCCGACCGAGGCCGCCGCCATCGGCGCCGCCGCCTGCGGGGTCCTGGCCGTGGTTTCCGGCGGCATGCGCGGACGAGGCCTCATTGCCAGCGCGCTGGGGACCGCGCAGGCGACGGCGATGATCTTCCTGGTGCTCCTTGGCGCCGACATGCTGAACACCACGCTCGCGCTGTCGCAGATGCCGGGAGAACTCGCGACCTGGGTCAAGGCCAGCGGCCTGCCGCCGCTTTTCGTGATGGTCATGATCCTGATCATCTATATCTTCCTGGGATGTGTGATGGACTCGCTGGCGATGATCCTGCTGACGATCCCGATCTTCTATCCGATGATCATGGGGCTCGACTTCTGGGGCATGCCGGCGCAGGACAAGTCGATCTGGTTCGGCATCCTCGCGCTGATGGTCGTCGAGATCGGTCTCGTCCATCCGCCGGTGGGCATGAACGTCTACATCATCAACCGTCTCGCCAAAGACGTTCCGCTGACCGAGACTTTCAAGGGCGTCGTTCCGTTCCTGCTGTCGGACTTCGCGCGCATCGTGCTGTTGCTGTATTTCCCGATCATTTCGCTCTACCTGGTGCATGCGTTCAGGCAATAGTCCTCTCCGGCAGGAGGAGATCGGGCGTGTCTTCGATGCGACGACGCTCGGCGGGATGTCCGGGGTCCGTAGCGATATCGCGGGGCTGTGGAGGGTTCACCATCCATGCCGTAGAATCCGCGGACCCGGATGCGGCACGAAGGCTGCATCGCCACTCATGGATCCCCGATGCGACTGTCGATGACGTTATCCGCCGCGCTGCGTGCCGTGGTACTCGCCTGCGTCGGACTTGTGACGCTGATGTCGGTGTCGGCGGCAGTTCCGGTGGCGCCGTCGACTGCAGCACCGCCGACCGCCTGGCCGCGCGAGCTTGCCCTTGCCGGCGCGACGGCGCGCGTCTATCCGCCGCAGGTCACGCGCTGGGCCGGCGGCAGTATCGACTTCCGCGCACCGATCGCGATCAAGCCGGCGGGCGCCGGCGACGAGACCGTTGGCGTGCTCTTCGTCACCGCCCGCACGCACGTCGATCGCGTCACGCGCACGGTGGTCCTCGACGACTTCAGGATCACCCGCAGCGAGTTTCCGGCGCTGCCGGACCGTGGCGCCGCCTACGTGGACGAACTCGCGAAGCGCTTCGGCTCCGCCGTGCGCACGGTATCGCTCGAGCGTCTGGAACTGTCGCTGGCGGCCGGGGGCGCCTCCACGCCGACGGTGGCCGTGCGCAACGATCCACCGCGTGTGATCGTCGCCAACGTGCCATCGATCCTTATCCCCATCGACGGCAAGCCGGCGTGGAAGCCGGTGCCGGGAAGTGCGGGCTTCCAGCGGGTCGTCAACACGCGCGCACTGATCCTGAAAAGCTCCGCCGCGCCCGAGGTCTTCCTGCGTGTTTACGACGGCTGGCTGATGGCGAACACGCTGGAGGGGCCGTGGACACAGCCGCTGCTGGCGCCGCAGGGCATCGACGCCGTGGCGAAGAAGATCGCGGCAAACGGAGTCGTTGACCTTCTCGACGGCGGACCCGGCGCCGACCCGAAGCCGTCGCTGGCGAAGGGGATACCGGCGATCGTCACCAGCGAAGTGCCGGCGGAATTGGTCGAGTTCCACGGCGCGCCCGATTTCGTACCGGTCGTCGGCACCGGCCTGCACTGGGCGGCGAACACGACGCGCGACGTGCTGCGCGACGTCACCTCCGGTGCCTACTACGTGCTGCTCGCAGGCCGCTGGTTTCGCAGTACCGCGCTGACCGGCCCGTGGACCTTTGTCGCGAGCAATGCGCTGCCAGCGGATTTCGCGAGGATTCCTCCGGCATCGCTGGCCGGTGCCGTGCTGCCGGCAGTCGCGGGAACGACGCCGGCTCGCGAGGCGGCGATCGCGAACACGATTGCGCAGACCGCCACGGTGCCGCTGAAGAACGGGCCGAAATTCACCGCGAGATTCGACGGGGTGCCGCAGTTCGCGGCGATTCCCGGAACTTCGTTGTCGTATGCGACCAACGCTGCCGTGCCGGTGATTCAGTCCGGTCCGGCGGCGTTTCATGCGGTAAATGCGGGTGTCTGGTTCACGGCGCCGGCAGCGACCGGGCCGTGGACGATCGCGACTTCGGTGCCGTCGGCGATCTACTCGATCCCGCCGGAGTCGCCGATCTTCTACGTCACTTTCGTGCACATCTACGGCGCGACCGCAGATGCGGTCTTCGAAGGCTATACGCCGGGTTATCTGGGCGCGATGATCGCGCCGACCGGTACGGTCGTCTTCGGCACCGGCTACGCCTACCCGTCGTGGATCGGCAATGCGTGGTACCCGTCGCCGGTGACCTACGGCGTGGCCGCGATGCCGGTATTCAACCGCTATGTCGGCTATAGCTACGGCTTCGCGATGGGTCTCGCCACCGCGGACTGGACGCCCGGCAAAGCGCGTGGCGTGAGCCTGCATCCCGGCTATTGGGGCGCGTACCCGTGCTGCGGCACGACCAGCGCCAACGTCTATCGTTACTGGGGCCGCGTCGCGGCAGCGCAGTCAGGCCGCAAGGGGGCGCCGGGCGGGTCGCCGAAGGGCGCCGCAGTCGTATCGGCCGCGACAGCGCCCCCCGCGCCCGCGCCGGCGGCGAGTCGCGGCTACGACATGACAATGATCACCTCCGCCGACAGCGGCAATCCCGGACCGGTCGTGGTCGGCAGCAATGCACCGCCGACGCCCGCGTATATCTCCGCCAATGCCTACTACGCGAGCCTCGGCGAGTCGCCACCGGCCCCATCGAAGGCTGCGGGCAACGATGTCTACGCCGATGCCGCCGGCCACGTCTATCGTCACGACGGCCATGCCTGGCAGCGCCAGCAGGCCAACGGCTGGACGGCGGAGCCGGCGCCGCCCGCAGGCGCGGTCGCCGAAACGCAAGCTCGAGACAGGGCGACGCAAGCCGCGCTGCAGGCCGGATCGTTCGGGATGAGCAACACGACGCGGTTCAGCGGCAATCGCGGCGACGGCTGGACCGCGCGCGACGCCGGCAGCGGCGGCTACAGCCGCACGCTCGGCGGCAGCGGCGGCATCAGTGCCGAGGCGTGGAACTACAACGACGCGGTGATGAACAACGAATTCGACATCGCGGCCAACGGCGGCTGGTGGAGCCAGGGCGTCTACATCGGAGGTTTCGGCTGGGGCGGACGCTACGGAGGCGTCGTGCCGTAGCGCAAGCTCGAGGCTTGCGCTTGCCGCATCCGGCTGAACCCGGACCCACGAACTCAAACCTGACCCACGAGGCAGGAGAATTCGCCGTCGGCTCGCTCAGGCCTGACCGCGCTTTGCGCGGTCGGCAATCGCCTGCGCCTTGCGCAGCACCGGACGGTCGACCATGCGGCCGTCGACGACGATCGCGCCTTTGGCGCCTGCCGCAGCGGCCAGTACCCGCCGCGCCCAATCGACTTCGGCGGCGGTCGGCTGCCACGCCTGATGGATGGCGGCGACCTGGCGCGGATGGATGCACATCTTGGCGCCGAAGCCCAGCGCGCGAGCGCTTTCTAGATCGTCCAGCAGTCGAGCCTCGTCGTTGATCGCCGGCGTGACGCCAGCGATCGGCGTCGGCAACCCCGCGCAGCGAGAAGCGATGGCGATCCGCGACGCCGCGTAGTCGAGTCCGCGCTCGTCTCCCGACAGGCCCAGGTCCACCGCGTAGTCGAGCGTGCCGAAGGCCAGGCGCAGCACGCCCTCGGCAGCGGCGATGCGGTCGACGTCGCGCACCCCCAGTGCGGTTTCGATCAGCGGCAGCACGCCGCCGCCGCCCGGCAGCGCCCGCAGCACCAGCGCGATCTCCTCGGGGGACTCGGTCTTCGGCAACATCGCGAAGCGCAACTTCGTGGCCTGCAGGAGTTCGAGGTCACGGGCGAACCACGCGGTCGCCGCATCGTTGATGCGCACGACCAGGCGCTCCGCCAGTTCCGCATGCGCTTCGACGAAGTCGCCGACCTCGACGCGCGCGCGGTCCTTGGCATCCGGCGCCACCGCATCCTCGAGGTCGATGATCACGGCACCGGCGCCGGAAGCCACCGCCTTGGCGAATCGCTCGGGACGATCGCCGGGGACGAAGAGATAGGTGAGGGGAGTGTCCATGCGCGTCTGTCGATCGGGCAGCGACGTCAGATCGCGCGTTCGGCGCGCAAGGCGGCGATGGCGTCGGCGGCATAGCCCAGTTCGCGCAGTATGGCGTCGGTGTGCTCGCCAAGTGCGGGTACCGCGTCCATCCGCGGCTCGCCGTCCGCCCACGATCCCGGCGGCAGCAGCGCGGGAATCGGACCCGCAGGCGAGCCGATGTCGCGCCAGCGTCCGCGTGCGCGCAACTGCGGATGCGCCCATACGTCGTTCATCGTGTTGACCTGCGCATTGGCGATCTGCGCGGCGTCGAGCCGTGCGATGACCTCGACGGCCGTCAACGGCGCGAAGGCGGCGACGACAATGGCGCGCAATGCGTCGCGTGCCGCGCTGCGCTTCGAATTGCTGGAAAACCGCGCATCGGTTGCGAGTTCCGGTTGCAGCAGCACCTTCTCGCAAAAAACCGCCCATTCGCGCTCGTTCTGCAGTCCGAGCATGACGGTCCTGCCGTCGCCGGCCGGGAACGGGCCGTACGGATAGATCGTCGCGTGGCTGGCGCCGGTGCGCTTCGGTGGCGGCGCGCCGTCGAGGGCGTAGTAGAGCGGGTAGTTCATCCATTCGACCAGCGATTCGAGCATCGAGATGTCGATGTGCTGTCCGCGTCCGGTCTTCGCGCGCTGCATCAACGCGGCGAGGATGTTCGAGTATGCGTACATGCCGGCGGCGATGTCGGCGATCGACGCACCGGCCTTCGATGGTTCCTGTTCGGTGCCGGTCACCGAGACGAAGCCCGACTCGCTCTGGATCATCAGGTCGTAGGCCTTCTTGTCGCGGTAGGGGCCGTCGCTGCCGTAGCCCGAGACGTCGCAGACGATCAACGACGGCTTCTTCGCGGCGAGCACGTCGTAGGCGAGTCCCAGGCGTGCAGCGGCGCCCGGAGCCAGGTTCTGCACGACGACGTCGGCCCGCTCGCCGATCAATCGGTGCAGGACCTTCTGCGCATCGGGATGCTTGACGTCGAGCGTCAGGCTCTCCTTCGAACGGTTGGTCCAGACGAAATGCGACGCCAGCCCGTGCACGCGCTCGTCGTAGCCGCGCGCGAAATCGCCGACGCCCGGCCGCTCGATCTTGATCACGCGAGCGCCCAGGTCGGCGAGTTGCCGCGTGCAGAAAGGCGCCGCGATGGCGTGCTCCAGCGTGACAACGGTGATTCCAGCCAGGGGTCTCATCAGTGTCTGTCTAGCGAAGTTGCGCGGTGGCGTCCATGGTCAGGAAGCCTTCGTGATCCTGCGCCCAGAGGCGCACGGTCGTCCCGTCTGGCTGCGGCTCGCCGCAGACGAAAAATGGATGGAGGTCGAAGGTCGGGCGCACCGCGCGGAACTCGTAGCGACCGAGTTGTGCGTCGGGCCGCTCCCGGCGCAGGAGGTCGAGCAGCAAGGTCGCCATCAGGGGCCCGTGAACGACGAGTCCCGGATAGCCTTCCACCTGTGTCACGTAGCGGCGGTCGTAATGGATGCGGTGGCCGTTGAAGGTCAAGGCTGAATAGCGGAACAGCAGCACTTCGTCGGGCGTCCACTGGCGCCGCCACGCCGATGCCGACGGTGCGGCCTTTGGCGGCGGAGCCACTTCGCCGGCGTTGGGCGCCTCGCGGTAGACGATGTCGTGGAATTCGGTCAACGCAATCGCTGCCTCGCCGTGCCGACGGATCTCATGGCGCACGCGGACGAAGACCAGCGGTCCGCTGCGGCCTTTTTTTTCGGTGACGTCGATGATCGTGGAGGTGCGCGACAGCACATCGCCAATGCGCAGCGGCGCGTGGAACTCGAACTGGCTGCCTGCCCACATTCGCCTGGGCAACGGCACCGGCGGCAGGAAGCCCCCGCGCTTCGCGTGGCCGTCGGAGCCGAGGTCCGCCTGCCGGTGCAGCGGCAGGAAGTACAGCCAGTGCCACAGCTCCGGCAGCCGGGTGCCGGCTGCAGGCCGCTCCGGGTCGCGGTCGAGCGCGGCCGACAGCGCCGCAAAGGGTGTGGCGGCGGCGATGTCGTCGATCGTTTCCGACCGGCCGATCCATTCCCCGAGGTTCATGACGCTGACTTTCGCGGTGACGTTGCCGCACATGATACGGCGACTTCAGCGCCCGCGCCTGCCAGACGGTCGCAAGCACTCCAGTTTGCGGCGCGATGCTCACCGAGATGTCTTTGGACTATCATGGGCTTCCGCATTGAAGGGCTTTCGGAGTCACGATGAACCTTGAGAAGGTCATATTCGGATTCTTCATCATCTTCGCCTGTACGCTCAACTTCGGCTTTTTCATCGGTGATATGCGGCAGGTGGAGCTGCACCACCCGATGGAGCTGTTCGCGGCAGTGGTGGTGAACCTGATCGCGACGGTACTGAAGTTCGGCGACCGCACGCAGTTGGGCGCGACGCACCTCGCGACCAGCCTGGTCGCCTCGTTCCAGCTCGTGGCCGCCTCGCTGGTCTGGGTCTGGCAGCTCTATGTCATCGGTGAGCCCATGAACGGTGACGTCATATCGACGGTCGTGTCGCTGTCCGGCGGCGCGCTGATCGCCAACCTGTTCTCGGTAACCCTGCTGATGGGGGAGACCTTGCGCCAGGGCCGATAGCACCTTTGCCGCCGGGTGATCGCCGATGAGCGACATCCTGTTCCTGATCCTGCGGCGCCTGCGTGCGCCGCTGATTACCCTGATCACCGTCTATGCGATCTCGGTGGGCGGGCTCGCGCTGATTCCGGGCATCGAAATCGACGGCCAGCGAGCCCCGATGACCATCTTCCACGCCTTCTACGTGATGAGCTACACGGCGACGACGATCGGCTTCGGCGAAGTCCCGCATGCGTTCTCCGAGGCGCAGCGTCTGTGGGTGATCTTTGCCATCTACCTGTCGGTGATCGGTTGGGCGTACACGCTGGGATCGATGATCGCGCTGGCGAACAATGCACCGTTTCGCCTGACGCTGGCGCGCGGGTTCTTCATCTGGCGCGTGCGCGGAATTGGCGAACCCTTCTACATCCTTTGCGGTTACGGGCAAAGCGGCTCGCGGCTGGCGCGGGCACTCGACCGGATGGGCAATCGGCTGGTGATCGTCGAGCCTTTGGCCGATCGATCAGGGCGTATCGCCATTCAGGATTACGCGATGTCGCCGCTCACGCTCACCGCCGATGCCCGGCTCGCCGACGTCCTCGTCGACTGCGGCATCCGCAGTCCGCTGTGCCTCGGGCTCATCGCGCTGGCCGGCGAAGACAGTATCAACCAGGCGATCGCCATCGGCGCCCGAGTCCTCAACCCCAATATCATGATCGTCGCGCGTGCCAAGTCCGGCGTGGCCAAGGCCAACCTCGAATCCTTTGGCGGCGTCTCGGTGATCAACCCTTTCGAGACCTTCGCCTTCAACGTCGGCGTCAGCCTTCGCTCGCCGGTGATCCTGCAGATCGAGGACTGGCTGACTGCCGCGCCAGGTTCGCCGTGTCCGCCCTCCGTCCAGCCGCCGCGCGGCCGCTGGGTGCTGGTGGGCTTCGGCCGCTTCGGGCATGCGCTGGCCGAGGTGCTCGACCGCGAAGGCATCGAGTGGAAGGCCTTCGACCCGATGCTGCCGACCGATCCGGACGCGCGCCTGCTGCATGGCGATTACACCGAGAACATCCTGCACGACGCAGGCATCGAAGCTGCGAACGTCCTCGTAGCAGGATCCGACAGCGACGCGGTCAATCTCGGCGCGACGACGCTGGCGCGGCGCGTGAAGCCCGATATTTTCGTCATCATTCGGCAAAACCAGATGCAGGACCGCGCGCTGGTCGAAGCCGCGCAGGCCGACCTCAAGTTCGTGCAGTCCGACGTCATGGTCCACGAGTGCCTGCAGGTGCTGAAGACGCCGATGCTCGGCCGCTTCATTGCGTATCTGCGCGAGGCCGACAACGCGGTGGCTGCGGCCACGCTGGAACGGGTGCGGCACGAGGTGGGCAATTCATCACCGCGTGCCTGGAGGTTCGAATGCGACGTCCTGCAGCCGGGCATCTTTTTCGCGTTCTTCCAGCAGGGCGACGTGCGGTTTAGGATCCGCCATCTGCTCGCCGATCCCACGAATCCGCAGGATCGGCTGCGCGCGGCCGCGCTATTGCTCGAACGCGAAGGCGAGCACTGGCTGCTGCCCGACGACGACACGCTGCTCAAACCCGGCGATCGGGTCCTGTTCGTGGGCGACGGTGTCGCGGTGCGCCTGCAGGAACGTTATCTGAAGGAACCGGGCACCGTATCGTGGGTATGCTCGGGCAACGAGCCGCCGCGCAGCATGGTCTTCCGTTGGTGGCACCGTCGCTTTCGCGGCGAGGGTTAGCGCGCGGCTCGGCCCGGGTAACAACGAGATCATCGACGCGAATCCTTTCCCTTTCCTGGCTCCGGCTGCCAGGACAACTTTCGAATACACTCGCTGCGGACGTATGCTCGGGGCTTCGACCCCGAAATACCACGCATTTTCCTGGAAAGGAGCAACGGCAGGATGGAACAGATTTCACGCTACGGCACACCGTCGACCAGGCTGATCTCGATGCTCAAGTGCTTGGAGTACCCGATGCGGAACGTGCGCGAGGGCGACAAATTCGTCATTCTCACCGATGATCAGATGGATCCTCTCATCTGGCAGGCGACGATGGCCACGCTCCACAGCCGTGGCGCCGAATGCCTGCTTTGCCTCTATCCGCGGCGCAGCCATCACTGTGCCGATCCATCCCCGCTTGCCCTCGGTGCGGCCAGAGCGGCGGACGTCATACTTGCACTGACCACCACGGCACTCAACAGCGGCACCCCCGGGCTGCGTCAAATTCGTTCCGAAGGCAGCGGCAAGGGCAAGACGCCTGTATGGTTGTTCGAAGAGTTGAACCAGGAGATTCTCATCGACGGCGGTGGGGCATCCACGGCGGCCGAGGTGGAGGAGATGTGCGAAATCCAGCGTCGCGTCGGTGCGATCTACGACAACGGCAAACAGATCCACGTCACCTCATCCAGCGGCACCGACCTGGTTGCCGACATCTCCGGCTACGCGCCGGGCGCACTCGCGCGCCGGTGGGGTGAGATTCCCTTCGAGCGCCACCCGGAGACGGGAAAGCTTGGTTCCGGTACCTGGCCCTTCGGCGAGGTGCACGTGGAGCCACTCCCGGATTCGGCCAACGGCGTGGTGGTCTGGGACGAGACCGCGCATTACCCGCCCGGGCAGTGGAAGCAGCCGGTGCGCCTCTCGATCGAAAACGGACGCGTCGTCGACATCAGCGGCGGACACGAGGCGCGGGAGATTCGCGGCTATCTGGAGCGCTACGGAGACGACAACTCCTGGCGTGTCGGCGGGGAGATCGCCATAGGCACCAATCGCCGCTGCCTTCCCTACACCGGGTGCATGCGCAGCGAGAAGAAGCGATACGGGGCCATGCACTTCGGCATCGGTCACGGCGCCGACCGGGGATTGGTGAACAGCGTCCTGCGGCTCGAGGGCATCACCGATCGAGTCACCATCGTCGTCGATGGCAAGCACACGGTGGCGCGGGATGGCGAGATCCTGGTATAGCCGGTCCCGGTACATGATGACGCCGGCACCATGATTGCGCGCGTAACGCAGGAGGACCTCGTCGACATCCTGCAGGCCTTCGAGGCTTCGGGGTTTACGCGCCTGGAGCTGACCTTGGGGCCGCTTCGTGTTGCCGCGAAACGTGTAGGCGCCGCAGACGGCGGCGGCGTCGAATCGCTCGCCAGCGCCGCGCAGGTTGTCGCGCCGCTATTGGGTATCTTTCAGGCAGGTTCCCATTCCAATGCACCGGCGCTCGTGCGCCCCGGAACCCGCGTTCAGGCAGACACGATCATCGGGTTCATCAGCGTCATGCGAAAACTGACGGCGGTCAAGGCCGGTAGGCGCGGGACCGTGGCGCAGGTTCTCGTAGAGGACGGTCAATTCGTCGAGTATGGGCAGACGCTGCTGCAGGTCAGCACCCAATCCGCCGCTGCGGAGAGCGAGCGCCCGGAATCGCACTGCGTGAATGCGCGATGAGCTTCAAGCGCGTACTGATCGCGAATCGGGGTGAAATCGCCGTTCGCATCATCCGTGCCTGTCGCATGCTGGGCATCGAGACCGTCGCCACGGTGTCGGACGCAGATCGCGATAGCCTTCCCGCACGACTGGCGGATCGCAGCGTGTGCATCGGGCCTGCGCGCGCCGCTGCAAGCTATCTGAGCGTGGATACGGTGGTGACCGCCGCGGTCGGCTGCGGATGTGACGCCCTCCACCCGGGCTACGGGTTCCTGGCCGAGAACGCCGCGTTGGCCGAAGCGTGCGAGCAGGCCGGCGTAGCTTTCGTCGGGCCCCGTCCAGCGACCCTCCGGGAGATGGGCAACAAGATCCGGGCCAGAACGCTGGCGGTCCGGACCGGGGTACCGGTCGTTCCCGGGTCTGGCGATGTTGCCGACTACGAGCGGGCCCGCGAAGTCGTGCACGATATCGGTCTACCCATTCTGCTGAAGGCAGCCGCCGGCGGTGGCGGCCGGGGAATGCAGGTCGTGCGTGAAATCGACGAACTGCGCGGGGCGTTCGAGACCGCCAGCGCCGAGGCGCGTGCGGCGTTCGGCGACGGCACGCTCTACGTCGAACGTTTGATTAGCAACGCGAGGCACATCGAGGTCCAGATCCTCGGCGACCGCTACGGAAAGGTAGTGCACGTCGGCGAACGCGACTGCACGTTGCAGAGGCGGCACCAGAAGATCGTGGAGGAGGGGCCGGCGGTGCTCATCCCGGATCGGCTGCGCAACGGCATACGTCAGGCGGCTGTGGATTTGGCCCTCAGCATGGACTACGAGAATGCCGGAACGGTGGAATTCATTGTCGACCAGGACCGGGACGAGTTCTTCTTCCTCGAGACCAATACGCGCATTCAGGTCGAGCATCCGGTCACCGAGGCGCTTACCGGCATCGACCTGGTGCGCGACCAGCTGCGTATCGCCGCCGGCGAGCCGCTGGCGTTCGACCAGGCGCAGATTCGACTCCAAGGTCACGCAATCGAGTGCCGAATCAACGCCGAGGCGGTATACGATGGCTTTCGACCGTCGCCTGGCCGAATCCGCGAATGGCGGCCTCCCGTGTATCCGTACGTGCGTCTGGACACGCATTGTTACCCCGGATACGTCGTTCCCCCGTTCTACGACTCGCTATTGGCAAAGCTGGTAGTCGTCGGCGAGAATCGTGCGCAGGCGATTGCACGCATGCAACGGGCACTGCACGAATTCTCGGTCGACGGCATCGAGACGACGCTGCCGTTTCTGCGGGCGCTGCTGCAGCGGCCCGAATACACGGCGGGCGCTGTGCACACCCGCTGGGTGGAAGCGGTCATTGCCGAGCCGGACTTCGCCGACGGGCTCGGTCGTCGGGACGTGCAGACGATCGCCGCCCGGCAGCCGACGTAGATTCGGTCCAGCGGGATCGTCGTGGAAAGTGCTCCTCTTGCGGTTTCATTGCAGCATTCGACCGATACACAGGAACAAGTGCCCATGCCGGATTTGACCTTCCAGGATGTTCTCGACATCCTGCGCCTCATCGATTCAGGGCAGTTCCAGGAGCTCGAAATCGAATTTGATGGCACCAGGGTGAAGGTGACGCGCCACACCGGAACCACGGCCGGCGGCACCGGGCCGGCAACGGAAAGCGTCGGTGAAGTGATGCAGCCGCCGGAGCCGGCAACGGTTCTTGACGCGCAGGAGCAGGGTGCCGGGCCGAAGGCCGGCGATGCACAGCCCTCGACGTCGAAAGCACCGGCCCAGCGGCCGCTTGTCGAAATTCCGAACAGGATCGACGTCAAGCCCCCGATGGCCGGCACCTACTACGCGGCGCCGGCGCCCAACGCGGCACCATTTGTCGACGTGGATCGCCGTGTCCGCAAGGGCGACTCGTTGGGCATCGTCGAGGTCATGAAGCTGTTCACACCGGTTCTGGCCCCCTGCGACGGCACCGTTCGGCTTATCTTCGTCAACAACGAGGAATTCGTGCAAAGCGACCAAACGCTGATGGTCATGCAAGCCGATGCCTGACGATCTCGTTTGCAGCGCGCATGATCGGATGCGGCACCGGCATCGACGAATGGAGGCAAGACGTTGAAGAAGCTGCGCATTCTGGATGAAACGCTGCGCAACGGACAGCAGTCGCTGTGGGCCACGCGCATGAAGACGAAATCGATGCTGCCCATCGCTCCCGTCATGGACGAGGCGGGCTTCGACACCATCGGCGTGATGGCGGGCGTTTCTTTCGAAACATCGGCGATGTACCTGTTCGAAGACCCGTGGGAGCGCATTCGACTGCTGCGGCAGCATATGCCGAAAACGCGGCTCGATGTCCTCGTGCGCGCCAGAAACCTGTGGGGTTGGCAGAGTCAGCCGTACGACGTGCAGACGCTGTACCTGGAAACTTTGCTCCGTAACGGCGTGGACAGCTTCAAGGTGTTCGACGGACTGAACGACCTGCGCAACATGGAGTGGCTGATCAAGGAGGGACGAAGGCTCGGCTTCAAGGTAAAGGGCCTGGTCGGCTATAACGACAGCCCGGCGCACTCGGACGCGTACCTTGCCGACAAGGCGAAGGAGTTCGCGGACCACGGGGTCGATGCGCTGATTCTGTCGGACTCGGCGGGGGTGATGGCGCCGGAGCGGGTACGCAGCGCCTTCGCGGCCATTCGCGAAGCCATCGGCGCCCTGGAGGTCCACTTCCACAGCCATACGACCACGGGGCTGACCAAGGATGGCTGCCGTGAGGCCATCCGATCCGGTGTCGACGTGATCTGGACTGCGGCGAGGCCGCTGGCCTACGGCACCTCCATTCCCTGGACGCTGGACATTGTCCGGATGGCGCGCGAAGAAGGCAGACAGATCGACGTCGACGAGAAGGTGGTTCGACAGATCGACGACTGGTTCTATTGGGTCGCGCATGAGGAGCGACGTCCGATCCCCGAGGAAGTGCGGTTCGATCCGGCGTTCTATCAGCGGTACGTCGGACATCAGATACCGGGCGGAATGATTTCCAATCTGTGCAGACAGCTGCAGGACCTTCGCCTCGAACATCGCTTGCCCGAAGTGCTGGAAGAGGCGTCCCGCGTGCGCGCGGAGTTGGGCTACCCGCACATGTCGACGCCGTTTTCGCAGTTCGTCGGCGTGCAGGCGGTGCTGAACGTGACGGGAGGCAAGCGCTACGCCACCGTTCCGGAGGCGGTTCGCCTCTACGCGCGCGGGTACTTCGGCAGGCATATCCATCCTCTGGATCCGGAGGTGCTCGACATTCTGGTCGGCGATGCTCCGCTGATCGACTCCCTCGAAGGCCTGGACGAGCCGGCACTGCCCAGGATCCGCGCGGAACACGGCCCGTTCGAGTCCGACGAAGACCTGCTGCTGTTCCTGTTTCTGAACCCTGCCGCATACGGTAATTTCAGGAAAAACAGGAAGCCGATAACCTGGAATCCCCGACGCTGCCCGGTGACGGCGTTGGTGAAGGAACTGGTCAATCGCACCGACCTGGCATCGGTCGAGGTGGAGCGCGGTTCATTGAAGCTCGCGCTGTCGGGTCCCCGGGACGGGAGCCGCCGCGCATGAGGCCCGCACGGACGAACCCGATAGCGGTCATCATCGCCGTCGGCGCCCTGACCGCGGCCTGCGCGACCGCGCAATGCCCGCCGCAGGTCCCGGCACAGGGTGCCGCGCTGCCGGGACCTTTGCCGTTGTTTCCGGCGGACAACGGGTGGAACCTCGACGTGTCGGCGGCGCCGGTCGATCCGGCGTCGGCGAGCTTCATCGCCTTTATCGACAATGGCGGAACGCGCCACCTGCGGCCGGACTTCGGCGGCGTCGCGACGCCTTCGGGCAGTGAGATCTACGGCATGCCCTACGCCGTCGTCGACGGCGCGCAGCCGAAGCTGCCGGTCCATTTCGACTATCCCGACGAGAGCGACGGCGTGGATAGTACGGGACGGGCGATCGACTTCTACCCGATCCCCGCGCGCGCGATTGGTGAGTCGCAATGGATCGAAGGCGGCGCTCCCGGCTCGGTCGACCAGCGCAGCGAGAATGACCGGCACCTGCTGATCGTCGACTGCACGCACCGGCACCTCTACGAGCTCTACAACGTTTACCACGACAGCCAATCCGGGCGCTGGTACGCGGGATCGGGCGCGTTCTTCGACCTTGACAGCAACGCCCGCCGCCCCGAAGGCTGGACGTCGGCCGACGCCGCGGGCCTGGCCATCCTGCCCGGTCTCGTTCGCTACGACGAGGCGTGGAATCCGGCCGTGACGGACATCGGACACGCGTTTCGTGTGACGGTACGCGCCACCAACGGCTACGTGTTTCCCGCGTCGCACCGTGCCGGATCGACGGCCGGCGCCTTGCCTATGGGCGCACGGTTGCGCCTCAAGGCAGTTGTCGACGGCAAGGATCCAGCGCTGCGCAGCAATGACCCCAATGTCCGCAAGATCTTTCGCGCCTTGCAGAAGCACGGCCTTATCGTCGCCGACAACGGCAGCGATCTCTACGTCACCGGCACCTTCGACACTCGGTGGAACAACGACATCCTCAATCCGGCGTTCGCCTTGCTGACCGCCCGTGACTTCGACATCATCCGGCTGGGGTGGAATCCGCGCGCGACGGCGGCAGCGCTGGCATCGATAGCATTGCTGCCGTCCGCGGTTGCCGGCGGCCGCTCGTCGTTCGCCGTGGTGACGCTGTCCGCGCCGGCAGGCGGGCAGGGTGCTCGCGTTTTACTGCGCAGTTCCAATCCGGAGCTGGCTGCGGTTCCCGCCACGGTCGTCGTTGCCGCCGGCGCCACGTCGGCGCACGCGATGGTGAAGACGCGCCCGACGCGCCGCGCTGCCACGGTGACGCTATCGGCGGACCTCGATGGAACGACGCAGACTTCCGCGCTGACAGTCAGCGTTCGCTAGGCGCCCTCTTAGCGGCGGGGGTGCCGCCGTTGGTGATACCATCCGGCGCTGCGCGCGACCTGACGCGTCACTGGAGGATTCGAGGCATGCAGGAGAAGAAATTCGCGTCCCAGGCCGACCTCGAGGAGAAAAAGGTCAGCTTCGATCGCCTGTCCGACCACGCCTACGCGTATACGGCGGAAGGCGACCCGAATACCGGCATCGTCATCGGCGATAACGCCGTGATGGTGATCGACACGCAGGCAACCCCGGTGATGGCGCAGGACGTCATCCGGCGCATCCGCGAAGTCACCGACCTGCCGATCCGCTACGTCGTGCTGTCGCACTATCACGCGGTGCGCGTGCTCGGCGCTGCCGGTTACGCGCCCGAACACATCATCGCCAGTCGCGATACCTACGAGCTCATCATCGAGCGCGGTGAGCAGGACATGAAAAGCGAGATCGAGCGCTTTCCGCGCCTCTTTCGCGCGGTCGAGTCGGTGCCCGGCCTGACGTGGCCGACGATCGTCTTCGAACGCCGGATGACGCTGTGGCTGGGCAAGCTGCAGGTCGAATTGATGCAGCCCGGCCGCGGGCACACGCGCGGCGACACCATCGCCTGGCTGCCGCAGGAAAAAATCCTGTTCTCCGGCGATTTGGTCGAGTACGCGGCGACACCGTATACCGGAGACGCCTACCTCGCCGACTGGCCGGCGACGCTGGACGCGCTGGCGGCGCTGGAGCCCGAAAAGCTGGTGCCGGGCCGCGGCGCGTCGCTGCAGGACAAGGCGGCGGTCAAGGCGGGGCTCGACGGCACGCGCGCGTTCGTGACGGCGATGTACGAAAGCGTCCGGCAGGGGGCGCGGGCCGGCAAGGACCTGCGCACCGTGTACCGGGAGACCTACGCGGCGCTGAAGCCGCGCTTCGGCGATTGGGTGATCTTCGATCACTGCCTGCCTTTCGACGTCACGCGCGCCTACGACGAGGCCACAGACTTCCCGCATCCACGCATCTGGACCGCGGAGCGCGACCGGGAGATGTGGCGGTCGCTGGAAGGCTGAAACGCGCGCACCCGCGCCGGCGGCGCAGCGTCGCCCGGTATTTCACGCACCATGTACCAGTATCCGACCTACGAATACCGGCGCCCGCCCGAACTGGACGGCACGTCGCGGCACTGCCCGGTCGTCGTGGTCGGCGCCGGTCCGGTGGGCCTTACTGTCGCCATCGACCTCGCACAGCGCGGCATCGCCGTGCTGTTGATCGACGACGACAACACGGTCAGCATGGGCTCGCGGGCAATCTGCTATTCGAAGCGGACGCTGGAGATCCTCGACCGCCTGGGCTGCGGCGAGACCGTGGCGAGCAAGGGTGTGCGCTGGCATGTCGGCAAGGTGTATCAGGGCAGCGAACTCGCCTACCAGTTCGACCTGCTGCCGGACTCCGGTCATCGCCGGCCGGCCTTCGTCAACCTGCAGCAGTATCATTTCGAGGAATGCCTGGTCCGCCGCGCGCAGGACTTGCCCGCACTCGAAATCCGCTGGCGGCAGCGGGTCAGCGAAGTCACGCAGCAGGCCGACCGCGTCGACCTCAGCGTGACCACCGACGACGGCGAATATGCGCTCTCCTGTGACTGGCTGATCGCCTGCGATGGCGCGCGCAGCCCGGTGCGCCAGATGCTGGGGCTCGATTTCGAGGGCCAGGTGTTTCGCGACCGGTTCCTGATCGCCGACATCCACATGACGTCGGACTTCCCGGCCGAGCGCCGTTTCTGGTTCGATCCTCCATTTCATCCCAACCAGTCGGTGCTCCTGCATCGGCAGCCCGACGATATCTGGCGGGTGGACTTCCAGCTGGGCTGGGACGCGGATCCTGAACTCGAAAAGCGCGCCGACCGCATCATGCCGCGGCTGCGCGCGATGCTCGGTCCCGACGCACGCTTCGAGATCGAGTGGGCGAGCGTCTACACTTTCTCCTGCCGCAGAATGCAGAAGTTCCGGCATGGTCGCCTCCTGTTCGCCGGCGATTCCGCGCACCTGGTGAGTCCCTTCGGCGCACGTGGCGCCAACAGCGGCATCCAGGACGCCGACAATCTCGCCTGGAAGCTCGAACTCGTTTTGCGCGGACTGGCGCCGGAGGTGCTTCTCGACAGCTACGACAGCGAGCGCGTCGCCGCGGCCGACGAAAGCCTCGCCAACTCGACGCGGGCGACCGACTTCATCACGCCGAAAAGTCCGGTTTCACGCTGTTTTCGCGATGCCGTGCTCGCGCTGGCGCGCCGCCATCCGTTTGCGCGCGGCCTGGTCAACAGCGGCCGGCTGTCGGTGCCCTCGGTGCTCGCGCGTTCGCCGCTCAACACCGCCGATCGCGACACCTTCGCCGGGGCGATGCTGCCAGGTACGGTGGCGGCCGATGCGCCGGTCGAGGGCGAAGCCGGCGCCTGGCTGCTCGAGTACCTGGGCGGTGGTTTCGTGCTGCTCGTCTTCGGAGATGCCGTCGACGACACGGCGGCGCGCGCGGTATCCGAGGATCCGATCGGCTGCCGTGTCGTGCAGGTGGGAGGCGCTCAGGGCGCTGCGCGCCTTCGCGTGCGTGACGTGCAGGGCCTGGCAGCCGCGCGCTATGATGGCAAGGCGGGCACCTGTTATCTGCTGCGTCCCGACCAGCATGTCTGCGCGCGCTGGCGCGCCTTCGACGCGGACGCCGTGCGCGCGGCGCTGGCATGCGCAACGGCGCAGGTTTAGGAAGCCAGGCGCGATGGCCACACTCGACACCCAAGCCAATATCCCCGCCCCCGACGACTTCTACGAAGCGCTGATCGGGCTCCACCGCGACTTGAGCGACGCGCAAAGCGCGCTGGTCAATGCCAAGCTGATCCTGCTGCTTGCCAACCACATCGGCGACCCGCAGGTGCTGCGCGAAGCAATGGCGGCGGCACGCGAGGATGTGCTCGTTTCCGTGCCGACGCACGCTTCCTGACACGCCTCGAATGAAAGGGACACCCATGGCCACCGCCACTGCCGTCCGTGCCACCGCGACTCCGGCCGCCAGCGGCGCCGATGCGTCGCCTCCCGCGTATCAGTCGGGCTTTGGCAACGAGTTTGCGACCGAAGCCATCGCCGGTGCGCTGCCGGTCGGACAGAACTCGCCGCAGCGTCCTCCGTACGGGCTTTACGCCGAGCAGATCTCCGGCTCCGCGTTCACCGCACCGCGCGCAGCCAATCGCCGCACGTGGACGTACCGGATCCGGCCCGCCGCGATGCACGAGCCATTCCGGCCGCTCGGCAACGGTCGTATCGTCAGCCGTTTCGGCGAAGTGCCGACACCACCGAACCAGCTGCGCTGGGATCCGTTGCCGCTGCCGACGGAGGCGACCGACTTCGTCGACGGCCTGGTGACGATGGCCGGCATCGGGGACCCTGCGGCGATGTCCGGTTGCGCGCTGCACGTCTTTGCGGCGAACCGGTCGATGGCGCAGCGCCATTTCTCCAATTCCGACGGCGAGATGCTCATCGTTCCACAGCACGGCCGCCTGCGCTTCCTCACCGAACTGGGGCGCATCGACGTCGAGCCGCAGGAGATCGTCGTGATCCCCCGCGGCGTCCGTTTTCGCGTCGAATTGCAGGATGCGGCAGCGCGCGGCTACGTCTGCGAGAATTACGGCGCCCATCTGCGACTGCCCGACCTCGGCGTCATCGGTTCCAACGGGCTTGCCAATCCGCGTGACTTCCTGACGCCGCAGGCTTGGTACGAGGATCGGGAAGGATCCTTCGAACTCGTGACCAAGTTCGTCGGCAATCTGTGGACTGCGGACGTCGATCATTCGCCACTCGACGTCGTTGCCTGGCACGGCAACTATGCACCCTACAAGTACGACCTGCGGCGCTTCAACGCCATTGGATCGATCAGCTTCGACCACCCGGACCCGTCGATCTTCCTGGTGCTGCAGTCGCAGACCGACACTCCGGGTGTCGACGCCATCGACTTCGCGATCTTTCCACCGCGAATCCTGGCGATGGAGCACACCTTCCGGCCGCCATGGTTCCATCGCAACGTGGCGAGCGAGTTCATGGGGCTCGTCCACGGCGCCTACGACGCCAAGGCCGAGGGCTTCCTGCCCGGTGGTGCGAGCCTGCACAACTGCATGACCGGACACGGCCCGGATGCCGAGACCTTCGACCGCGCAAGCCGCGCCGATCTTTCGACGCCGACGCGGATCACCGACACGATGGCGATCATGTTCGAGACGCGCAACGTGATCCGGCCGACCCGCTTCGCGCTCGAATCGGCACAGTTGCAGGGCGAGTATTACCGCTGCTGGCAGGATCTGCCGAAGCAGTTCGATCCGGAACGACGTTGAGCGCAGTGCGCAATGCAATGACACGCTCGAACGCTGGCGAATAACCCCATCGTCACCCCGACCCTCTTCCGCCCTGGCGGGAGAGGGCGCTCACGCAGAGGCTCCCATGTCCGAATACCAATACATCATCGTCGAGACCCGCGATCGCGTCGGCATCATCCGGCTCAATCGTCCGCAGCGGTTGAACGCGCTCGACGACGCGCTGGCGCGTGAACTGTCGGCGGCGCTGCATGCGTTCGACGCCGACCCGGCGATCGGCTGTATCGTGCTGACCGGCAACGAGCGCGCCTTCGCCGCGGGCGCCGACATCGGTGCGATGGCGCAATGGGACTATGCGAAAGTGCTCGGCGACGATTACATCACGCGCGACTGGGAAGAGGTGCGCCGAATCCGCAAGCCGGTGATTGCCGCCGTTGCCGGCTTTGCGCTGGGCGGCGGCTGCGAACTCGCGATGGCCTGCGACACGATCATCGCCGCCGACAGCGCGAAGTTCGGACAGCCCGAGGTCACGATCGGCACCATACCCGGCATGGGCGGCACGCAGCGGCTGCCGCGCGCGGTCGGCAAGGCGAAGGCCATGGACTGGTGCCTGACCGGCCGCATGCTGGACGCCGCCGAAGCCGAGCGCGCCGGGCTCGTCGCGCGCGTCGTTCCCGCCGACAGGCTCGAGGACGAGGCGCTGGCGATGGCCGCGAAAGTCGGCTCTTTTTCGCTGCCGGTGGTGATGAAGATCAAGGAGGCGATCAATCGCGCCTTCGAGTCGCCGCTTGCTGAAGGGCTGCTGTTCGAGCGCCGCGAGTTCCACTCGACCTTCGCGCTCGATGATCAGAAGGAGGGCATGCGCGCCTTCGTCGAGAAGCGCACGCCGGAGTTCCGGCATCGCTAGCGCGTCGATCCGGTAGAATCGACGGAATCCGTTGCGATTCCACCCACTTCGAGTGTCTTCCCGTCTTTTGCATTGTCGCGGCGTGGCCCTGAGCACGATCGTCCTGGCGGCGATGCTCGCGGCCGGCTGCGCGTCGGTCGGGCCGGCGTCGCTGCAGACACGGGTGCAATATACGTGGACGGATCCGAAGTACGCGGCGCCGCCGCTGTCGAAGGTTTTCGTCATCAGCATGATGGAGGTCGAGCCGGGCGGCCGCGAACACGTCGAAGACGCCATCGTCGCGCGACTCGCCAGCGCCGGAGTCGCCGGGGTGGCGTCGCATACGGTGCTGTCGCAGGATCCGCAGCAGCCAGGTCAATCACTGTCCGCCGCGATCGCCGCTTCCGGCGCCGGCGGCGTGCTGCTGGTCGAGGTGCGCGCGGTCGGCGCCTACGAGCCCTATACCGTCGGGGAGACGATCACGTCGATCTCGCCGGACACGATGGCGTCGTACAGGTATCTGCAGCGGCAGAACGTCTACCAGACGGGCGACTACAAGGTCGCCCAGATTCAGAGCGCGCTGTACCAGCCGTCGATGGGCAAGCAGGTATGGACGCTGTACACGAATTCCTACGACGCCTCCGATCTTGCGCGTAATCTGCCCGACTTCACCTTCAAGCTGGTGGGCGCGATGCACAAGGACAGGATCATCGCCGCAGCGCCGAAGCCCGCCTCCTGATTCAGCCAACCCCAAGGTCCCCGCCATGCCCGCACTGCGTTGCTTCGCCGCAATCCTCGTGGCGGCCATGCTCGCCGCCTGCCAGACGACATCGATCCAGTCGGCGTGGTTCGATGCGAGCTACAAAGGCGGGCCGTTCAGGAAAGTGGTCGTCATCGCGAGCGACGGCACGACCGCCGACAGCCGCGTGTTCGAGGACATCTTCGTGCAGAAGCTGGTCGCGGCCGGCGTGCAGGCGGTGCCCGGCTATACGACGGTGCCGGCTGAAGCGCGCCGTTCCGAGGCGCCGTTCGCCGCGGCGGTGCAGGCCACCGGCGCCGATGGCGTCATCCTGGTTCGGCTGCTCCGCGTCGACACCAGGACGCAGGTATCGACGGTCATGCTGCCTGGACCGATGATGGGTCCGTGGGGCGGCTTCTACGGTCCGGGATTCTATGGCGGCGGGTTCTACGCGGTGCCCAGCGTTTCGCAATACCAGGTCGCGTCGGTCGAAATCAACGTCTATTCGGTCCCGACACGGGCGCTGGTCTGGGCGGCGACGACGCAGACGGTCGATCCGACGACGGTGGCGAAGGAGGCGCCCGGCTACGCCGATATGATCATCGCCCAGTTGCGCGCGCGCGGTCTCGTGCCGCCGGCTGGGAAGTAACGCGATCTGGCGCCGCGCGCGAAGGCGCGGCAACACGACCGCCCAGCGCTTCGGTCAGGCCACGCGCGCTGGCGCGGACCAGTGCGCCGAGCGTGGGAATGCGCTTTGCGGTGATGCGCGTGGTCGGCCCGGCGAGTGAGATTGCGGCCCACGCGTCGCCGTGTTCGTCAACCACCGCCGTCGCCACGCAACGCAGGCCCGCCGCGTGCTCCTCGTCGTCGATCGCGTAGCCACGGGCACGGATCAGCGCGATCTCCTTTGCCAGCGCGGCATGCGACGTGATCGTGCGCGGCGTGTGCCGCGTGAGCGGCTGTCGGCCGAGGAGGGCAGTCATCCGGCGCTCGTTCATCGCCGCCAACATCGCCTTGCCCACGGCCGACGCGTGTATCGGCACCCGCGCGCCCAGTTTCGCGCTCATCCGCATCAACTCGCGGCATTGCACCTGCTCGACGAACACGGCCTCGCCGGATTCGATGACGGCGAGATTGGTGGTTTCGCCGGAGCGCTCCATCAATGCCTCCAGATGCGCAAACGCCTGTACGGCCAGGTTGCGCTGCGCAAGAAAGGCACTACCGACACGAAATGCGCGAACACCGATACGCCACTGCCCGGTCGCGCCGATCTGCACGTAGCCTGCGGCCTGCAGCGTGGCGAGCAGTCGGTGAGCAGTCGGTGCCGGGATCCCGAGTCGTGCGGCGAGTGCGGTCAGCGTGGCGCCGGCATCGGTGGCGGCCAGCGCCTCGAGCACCGCGAGTCCGCGCGACAGTGCCTGCGTGTGGCCGGCGGACTTGTCGACGGCCGTGCGTACGATGTCGGCACGCGAGCGTTCCGGCGTTGCGTTGTGCTTGGGACGGGCGATGGAGCGGATGTGCGCGGGCAAGGGAGCTTGAGCGGCGGGACTCGACGGGGAGAGCTTGCGCGATCTTAACATCGCCGCGCGGCGTCGCAGTGGTTTGTGAAAGCCGGTTTCATGTATTCGGATCTTGTCCGGCCACGGTAGAATCGGCACCCGTTACCCGCGAGAGCCGCATCGCATGTCCGCGCCGCACGACACGCCGTTCGCCAGCATCGACGTGCACAACGTCCGGAGCCGCGGCGCCGTGGTCGACCAACGGTACGCCGGAACGTGAGCGCCAGGAGTGTCGCAGCCAGCGCCGGCCACCGCCGCGGGCGCGCACCTTACCTGTGGCGCCGCGTCTGCGCGCTCGGCGTCGCGCAGATCGTGTCCTGGGGAACGCTGTTCTACACGATCGCAGTACTCGGTTCCGCGATGCGTGCGGATACCGGTGTCGGCGAGTTGTGGCTCTTCGGCAGCTTCACCGCGGGTCTGTTCGTTTCCGGTATCGTGTCGCCGCTGGTCGGCCGTGCGATCGATGCGCGCGGCGGCCGCGGCGTACTTGCCGCCGGATCGCTGTGCGGAGCGCTCGCTTGCGCGGTGCTCGCCGCAGCGCAGGGGCCGGTCAGCGTCTTGCTGGGCTGGGTGCTGGCAGGGGTGGCGATGGCCGGATGCCTCTACGACCCCGCGTTCGCGACGCTGCACCAGATGTCGGGTGGAGCCTACCGTCGCGCCGTTACCGCGCTGACCTTGTTCGGGGGCTTCGCGAGCACGGTTTTCTGGCCGCTCTCGCTGTACCTGCAGGATACCGTTGGCTGGCGGATGAGCTATGCCATCTACGCGGTTCTGCATCTCGCTCTTTGCCTGCCGATACATGTGTTCGGCGTGCCGGTGAAGCGACGCGAGTCGACGCCGGAGTGCGCCGCCGGGACGGAGGTCGAAGCGTCCGTGCAGCATCCGCACGGCGGCCCGACCTTCGTCTGGCTGGCGGTCGCGCTGTCGCTCGCTGCCTTCATCAGTTCGGCAATCTCGGCACATCTGATCGGCCTGCTGACGGCTACCGGCCTCGCCGCGCGCGACGCAGTGCTCATCGGTTCGCTGATCGGGCCGATGCAGGTGGCGGGCCGGATCATGGAATTCTCGTTCAATCGCCATGTGCGAGCGCTGGCGGTGGGCAGCTTCGCGTTCGCGCTGATGGCCGTTGCGCTGGCCGCATTCACGCAGGTGCGAGGGGTCTGGATCGTCGCGCTCGCCTTCGTCATTGCCTACGGCTGGGCCAACGGCATCATGACCATCGTTCGCGGCACGGTGCCGGCGGAACTCTTCGGCCAGCGCGACTACGGTGCGTTGCTGGGACGCCTGGCACTGCCGCAGTTCGTCTTCAAGGCGGTGGCACCCTTCGCATTGACGCTGTTGTTCCTGACCGACCCGGCGCGCGTGTTGACCCCCTATGCGCTGCTGCTGCTCGGCGTGCTGGCGCTGGTCGCGTACCGGACTGCCGCGTCGGTGGCACGGCAACGGTAGCGGTAGCGGTAGCGCGGTAGCAACGCGCGTCCCGCGCGACGCGCTGCCGGTAGCCGGCCTCGTGATTGCGTCTCGCGGATTCTCCGGTAGACTTGGCTCCGCCATCGTCGTTGCGCTGGCCTGGCGCGTTTACCGCAATTCGTGCGATTTCGCGAAAGGAGTTCCGATGTCGACCTGGATCGTCATTGCCGCGCTTGCCGCGGTCGCCGTCTACGTCGTCTCGCTCTACAATCGACTGGTCAAGAACCGGCAGATGAGCGAGGAGGGCTGGAGCGGCATCGACGTGCAGCTGAAGCGCCGTGCCGATCTCATCCCCAGCCTGGTCGACACTGTCAAGGGCTACGCGGGTCACGAGCGCGAGTTGCTCGAGCGGGTGACGCAGTTGCGGGCGCAGATCGGCGGTGTGCCGGAGGGTGACGTCGCCGAACGCGGCAAGCTCGAGGGGCTGTTGACCGGCGCCATCGGTCGACTGCTCGCTGTCGCGGAGAACTATCCGGCCTTGAAGGCGAGCGAGAATTTCCTGAAGCTGCAGGAAGCGCTCGCCGATATCGAAAACGAAATCCAGATGGCGAGGCGCTACTACAACGGTGCCGTTCGCAATCTCAACGTGATGGTCGAGTCCTTCCCGTCGAACCTGGTCGCCGGCGGATTTGGCTTCACCAAGCGCGAATACTTCGAGATCGGCGACGCCGCCGACCGGGCGGTACCCAAGGTTTCGTTCTGAGATCATGCGCTGGCTGCGGCGTTGGCCGACACGCGCACCGGAGGCGGGCCTTCATGCGCTCGTGTCGGCGCTGGCGCCGCTCGTTTTCGCCGCCGCCGCACTTGCCGCGCCGATGGCCATCGCCGCCGAGGCGATCGAGCACTTCGAATCGCACATCGAAGTCGACCGCGACGGCACGCTGACCGTCACCGAAACGATCCGGGTGCGCGCCGAGGGTCGAGAGATCAAGCGCGGTATCTACCGCGATTTCCCGCTGACGTTTCGCGACGCAGAGGGCCGCCGGCGGCAGGTGAGTTTCGAACTGCTCGACGTCACGCGGAACGGTCAGCCGGAGCCGCATTTCACCCGCAGCCACGGCGACGGCCTGCGCATCTATGCGGGTGAGGAAAAGGTGTTTCTGCGTCCGGGCGTCCACACCTACGGCATCCGCTACCGGACCGGCCGACAGATCCGCTTCCTCGCCGGCCACGACGAATTATTCTGGAACGTCACCGGCAACGAGTGGGCGTTTCCCATACTTTTTGCGAAGACGGACATCCACCTGCCCGACGACGCGGCGCCGGTACGCTGGACCGCGTATACCGGAGCGTTCGGCGAGCGTGGCGATGCGTGGCAGGGTGAGGTCACCGGCGACGGCGTGCTGCAGGTCGCTACGACCCGGCCGCTTGCCCCGCGCCAGGGGTTGTCGGTCGTCGTCGAAATCCCGGGCGGCCTGGTCGTCCAGCCAGCAGGACTGGTGCGGATGCGCTATGCCTTTCTCGACTACAAGGGATTCATACTCGGTGGCCTGGGCGCACTCGCAGTGCTTGCGTATTACCTGATCGCGTGGAGCGCCGTCGGCCGTGACCCGCCCAAGGGTACGATCATCCCTTTGTTCCATCCTCCCGACGGCATTTCACCGGCGCTGGCAGGCTATGTGCGCGACTGGGGGTGGGAAGGCGGCTGGCGCGGCTTCACGGCCGCGGTGGTTTCGCTGGCCGTCAAGGGCTTGCTCGTCGTCGACGATGCCGGCGGCGAACTGACACTCAGTCGCCGCGGCCCGCGAACGGATTCCGGCGGCGCCAAGTTGCCATCCGGCGAGCAGGCAATCCTCGGTTGGGTCGACACGCACGGCGGAACCGTAGGCATCGACAAGTCCAGCGGCGCGAGTCTCGCCGCGATATTCGCGCGCTTCAAGTCCAGCATCGAAAAGGAAAATCGCCACCGCTTTTTCCGCCGCAATCTTGGTTACTTTCTGTTCGGCGCGGCGATGACCGCCGCGACCGTCTTCGCCGTTCTGAAGTTCGGCAACTTGAGCGATGCGGAAATCGCCGTGCTCGTCATCGGCGCCCTCGTCTGCGGCGTGATCGGCGCCATGGTCATGCCGCTACTGCGCGTTCTCATGGGCCGTCGCAGCCTGCGCACGATCATCGCCGCGGGCGTCAATCTCACCGTGATCGTCGTCATCGCGACGATCGTCTACATGTTCTTCGCCGACAGTCGCATGCAGCCGCCGGAGGGATTCGCGCGCCACGCGTTCGAAGAAATCCTCGGCAACGGCTTTCCGATGGCGCTGATCGGCGGGCTCGCGGTGCTCAACGGGTTGTTCTACTACCTGTTGCGCGCGCCCACTGCCGCCGGCCGAGTGGTGATGGACCGGATCGAGGGGCTGGAACTGTACCTGCGCACCGCCGAGACCGAACGCATGAACATCAAGGATGCGCCGGACGTGACGACCGAAACCTTCGAGCGACTGCTGCCCTACGCGATCGCGCTGGGGGCCGAGAAACCCTGGTCCGAGGCCTTTGCCCGTGCCTTCGCACGCGCGCATCCGGGCGAGGATGTGATGGATGGGTATCGCCCGGTCTGGCACGGCGGTCGCGGTTGGTCGGGAAGCAGTTTCGGATCGTCGATGGCGGGTGCGGTGTCGGCATCGCAAAGCGCCTTCACCAGTTCGCTGCCGGCGCCGCAGTCTTCGTCGTCCGGGTTCTCGGGCGGCGGCGGGTCCGGCGGTGGCGGTGGAGGAGGGGGCGGCGGGGGCTGGTAGGCGCGGGTTGTGTTGGATAGCGGCGGCAAGCATTAACGGCGAGCGGTACGGAATTTGCGCTACGCTGTCAGGGTCGTAAGAGACTTCAAAGGCCCGTCCATGTTCCGCTTCCTGCAGTTGATTTACTCCGCCGCAGCACTCGCCGTGATCGTCGCGGCGCCTTGCGCCGGCGCGACTCCCATGGACGCGGTGCCACCGTTGCCGCGCGGGCCGAACGCGGTCGCGTGCAACAACGTCGCACAGGACTTTTCGCGGTTGCCACCGGGAGATTTGCCGAGCGACTACTGGGAAGGGCACCCCGGGCGCTACGTGACCGACCTGCTGGCAGAGCCAGCGAGTTCAATGATCGTCGGCGTGCCGATCCCCGACGACCACGAGTTGTTCGGTTCCTACCGCGGACAGACCTATCCATATCTGGTGCTCGTCTGCTATCCGACGCCGGCGAGCAATCCGCGCCCCGACTACGTGCTGCCGACCGGAGGCGTCGTTCCGCACATGCAGCGTGCCGGCGACGCGCCGGTCTTCGCCGACGCCGCCGCCCGCTATCCGGTGCTGCTGTTCTCGCATGGCCTTGCCGGCAGTCCGATTTCCGGCGCCTACCTCGAAGTCCTGGCCGTTTTTGCGAGCTGGGGCTACGCCGTGGTGGCGCCATTCCACGGCGACACGCGCTATGCCGACATCGACCTCGACGGCTTCAAGGATTACGTCTACGCGCTGCTGCACATGAAGGACTTCGTGGCGATGCAGGCGGTTCGCCCGCTGTCGCTATCGCGCGCTCTCGACGCCGTGCTCGCGGATCCTGGCTTCGCGGCGCATGTGGATCCGGACCGCGTTGGCGGCTTCGGCGCGAGCCTGGGAGGCGAATCGCTGCTGCTGATGGCTGGCGCGCAGCTGACGACGACCATCGGGCAGTCGTCGAAGTCGGTGGAGTTCGATCCGCGTCTTGGCGCGGCCGTTGGCTACGTCCCGTATTTTGGACGGAAAGTGTTCCCGGCGTTCGGACGCGACAACAAGGGACTGACGCCGGTGCGGCTGCCGTTCCTCGCGATCAGCGGAACCGCGGATACGACGGCCCCGATCGGTGCCGTCGACGACGGATTTCAATTCCTGACTTCGACGCGGCAACTGGTCGCGCTGGAAGGCGTCGAGCACGGCTTCGCCGTGGACTTCACCGACGACATCTTCACCTGGTCGCTGGTTTTTCTGACCGGCCAGTTATCCGGCGACGAGGTCGCGCGCGCCACCAGCGCGCGCATGACAGCGGTCGCCGGCGGCGGCGATGACAGGCAGTTGATCGACTACATGGCGCCGTCGGCCGAGCGCTCTGGCGAGCGGATCGCCATCGAATACTTCAACGATTCACTCGGCCACTACTTCATCACTGCCGAACCGGCCGAGGCGGCGAGTCTGGATGCCGGAGCCCCGGTTGCCGGTTGGCATCGGTCGGGCTTCGACTTCAAGGTTCGTCCGGCAGGCGATCCACGCGGACGCGCCGCGTGTCGCTTTTTCGGAACACCCGGCATAGGCCCCAACTCGCACTTCTACACGATCGACTCGGATGAATGCGCAAAGGTGAAAGCCGACCCGTTCTGGACCTATGAATCGATTGCCTTCAATGCCGACGCGCCAATCGCCGGCGACTGCCCCGATGACCGGATCCCGGTGATTCGTGTCTACAACAACGGGATCGACGGTCAGGCCAGCCATCGCTATACGACGAGTCGCCACGAAGTCCGCCAGCTCGTCGACGCGGGCTGGGGCATCGAGGGCACGGTGTTCTGCGCCATTCCCTGAGTTGTGCCGCCGCACGCGTCTTGCCGGCACCACGACACCGGTGCCCGCCGGCAGGAATCCAACGGGTCAGCGTGCCAGCGGCGCGTTTACCGGCGCGGCCTTCCTCGAATACGTCGGTTCGCTGAACAGCGACGCGATGGTCACCGCCGCGATGTCGGGCTGGTCGGGAACGACGAACAGGATCGGCGTAATTAGTTCCTCGAAAATACCGCGCAGGCTGCGCGCGCCGGTCTTGTACTCGATGGCGAGTTCGGCGATCTGCTCGAAGACACGCGCTTCGACCGCCAGCTCCACACCTTCATCCGAGAAGATCTCGCGAAACTGGTTGTAGATCGAGTTTTTCGGCTCGACCATGATGCGCACCATCATTTCGCGCGTCAGATCGTGGAAACGGGCGATGATCGGCAGGCGGCCGGTGAACTCGGGAATCAGCCCGAAGGTGAAGAGATCAGTCGGTTTCACCCGCGTATTCAGCCGATCGAGGATGCGCTGATTGTCACCGCGCTGGGTGGCGATGAAGCCATAGCCGTGCGTCTGCGACGCGATGATCTCGTCCAGGCCCACGAAAGCACCACCGCAGATGAACAAAATATTGGTCGTGTCGATGTAGGCGCCGCTGCGCAGCTTGACCTGCGCGCCCTCCATGATCTTGAGCAGCGCATGCTGCACGCTCTCGCCCGAACTGCCGCGCTGCTCGCCGTCGGTTGCCTTGAGCTTGTCGATCTCGTCGATGAAGACGATGCCGCTGCCGGCGCGGTCGACGTCGCCGCCGGCCTTGTCGACCAGTCGCTCGAGTACCGCCTCGATTTCCTCGTTGACGTAGCGCGTGTGCGCGAGCGATGTCGCCTCGGCGGTGACGAAGGGCACGTCGAGCAGCGTCGACAGCGTTTCGCAGGTCAGCGTCTTGCCGGTGCCGGACGAGCCGATCAGCAACACGTTGCTCTTGGCCATGCGCACGCCATCGGCGCGGGCGCGCGCGATCTTCCTGAAATGCGAATAGACGGCCACGGCAAGGATACGCTTGGCGTCCTCCTGTCCGATCACGTACTGGTCGAGGTAGCGGGCGATGACACTGGGCTTCATGGTGGTCGCAGGCGGCGCGGTTCTGACGTGCCACACTCTAGCGAATCCCGGGCAGCCGGTCGAGCGTGAAGGTCACGGCGTGGACTTCGTACCGGCATCCGACCGCGCAGTCGTTGTTGCCGGCGCCCTGATCGGACGCTTCGTTGCGCGCGGGTAGTCGCGTGTCGTCGGCGCGCGGCGCCTAGACCCACCAAAGCAGGCCGGCGATGGCAATGGCCGCCAGCGCACCCCACAACAGTGCCGCGTAATCCGAGGGTCGCCATCGCCGCGGCAGAAGGTCGGGATCGCGCAAGTCATCGGGAAACGGGCGCGGCGGCACCGGCACGATTTGCACCAGCGCCGGATCCCTCGGCACGCGCGCCCGATACTCATGGAGGCTGACCACCGGCGTGTCGCCGATGACGCGGCTCGATGGAAACTGCGGAAAGCGCAGGTATACCAGCGCCTCGACGTCGTCGGCGAGCATCCGCGCCAGACGTCCATCGTCCGCTTCGCGAGGCTGGTGCCGAAGCAGCGACAGCAGGCTCGCGAAGGCCTCCTCGAGTGCGGCCGCCGGCAGCAGCCTTGTCCGGTCGCTGACCAGATAGTCGAAGGCGAGTTTCGCCTTGCGCAATGACGCTTCCCGGATCAGGAGGAAGGGAAAGGAGAGCCATGCGAGCACGCGGTTCGACGCGCTGCGCATGGGAACCGACCAGCCGAGCGCCCGCAGCACGTCGACGCTGATGCTCGTGCAGTTCTGGCTCGGGTGATAGTAGTCGAGCTGATGGCGGTAGAACTGGTTGTAGACGCGATTCAATGCAGACTGGACGAGCACGGCCGCGCGCTCGTCGCGGAGCACGGCGACCAGCAGGTAGGAGGGCCGGTACCAGGCCTGGCCGCTGTTGAGATCGCCGAGGTAATTGTCGAGAGGCGTCGGGGCGGCGAGGATTCCCTTTTCGCTTTCGACATCGAGCGAGTAGTAGTTGTTGACCAGCCAGTCGCCGATCGCGCCGTCGGAGCGCACGCGGCCGGTGACCAGCGCAAAATGCCCGCCATGCGCCTCGTCGTCGTCGCCCTGCGCGCCGTTGACCATCAGCGCCAGCACCGGGCTGCCGGTAGAGTGCTTCGGCTGGGTGTCGCGCTGCCACAACGTCGCGGCAAGAAACGGACTCGCGGCACCGCCGTGCGGCGCGTCGCGCATCAGGCCGCGCAGGCTTGCCGCCGGCGACGATGGATCGGCCAGCGCCTGCAGCGGCGGCGCGGCGGGGCCCAACCGAAAGTCCTCCGGCCACAGCGTGCGGGCGACGAAGGCGTCGTTCGAGGACTCGCCGCGAACCGTGATCGTGCGCTGCGCGAAGTACGCAACCGACGACGAATCAAAATAGGATCGGTTGAGCGGAATCTTCGGTGTCACGCGGAAGCCGACTTCGCCGGTGGCGGCGGCCAGCGAGTTCCCGTCCACTGTGAGCCGGGCGCGACGGATGACCTGCGGCGCGGCGATCCAGATCAGCGGCGGGTAATCGATCGTCGCGCCGGCGGCGCGTTGCTGCAGCCACTGCCGCAGGTCGTCGAAGGCGGGCATGCCGGTCGCGAATCCGGCGATCTGGAACTGCGCAGCGGGTACGGCGATGGTCTGGTCGCGGAAGTACCACAGCGCCTGGCGGATCGCCGAAGCGTCGCTGCAGGCGCCGGTGGTGATGCGAAAATCCGCGGCTGGGTAGAGGCCGAATTCGCCGCCGGCGGTCGCGGCCTCGGCGGTCATCGTCCTTTGCGAGCCACGAGGCGAGCTGTCGTGCAGCGGGAAACTGTCCATACGCGATTCTATCGAGAGCCGTGGCAATGAGTGGAAGCTGCAACAAGACTCCCATCGTCGCGCTTTCGCGGTGACGACGGAGGAGTGTCGTGCAGTCGAGTGATCGTCGGCAACGGGCGCCGCGTGCCGGTTATGATTCAATGCGCTGGCATGCCTCCACTTTCCACCGCATGAGCCGACACCGGATCTCCCGACGCCTCGCCCACGACGCCGCCGTCGAGCGCGAAGAACTCATTGCCGGGCTGCAGGCGACCCCGGCGACGATCGCACCCAAGCACTTCTACGATGAACTGGGCTGCGCGCTGTACGCGGCGATCTGCGCATTGCCCGAGTACTACCCGACCCGCACCGAGCGGGCGATCTTCGACCGCCATCGCGACGCCATCGCCGCGTGCGCCGGCCGTGGCCGGCAATTCGTCGACCTGGGATCCGGCGACGGAGCCAAGGCGCTCGCCTGGCTGCCGGTGCTCGAAGTCGACCGCTATTTTGCGGTGGATTTCGCGGCCGAGGCGATCGCGAAGTCGCTGGCGGCCATGGCGATCGAGTTCCCGGGCATCGAAATGCAGGGAATCGTCGTGGACTTCACGCGCAACCTCGATCTCGGCGAGGACCTCGGGCAGCGCCCGACGACGTTCTTCTACCCGGGGTCGTCGATCGGCAATTTCGCACCCGATGAGGCGCGGCGCTTCCTGCGTGATATCCACCGACATTGCGAAGGCTGCGACGGCAGCGGCCTGCTGATCGGCGTCGATACCAAGAAGGATGTTGCCCGACTGACCGCTGCCTACGACGACCCGATCGGCGTCACCGCCGCGTTCAACCGCAACGTATTGCGCCACGTCAACCGCATCCTCGGCAGCGATTTCCGGCCCGAGGCCTTCGCCCACCGCTGCCTCTACGACGAACGCGCCGGCCGCGTGGAAATGCATCTCGAGGCGTGCCGGTCGCAACGCGTCGCGCTGCCCGGAACCGCGCGCGACTTCGCCGCCGGCGAGCGCATCCACACCGAGAATTCGTACAAGTACACACCGGAGGAATTCGCCGCACTGCTGCGCGACGCCGGCTATGCGAGCCTTCGCTGCTGGCAGGACGAAAAAGGCGACTTCGCCGTGTTCTACGCCGCCTGATCGCGCGCCAGCCTCCGTCCCGAGTACTGTCAGCGGACGGCAACGCGCGGGACGCCTGCCACCACTTCGCCAATGTCCGCGGCCTCGGCAAAGCCGTCGTCGCGAAAAACGGCGAGCACGTCGTCGACCGCCTCCGGCGCGCACGCGAGCAGGAGGCCGCCCGAAGTCTGCGGGTCGGTGAGCAATGCGCGCTCGGCGTCGCCGATCGAGGCTGCGAGGTCGATGTCCTCGCCGTAGCCGCTCCAGTTGCGGCCGGAGGCGCCCGTGATGCAGCCGCCGCGCGCGAGCTCGAGCGTCCCCGGATGCAGCGGCACGCGTGCAAAATCGACCACCGCACCCACCTGCGAGCCGCGACAGATCTCGAGCAGATGGCCGAGCAGTCCGAAGCCGGTGACGTCGGTCAGCGCATGCACGCAGTCCTGCGTGCCGAACGCGATTCCCGGCGTGTTGAGCTGCGTCGTGCTGGCGAGCATGGCCGCGTAGCGTTCAGCCGACAACTGCTCCTTCTTCAATGCGGCGCTGTAGATGCCTACCCCCAGCGGCTTGCCGAGGATCAGCCGGTCACCGGGACGCGCACCGGCGTTGCGCTTGAGATTTCGCGGGTCGACCAGGCCGATCGCGACCAGGCCGTAGATCGGTTCCACCGAGTCGATCGTGTGGCCGCCGGCGATCGGTATTCCCGCCTTGGCGCAGACCGCTTCGCCGCCTTCGAGTATCCGGCGTATGGTTTCGAGCGGTATCTGGTTGACCGGCATCCCGACCAGCGCCAGCGCGAACAGCGGCGTGCCGCCCATTGCGTAGACGTCGGAGATCGCGTTGGTCGCGGCGATGGCGCCGAAGTCGAAGGGGTCGTCGACGATGGGCATGAAAAAGTCGGTGGTGGCGACGATCGCCTGCGTCTCGTTGATCTGGTAGACGGCGGCGTCGTCGGCTGTCTCGATGCCGACCAGCAACTGCTTCGGCAGCAGCGACATCTCCGACTTGCCGATGATCTGCTGCAGCACCGCGGGCGCGATCTTGCAGCCGCAGCCGCCGCCGTGCGAGTACGAAGTCAGGCGTAGGGGCATGGAATCCGGGGCGTTCATGGTGCTCCTTGGAAAAAGTGGCCGCGCCGGGCGCTGGCGATCCGACATTCTATTCCGCTATGCAGGCGTCTCTCCTGGCGGTGACAAGCGCCGGCCAGCAGGTCAGCCTTCGTTCATGCGAACGTCGACGCCTGGTCCGCGCTGGCTGCGAATGGCCTCACCGATGGCGCGGCGCAGTAACCGGGCTTCGGCCGCCGGAGCGAAACGCGCGGCGCGACGGCGGCAACGTGCTTCGAGATCGGCGAGAAACGCGCGATCGACCAGAGCGCGCTCGGCGAGCGCCGCAAGCCCCGCCGCGTCGCCCACTTCGAAGTAGCCAGGATAGTCGGCACCGAGCATGCCGACGTTGCCGGACATGCGACTCGCCAACAGTGCCGTACCCGCGGTTACCGCCTCGACGACGACGTTGGAGCCGCCTTCCATCAACGACGGAACGATGAGCAGATGCGCGCGCTTGATCGCCTGCCGCGTCCACGCGAGCGTGCGCGGACCGAGCCAGCGCACGCGGGCATCGGCCGCCTCGAGTTCGCTGGCCGCGCGCGCCAGCGGCGCATCGAGCCCTGCGCCGACGATCGTCAACGTGATCGGTAACGCGGGAGCGAGACGCCGCCACGCGGCGAAAGCGGTCGCCGGATCCTTCTCCGGGCGCAGGTGGGCAACAAGCGCGCAATGCAGGCGATCGGAGCGCTTGCGCGGCCACGGCGTCAACGTTCGCGCCGACTGGTAGACGACGCGCGCCTTGGCGCGCACGGCCACCGGCAGATGTTCGATCGCATCGTCCTGCAAGACCAGCACCCGGTCGGCGATCTTGATCGACGCAAGGGCGTCATGATCGCCGGCCGGCAGGTCCCGATAGAGATCGGTGCCGGTCATGGTGACGAGCAGCGCGCGATCCGGATACGCTGCGCGCCAGGACGCGATCGCGGCGTGGCTGCGCCGCGCGTGCAGCGCCACCATGGCGACGGCGTCGGCAGCCGATGCCTCGGTCACCAACTGCGTCGCCGCTTGTACAATGACCCGATAGTCGGGCGCGAGCAGCCGCGCCCAGCGTGCCGCCGTGCGCCAGTTGCCGTTGTTGGCGTCGGCCAGGTACGGCGTGACCAGGAGCAGCGTGGGCGGGCGAGGACGCGGCATGGACGGACACCGGGAGCTTTCTGGCGGCGCACCGCGCAATGCGCAAGCGCTCGCGCAGGCGCTCGTCGATGCACGCGATTATACGTTGCGGATGTACGCACATCTGAACGTCGAACAGCGCGTGTTTCCACCGTTGTCGATCGTCAACCTGCCGGACTGGGAACTCGGGCACATCGGCTGGTTCCAGGAGTTCTGGTGCCGGCGTTACACAGCGGACGATCCGCGCGGGCGGCAGGTTCCTTCGCGTCTGTCGGCTGCCGACGCCTGGTGGGATTCAGCGCGGGTACCGCACGCGACGCGCTGGCAGCTTGCGCTGCCCACGTGGGATGCGATCCACGCGTATCTCGCCGCTACACTCGATGACACGCTGGCGGCGCTGGCGTCGGCGCGCGACGGCGACACCTATTTCTTCGAGTTGGCGCTCTACCACGAGGACATGCACGTCGAGGCGCTGCTGATGACGCTGCAGACGCTCGCACTTCCGCCGCCGCCCCGCTGGCCGCAGGCGCAGACGTCGGCTGCGACCTCGGGCCCAACCCCTGCCGCAGCGGACATCGCCTTCGCCGGCGGCACCTTCGTGCAGGGTACGCAGCAGGCGGACGATGCCGGTCGCTTCGTTTTCGACAACGAGAAATGGGGCCATGAAGTCACGCTCGCACCCTTCGCGATCGCGCAGCGCTGCGTGACCAATGACGAATTCGCCGCCTTCGTCGCCGACGGCGGCTACCGGCGCCGCGAGTTCTGGTCGCCGGCGGGTTGGCGGTGGCGCGAAGCGCGGCAAATGGAACATCCGGCGTACTGGCGACGCGTCGACGGCGGCTGGCAGCAGCAGCGCTTTGCGCGCTGGTCGACGCTGGCCGGCGCGCAACCGGCGATGCACGTCAGCGCCTTCGAGGCCGAAGCCTGGTGTGCGTGGGCCGGCCGCCGGCTGCCGACCGAGGCGGAATGGGAGTTCGCTGCGTCGCGGGCCGCGGGCGCTGCGTCCAACCTCGATCTTCGTCGCAGCGGACCGGCCGCGTCGGCGGTACCGGAGCCTGGCCTTGCGCATGCGATCGGCAACGTCTGGGAGTGGACGGCCAGCGCATTCGGCCCGTATCCGGGGTTTGCGCCGGATCCCTACGCCGAATACTCAGCGCCGTGGTTCGGTGACCATCGGGTGCTGCGCGGAGGCTCCTTCGCGACGCGCTCGCGTCTGGTTCATCCGCGATTCCGCAATTTCTATCGCCCCGAGCGCAACGATGTCTTTGTCGGCTTCCGAAGCTGCGCGCTCGATGCGACCTCGAGCCGTTGACCGGCCGGCGCGGTGTGAGGGTTTTCCCAATGCTCGCGATACCACGCAATCCGCGCGCCGCAACGCTGTTGTGCGAAAGACCATAAATATTTCAAGGATTTGCCCGCTTCCAGTGGGCGCCTTTCCTCGCCGCGCTCGGTAGCGTAGCATCATGAAAGTGAATCCACGAACCAGACGGAAAACGCGGAAAATGCGTACGGGCGGTGCGAACGATGCGCAGTCCATGCGGTCGAACCGGTGCCGCATTCCGGGGGAGCCTGCTTGAAGCCGACGGATATTGCCCATCCCGATTATTTTCACAAGGTCGTCGATTGCCAGTGGGCGTGCCCGTCCCACACACCGGTTCCCGAATACATCCGGCTGATTGCTGCCGGACGCTACGACGACGCCTATCTGGTCAATTGGCAATCGAATGTCTTTCCGGGCATTCTCGGGCGCACCTGTGACCGGCCCTGCGAGCCCGCGTGCCGCCGCGGCCGCGTCGAGGAGGGCGGCGACCACAAGGCGAAGTCCGAGCCGGTCGCGATCTGCCGGCTGAAACGCGTCGCCGCCGATTTCAAGAGCGACATCCGCGCACGCCTGCCGCAGCGCGCCGCGCGACGCAACGGCAAGCGCATCGCGCTGGTCGGCGCCGGTCCGGCATCGCTGACCGTCGCCCGCGACCTGGCGCCTCTGGGCTACGAACTCGTCGTCTTCGACGGTGACGCGCGCGCCGGCGGCATGATGCGCACGCAGATTCCCAAATTCCGGCTGCCCGACTCGGTGATCGACGAGGAGGTGGGCTACGTGCTCGACCTGGGGGTCGAATTTCGCGCCGGAGCGCGCGTCGACAGCCTGGGTGCGCTGCTCGGGGAAGGCTGGGACGCGGTTTTCGTCGGCAGCGGCGCGCCGCGCGGCCGCGACATCGACGTGCCGGGCCGTGCCGAGGCCGCGGCCAACGTCCATATCGGCATCGACTGGCTGGCCAGCGTCTCCTTCGGCCACACGACGCGCATCGGCCGTCGCGTCGTCGTGCTGGGCGGCGGCAACACGGCGATGGACTGCTGCCGCAGCGCCAAGCGCCTGGGCGGCGACGACGTGCAGGTCGTCGTGCGTTCCGGTTACGACGAGATGAAGGCGTCATCGTGGGAAAAGGAAGACGCGGCGCACGAAGGCATTCCGATCCACAATTTCCTGGTTCCGAAGGCGATCACGCACGACGGCGGCAAGCTGACCGGCGTCACCTTCGAGAAGGTGGCGCCCGAGTACGACGCGAAGGGCCGACGGCGGCTGATCCCGACCGGCGAGCCGGACGTCCACTTTCCCTGCGACGACGTGCTGGTTGCGATCGGCCAGGAGAATGCGTTCCCGTGGGTCGAGCGCGACCTGGGGCTCGATTTCGACGAGCACGGCATGCCGGTCGTCGACCCGGCAACGATGAGTTCGACGCGGCCGGGCGTGTTCTTCGGCGGCGACGCGGCCTTCGGTCCCAAGAACATCATCTGGGCCGTCGCGCACGGTCATGACGCGGCGGTGTCGATCGATCTTTATTGCCGTGGCGAGGATGTCGGCAAGCGGCCGTCTCCGCTTTACAACCTCGTGTCGCAGAAGATGGGTATCCACGAGTGGAGCTACGACAACGCGATCACCGCCGATCGGCGTTTTCGCGTGCCACTCAAGGACCCCAAGCTTGCACTGAAGAACATCAAGATCGAGGTCGAGCTGGGTTACGACGTTCGAGTCGCCTTCGCCGAGGCGCAGCGGTGCCTGAACTGCGACGTGCAGACGGTATTCTCGGGCAAGCTGTGCATCGAGTGCGATGCCTGCGTCGACATCTGCCCAATGGACTGCATCACCTTCACTACCAACGGTGACGAGACCGACCTTCGCACGCGGCTCAAGGCGCCTGCGGTCAACCTGGCGCAGGACCTCTACGTGTCGGGTGAGCTGAAGACCGGCCGCGTCATGGTCAAGGACGAGGACGTCTGCCTGCATTGCGGTCTGTGCGCCGAGCGCTGTCCGACCGGCGCCTGGGACATGCAGAAGTTCCTGTTCGAACCGGCGCACGCCGACGATCGCTGTCGCGCGCATCGTGCGCCGGCCACCGCGTATGCGGCAGCGGCCGACTGACGGCACCCGGTCATGGACAACGCCACGCACATCAACGACTTCGTCGTCAAGTTCGCCAACGTCAACGGTTCCGGCTCGGCGTCGGCCAACGGCCTTTTCGCCCGCGCGATCCTGCGTATGGGCGTGCCGGTCGCGGCGCGCAACATCTTTCCGTCGAACATCCAGGGGCTGCCGACGTGGTACGAGGTGCGCGTCGTCGAGGACGGCTGGCGCGGTCGCCGCGGCGGCGTCGACCTGATGGTGGCGATGAACCCGCAGACCTGGGAGAAGGACGTCGCCGAGGTCGATCCGGGAGGCTACCTGTTCCACGACTCGACCAAGGCGCTGCCGCCGTCGCGCTTTCGCGAAGACATCACGACCTTCGGCATGCCGCTGACGGCGATCTGCAACGCCGAATACAGCGATGCGCGGCAGCGGCAGTTGTTCAAGAACATCGTCTACCTGGGTGCGCTGTCGGCGCTGCTCAACATCGATCCCACCGAAGTCGATCGGCTCTTCGGCGAGCAATACAAGGGCAAGGAGACGCTGCTCGCGTCCAACCGCCGTGCCTTCGGTCTTGGTCGCGACTACGCGCTCGAGCATTTCCCCTGCCCGCTGCCGATCCGCGTCCAGCGCTGCGATCGTGTCGGCGACCGCATCTTCATCGACGGCAACAGCGCAGCCGCGCTGGGCTGCGTCTACGGCGGCGCCACCGTCGCCGCCTGGTATCCGATCACACCGTCGTCGTCGCTGGCCGAGACGTTCGCGAAGTACTGCCGGAGCTACCGGACCGATCCTGCGACCAAGCAAAAGCGCTACGCAATCCTGCAGGCGGAAGACGAGTTGGCGTCGATCGGCATGGTCATCGGCGCCGCCTGGAACGGCGCACGCGCGTTCACCGCGACGTCGGGACCCGGGGTCTCGCTGATGCAGGAGTCGCTGGGGCTCGCCTATTTTGCCGAGATCCCGGTGGTGCTCTTCGACGTGCAGCGCGGCAGCCCGTCGACCGGCATGCCGACGCGCACGCAGCAGGCCGACCTTCTGTCCTGCGCCTACGCGTCGCACGGAGATACCAAACATGTGTTGTTGCTGCCCGAGGATCCGACCGAGTCCTTCGCCATGGCGGCGCAGTCCTTCGACCTGGCCGACCGGCTGCAGACGCCGATCTTCGTCATGCTCGACCTCGACATCGGCATGCAGGACTGGCTGACCGCACCCTTCCGCTGGGACGAGATGCACCGGATGGACCGAGGCAAGGTAATGACCGCAGCCGACCTCGACGCCGGACGCGATTTCGGCCGCTACCTGGACGTTGACGGCGACGGCATTCCCTACCGCACGTATCCGGGCACGCATCCGACCAAGGGCAGTTATTTCACCCGTGGGTCGACCAAGGACCGTTACGCGCGCTACACCGAGGAAGGGGTCGCCTACGTCGACAACATGCAGCGGCTGCTGCGCAAGTTCGAGACGGCGAAGAGCCTGGTTCCGCAGCCGGTGATCACCAAGGCCGCCAAGCGGACCAAGAGCGGCGTGATCTGGTTCGGCTCGACCGGTGCGGCAATGGCCGAGTCGCTGGCATTGCTGGAACAAGACGGCATCCACCTGGACCGGATGCGGCTGCGCGCGTTTCCCTTTGCCGACGCTGTCGGCGCGTTCATCGCCGCGCACGACCGCGTGTTCGTCGTCGAGCAGAACCGCGACGCGCAGATGAAGGCGCTGCTGGTCAACGAGTGCGGGATCGATCCGTCGCGGCTGATTTCGGTCCTCCACTACGACGGCACGCCGATCACCGCGCGCTTCCTCGTCCGCGAGATCGCCGAAAAGGCGCACCTGTTCAACGTCACGCCGCTGCGCAAGGTCGCCCCCTGACGCGCGCCGATAGCTTACCTGCCACCTGATCTCCGATTCCCGATTCCCGAGTCCCGATTCCCGATTCCCGATTCCCGATTCCCGATTCCCGATTCCCGATTCCCGATTCCCGAAAATGACCTACCTCGCCAAGCCGAAGCTCCGCCATCCCTCGCTGCCGAAGAACGCGCTCGGCTACACGCACCGCGACTACGAGGGCGCGATCTCGACGCTGTGCGCCGGTTGCGGGCACGATTCGATCTCGGCCGCGATCATCCAGGCATTTTTCGAGATGGACGTGCACCCGCACCGAGTGGCCAAGCTGTCGGGTATCGGCTGCTCGTCGAAGACGCCGACCTACTTTCTCGGCAACTCGCACGGTTTCAACAGCGTGCACGGACGGATGCCGTCGGTGCTCACCGGCGCCGCGCTCGCCAACCGCGACTTGATGTACCTCGGCGTGTCCGGCGACGGCGATTCGGCATCGATCGGGCTCGGGCAGTTCGCGCATGTCATGCGTCGTGGCGTCAACATGCTCTACATCGTCGAGAACAACGGCGTCTACGGACTCACCAAGGGGCAGTTCTCGGCGACCGCCGACAAGGGCAGCAAGAGCAAGCGCGGCGCGATCAACAGCGACGAGCCGATCGACCTCGCGATGCTCGCGATGACGCTGGGCGCAACCTTCGTCGCGCGCGGCTTCTCGGGCGACAAGGAACAGCTGATCCCGCTGATCAAGGCGGCGGTTGCGCACCACGGCGCGGCGTTCATCGACGTCCTGAGTCCCTGCGTCGCGTTCAACAACCACCCCGGCTCGACCAAGAGCTACGACTTCGTACGCGAGCACAACGAGTCGGTCAACCGCCTCGATTTCATCCCTGCGCGCGCGGAGATCACGACGAGCTACAAGCCGGGCGAAGTGCGCAGCATCGTGCTGCACGACGGCGGCAGCATTCGCCTGCGCAAGGTCGACGAGACTTACGATCCAGCGGATCGCGCGGCGGCGATCGGCTACATCGAGGCGCGCCGCGAGGCCGGCGAGGTGGTGACCGGTTTGCTGTACCTGCATGCCGACAGCACCGACATGCACGACGCGCTCGACACCGTCGCCCTGCCGCTCAACTCGCTGGTGGACGCCGACCTCGTGCCCGGGAACGCGGCGCTGGCGGAGGTCAACGCCAGCCTGCGCTGAACCGCGACGGGATCCGGCGGGAACAGCGGTAGTCGAATCCGCGCATCGTAGCGCCTGCAGCGCCGGTGGGGAAAGGATCCGACGAACCGCCGCTCGGGCGGATCCACCAGCCGTTGGCCGGCGACGAACCGGGAGCAGGAGCATCGCCGATCGCCGCGCGTAGAATTGGTCGCATGCGTATCGCGTGGAGAATCCTGGCAGGCGCGCTGGTACTGGTCGCCGTATTGCTGGTCGGCGTTGTCGTCGTGCTGTCGACCGTCGACGTCGACACGCTGATCGGACCCGTGAAGGAGCGGGTCAAGGCCGCGACCGGTCGCGAGCTGCAGGTGCGCAGCGGTGCGCGCCTCACGCTTTCATTGCAGCCCAGGCTTGTGCTCAACGACGTGGCGCTCGGCAACGCACGGTGGGGCCACGAGAAGGAGATGATCAGCGCGCAGCGCGTCGAACTCGAGATGGCGCTGCTGCCGCTGCTGTCGCGGCGCTTCGAGCTGATCGAGCTGGTGCTGGTCCGACCCGTCATCGCGCTCGAGACGAATGCGCAAGGGGAAGGGAACTGGTCGCTCGCGCCCGGCGCTCCGACAACGTCGGAGGCGAGCGCAGGTGCAGCTGCCGCGTCGAACGCCGGTTCTTTTTTCGCCGCCGGCAACGTCGTCGTGACCGACGGCATGCTCAGCTATCGCGATGGGGCGAGCGGCAGACTGACGCGGGTCGCGATCGACCGGATGTTCGTGCGCGCGCGCAATCCGTCGACGCCGATCGTCGCCGAGTTTCGCGGCAGGATCGACGATGTTCCGGTTTCGCTCGAAGGGACCTTCGGCCCGGCCGAGGCGCTGCTGCGACAGCAGTGGCCGTATCCGGTCAGCCTGCACGGCGAAGTCGCCGGGCAGAAGGCGGCGCTGACGGCGAAGATCACGCCGGCGCAGCATCGCTACACGCTGGGCGACTTGAAGCTGGCACTCGGCGCCAACACGCTGACCGGCTCGTTCGCGGTGGTCACTGGCGGCGCGCGGCCGCAACTGGACTTCGATCTTTCGGGGCCGGAACTGGCGCTGCATGCGCTGCCGTTGCCGCTGCCGCTGCCGCGGTCGGAGGCGGTGCATCAAGCCGCCGCGGTGCCCGTAGCCAGGACGGGACACGCCTATCTCTTCCCCGACACGCCCCTCGATTTCGCGCCGCTTCGCGCGGTCGATGCGACCGGCAAGCTCGCCGTCGGCCGCCTGGCGCTTGCCAACGGGCGCAGCATCGAGAATCTGCGCGTGCAGGGCAGGCTCCACGGCGGAGCGCTCGACGTGCCCGATTTTTCGTTGTCGCTGTTCGGCGGCAGCGCCACCGGTGCCCTCGTACTCGACGCGAGCCGACCCGGCAGCGAGACGCTGACGGTGCGTGCGAAAGCGAAGGATCTGCAGCTCGAGGCGCTGCTCGCCGCGGTCGGCCAGCCGCGCGACGTGCGCGGCGGCAACACCGAAATCGACCTCGACTTGACGATGCGCGGCGCGTCGCTGCACGCGTGGGCGGCGTCGGCGAACGGCAGCGCCCGCGCGGTGGTCGGGCCGGCGACGCTGCCCAAATCGGTAGCCGAACCGTCGCCGGAACTCGGCCGACTGCTGCAGGCGATCAACCCGTTTCGCGCCACCGATGCGTCCACCGAGCTCCGGTGCGCGGTGTTGCGCCTGCCGTTGCACGGCGGTGTGGCAAAGGTCGACCGGTCGATCGCGATGGAAACGACGAAGGCGGGCGTGTCGGCGAGCGGCACGCTCGATTTTCGCAACGAGACTATGAATTTCACCTTCGCGCCAAGACTCCGCCAGGGCATTGCGATCGACGTGCCCTCGCTGGCAAACCTGGTGCGCGTCAGCGGATCCTTCGCGTCGCCCAAGGTCAGCGTCGACGCCGTCGAATCGGCCAAGGTGATTGCCAGCATCGGCGCTGCCATTAGCACCGGCGGGTTGTCCGCCGTCGGGCAAACGCTGATCCAATGGGCGGACGACAACGGGCAGGGCTTGTGCGAAATTGCGCTGAAGGGCGCTTTCGCCGCGCCCGCATCGACGCCGACTCCCGCGCCCGCCGGGTCGGCCAGCCGCGGATCAGCCATTCCGCTGCCCGGGGACATCGGTCGCGCCCTTGGCAAGCTGCTCGGCAAATAGGTGACCGGCGGTCGGACGCGTTGCCGAACGTCGGATCCTTGATGCCGATCACGACTTTCCCCGTTCGCCGGCGGTTAGGATAGCGCGCCGGTACCTCCGATGAAACGCAAACTGCTCCGCTTCTACGCTCGCGTGGTGATTCTGGGCCTCGGCTTCGCCCAGTTCTCGCTTGCCGCTTACGCCTGTCCGCTGGACACGGCAGCAGCAGCATCGGCGGCGGCGGCCCACGCCGATTGTGCCGACGAGAATGCGGCGCCGGTCGCCGGCGTGCTCTGCGAGGCGCACTGCCAGTCCTCTGCAGCGGTGCCCTCGAACGCGACTCCAGCGGTCGCGCTGCTACCGAACGCCACGCTGATGGCGCCCGTTCGCGACGCAGGCTTGCGCGTATCGCGTGTCGCCGGCCACCGCATCGACCTCGTCGCAATGGCCACGGCGCCGCCCGTGGCGATCCGCTTCTGCCGTCTCCTTCTCTGACCGTCCCGTTTGCCTGCTGCGGCGCGGTGTAGCCCCGATGGGCGCCGCGCTCCTGTTTTCGCAAACGGAGGTCGCATGGTCAGTCGCTGCATCCCTGCCCGGAGTTTCCGGGTCACGAGTCTTATCGTCGCACTGGCGTTGTCCGCGCTGGCGGCTCCGTCCGTCGCCGCCGAAGCCCCGCTGACGCTCGCCGAAGCGCAGCGGCGCGCGCTCGCCCGCTCGCAAATGCTGCCTGCCCAGGACGCCGCCGCCGCCGCCGCGCGAGAAATGGCCGTCGCGGCGGGTCAGCTGCCCGACCCGGTGCTGAAACTCGGCATCGACAACGTTCCGGTGAACGGATCGGATGCATGGAGCCTGACGCAGGATTTCATGACCATGGGCCGCATCGGCGTGATGCAGGAATGGATCAACACCGACAAGCGCGACACACGCCGCGCGCGCTTCGAGCGCGAAGCGAGCCGGGCAGAGGTCGAGAAGGCGGCAGCGCAGGCAAACATCGCCAGGGACACCGCGCTTGCCTGGATCGATCGCTACTACGCCGAGGCGCTGGTAGCGCTGATCGGCGAGCAGATCGTGGAGGCCGGGCTCGAGGTCGACAGCGCGGAGTTTGCGTACCGGGGCGGGCGCGGATCGCAGGCCGACGTGTTTGCCGCGCGCGGAGCGAAGGCGGCGCTCACCGAGCGCATGAGCGAGGCTCGCCGGCGCGTGGCGACGGCGGTCACGATGCTTGCGCGCTGGGTCGGTCAGGGTGCGGATGCGCCGCTCGCCGGCAGTCCGAAGTTCGAAACGGTGCCGCTTTCGCGCACTCACCTCGCAACGCAGCTCGCAGACCACCCGATGATCGCGCAGCTCACGCAGGCGCAGGCGGTCGCCGCCGCGGAAGCACAGGTGGCGCAGGCCAACCGCGATCCATCGTGGAGCTTCGAGATCGCCTACCAGCAGCGCAGTTCCGCGTACTCGAACATGATGTCCGTCGGCGTCAGCATTCCACTGCCGTGGGACCGCGCCAACCGGCAGGATCGCGACGTCGCCGCGAAGCTCGCGTTGGTCGACCAGGCGCGCGCACTGCGCGAAGAGGCGCTGCGCGCGCATGTCGCCGAAGTGGCGGCCATGCTCGACGAATGGGACAACGGACGCGAGCGGCAGGCGCTCTACGCCGAATCGCTGCTGCCGCTTGCGCGCGACCGCACCGCCGCCGCCGTGGCGGCGTATCGCGGCGGCAAGAGCGCACTGGCCGAGGTCCTCGCCGCACGGCGCGGCGAACTCGACCTGCGCCGCGAAGCGCTGCTGCTCGAGCGCGAAACCGCAAGGCTGTGGGCGCAGCTCAATTTCCTCGACGTGACTTCGGGCACGCATGCCGCACTCGCGTCGGTCGCGAAGGACACACGATGAAACCGACGACGCTGACGTTGATCGCATTGCCGCTGGTGGCCGCACTCGCCGCAGGCACGTACTGGCTGGGGCGCATGCAGGGCGAAAGCGCGCAGGCGCCGGCGAACACCCCCGAGGTCGCGCGCGTCACCGGCATGCCGCAAAAGGCCGGCGATGTCGATGCGGCAACCGGCCGCAAGGTGCTCTACTGGCACGATCCGATGGTGCCCGGGCAGAAGTTCGACCGGCCGGGGAAATCGCCGTTCATGGACATGATGCTGGAGCCCGTCTATGCGGACAGCGGTGCCGACGAGGGCACCGTCACCATCAGCCCTCGCGTGCGGCAGAACATTGGCGTGCGCACCGCCGAGGCCACGCGCGGACGTCTCGAATCGCCGCTGACGGCGGTGGGCACCGTTGCCTACAACGAGCGCGACCAGGCGCTGGTGCAGGCGCGCGCCAGCGGCTTTGTCGAAAAACTGCACGTGCGCGCAACGCTCGACGCGGTGCGCCGCGACCAGCCGCTGGTCGACATCTACGTCCCCGACTGGGTCGCCGCGCAGGAAGAATTCCTGGCCGTGCGGCGGCTTCGCGGTCCCGGCATCGAATCGCTGGTCGACGCCGCGAGGCAGCGGATGCGCCTGGCCGGAATGACCGACGCGCAGATCGAGCGTGTGGAGACGAGCGGTGCGTTGCAGCCACGACTGACGCTGGTCGCGCCGATTTCCGGTGTCGTCACCGAGCTGGCCGTGCGCGAAGGCATGACCGTTGCGATGGCTGCGCCGCTGTTCCGCATCAATGGTCTGTCGTCGGTGTGGATCAACGCTGAGGTGCCGGAATCGGCGGCGGTGCGCGTGCGCGCCGGAGCGCCGGTCGAAGTGCGCACGCCGGCCGCCCCCGGCGCCGTGCTCAAGGGCAAGGTCAGCGCCGTATTGCCGCAAGTCGACGCCGCGACGCGTACGATCAAGGCGCGCATCGAGGTAGGCAATCCGGGCGGGCAACTGGTGCCGGGGCTTTTCGCTGCGGTCGATTTCTTGCCGACTGGCGGCACCGACGTCACGCTGGTTCCCTCCGAGGCGATCGTCGCCACCGGCAAGCGGACCGTCGTGTTCGTCGACGAGGGCGACGGCAGGTTCCGGCCGGTCGACGTCGACACCGGCATCGAAGGCAACGGCATGACCGAGGTTCGCCGGGGTCTGCAACCCGGTGACCGCGTCGTGGTCTCGGGTCAGTTCCTGATCGATTCCGACGCCAGCCTCAAGGGGGTGACGACGCGATTGGCGGATCCCGCCGCAGGCGCCCCGACGCCCGCAATGAAGGCGCCGGCGGCGGCACCCACCGACGCGCACGCGGGACACGCGCCGGCGGCGGTACCCGTCGATGCGCATGCCGGTCACGTGCCTGCAGCGAAGGCGCGGCCATGATCGCTGCCCTCATCCGCTGGTCGCTCGGCAATCGCTTCCTGGTGCTTCTCGCCACGCTGATCGTGACCGGCTGGGGTGCGTGGGCGGTGAGCCACGCGCCGCTCGACGCGCTGCCCGACCTGTCCGACGTGCAGGTCATCATCCGCACCACCTTTCCGGGACAGGCGCCGCAGATCGTCGAAAACCAGGTCACGTATCCGCTGACGACGACGATGCTGTCGGTGCCCGGTGCGAAGACCGTGCGCGGCTACTCGTTCTTCGGCGATTCCTTCGTCTACGTGCTGTTCGAGGACGGTACCGACCAGTACTGGGCGCGCTCGCGCGTGCTCGAATACCTGAACCAGGTGCAGGGACGGCTGCCGCGCGAAGCCAAGCCTTCGCTCGGTCCGGACGCGACGGGTGTGGGCTGGATCTACCAGTACGCGCTGGTCGACAAGAGCGGCCGCCACGACCTGGCCGAGCTGCGCGCGCTGCAGGACTGGTTCCTCAAGTACGAGCTGAAGACCGTCGCCAACGTGGCCGAGGTGGCGAGCGTCGGCGGCATGGTCCGCCAATACCAGATTGTTCTCGACCCCGACCGCCTGCGCAGCTATCGCATCACGCACGGTCAGGTCATCGATGCGGTGCGACGCGCCAACCAGGAGACCGGCGGTTCGGTGCTCGAGTTGGGCGAGGCCGAGTACATGGTGCGGGCGTCGGGCTACCTGCGCAACCTCGACGACTTCCGCCGCATACCGTTGTTCACCAACGAGGCCGGAGTTCCGGTGCGCCTGGCCGACGTCGCGCGCATCCAGATCGGACCCGAGGCGCGGCGCGGCATCGCCGAACTGGACGGCGAGGGAGAGACCGTCGGCGGCATCATCGTCATGCGCTCGGGCAAGAACGCGCTGGAGACGATCGGCGCGGTGAAGGCGAAGCTCGCGAGTCTCGAGGCGGGATTGCCCGAAGGCGTGCAGATCGTCCCCGTCTACGATCGCGCGACGTTGATCCGCAACGCGGTCACCAACCTCGCGTGGAAGCTGGCGGAGGAATTCGTCGTCGTCGCGCTGGTGTGCCTCGCGTTCCTGTTCCACCTGCGCTCGTCGCTGGTGGCGATCGTGTCGTTGCCGCTGGGCGTGCTGATCGCCTTCATCGTCATGCACTACCAGGGCGTCAACGCCAACATCATGTCGCTGGGCGGGATCGCGATCGCGATCGGCGCGATGGTCGACGCCGCGGTGGTGATGATCGAGAACGCGCACAAGCACCTCGAGCGCTGGCGGCATGCGCACGGCGGCCGCGCGCCGGAAGGCGAGGACCAGTGGCGGGTGATCGGCGACGCCGCGGTCGAGGTCGGACCGGCGCTCTTCTTCTGCCTGCTGATCATCACGCTGTCGTTCGTTCCGGTGTTCATGCTCGAGGCGCAGGAAGGGCGGCTGTTCTCGCCGCTGGCCTTCACCAAGACCTACGCGATGGCTGCTTCGGCGGGCCTCGCCGTCACGCTGGTGCCGGTGTTGATGGGCTACCTGATCCGCGGGCGCATTCCCGACGAGCGGCGCAATCCGCTGAACCGCGCAATGATCGCCGTCTATCGGCCGCTGCTCGACGTCGTGCTGCGCTTTCCGAAGTCGACGGTGCTGGTGGCGGTTGCCGCGGCGGCACTGACCGTGATTCCGGCACAGCGGTTGGGCGGCGAGTTCCTGCCACCACTCGACGAGGGCGACTTGCTCTACATGCCGTCGGCGCTGCCGGGGCTCTCCATCGGCAAGGCGGCGCAGCTGCTGCAGCAGACCGACGCGCTGATCAAGAGTGTTCCGGAGGTGGCGAGTGTGTTCGGCAAGGCGGGCCGGGCGGAGACCGCCACCGATCCGGCGCCACTCGAGATGTTCGAGACGACGATCCAGTTCAAGCCGAAGTCGCAATGGCGCGCCGGCATGACGACCGACAAGCTGGTCGCCGAGCTCGACCGCGTCGTGCATGTGCCGGGGCTGTCGAACATCTGGGTGCCGCCGATCCGCAACCGCATCGACATGCTCGCCACCGGCATCAAGAGTCCCGTCGGCGTCAAGGTCGCCGGCCCCGACCTCGCTGAAATCGACCGCATCGCCAGTGAGATCGAGCGCGCGGTGAAGCCGATCGCCGGCGTGACTTCGGCGCTGGCCGAACGCCTGTCCGGCGGCCGCTATCTCGACGTGACCATCGACCGCGAGCGCGCGGCGCGCTACGGCCTCAACATCGACGACGTCCAGCAGGTCGTCGCCTCCGCGATCGGTGGCGAAAACGTCGGTGAGACGGTGGAGGGACTGCGCCGCTTCCCGATCAACGTCCGCTATCCGCGCGAGTACCGCGATTCGCTCGAGCGCCTGCGCGAGTTGCCTATCCAGACCGCCCGCGGCGCGCAGATTCGCCTGGCCGACGTCGCCGACGTCCGCATCACCGATGGCGCGCCGATGCTGAAGAGCGAGAACGCCCGGTTGTCCGGATGGGTGTACGTCGACCTGCGCGGGCGCGATCTTAAATCCGCCGTACACGAAATGCAGGCGGCGGTTGCGAAAGACGTGAAACTCGCCCCCGGCTATTCGGTGACCTGGTCCGGCCAGTTCGAGTACCTCGAGCGCGCGACCGCGCGGCTGATGGTCGTCGTCCCCTTCACGCTGCTGATCGTCTTCGTGCTGCTGTATCTGACGTTCCGGCGCGTCGACGAAGCGGCGCTGGTGATGGTCACGCTGCCCTTCGCATTGGTCGGCGGCGTCTGGTTGCTCTGGCTGCTGGGACACAACGTCTCGGTCGCCAGCGGTGTCGGGTTCATAGCGCTCGCCGGCGTGGCCGCCGAGTTCGGCGTCATCATGCTGATCTACCTGAAGCAATCGTGGGACGCGCGCGTGGCGGCCGGACAAACCAGCGAGTCCGACCTGATCGACGCGATTCGCGAAGGCGCGGTGCTGCGCGTGCGGCCGAAGGCGATGACGGTGGCGGTGATCTTCGCCGGTCTCCTGCCGATCATGGTCACGCACGGCACCGGGTCGGAGGTGATGCAGCGGATCGCCGCACCGATGGTCGGCGGCATGATCACCGCACCGCTGCTGTCGATGCTGGTGATTCCGGCCGTCTATCTGCTGCTGCGGCGGCGAGGGTGCGTTCAGGTGTCGCAGGTGAAACCCCCGGCGGCGTCGACTGCAACCGGCGTTCGGCCCGCTACGGCGTGACCGGCGCGATCAGAACAGATCCGCCTGCTCGGGGGGGTGGGTGCCGGATTGCGGAGGCGCCGCACCCGCGGCCGGTACGGAGTCCGTGGCGTCAAGCGCCGGCGCCGCATCCTCGACTCGCTCGATCAGCGTCGCGTCGTCGTGGCGGACGCTGTTCACGCGCGTCGACACCGGGTACCAGGTCATCGCCTCGGCCGGGTAGGGCGCGAAGAGGTCGGCAACGTCGGTGACCGCGACGTCGAGCCAGCGCGCGTACTGCGCCGGTGCGATGATCGCCGGCATCCGGTCGTGCATGGTCGCGAGCAGCGCGTTCGCCTGCGTGGTCACGATAGTGCAGGTGTCGAGGACTTCACCTTCGGGCGACAGCCAGCGCTCGGTGAGGCCGGCGAAGGCGAAGGGCGCGCCATCCTTCATGCCGATGTGGATCGGCTGCTTCCCCGCGCCGGGGATGACCCTCCATTCGTAGAAACCGTCCGCCGGGATCAGGCAACGATGGCGCTTCAGCGCGGTTCGAAACGATGGCTTCTGCGCCAGCGTCTCGGCGCGCGCGTTGATCATTCTGGAACCGATCGACGGATCCTTGGCCCAGCGCGGCACGAGCCCCCAGCGCACGTGGGCGAGTTCGCGCAGGTTTTCGCTCGACAGCCGGATCACCGGCACCTCCTGCATCGGCGCGATGTTGTAGCGCGGCTTGAGCGACGGCGTCGTTGGCAGGCCGAAGGCCAGCGCCAGCACCGCCGGATGCGTGTGCAATTCGTAGCGCCCGCACATGGCAATGCGCTCGTTCTAGGACTCGGACGGAGGATCGAGTGACGGATCGGCGAGCAGACGCTGCGCCGATCGCGCGACCTGCAGCGTGTCCCAGTACGCGTAGGCACCGACCGCTGCGGCGCCGGCGAGCGGCACCCAGCGGCCTGCGGCCGTCCCGGCCATCCGTTTGCTCACGCTGACACCGACCTTGGCGACGACCGCCTTCAGCGCGCCGCCGGACAGTTGCGCGACGACGATGCGCTGGCCGGTGCGCACGACGACGTCGCGCAGTACCTGGCTCGCCGCGTGCCGGAACAGGCAGTACAGCATGTGCATCCGCGTCAGTTCGGCGCTGCGCCCGTAGAGCGCGAAAATGTCGGCGACCATCTGCCGTTGCGTCTTCCAGATCAGGAACAGGTCGGGCAGCACCGTCAGCATGCCGAAGGGCCCGGGTGGCAGCGCCAGCGACCCGGACAGCAGCGCGGCGTTGCGCGCCGCGGTCTTCGCGATCAACTCCGCCTGGCGGTCCGGATCGCTGACCGCACGGGTTCGCGGCGCCGGCACGTCGGCGATCGCACGTTCGATCGAGCCTTCGACGTCGCGCGGCGGCTGATCGCAGATGACGGGTAGTGATTTGGAAGTCACGTCGGTGGCAGTCACGTCGATCCTCGTCGCGCACGCAGGTGCGCCCTGAACTATTGAAAATGGGGGCAGTACCCCGAAATTTCCACTATAGGCCGCAGGGGCGGCGCACGGCAAATCATCGCCGGCCTCGCGCGCTACAATGAAGCTCCTGCGTCGCTGTCGAAAGCCTGCATGCACATCGCCCGCTGGTTGCACATTCTTGGCGTCGTCGTCTGGGTCGGCGGCATGTTCTTCGCGCACATGGCGTTGCGGCCTTCGGCGCAGGCCTTGCCGCCACCGCAGCGGTTGCCGCTGCTGGCAGCGACGTTGGCTCGTTTCGTCGGCTGGGCCGGCGTGGCGATAGCGGCGATCTTGGGCAGCGGCGCCGTGATGATCGTGATGATGGGTGGCTTCGCGGCGGTGAACGCGTCGGTGCACGCAATGACCGGACTCGGTGTGCTGATGATGCTGATCTACGGGCATCTGGCGCTGGGGCCGCTCCCCCGCCTGCGCGCCGCGGTCGCCGAGGGCGTCTGGGAGCGCGCCGGCGCCGCGATGACCCAGGTACGCCGGCTGGTCGCGGTCAACCTCGTGCTGGGACTGGTCACGCTGACTATCGCCGTGCTCGGGCGCGGATGAGTCGCGGCGTCCCACGCGATCTCAAGGAGGGCGAACGGCGCGTCGGCCTCGCGCCCCGTTGGAGGCGAGCCTGCGGATCGCCGGCGGCCTGACGATCCGGGTGACCTATGCGGATTTTCGGATTCGCCGGCTGGTCCGGCAGTGGCAAGACGACGCTGATCGAAATCCTGATCCCGCTGCTGATTGCCCGTGTCGGGTCGGTCTCGCTGATCAAGCACGCGCATCATGGATTCGAAGTCGATACGCCGGGCAAGGACTCCATGCGACACCGACAAGCGGGATGCACAGAGGTTCTGGTGAGTTCGGCGCGGCGCTGGGCGCTGATGCACGAGTTGCGCGGTGCGCCGGAACTCGGCTTGACCGAGGCCCTCGACCGGCTGTCGCGCTGCGAACTGGTGCTGGTCGAGGGCTACAAGACCCACCCGATGCCCAAACTCGAAATCTGGCGGCCCAGCGTGGGCAAGCCGCTGCTGCACCCCAACGACCCGGCAATCCTCGCGGTCGCGACCGACCAGCCGGCCGCGTTGTTGGATCCGCGCCTGCCGGTCTTCGGTCTCGACCAGGTGGATGAAATAGCAACGTTTATCGTGCGCGAGGCCGCGCTCCGGCCGCGTCCGATTGACGCCCGCAAGGCGTCGGAGTAGTTTGAACTTAAAGGTGTTTCAAGCGGACCAAGTCGGCGATAGGGCAGACGCTCCCAAGTCGTGGCCGTCGCCGGTTGGATGCGAGTTATGCAACATAAACATACACTTGTCGCTCTGATCTCGCTGCTCCTCGGCGCCGCCTCCGGCGCTTGGGCGGCGGAACTCGTGCCGGCGCCGGAAGCGACTACCAGCTTCTACGGCGGCATTTCGCTGCGCAGCGGCGACGGCCGCGGTCCGGGCCTCTCCGTCGGCCCGCTGCCTTCGATCTGGAACCGCTTCGCGCTGCCGGTCGCCGACGACTCCGGGGCCCGTACGCTGGCCTACGGCGGCTATCGCTTTGCCAACGATCTGACCGTCGAGGCAGCGGTCGCGACTGTCGACCGCTATTCGCTGCAGCCGGCGGTACCCGGTGGCCGGCACGGCGTCGGGCTCGCACTCGCCTCCGATGCCGACACCGGAAGTCGGGCATGGAACGTCGACGTCTACACGAGCTGGGAATTCAAGAAAAGCCTCTCCCTCTATGGACGACTGGGCTACGCGCAAAGCGAGGCTGTGCTGCCTTACGCACCCGTGTTCAGCGGCGACGCACAGCGCGTCCGAGACGGCATGAGCTACGGCGTCGGCCTCCGCTACGACCTGTCGTCGGCGCTTGGATTGCGCCTCGAGTACGCGCGCTTCGGTCGTTTGCCCGGCGAAATCGTCGGCGGGGCGCTGCCGGAAAACGACCAGCTGCAACTGGGCGTACAGTTCCGCTTTTAGCGAAGGCTCGCGCCAATCCGCCCGTCGGTGCAGGCGGGCTTATAATGGAAGACGCCGGTGCATGCAGCCGGCGTTTTGCATACCTTCCGCAGCCAAGATGCCGATGCTCGATTACCGCCACACCACGCCTGCCACCGTCACGGTCCGCCTCGTCTTTCTCGCTCGGCTGCGCGAAGCGTTCGGCAGGTCGGAAGAATCGCTGACAGTCACTGGCTCACCGCCGACGGTCGGAGCGGTACTCGCTCTATTGCGCGCCCGCGACGGCGTCTGGGCGCGCGAACTCGGGGTGGGCCGCGCGTTTCGCGTTGCCGTCAATCACGCGGTCGCCGCCGAGCACAGCACCGTACGCGATGCCGACGAGGTCGCCTTGCTGCCGCCGGTGACCGGCGGTTGACCCTGCACTGATGCCCATCCGCATCGACACCGCCGATTTCGACGTCGGGCGCGAGATCGACGCGCTGCGCGCCGGCGATCCGCGCGTGGGCGCGGTCGCTGCGTTCGTCGGCACGGTCCGCGACGTCAACGACGCGGCGGCGATCTCGACAATGACGCTCGAGCACTATCCGGGCATGACCGAGAAGGCGCTTGCCGCCATCGTCGACGAGGCTCGTGCGCGCTTCGATATCCTCGACGCGCTGGTCATCCATCGCGTCGGCGAATTGCGGCCGATCGACCAGATCGTCTTTGTCGCCGTCACCAGTGGACACCGGGGTGACGCCTTCGACGCCTGCCGCTTCATCATGGATTTCCTGAAAATCCGTGCGCCGTTCTGGAAGAAGGAAGTGACGGCGGACGGCGCGCGTTGGGTCGACGCGCGCGAAAGCGACGACGCGGCGGCAGCGCAATGGGAGCCCGACGGCACCGCCCGGCGATGAATGCCCCGACCCGCCGATATCGCACAACGGCTCGGCATCCAATCCCGTTAGTGATCGCATCCATGCAAACGGCACCGCGTAGAATGTCCGAATGTTTGTCGACTTCGCCGCCGTAGGAACCGGCGCCGCCGTTGGCGCTTGGTTGCGCTGGGGATTTTCCACCTGGCTCAATCCGCGCATTCCGCATTTCCCGCTGGGAACGCTGGCCGCCAATCTCATCGGCGGCTATCTCGTGGGCTTTGCGCTGGCGTATTTTCTCGCGCGCCACGACCTGCCGCCGCAGTGGCGATTGTTCGTCGTCACCGGCTTCCTTGGCGCACTGACGACGTTTTCGACGTTTTCCGCCGAAGTGACCGAACTGCTGTCGCGGGGTGATTTCTCCACCGGCGCACTGCTTGCCGCGACGCATCTGGCCGGTTCGCTGCTGCTCACCGCGGCGGGCTTCGCCACATTTCATGCGCTCGTATCCTGAACGCGCGCCGCCCACTCACCAAGGAATCCAGCCATGCCGCAAGCCATCCGCATCGCCGCCACCGGAGGTCCCGAGGTCCTCGCGTTCGAGGACGTGACCGTAGGAGAACCGGGCGCCGGCGAAGCGCGTGTCCGGCACACCGCGATCGGCGTCAACTACATCGACACCTACCACCGCAGCGGCCTGTACCCGTTGCCGATGCCCTCGGGCATCGGCCAGGAAGCCGCGGGCGTCGTCGAGGCCGTCGGGCCGGGGGTCGACTGGGTCAAGGCGGGCGATCGCGTCGCCTATTCCGGTGGCACGCCCGGCGCCTACTCGACGCAGCGCGTGATGTCGGCGGAGCGCCTCATGCTGCTGCCCGATGGCATCGACGACGCCACGGCTGCCACGCTGATGCTGAAGGGACTCACGGTCCAGTACCTGTTCCGGCAGACCTATCCGCTGAAGGCGGGCGAGACCATTCTCTTTCACGCCGCTGCCGGCGGCGTCGGCCTCATCGCCTGCCAATGGGCGCGTGCGCTCGGCGTGACGATGATCGGCACCGTCGGCTCGGACGCCAAGGCGGAACTGGCGCAGGCGAACGGCTGCACGCACACGATCGTCTACACACGCGAGGATTTCGTCGCGCGCACGCGCGAGCTGACCGGCGGCAAGGGCGTTCCGGTCGTCTACGATTCGATCGGCAAGGACACCTTTCCGCAGTCGCTCGACTGCCTGCAGCCGCGCGGGCTCTTCGTGAGCTTCGGCAACGCTTCCGGCGCGATACCGGCGTTCAATATGGGACTGCTCGCGCAGAAGGGCTCGCTGTTCGCGACGCGGCCGACGCTGTTCTCCTACGCGACCAACCGTGAATCGCTGAAAGCGATGTCGGATGAATTGTTCTCGCTCGTCCTGGCGGGCAAGATCAAGTCGCCGGCCCGGCAGAAGTTCGCGCTGAAAGACGCCGCGGACGCGCATCGCGCGCTGGAGGCGCGCGCGACGACCGGCGCGACGATCCTGCTGCCCTAAGCCGATGCGCTTGACGCGCCGCGCGCGGCGGCGTTGAGCAGCTCGCGCGCGGCGTCCGGCAGCTCCGAGGCGGTGAGCCCCAGCGGGCCGCAGCCGCGTGCCACCAGCGCGTCGGCGGCGGCGCCGTGCAGGCAGACGGCAATCCGCAGCGCGTCGCTGGCGTCGATCCGTTGCGCGAGCAGCGCACCGAGCAATCCGGACAGCACGTCACCGCTGCCCGCGCTCGCCAGCGCCGGACCACCGCTGGCGTTGATGTCCCAGCTGCCGTCGGGGTGCGCGAGTACGCTGCCCAAGCCCTTCAGCACCACGTGCGCGCAAAGGCGCTGGCTGATCTCGCGCGCGGCGTGCATCCTGTCTTCCTGCACGCCATCGGTGTCGATATCGAGCAGGCGTGCGGCCTCGCCCGGATGCGGTGTAGCGAGCGTCGGCGCGGTGCGCGCCTGCGCCGCGTCACGCAACGCGGCGTCACGCGCGATCAGGTTCAGCGCATCGGCGTCGAGCGCTACCGGCACCGGCAACGCGAGCGCTTTCACGAGCAGCGAGCGTGCCGCATCGCTGGTCCCCAGGCCCGGCCCAACCACCAGCGCGTCCGGCTGCGCGTCGAGCACCGCGCCGGCATGGCGGAGCATCAGTTCCGGCATGCCGGTGTCGAGCTTCGGCGGATCGGCCATCAGGAATCCCAGCCACACCTTGCCGGCGCCGGCACGCATCGCGGCGCGGCCGGCAAGGATCAGCGCGCCGCCCATGCCTTCGGTGCCGCCGAGGATGCCGAGCGTGCCGAAGCTGCCCTTGTTGACGTTGAACGTGCGGCGGCCGAGCACCGGCGGCAGCGTGGCCGCAAGCGACGACCAGTCGAGACGATGGCCGCGTGCCGTCGTCCCGGTAGCGATGCCGAGCGTGTGCACGGCAATCGATCCGCAATGGTCGGGGCCGTCGCCGGTCAGCAGGCCCGGCTTCAGCGCGATGAAAGTCGCCGTCGCGTCCGCGCGGATCGCCGGCGCGTGCGCGAAGCCCAATTCCGCGTCGAGTCCCGTCGGCACGTCGAGCGCGAGGATGGGTGCGCCGCGGCCGTTCGCCCATTCGATCAGCGCCGCATAGGGAGCTTCGGCCGGGCGTTTGAGCCCGATTCCGAACAAACCGTCGACGACCAGCGCCGGCCGCGTCCGCGGCGGTGCCGTTGCGGTCGCGCCGCCCGCGTCGACATAGAGGCGATGTGCGTTTGCGGCGTCCGCCGGCAGGCGCTGCGGGTCCCCCGCAAAGACGACGACGACATCGTGATACTCGTCGCGCAGGAGGCGCGCGGCGACGAAGGCGTCGCCGCCGTTGTTGCCGGGGCCGGCCAGCAGCACGATCGGTCCACCGCGCTCGCCCGCCATCGCACGTGCGGCATCGGCAGCGGCGCGGCCGGCCCGCTCCATCAGTGGTTCGGCGGCGTGTTCGGCTTCGAGGCGGCGCAGTTCGGCAATCTCGACGATGGGGAGCAGCTGCGATGTCATCGGACGATTATAGAGGTGCGTCGGCGAGGCGTATCCAGACCTCGAACTTGGCCGTCGCGGACGGAGTAGAATCCTGCTTTCCGCGCAACGCCACCGCGATGTCTGAAATTCTTTCGCTGGCCGGAAGGTCGGCGCTCTCGCCGTTCCGCCTCGCCAAGCTGCTGCACCGGATCAACCAAGCGACCAGCACGCAGCGGATCACCGGCATCGCGGCGACGTACTGGCATTTCGTCGAAGTCGCGCAGCCGCTTTCGGTCGATGCGCACACGACACTGGTTCGCCTTCTGACCTACGGTCCCGAAGACGCCGGGCAGGCGCCCGAAAAAGGGCAGCGGCTGCTCGTCGTACCACGCCCTGGAACGATCTCGCCGTGGTCGTCGAAGGCGACCGATATCGCGCGCAACTGCGGCCTTGCTGCTGTCGCGCGCATCGAGCGCGGCGTCGTCTATCGGCTGCAGGGAATCGTTGGCGACGGGCTGGGCGATGCCGAACGACAGGCGCTGCTGCCGCTGCTGCACGACCGGATGACCGAGACGGTGTTCGACGATATCGCCGACGCCAGTCGTTTGTTCGCGCATGTTCCGCCGCGTCCGTTGACGACCATCACGCTGCTGGCCGAAGGCCGCACGGCGCTGGATCGCGCCAACACCGAACTCGGACTGGCGCTCGCCGACGACGAGATCGAGTACCTGGAGCGTAGCTTTCGCCAACTGCGCCGCGACCCGACCGACGTCGAGCTCATGATGTTCGCGCAGGCGAATTCGGAGCATTGCCGGCACAAGATCTTCAACGCCGACTGGATCATCGACGGCGTCGTGCAGCCGCGAAGTCTCTTCGCGATGATCCGCGAGACACATCGCGCGCATCCGGCCGGCACCATCGTCGCGTACTCGGACAACGCAGCGGTCATGGAGGGCCCGATCGTCGCGCGCTTTCATCCGCGCGCGAACGACAAGTACGGCGCCATCGCTGAGCGCACGCACACGCTGATGAAGGTCGAGACGCATAATCATCCGACCGCGATCGCGCCGTTTCCAGGTGCAGCGACAGGCGCGGGAGGCGAGATTCGCGACGAGGGCGCCACCGGTATCGGCGGCAAGCCGAAGGCAGGGCTGACCGGCTTCACCGTGTCGAACCTGCGCATTCCGGGATTGACGCACGCGTGGGAGGCCGACCACGGCAAACCCGAGCGCATCGCCTCCGCATTGACGATCATGCTGGAAGGACCGCTCGGCGCGGCGTCGTTCAACAACGAGTTCGGACGGCCGAATCTCACCGGCTATTTCCGCACCTTCGAGCAGCGCGTTGCGGATGAGGTGCGCGGCTACCACAAGCCGATCATGATCGCTGGCGGCGTCGGCAATATCCGCGATGGACATACGCAGAAGTCGCCGCTGCCGGCGGGCACGCTGCTGGTCCAGTTGGGGGGGCCCGGAATGCAGATCGGCATGGGTGGCGGCGCCGCGTCGTCGATGGCGACCGGGGTCAACACCGCCGACCTCGATTTCGATTCGGTGCAGCGCGGTAACGCCGAGATCGAGCGTCGTGCGCAGGAGGTGATCGACCGTTGCTGGCAGCGGGGCGATGCCAACCCGATCCTGTCGCTGCACGATGTCGGCGCCGGTGGCTTGTCGAACGCGCTGCCCGAGCTCGTGCACGGCGGCGGTGCCGGCGGCAGCTTCGACCTGCGCGCGATTCCCTCCGAGGAGTCGGGCATGGCGCCGCGCGAAATCTGGTGCAACGAGGCGCAGGAACGCTACGTGCTGGCGATCGCGCCGGCGTCGCTGCCGGAATTCACCGCGATCTGCGCACGCGAGCGCTGTCCGTTCGCGGTCGTCGGTACCGCCACCGCCGACGCGCGCCTCGTCGTCAGCGACCCGTTGTTTGGCAATGCACCGGTCGACGTACCTCTCGACGTGATCCTCGGCAAGCCGCCGAAGATGACGCGCGACGTACGCCGCATGACGCGCAGCCTGCCGCCGCTCGACTTCAGCGGGGTGTCGCTGGTGGACGCCGCGTATCGCGTGCTGCAGCTGCCCGCCGTCGCCGACAAGACCTTCCTGGTGACCATCGGCGATCGCACCGTAGGCGGCCTCTGCGCACGCGATCCGATGGTCGGCCCGTGGCAGGTGCCGGTGGCCGACGTCGCGGTCACGCTGATGGATTTCACCGGCTTCGCCGGCGAGGCGATGGCCATCGGTGAGCGCACGCCGCTGGCGCTGATCGACGCGCCCGCATCCGGACGCATGGCCGTCGGCGAGGCGATCACCAACATCGCCGCCGCCGACGTCGGCGCGCTTGCGCGCGTCAAGCTGTCGGCGAACTGGATGGCGCCGGCCGGTCACCCGGGCGAGGACGCCGCGCTCTACGACACGGTGAGCGCGGTGGCGCTCGACACCTGCCGGCAGCTGGGACTGTCGATCCCCGTCGGCAAGGATTCGCTGTCGATGCGCACGACGTGGACCGAAGGCGGCGTCGCGCAGGCGGTGACCGCGCCGGTGTCGCTGATCGTCACCGCATTCGCCCCTGTCGACGACGCGCGCGCGACGTTGACGCCGCTGCTGCGCCTCGACCGCGGCGACACCTTGCTGCTGCTGCTCGACATCGCCGCCGGCCGCCGGCGCCTGGGCGGCTCCGCGCTCGCGCAGGTCTACGGCCAGCTCGGCAGCGAAGCACCGGACCTCGACGATCCCGGCCGGCTCGCGAATTTCTTCTCCTTTATCCATCACGAACGCCGCGCCGCACGCATCCTCGCCTATCACGACGTCGCCGACGGCGGACTGTTCGTCGCCCTTGCCGAAATGACCTTCGCCTCGCGCTGCGGTCTCGACATCGCGCTCGACGGCGTCGCGGCCGCGCCGCTTGCCGCGCTCTTCGCCGAGGAATTGGGTGCGGTGATCCAGGTGCGCGCCGGTGACGCGGAAGCGATGCTGCGTACGGCGCATGAGGCGGGCGTCACCGCGGCGGTCGTCGGCACGCCGGTGAGGGGCGAGCGTCTTCGCGTTGCGCAACGAGGTACAGTGCTGCTCGACGAGTCGCGCGTCGACCTGCATCGCGCGTGGTCGTCGACGACGCACGCGATGCAGGCGCTGCGCGATCATCCCGAGGCGGCGGGACAGGAATACGCGCGCCTGCTCGACGTGGCGGACCCGGGACTTGCGCCCGCGCTGACCTTCGATCCGGACGACGATGTCGCCGCACCCTACGTGGCTGCCGGAGCGCGCCCTCGCGTGGCGGTCCTGCGTGAGCAGGGGATCAACGGCCAGGTGGAAATGGCCGCAGCCTTCGACCGCGCCGGATTCGACGCCTACGACATCCACATGAGCGACCTCGTGGCCGGCCGGCGCTCGCTGTCCGAGTTCGTGGGCGCGGTTGCCTGCGGCGGCTTTTCCTACGGTGACGTGCTCGGAGCGGGCGAGGGTTGGGCGAAGTCGATCCTCTTCAACCCCCGGCTGCACGACGAATTCGCCGCCTTTTTCGGACGCACCGAAGTGTTTGCGCTCGGCGTGTGCAACGGCTGCCAGATGCTGCCGGTGCTGCGTGAAATGATTCCAGGGGCCGCGCACTGGCCACGCTTCGTCCGCAACCGTTCCGAGCAGTTCGAGGCGCGCTACATCATGCTCGAAGTGACGCCGTCGCCGTCACTGTTCTTCGCGGGCATGACCGGCAGCCGGCTGCCGGTGGCCACCGCGCATGGCGAAGGCTACGCCGAGTTCCGCGACGCCTCTGCATTGGCAGCCGCACAGCCGCTGGTCGCGCTGCGCATGATCGACCATCGCGGCGGCGCCACCGAGGACTATCCGTACAATGTGAACGGTTCACCGCAGGGCATTGCCGGACTGACCACCGCCGACGGGCGCTTCACGATCATGATGCCGCATCCCGAACGCGTGCATCGCAGCGTGCAGATGTCCTGGCACCCGGACGAATGGGGCGACGCGTCGCCATGGATGCGGATGTTCCGCAACGCGCGCGCCTGGCTGAACTGACGAAAGGATCAAGGCTGCGACGATGAAGCTTACCGTATACGCGATCGACGGCATCACGCCCGTCGTCGACCCGACCGCGTTCGTGCATCCGTCGGCGGTGCTGATCGGCGACGTGATCATCGGCGCCGGAGCCTACGTCGGCCCCTGCGCCAGCCTGCGCGGCGACTTCGGCCGGCTGGAAGTGCGCGCCGGCGCCAACGTACAGGACAACTGCATCATGCACGGCTTTCCCGGCACCGATACGATCGTCGAGGAGGAGGGTCACATCGGGCACGGTGCGATCCTGCACAGCTGCATCGTTGGGCGCAATGCGCTGGTCGGAATGAACGCCGTCGTCAATGACAACGCAGTCATCGGCGAGTCGGCGATCGTGGCCGCGATGGCCTTCGTCAAGGCGGGCTTCGTCGTGCCGCCGCGGATGCTGGTCGCCGGTATTCCCGCCAAGCTCGTGCGCCTGCTGACCGAGCAGGAACTGACGTGGAAGACCGAGGGGACGCGAGGCTACCAGGAACTCGCTCGCCGTTGTCGCGCGACGATGCAGACCGCGACTCCGCTCGCCGCACCCGAGCCCGACCGCAGGCGCATCGATGTCGACGAAATGCTGCCGCTGTCGGTGCTGAAGGCGCGGGGGCAGTAGCGCGCTCGATGCTCCGTTGCGAGCGCAATGTTCTACACCAACGCGCATTCCTGGGTCGACTGTGAACCCAAATCGGCTGCGCGGCGAATTCGGCGCCACGAAGACGCCTTGCCCCACAGCGCCAAGACCGGTTACGCGTGATCGGCGAGGGGGAGCCGCCAAATCTTCAGAAGACCAGCACCTTGTCGGCATTCATGGTCGCCTCGGCCAGTTCGTCCATCGTGCTTCGGCTTGCGCCTTGCATCATGTCGTCTTCGGTCATCCCGCGCGCATCCATGCAGGTGCCGCAGAGCAGGACGCGGCCCTTGCCGGCGAGAATGCGCTTCAGCATGCGCTCGAGGTTGTAAAAGCCGTCGGGCGTCTTCTGTCCCTTGCGCGCAGCGGTTACGGCGTCCGCCAAGAGGAAGAAGGTTACTTCGGCATCGGCGTCGCGCTTCAGTAGAGCGTGAGCGAGGCGAAGTGCGTTGTAGTCGCGTTCAGTGCCGTAGGCAGGGTCGTTGACTATGAAAAGCGCTTTCATGATGCATGTCCTCCCGGTTCAACCCCTCGAGGCGGGCAGTTGGCGCGGTCGCTCAAGGCTCGTCGAGAGCCACGAGCGCCTCTCCCGCGTGCAGGCTGCGAATCGCTGCGGCCAGCATCGGTGCGATGGGCAGCACCGTGACTAGCCGTTCGAGTACGTCGGCGTCGAGCCTGAACGGCGGGACGGTGTCGGTGATGATCAGTTGTTCGAGTCCCGCGTCGCCGAGGATCGCAGGTGCATTGCCGACAAACAGGCCGTGCGTGGCTGGCGTCGAGGTGTCCGGCCGGAACGCGAAAAGCGTTCTCGTAGGCGGCGAGGTTGTGCACGTCGACGGCGATCACCCGGTCGACACCGACGGCCTCGAACAGTGCGGCGATGTAGCGCGTGGTCACCGGGTCGCAGCTTTTTGTCCGGCGTTCCTTGCGCGCGTAGCAGAGATAGGGCAGCACGGCCGTGATGCCGGCGGCGCCAGCATCGCGCAGCGAGCCGATGAAGAACAGAGTCCGGCACAGTTTGTCGTTGACGCTGTAATGCGCATCGCTGTAGAGCGACTGCACCACATAGACGTCGCGCCCGCACACGTTCTCGAGTGCTCGCGCCTTGTGCTCGCCGTCCTCGAAATCGCGCTCTTCATGCGCGCCGAGGGGCGTGGCAAGGCATTCGCAGATGTCGCGCGCCAGCGGCGCGCTCTCGCTGAGGCCGAAAACCAGCGGGCCGATCATACTCATGAGTGCTGCTCTCCCGGTCGCCGCCACGCGTCGGCCAGCACACGGTCGGCCTTGCGACAGTTTTCGATTGGCAGCTGCATGGTAGCGGTCTCCTGCGCGGCACTATTCGTGCTCGGGATTCGAGCATATATCCGCCGTCGGCCGATCGTCGCACACCGTGACGATAATGAGGCAAAAGGCTATCGACCGGCAAGCCATTCGGCGATCGCCATCGCGGCGACCAAACACGTGACGCTGAGCACGGTCATGCCAACGATTCCCGCGGTCGAGACGCTGCCTTCCGTGCGCGCTGAGGGAACTCAGTAGCGAGGAAACGTGATATTGAATCGGGTCCTATGCTGTTGCGACGTCACACCAATGTCTCCACCATGTGCTTCGACAATCGATTTGGTTATTGCCAAGCCGAGTCCCGCGCCTTCGCTCGCCTTCTGGCGTGACGGATCCACACGGTAGAACCGATCGAAAAGGCGCGACAAGTGCTCGGCGGCAATCGTCTCGCCGGTGTTCTCGACGCAAAGCTGTATGGCCCCGGATTCCTGCGTGTCGATGCTCACGTGCACGGAGTCACCGGCCGAGGTGTGCCTGATTGCGTTCGAAAGAAGATTGCTGATCGCGCGCCGGATCATGAGCGCCTCCCCGCCAACACTGCCCTCTCCATCGAGGCACAAACGCACGTCGCGTTCCTCAGCCAGCGCGCCATAGAAATCAAACAACCGGCGCGTCTCGGCCGCAAGGTCCACTCGCTCGTCCCGAGGAACGATCAGCCCGTTACCGGTCTTTGCGAGGAACAGCATGTCGGAGATCATGCGCCCCAGGCGGGCGTATTCTTCAAGGCTCGAATGCAGCACCTCGCGGTACTCTTCCGTGGAGCGGGGGCGCGCAAGCGCCACCTCGGCTTGCGTCACCAGGTTGCTGACGGGTGTGCGCATCTCGTGGGCCAGATCAGATGAAAAATCCGATAATCGCCGAAACGAATCCTCAAGGCGGGCAAGCATTTCGTTGAATGCCTGCGCCAAGCCGCGCAGTTCCGTCGGGAATTGGCTCGGCGGAATTCGATTGTCCAGTCGCGTCGCGGAGATCTGCTTTGCCGCGGCAGCCATTTCGCGAACGGGTGCCAGCCCTCGGCGGGCGGCAATCCATCCCAGCAATACCGTCAGGAACGCGCCCATTGCAATGGCGATCCACAGCTTCTCGCCTAGGGCAAGCAGGAATGTCCGCTGGTGGTCGATGTTTACCGCGACGGCGACCGTGACGGATGGCATTCCAGCAATGCCAGTGCGCACCGGCGCGACAACGTCTCTGAACGTATGCCCATTCGCCTCCCAAACCGTTGGTTCAGCGCGTTCGGTTCGTCCATCCCGAAAATTGCCGTCGAGGACGGCGAACGGAAATGCGGCATCCGACGAGGCGAAGAGAACTCGGCGATCGGAACCAAGGATTACGATCGAGAGCCCGGGGTGTCCGACCAACGCGTCATCGAGCGTCTGTGGAATGGCGTCGAGGTCACTTTGGGAACTGGCCTTGGCCAATAGGTGACGGACAAGGTCGAGCTTGCCGTTGAGTTCAACCGTATCCAGTTCGACAAAGTGCGCCTGCACAGCGACGATAATGAGATATCCCACGCCAAGCAGGACCGCTGTCGAGACGATGGCGAAGAACAGTGTCAGCCGAAGCGTGATCGAAGCAGACCGCATCAGGCGCACTCCGGGACCTCGAGTACGTAGCCCATGCCACGGACCGTGCGGATGAGCTTGGGTTCGAACTCGTCATCGATCTTGGCGCGAAGCCGCCTGACCGCAACGTCGATGGCATTGGTGTCGCTATCAAAATTCATGTCCCAGACCTGGGATGCAATGAGCGCGCGTGGCAGGACCTCGCCTTGCCGTCTGAGCAGCAATTCGAGCAAGGCGAATTCCTTGGCGGTGAGCTCGATCTGCTTGCGAGCACGCGTCGCGCGGCGGCGCAATACATCAAGTTCCAAATCGGCAGCAGTGAGTACGGCTGAGTCGATCGTCCGCCCCCGGCGCAGCAAGGTACGCACGCGCGCCAGCAACTCAGAGAAGGCAAACGGTTTGACGAGATAGTCGTCGGCACCCAGCTCCAATCCCTTGACACGCTCTTCGACGCGGTCGCGGGCGGTAAGAAACAGCACTGGCAGCTCCTTGCCCTTTGCTCGGATCGCCTGCAGCACCTGCCAGCCGTCCATGCCAGGCAACATCACGTCGAGCACGATCAGATCGCAATCTTCGGTCATCGCGACGTGCATGCCGTCGGCGCCGTTACGTACCAGGTCGACGACGAAGCCGGCCTCTGTCAGGCCCTGCTTGAGATAGTCGCCAGTCTTGGGTTCGTCCTCGATGATCAGAATCTTCATCGACATGCCTCTCGAATCCGTTGCGCCTGCGCGCATTGTCCATCAACTGCTGGCTGCCGATGAGCGAGATTACGAACTTGTAATCCTGCGGTCAGGGTCCGGTCAAGTGTCCATCAGGGAGTCGAAGGCCATGCCACTCGCCGTCTTCGTGTCGCGCGAGGAGAGCGGTGCCTGGGCACCTCGTTGCGATCCTGCAGTCAACGTCATCATTACCGAAAAGTAATCTACAGGTCAGCCTGGTGTCGGTTCCAAATCGGCATACTGCCATTCGTGGTTCGAACAGGAAATTCAGATGAACTGGGTGCCGGTGCTGGTTGTGTTCGTGTACACGATTCCATTCGCGGCGATGGCTCAGGGCCAGGGCTCGATGAGCGGCGCTGGCGTGGGTCCGGCGATGGGCATGGATCGTGACTCGCAAGGCATGCGTGATGATGCGCACATGACTGCGAACATGAGCGAGGGCGAGGTCAGGAAGGTCGATAGCGCGGCCGGAAAATTGACGCTGCGTCACGGGCCGCTCGAAAACCTGGATATGCCGGAAATGACCATGGTGTTCCGGGTCAAGGATCCGGCCTGGCTCGCGCAGGTCAAGGTGGGCGACAAGGTTCGTTTCGTCGCCGAGCGCGTCGATGGCAAACTGACGGTGACTGCGCTTCACCTGGAACCGCAGTGATCGGTGACTGTAGGGCCAGGCATATTGTACGGAGGCGCCTGGTGCCCGTTCTCAATTCCCAAATACCGGGCGCCGTGCTGTCGTGGCGGCATCCTCGTCTGTCGCAGGAGCCGTCAACGGATAGGAGAAGCAAATGAAAGTGCAACGGTTGGCCGTGGCCGCATGCTTAAGCATGGTCGCGTGGTCCGGTTTCGCGTGGTCGGCAGCGCCGAAGGTCTACGTCGCGAATGAGGATGGAAATACAATCACGGTTCTCGACGCGGCCACGTTTTCGAACCTCGCGACCATTTCGGCAGGCCAGGGCCCGCACAACGTCCAGGTTTCTCCGGATCGGCAAGAGGACGGAGGATATGGAGAGCTTTGACACGATTCCGGACGGCTATTCCGGAACCGTCTACACCTGCTCCATGCATCCTGAAATACGCAGCACCGAGAAAGGGCGCTGCCCGAAATGCGGCATGAACCTCGTGCCGGAGGGCGATATCGCGAAAAGCGGCGCGCACGCCGACACCCATGATGGTCACGCGCATTCCGGTCACCATCATGCTCAAGGCGCTGCGGCCAAGACGGTGAAGGGCGGCCAGTACGATACGGTGCCTGCAGAGTTCACGGGCACGGTCTATACGTGTCCGATGCACGCCGAGGTGCGCCATCCCGGGCCGGGATCCTGCCCGATCTGCGGCATGGGGCTGGAACCGGAAACCGTGAGCCTCGACGATGACGGCCCGAACCCCGAGCTCGTGGATTTCACCCGGCGGTTGTGGGTGGGTGCGGTGCTGACGATTCCAATAATGGTTCTGGCGATGAGTCCACACGTCGGAGTCACCTATTTCATGGAATCGTTGGGAGAGCGTACTTCCCTCTGGATCGAATTAGTTTTTGCGACCCCGGTTGTATTCTGGTCCGGCTGGCCGTTCTTCGTGCGCGGCTACAAGTCGTTCCGCACGGTGAACCTCAACATGTTCAGCCTGATCTCGATGGGGGTCGCCGCGGCGTATCTTTTCAGCATCGTGGCCGTGATCGCACCGGGATTATTCCCCGAAGGCTTCCGCGACGAGAACGGCAACGTCGGCGTCTATTTTGAAGCGGCCGCCGTGATCGTGGTCCTGATCCTGGTGGGGCAAGTGATGGAACTGCGAGCGCGCGAAGGTACCGGCAAGGCGATCCGCGCGCTGCTCGATATGGCGGCCAAGACCGCGCTCGTCATACGGCCCGACGGCACCGAAGAAGAAATCGACCTCGAGCAGGTGCGGCTTGGCGATCACCTGCGAGTGCGCCCCGGCGACAAGGTGCCGGTGGATGGCGTGGTTGTCGAAGGCCGCTCATTCGTCGATGAATCGATGCTCTCGGGCGAACCCATGCCGGTCGAAAAGGTCGCCGGAGAGCCCGTCACCGGGGCCACGATCAACGGCACCGGCAGCCTGGTGATCGAGGCGACACGGATCGGCGCCGATACCGTGCTCAGCCAGATCGTGCAGATGGTGGCGAACGCGCAGCGCAGCCGCGCCCCCATCCAGAAATACGCTGACAAGGTGGCGGGGATCTTCGTGCCCGCCGTCATCGCCATCGCGATCCTGTCGTTCATCTCCTGGGCGATCTGGGGGCCCGAACCTGCGCTGGCCTATGGCCTCGTCTCCGCCGTGGCCGTGCTGATCATCGCCTGTCCCTGCGCACTTGGGCTCGCCACGCCGATTTCGATCATGACCGCCACCGGCGCCGGAGCGCAAATGGGGGTGTTGATCAAGAATGCCGAAGCGTTGGAGCGATTCGAGAAGATCGACATCCTCATCGTGGACAAGACCGGCACGTTGACCGAAGGCAAACCCAAGCTGGTCGCGGTTTTGCCGGAGAAGGGCCATGACGAAGCCGAGGTGCTGCGGCTTGCCGCGTCGCTGGAGCGGGGATCGGAACACCCGCTGGCCGAGGCCATCGTGCGCGGAGCCGAAGAGCGCGGCGTCGAGTTTGCCAAGGCCGAGGATTTCGAGGCCGTGACCGGCAAGGGCGTCAAGGGCCGGGTCGACGGCAAGTCCGTGGCCCTCGGCAATGCGGCTCTGCTCCATGACCTGGGGCTCGACAGTGGCGCGCTGGTGGACGCCGCCAACGTGCGCCGCGACCAGGGCGAGACGGTGATGTTCATCGTGCTCGACGGCGCCATTGCCGGGCTGGTCAGCGTGGCGGACCCGATCAAGCAGACCACGCCGGCCGCGCTCGAGGCATTACATGAACAAGGCTTCCGGATCATCATGGCGACGGGCGACAACGAACGCACCGCGCAGGCGGTAGCGAGCCGGCTGGGCATCGACGAGATCCGCGCCGACGTGCTGCCCGAAGACAAGGCCCGGATCATCAAGGAGTTGCAGCACCAGGGTAAGAAGGTCGCGATGGCCGGCGACGGGGTCAATGACGCGCCAGCGCTGGCACAGGCCGATGTCGGCATCGCCATGGGCACCGGGGCCGACGTGGCGATCGAAAGCGCCGGGTTTACCTTGGTCAAGGGTAATCTCGACGGCATCGTCAGGGCCCGCAAACTGTCGCATGCGACCATGCGCAACATCCGCCAGAACCTGTTCTTCGCGATGATCTACAACGCCGCGGGGGTCCCGATCGCCGCAGGCGTGCTTTATCCATTCCTCGGCATCCTGATCGGCCCGA
>JADYZP010000045.1 GCA_020853025.1 Burkholderiales bacterium
AAAATACCCGACGCGCAACTCAACGCGCTGAATCTCAAGCAGGCCGAGTTTCATGGCGACTGGAATTACGCGATCCTTCCACAGCGTAGAAAATAATGATCAAGTTATTTTCACGCGCTTCCTTAGGTGATGTTCCCGGCGAGCGAGAGCGCGGGGTTCCGACGTCACCCGAACGAAAAGGCTCATGCGATGCGCGTACTCTGCATCGGCGGCGGTCCGGCGGGTCTCTACGCCGGCCTGCTGCTGAAGAAGGCGAATCCGTCGCACGTCGTGCGCGTCGTCGAGCGCAATCGCGCCTACGACACCTTCGGCTGGGGTGTCGTGTTCTCCGACCAGACGCTCGGCAATCTCGACGCTGCCGACCCGGAGACCGCGCGCGAGATCGCCGACGCCTTCAACCACTGGGACGACATCGACGTCCACTACCGGGGCACGACGATCACTTCGGGGGGGCATGGCTTTTGCGGCATCGGCCGCAAGCGGTTGCTGAACATCCTGCAGGCGCGTTGCGAGGCTCTGGGCGTGGAACTGGTCTTCGAACAGGACGTCGCCGACGACGTCGCCGCCGCGCGCGACTTCGGTGCCGACATCGTCATCGCGTCGGATGGGCTGAACAGCCGGATCCGCACGCGCTACGCGGAAACATTCGCGCCGGACGTCGACCACCGCCGCTGCCGCTTCGTCTGGCTGGGTACGAGAAAGCTCTTCTCGGCGTTCACCTTCGCCTTCGTCGAAACACCACACGGCTGGTTCCAGGCGCACGCCTACCGCTACGACGCCGACACCTCGACGTTCATCGTCGAGACGCCGGAAGCAACGTGGCGCGCCGCGGGGCTCGATGCGATGGACCAGGCCGACGCGATCGCCTGCTGCGAGCGATTGTTCGCACCGTGGCTCGATGGCCACCCGCTGCTGTCGAACGCCGCGCACTTGCGCGGGTCGGCGATGTGGATCCGCTTTCCCCGCGTGGTCTGCGCACGCTGGGTGCACTGGAACACGATCGACGGCCGCGACGTGCCGGTGATCCTGATGGGCGACGCCGCGCACACCGCACACTTCTCGGTCGGCTCGGGGACCAAGCTGGCGCTCGAGGATGCGATCGCGCTGGCCGCCGCGCTCGACTCGCCGGCGCCGCTGCGGCGCTCGCTCGCCGAGTACGAGGCCGAGCGTTCGGTCGAGGTGCTGAAAATCCAGAACGCCGCGCGCAATTCGACCGAGTGGTTCGAGAGCGTGGCGCGCTACACGGCGTTCGAGGCCGAGCAGTTCGCGTACAGCCTGCTGACGCGCAGCCAGCGCATATCGCACGAGAACCTGCGGCTGCGCGACCCCGCCTTCGTGGCGCGGATGGAGGCATGGTTCGCCGAGCACCAATCGCCGCGTGCGAGGCCGCTGCCGCCGATGTTCACGCCGTTCACGCTGCGCGGCGTCACGCTGAAGAACCGCGTGGTGGTGTCGCCGATGGCGCAGTACTCGTGCAGCGACGGCACACCCGACGACTACTACCTCGTCCATCTGGGCAGCCGCGCGCACGGCGGCGCCGGGCTCGTGTTCACCGAAATGGTCTGCGTGAGCGCCGACGCGCGGATCTCGCCGGGTTGCGCGGGCATGTACGCGCCGGCGCACCTGCCGGCGTGGAAGCGCATCGTCGACTACGTGCATCGACGCACGCCGGCGAAGATCGCGATCCAGTTGGGACACGCGGGGCCCAAGGGTTCGACGCAGCTCGGCTGGCAGGATGCCGACGCGCCGCTGCCGGTCGGCAACTGGCCGTTGATTGCACCTTCGGCAATCGCTTACGGCCCGGACAACCAGACGCCGCGGGCAATGACGCGCGATGACATGCAGCGCGTTCGCGACGAATTCCTGCGCGCCGCACGGATGGCGGAAGAGGCAGGCTTCGACTGGCTGGAGCTGCACTGCGCGCATGGCTACCTGCTGTCCGCATTCCTTTGCCCGTTGACCAATCACCGCGAAGACGAGTACGGCGGATCGCTCGAAAATCGCTGCCGCTATCCGCTGGAGGTGTTCGCAGCGCTGCGCGCGCAATGGCCGCAGCATCTGCCGATGTCGGTGCGCATTTCCGCGCACGACTGGGCCGAGGGCGGCAACACGCCCGACGATGCGGTGGCGATGGCGAGGCTCTTCAGCGCCGCCGGCGCCGACCTGATCGACGTCTCGTCGGGGCAGACGACGCGCCTCGCGCAGCCGGTCTACGGCCGCATGTACCAGACGCCGTTCGCCGACCGCGTACGCAACGAAGCGGGTATCGCGACCATGGCGGTCGGTGCGATCTTCGAGCCCGATCACGTCAACAGCATCCTGATGGCCGGTCGCGCCGACCTCTGCGCGCTCGGCAGGCCGCACCTTGCGGATCCCTATTGGACGCTGCACGCGGCGGCGCAGCTCGGCGTCACCGGCGTCCAGTGGCCGGTGCAATACCTGCCCGGCCGCGCGCAGCTCGAGCGCAACCTCGCGCGCGCTGCGCAGGCGGGCATCGAGCGTCCCGAAGCAAACGGCTGAACACGCCCGATGACCACGACGTCGCAGCCCGTGCCACCGCCGCCCGCTCCCGATGCGGAGACGCGGGTGAGCGGTGATCATCATGAGTCCTTGCGGTTGTGGTTGCGCCTCATGACCTGCACGCTGATGATCGAGCGGGACGTGCGCGCCAGACTGCGCGAGCGTTTCGCGATCACGCTGCCGCGCTTCGATTTGCTGGCGCAGCTCGAGCGCTATCCGCAGGGGCTCAGGATGGGCGAGCTGTCGCGGCGGCTGATGGTGACCGGAGGCAACGTGACGGGACTCACCAACGAGCTGGTCGCCGAAGGGCTGGTGCTGCGGCGCCCGCTCGCCGGCGACCGGCGCGCGCACGCGGTGCGGCTGACCGCCAAGGGGAGGCGCGCCTTCGACGCGATGGCGGCCGAGCACGAGCGCTGGATCGTCCGCATGTTCTCCGGCGTCCCCGCCGCCGACCGCGCGCGCCTGTACGCGCTGCTGGGTAGCGTCAAGTCGCAGCTGCGGTCGCCGGAGAACGTCGAGCGCATCACCCATGGAGACCATCGATGATGACCACCGCACACGTCGATACCTTTGCGCGCGACCATCTGCCGCCGAAGGAGCAATGGCCGGAGTTCGTCTACTCGTTACCCGAGCTGCGCTACGGCGAGACGTTGAATTGCGCGACCGAGCTGCTCGATCGGGCGGTCGAGCGCGGCTGGAGCGAGCGCACTGCGGTGCTGTCGCCGGAAGGCCTGCGCTGGACCTACGCGGAACTGCTGACGCAGGCGAACCGCATCGCGCAGGTGCTGCGCGACGACATGGCGCTGGTGCCGGGTAACCGGGTGCTGCTGCGCGGGCCCAACACGCCGATGATGGCCGCCTGCTGGTTTGCCGTGATCAAGGCGGGTGGCATCGCGGTGGCGACGATGCCGTTGCTGCGCGCGAAGGAGTTGACGGACATCGCGCGCAAGGCGCAGGTCACGCATGCGCTGTGCGACGCACGCCTTGCCGACGAGCTCGGAATCGCCCGCGCGGCCTGCCCGACGCTGACCCGCGTCGTGCTGTTCGCGACGACGGCGGACGACGGCGTCGAAGCGCGTGCTGCACGCAAACCGGCCGCTTTCGCCGATGTGCGCACGGCGGCGGACGACACGGCGATGATCGCCTTCACCTCCGGCACCACCGGCACGCCGAAAGGCACGATGCACTTCCACCGCGACGTGCTCGCGGCTTGCGACTGCTGGCCGCGGTCGGTGCTGCGCGCGACGCCGGACGATGTCTTCACCGGCAGCCCGCCGCTGGCCTTCACGTTTGGCCTCGGCGGCTTGCTGCTGTTTCCGCTGCGTGCAGGTGCGGCGACGCTGCTGGTCGAGCGGCCGTCGCCGGACATGCTGCTGCCGGCGATCGCCGCGCATCGCGCCACCGTGCTGTTCACGGCGCCGACGTCGTATCGCGCGATGGCCGCGCAGGTCGGCGCCTTCGATCTGTCTTCGCTGCGCAAGTGCGTGTCGGCGGGTGAGGCGTTGCCGGCGGCGACGCGCAAGCTGTGGAAGGACGCCACCGGCATCGAGATCATCGACGGCATCGGCGCCACCGAAATGCTGCACATCTTCATCTCGCACGACGAGGCGCACGCCAAGCCAGGTGCCACCGGAACGCCGGTGCCGGGCTACACCGCCTGCGTGATGGACGACGACGGCCAGCCGCTGCCGCCCGGCCGTGTCGGCCGCCTGGCGGTCAAGGGCCCCACCGGCTGCCGCTACCTGGCCGACGACCGGCAGCTGCAGTACGTGCGCGACGGCTGGAACTACACCGGTGACGCTTACCTGGTCGACGACGACGGCGATTTCGTCTACCTGGCGCGCACCGACGACATGATTGTCAGTGCCGGCTACAACATCGGCGGACCGGAGGTGGAGAGTGCGCTGCTCGCGCACCCGGCGGTGGCCGAGTGCGGCGTCGTCGGCGCACCGGACGACGAGCGTGGGCAGGTCGTCGCAGCCTTCGTCGTGCTGAAGCCCGGGCACGTCGGCGACGCGGGCATGGTCGATGCGCTGCAACGCTTCGTCAAGCAGCAAATCGCGCCGTACAAGTATCCGCGCGCCGTCGCTTTCCTGCCCGCGCTGCCGCGCACGGAAACCGGGAAGCTGCAGCGCTTTCGGCTGCGCGAAATGGCGAAGCAGCGCGTCGCCGGGTCGGCAGCGCCGTGAAGTTCCTGCAACCGGTGCGCCGGGGCTGGGGCATAATCGCGGGGCATCGCGACAGTCACCGAGGAGCCTCCGCATGAATGCCCCCGAACGCGTCCACGCTTCGACCAAACCCAAGTTTGCCTGGGACGATCCGCTGCTGCTCGATGCGCAGCTGACCGAGGAGGAGCGCATGGTCCGCGATTCCGCGCACGACTACGCGCAGGAAAAGCTGCTGCCGCGGATCACCGAGGCCTTTCGTCACGAGAAGACCGACCCGGCGATCTTCCGCGAGATGGGCGAACTGGGCCTGCTCGGCGCGACGCTGCCGGCCGAGTACGGAGGCGCCGGCCTCAACTACGTCTGCTACGGACTCATCGCGCGCGAGGTCGAGCGTGTGGATTCCGGTTACCGCTCGATGATGAGCGTGCAGAGCTCGCTGGTCATGTTTCCGATCTACACCTACGGCAGCGAGGCGCAGCGCCGCAAGTACCTGGGCAAGCTCGCGACCGGCGAGTCGATCGGTTGTTTCGGGCTGACCGAGCCCGATCACGGTTCCGACCCCGGCTCGATGGGCACGCGCGCGCGCAGTGTGCCGGGCGGCTATTCGCTGTCGGGTGCCAAGATGTGGATTTCCAATTCGCCGATCGCCGACGTCTTCGTCGTCTGGGCGAAGGACGACGACGGCATCATCCGCGGCTACGTCCTGGAAAAGGGGATGCAGGGTCTGTCGGCGCCGAAGATCGAAGGCAAGTTCTCGCTGCGCGCGTCGATCACCGGCGAGATCGTGATGAACGATGTCTTCGTGCCCGAGGAGAACCTGCTGCCGGGCGTACAGGGGTTAAAGGGCCCGTTCGGCTGCCTGAACAGCGCGCGCTACGGCATCGCGTGGGGTGCGCTGGGCGCGGCCGAATATTGCTGGCAGGCGGCGCGGCAGTACACGATGGACCGCAAGCAGTTCGGCAGGCCGCTGGCGGCGAATCAACTCATCCAGAAGAAGCTCGCCGACATGCAGACCGAGATCACGCTGGGCCTGCAGGGCTGCCTGCGCCTGGGCCGGATGAAAGACGAAGGCATCGCGGCGCCGGAAATCACGTCGATCATGAAACGCAACTCCTGCGGCAAGGCGCTCGACATCGCGCGTACCGCGCGCGACATGCACGGCGGCAACGGCATCGCCGACGAGTTCCACGTCATTCGCCATGTGCTGAATCTCGAATCGGTCAATACCTACGAAGGCACGCACGACGTGCATGCGCTGATTCTCGGGCGCGCGCAGACGGGGATTTCGGCGTTTTGATGTGCCTGGGTGCATGGCGAATGCGTTGCTTCCGAATGCCGTCGTCCCCGCGATGAAGCTCTACGACTACTTTCGCTCGTCGGCGGCGTACCGGGTGCGTATCGCGCTCAACCTGAAGGGGCTTGGCATCGAGCGGGCGTTCGTGCATCTGCGCCGCAACGCGCAGCGGGAGGGCGACTATCTGGCGCTGAATCCGCAGGGACTCGTGCCGGCGTTGGTCATCGGCGGCGGCGCCGTACTCGCGCAGTCGCTGGCGATCATCGAGTATCTCGACGAGACGCATCCGGAGCCGCCGCTGCTGCCTGCCGATCCGGCGGCGCGGGCCCGCGTGCGCGGCATCGCGCTGGAGATCGCCTGCGACATCCACCCGCTCGACAACCTGCGCGTGCTGCGCTACCTGACGAGCACGCTGGGTCTGTCGGAGGAGCAGAAGGACGCGTGGTACCGGTACTGGATCGACGTCGGACTCGAGGCGCTCGAAATGCGCCTGGTGCGCGATGCGGCGACCGGGCGCTACTGCCACGGCGAGCAGCCGACGCTCGCCGACATCTGCCTGGTGCCGCAGCTCGCCAACGCGCGCCGTGCCGGCATCGACCTGTCGCCATTTCCGACGCTGACGCGCATCGAAGCCGCGTGCACGGCGTTGCCGGAGTTCGCGGCGGCGGAGCCGTCGAAACAACCGGATGCAGAGGCTTGATCAGCTCGACGCAATTCGATGCGTCGGTTCGGTGTGCCCGGTCAGACGCTCGCGGCATGCTTCCCTCCGTCATTCCAGTGAAAGCGGGAATCCGGTGGCCTTCGGCTTTTCGAGAGGCACGATGACGTATCCATTCCCGCTGTGGGACCTGCCCACCGTCCCGATCGCCGGCTCCGACTTCCGCTTTCCCGTCCGCCACGTCTACTGCGTCGGCCGCAATTACGCCGAGCACGCGAAGGAGATGGGCGGCGATGCGTCGCGTGAGCCGCCGTTCTTTTTTAGCAAGCCGGCGGATGCAGTTGTGCCGGTGCTGCCGCCGGCCGTCGGCCGCATCCGCTATCCGCTCGCCACGTCGAATTTCCACCACGAGATCGAGCTGGTCATCGCCATCGGCAAGGCCGGGGTGCAGGTGGCACCCGAGCGCGCCATCGAGCTGGTGTTCGGCTACGCGACGGGCCTCGACATGACGCGCCGCGACCTGCAGCACGACATGCGCGAGAAAAAGCGGCCGTGGGACATCGGCAAGTCCTTCGCGCAGGCGGCGCCGATCGCGCCGATCCATCGCGTCGCCGAAACCGGAGTGCTGACACAAGGGGCGATCCGCCTCGACGTCAACGGCGCGCGCCGGCAGCAGGGCGACCTGGCCGACATGGTCTGGGACGTGCCGCATACGCTCGCCTTCCTGACGCAGTACTACGAGTTGCTGCCCGGTGACCTCGTTTTCACCGGCACGCCGGCGGGTGTCGGCGCGGTGGTGGCGGGCGACCGTCTCGATGCGCACATCGACGGGCTCTCGGAGTTGTCGATCGAGATCGTGCCCTCCTGATCGTCATGCCGGCGATCGTCCACACGCCGGAGTCGGTGGAGCACGGCTACAATAATCGCGCCGCGGTTCCCGAGCACCCGCAGTGGTTCGCCCGCTACGCGCAATGGTCGGCCGCTGCGGTCGAACGCTACCGGCCGGCGCGCAACCTCCGCTACGGGCCGGGCCCGAAGGAGACGCTCGATCTCTACCTGCCGGCCGGCCGGGTGCGAGGCGTTTTCGCGTTCCTGCACGGCGGCTATTGGCGCAGCCTGGACAAGGACGACTTCTCGTTCGTCGCCGGCGCCTTCGTCGAACAGGGCATTGCCGTGGCCAACGTCAATTACGACCTGTGTCCGGTGGTGTCGATCCCGGCGATCGTCGACGAGTGTCGGCGCGCGATGATATTTCTTGCGCGCGAAGGCGCGGCCCACGGCGCGCCCGCGGACCACCTGGTCGTCGGCGGTCATTCCGCCGGCGGCCATCTGGCGGCGATGATGTACACGACCGACTGGACCGCGCAGGGCCTCGATGCGGCGCCCCTTCGTGCGGGAGTCACGCTGTCCGGAGTGCACGACCTGGAGCCGATGGTCTTGTTCTCGTTCAATGCGGACTTCCGGCTCGACGCGCCGGAGGCGATGCGGATGTCGCCAACCCACCATCCGTTGCGGGCCCGGGTGCCGTTGCTGATGGCGTGCGGGGCCGACGAAACCTCGGAATTCCTGCGGCAGACGCAGCTGTTGTGGGACGCCTGGCCGGAAGTGAGGCGGCCGTGGTCGGCGCCGCTGTTCGTGCCCGGCGCCGACCACTTCAGCGTGGTCGCCGGGTATGCCGATCCCGACAGCGCGTTGACGCAGGCGACGCTCGGGTTGTTCTGACCGCCCGCCGCCCGCCGGACGCTGCCCGGCATTGACAGCTGACTATCAGTCACTTACGCTTGCCGTCAAGTGACTGGAAGTCAGTTAATGGCCGCATTTGAGGGCAGAGCCATGGCGATCAGGCAACGGGCGATGCAGGCGCAGGACAAGCAGCAACGTCACGACGCGATACTCGACGCGGCGGCGCGGCTGCTTGCGGACTCGCCCGAGCGTATCGCCAGCGTCGCCGAGGTCGCCGACGAGGCCGGACTCGCGAAGGGCACCGTCTACCTGTATTTTCCCGGCAAGGAAGAACTGCTGCTGGCCGTCCACGAACGCAACGTCGACGGCTTCTTCGACGCGCTGATCGAAGTGCTCGAGCGCAAGGATCAGGTGACCATCGCCGACGTCCTGGCGCTCACCGGCCGGCACATCGTGGAGCCGCCGCTGTTTCTTCCGCTGGCCGCGCGCTGCTTCGGAATGATGGGCCAGGGCGTGCCGGTCGAGGCGGCGCTGGCGTTCAAGCAGCGGATGGGCGAGCGGCTGCAGAAGGCAGGCACGGGAATCGAGCGGCATTTCCATGGCCTGAACGCGGGTGACGGCGTCGCGCTGCTGCGGCACAGCTACGCGCTGATCATCGGCCTGTGGCAGATGTCTCCGGCGGCGCAGGCGCAGCATCCCGCAGGTCCGATGGCGGGACCGGGCCCGCGACCGGCCTTCGACTACGACTACCAGGTGGAACTGGACCGTGCGCTGGTGGCGCTGTGGGACGGTACGATTGGCGGGCGTTCACGCTCGTATGCCGCGCCATGAGCGGCCGCGGAGCGGTTCTGGCGCTTGGCGTCGATGCCCATCCGTCGGATCCGCGCGCGGAGTCAACCGTCGCGCTGCTGTAAACTCAACGGCTGACGTAGCGGTTCGCACACGCCGTGCCGAACGCTCCCGGAGCCTTGCGCACCATGACCCTTGCCTCCATTCCCGAAATCGTCGCCGAACTGAAGGCCGGCCGCATGGTCGTGCTGGTGGACGAGGAAGACCGCGAGAACGAAGGCGATGTCGTCGTCGCCGCCGAACTCGTCACACCCGAAATCATCAACTTCATGGCGAGGCATGCACGTGGCCTCGTCTGCCTGACGCTCGAGCAGGAGCGCTGTCGGCAACTGGGGTTGCCGCTGATGGTGGCGGCCAACCGCTCCGGACACGGTACCAACTTCACCGTCTCGATCGAGGCGGCCGAGGGCGTGACCACGGGTATCTCGGCGGCGGACCGCGCGCGCACCGTACGCGCGGCAGTCGCCGCCGACGCCAAGCCCCGCGATCTCGTCCAGCCTGGCCACATATTCCCGGTAATGGCGCAGCCCGGCGGAGTGCTGGTACGTGCCGGCCACACCGAAGCCGGCTGCGATCTCGCGCGGCTCGCGGGACTGATGCCGGCGACCGTGATCTGCGAAGTGATGTGCGATGACGGCACGATGGCGCGGATGCCGGATCTCGAACTGTTCGCGCGCGAACATGGCCTCAGGATCGGCGCCATCACCGACCTCATCCACTACCGAAGCCGCACCGAAAGGATGGTCGAACGGATCGCCGAGCGGCCGCTCAACACGCCGCACGGCGCATTCCGGCTGGTCGTCTACCGCGACAAGATCTCCGAGGCGACGCATCTCGCGCTGGTGCGCGGGCCGATCGCGCCCGATGCCGAAACGCTGGTGCGCGTGCACGAGCCGCTGTCGGTGATGGACCTGCTCGACGCCGACAGCGCCGCGCATTCGTGGACGATTCCCGGTGCGCTGGCAGCGGTTGCGAAAGCCGGTCGCGGCGTCATCGTGCTGCTGCACCGGCCCGAGAGCGCGGCTGAACTGCGCCAGCGCGCGCTCGCCGACCTGGCACCCGTCCCCGCCAAGATGGACCTGCGCAACTACGGCATTGGTGCGCAAATCCTGCGCGACCTGAATGTCGGCCGCATGCGCTTGCTGGCCAAACCGCGCAAGATGCCGAGCATGGCCGGCTTCGATCTCGAAGTGACCGGTTACGAATCGGAGCCGCCGGCGCGCAAGTCGTCGTAGGCGATGCCCATCGTGCCCATCCGACGCATCGCTCCCGACTTGTCCGGCGCCGCGTGGCGCGTCGGCCTCGTGCTGTCGCGCTTCAATCCGGAAATCGGCGATGGCCTTCTCGCCGGTGCGCTGCGTGGATTGGCGGAGGCGGGCGTGCGCGATGAATGCATCGTCCTCGCTACCGTTCCCGGTGCGCTGGAATCGCCGCTGGTGCTGCAGCGGCTGGCGCAGTCCGGCGAATATGACGCGCTGGTCGCGTTGGGCGCGGTCATTCGGGGCGATACCTACCATTTCGAGATCGTCTGCAACGAATCGGCGGCGGGCGTATCGAGCGTGTCGCTTGAGTTCGGCATTCCGATCGGCAACGGCATCCTCACCTGCGACACCGACGCGCAGGCGCAGGCGCGGATGGATCAAAAGGGCTATGAAGCGGCGCGCACGGCGATCGAGGTGACCAACCTGCTGCAGGCGATCGACAGCGATGGTTAGCCAGCGCCGCCGGTCGCGCGAGCTGGTAGTGCAGGGGTTGTATCAGCGCCAACTATCGGGCAACGCGGCGCCGGCCGTGCGCGACGACCTGATCGCGAGCCCCGGGTACCTGCGCGCAGACCAGCCGTACTTCGACGAGTTGTGGCGTGGCGTAGGCGTCGACTACGACGACCTGCTGGCAGCGCTCGCGCCGCACCTCGATCGCAAGCCCTCGCAGCTCTCGCCCGTCGAGCGCGCGATCCTGATCGTTGGCGCGTGGGAACTCAAGCGGCGCGCCGACATTCCGTACAAGGTCGTGATCAACGAGGCCGTCGAACTCGCGAAGGTTTTCGGCGGCACCGACGGCCATCGCTTTGTCAACGGCGTGCTCGACAAGCTCGCCGCCGATGCCAGGGCGACGGAGATCGCCGCGCTGCAGCGCTAGTGGACGAATTCGCGCTGATCGAGCGCCACTTCCGTCGTCCGCTGCGCGACCCCGCCGTGCGCGTCGGCATCGGTGACGACGCCGCGGTCGTCGCGCCGGCGCCAGGATGCGAGCTTGCAGTGGCGGTCGACATGCTGGTCGAAGGCCGGCATTTCCTGCCCGGCGCGGATGCCGCCGCGCTTGGCCACAAGGCGCTGGCGGTGAACCTGTCGGACATGGCGGCGATGGGTGCGACGCCGCGCTGGGCGCTGCTGGCCGGAGCGCTGCCCGACGATGACGAGCGCTGGCTTAGCGCCTTCACGGAAGGGCTTTTCGCGCTCGCGCAGCAGCATGGCGTCGCGCTGATCGGCGGCGATACCACGCGCGGTCCGCGCAACCTCTGCCTGACGATCATCGGCGAGTTGCCGGCGGGCACCGCGATCACGCGCTCGGGAGCGAGTGCCGGCGACGACATCCACGTTTCGGGAAGCCTGGGCGACGCCGCGTTGGCGCTGGCCGCGTTGCAGCAAAGGACCAAGCTCGGCGCGGCGACGCTGGCGACGCTGCGGCTGCGGCTCGAGACACCGGAGCCGCGCGTCGTGCTCGGGCAGCGCCTGCGCGGCATCGCCTCCGCGGCGATCGACGTCTCCGACGGTTTGAGCGGCGACCTCGCGCACATCCTCGAAGCCTCCAGCGTCGGTGCCGAGATCGAACTCGCGCGGCTACCCTGCGCGCCGGCGTTGTCGCTGCGGCTTGCCTCCGGCGAGCGCGAGTTGGCGCTGGCTTGCCTGCTCGCGGGAGGCGATGACTACGAGCTTTGTTTCACCGCGCCGCCGTCGGCGCGTGGGCGCCTGGCGGACATCGCTGTCGAACTGGCGCTGACGCTGACACATGTGGGCACGGTCACCGCGACACCGGGCCTGAGGGTGCGCGACGAGCACGGCAGCGTGCTCGATGCGTTGCCGCGCTCCTTCGACCATTTTCGATGAGCCGGCGTGTCACGCTCGGCTTTCTCCTGCACCACCCGGCGCATTTCATCGCGCTGGGCTTCGGCGCCGGGCTGGCACCGGCGGCGCCGGGCACCGTCGGCACGCTGGTGGCGATCCCGATCGCGCTGCTGTTGCGCGCCTACGGCGACGACCTCGCCTTCGCCGTCGCGATCGTTGCGGCCTTCGTCGTCGGCGCGTGGGCGTCGCAGGTCACCGGCCGCGCGCTGGGGGTCCCCGATCACGGCGGCATCGTCATCGACGAAATCGCCGCCTTCCTGCTGGTGCTGTTTTTCACCGGCACGACGGTGCCGGCAATCGCCATTGCCTTCGCCCTGTTTCGCTTGTTCGACATCGTCAAGCCGCCACCGATCCGGCAGCTCGACGCGGCGATGAAAAACGGTATCGGCGTCATGCTCGACGACCTGCTCGCCGCCGGCTACGCGCTTCTCGTCTATGCGATCGGCCAGCGGCTCCTGACATGAACGACGCATTGATCGCCCATTTGGCCGAACGGCTCGGCGCGCAACTCGCGCAGCGTGGCGCGATGTGCGCAACCGCCGAATCCTGCACCGGCGGGCTGGTCGCCGGCGCCGTCACCGATATCGCCGGCAGTTCGCAATGGTTCGACCGCGGCTTCGTTACCTATTCGAACCAGGCGAAGACCGAAATGCTGGGTGTCCCGGAGGCCACGCTCGCGTGCCACGGCGCCGTCTCGGAAGCAACCGCACGCGCGATGGCGGAAGGCGCGCTGGCGCGCAGCGGCGTGCGGTTTGCCGTCGCCATCACCGGTGTCGCAGGGCCCGGTGGCGGCTCCCCAGCGAAACCCGCCGGCATGGTCTGCTTCGCATGGGCGGAGCGCGACGCGACGACACGCGTCGCGACGCATCGCTTCGACGGCGACCGCTTTGCCGTGCGGCGCGCCAGCGTCGTCGTGGCTCTGGAGGGGCTGCTGGCGGCGTTTGCCGAGGATGCATAGCGTCTTGTGCGCAACCTGGCGCGTTCCGCAGTCTGGCGCTTGCGCGACATGCGTCGTCGATCGGGACGAAGTTGCGCACGATGCGCAGCCGGATGCGCGCCATGCCTGCGGGATTTCGGCGCTTTGGCTTAGGCCATTGGGATGACTTGCATCGAACGATCGTTCTATGCCATGATGCGATCGTGTCAAGCCCGCCTTCCCGGCCGTCAGGCCGCCGGGTGATACTTCGGAGATTACCGTCATGCCCCTCGACTCCCCGATGGACGACCAGAGGAACAAAGCCCTCACCGCCGCCCTGGCGCAAATCGAAAAGCAGTTCGGCAAGGGCTCGATCATGAAAATGGGCGAGGCCCAGATCGCCAACGACCTGTCCGTTGTCTCGACCGGATCGCTCGGCCTCGACATTGCGCTCGGTGTCGGCGGATTGCCGCGCGGGCGGGTGGTCGAGATCTACGGCCCGGAATCCTCCGGCAAGACCACGTTGTGCCTGCAGGTGGTGGCGCAGGTGCAGAAGGCCGGCGGCGTGGCCGCGTACATCGACGCGGAAAACGCGCTCGATCCCGTCTACGCCGGCAAGCTCGGCGTCAACGTCGGCGACCTCCTGATCTCGCAGCCGGACACCGGCGAGCAGGGGCTCGAGATCGCCGACATGCTGGTGCGCTCGGGCGGTGTCGACATCATTGTCATCGACTCGGTGGCCGCGCTGGTGCCCAAGGCCGAGATCGAAGGCGAGATGGGTGACCAGCTGCCGGGACTGCAGGCGCGCCTGATGAGCCAGGCGCTGCGCAAGCTCGCCGGCAACATCAAGCGGGCCGGCACGCTCGTTGTCTTCATCAACCAGATCCGGATGAAGATCGGCGTGATGTTCGGCAACCCGGAAACGACGACGGGCGGCAACGCGCTCAAGTTCTACGCGTCGGTGCGACTGGATATCCGCCGCATCGGGGCGATCAAGAGGGGCGACGAGGTCGTCGGCAACGAAACGCGCGTCAAGGTCGTGAAGAACAAGGTCGCGCCGCCGTTTCGCGAGGCGTTGTTCGACATCCTCTACGGCGAGGGCATTTCGCGCGAAGGCGAGATCGTCGAACTGGGCGTCGTGCACAAGATCGTCGAGAAGTCCGGCGCGTGGTACGCGTACGGCGGTGAGAAGATCGGCCAGGGCAAGGACAACGCGCGCGAGTTCCTGCGCGAGCACCCGGCGATCGCCGACGAAATCGAATCCAGGATCCGTGCCGCGGTCGACGTCCCCTCGCCCGGACGCATCATGCCCTTGCCCGTAGCGGACGAGTAGGGACTGCGCGCGGCCGTGCGCGAACGACGCGCCGCGCGCGCCAAGGATACCGCGGCGCCGCGCGCGCCTGTTTCGCCCAAAGCGATGGCGGTACGCTGGCTCGCGCGCCGCGAATACAGTCGGGCGGAGCTCGCGCAGCGGCTGCAGCAGCGCGGGGTGACAGCGGCCGGCGTCGAGCGCGCGCTCGACGAACTGGCTGCGGCCGGCTACCTGTCGGACGCGCGCTACGCGCAGGCGGTCGTCGCGCAGCGCGCCGGCCGCTACGGTAGGCGCGCGATCCTGCATGCGTTAAAAGAGCGCGGCATCGGGATCGACGATGCTGCAAGTGCGATCGCGGCGCTCGACGGCGCGGACGAGTACGCCGAAGCGCAGGCGCTGTGGCGACAGCGCTTCGGCGCGGCGCCGGCCAACGATCGCGAAACCGCCCGTCAGGTGCGCTTTCTGCAGGCGCGCGGCTACAGCGTGTCGGTGGCGCTGCGTGTGCTGCGCGCGGCAGGACGTCGCAGCGACGACCTGTAGAGGGCGGACTTCGGCCGGGAATCGCATCTCCGGCCGACCGGGCTGCCGCCGACGCGCGTGCGGCAACGGCGCGTTACAATCCAAGCTTTTGATTCCGCGTCACGTTTTGCCGCGCCGGCCGGCGGCGCGCCGTGCGCCCTCTCGTCATCCGACTCATCATGCAAGTTGCCGACATCCGCCGCCAGTTCATCGACTATTTCGTGGCCAACGGGCATACGCAGGTGCCGAGTTCGTCGCTGGTGCCGGCCAACGATCCGACGCTGCTGTTCGTCAATTCCGGAATGGTCCAGTTCAAGGACGTGTTCCTCGGCGTCGACCAGCGGCCGTACCGGCGCGCGGTGTCGTCGCAGCGCAGCGTGCGCGCCGGTGGCAAGCACAACGACCTCGAGAACGTCGGCTACACGGCGCGCCACCACACGTTCTTCGAAATGCTTGGCAACTTCAGCTTCGGCGACTATTTCAAGCGCGACGCGATCCGCTATGCGTGGGAATTGCTGACGCAGGTTTACCGGCTGCCGGCCGAAAAGCTGTGGGCGACCGTCTACATCGAGGACGACGAGGCCCACGACATCTGGACCCGCGAGATCGGCGTCCCCGCCGAGCGCGTCGTGCGCATCGGCGACAACAAGGGCGCGCGCTACGCCAGCGACAACTTCTGGCAGATGGCCGACACGGGACCCTGCGGGCCGTGTTCCGAGATCTTCTACGATCACGGACCGGAGGTGTGGGGCGGGCCGCCGGGATCGCCGGATGCCGAAGGCGACCGCTACATCGAGATCTGGAATCTCGTGTTCATGCAATTCAATCGCGACGACAACGGCAACATGACGCCGCTGCCCGCTCCCTGCGTCGACACCGGCATGGGTCTCGAACGCCTGGCTGCGGTGCTGCAGAACGTCCATTCGAACTACGAGATCGACCTGTTCGTCGCGCTGATCGCGGCGGCCGCGCGCGAGACGCACACGACCGACCTCGACAATCCTTCGCTCAAGGTCATCGCCGACCACATCCGCGCCTGCGCATTCCTGATCGCCGACGGCGTGATCCCGTCGAGCGACGGTCGCGGCTACGTGCTGCGGCGAATCATCCGCCGCGCAATCCGCCACGGCTACCAGCTCGGCCGCAAGCAGCCGTTCTTCCACAAACTGGTCGACGATCTCGACGCGCAAATGGGCGACGCCTATCCGGAGCTGCGCCGCGACAAGGTGCGCATCGCGCAGGTGCTGGCCGCCGAGGAGGAGCGCTTCGGCGAGACGCTCGAAAACGGGATGAAGATCCTCGGCGCCGCGCTCGATGCGGTTAGCGGCGCTGGCGGCAAGACGCTCGACGGCGCAACCGCCTTCACGCTCTACGACACCTTCGGCTTTCCACTCGACTTGACCGCGGACGTCGCGCGCGGGCGCGGCATCGTCGTCGACGAGGCGGGATTCGACGCGGCGATGGATGCGCAGCGCGACCGTGGCCGCGCGGGTTCGACCTTCAAGTCGCTCGCGCAACTCGACTACCGTGGGCCGAAGACGGCGTTTCGCGGCTACGACTCGCTGTCCGAGGACGGCCGCGTCGTCGCGCTCTACCGCGAAGGTGCGACGGTGGACGCGCTGACGGCCGGCGAGCAGGGGATGGTCATCCTCGACCGCACGCCGTTCTACGCCGAATCGGGTGGCCAGGTCGGCGATCGTGGCGAACTCGGCAAGGGCGGCGCACGCCCGACACTATTCGCCGTCGCCGACACGCAGAAGGTGCAGCCCGACGTCTACGGCCACATCGGCGAAGTCAAGTCCGGCGAATTGAAGATCGGTGACACGGTCGCCGCGCAGGTCGACTGCGACGCGCGCGGCCGCACGATGCGTAACCACTCGGCCACGCACCTGATGCACAAGGCGCTGCGCGAAGTGCTCGGCGCGCACGTGCAGCAGAAGGGCTCGCTGGTCGATTCCGAACACACGCGCTTCGACTTCGCGCACAACGCGCCGATGACCGACGACGAGATCCGCCGCGTCGAAGAGATCGTCAATGCGGAAATCCTCGACAACGCGCCGACGCAGGCGCGGGTGATGGCGATCGACGACGCGCAAAAGTCCGGGGCGATGATGCTCTTCGGTGAAAAGTACGGCGACGAAGTGCGCGTGCTCGACATCGGTACGTCGCGCGAGTTGTGCGGAGGCACGCACGTCGCGCGCACCGGCGACATCGGTTTTTTCAAGGTCATCGGTGAAGGCGGGGTCGCCGCAGGCATCCGCCGGATCGAAGCGACCACGGGGCGCGGCGCGCTGGCGCTGGTGCAGGCGCAGGAGGCCAAGCTGGCGGCGGTGGCCGCGGCGCTGAAGGCGCCGGTAGGTGAACTCGAAACGCGGATCGCCCAGCTCCAGGAAAGCGCGCGCGCTGCCGAACGCGAACTCGCGCGGATGAAAGCCAAGGCGGCTGCGTCCGCCGGCGATGATCTCGCGGGCAGCGCGTTCGACGTCAAGGGAGCGAAGGTGCTGGCGGTGTCGCTCGACGGCGCCGACGTCAAGGCGCTGCGCGAAACGATGGACAAGCTGAAGGACAAGCTGCGCTCCGCGGCGATCGTTCTCGGCAGCGTGGCCGACGGCAAGGTGACGCTGATCGCCGGCGTCACCGCCGATCTGACCGGCAAGCTGAAGGCGGGAGATCTCGTCAACCACGTGGCGCAGCAGGTCGGCGGCAAGGGCGGCGGGCGTGCGGACCTGGCGCAGGCGGGCGGCACCGATCCGTCCGGGCTGCCATCCGCGCTCGCGTCGGTGCAGGCTTTCGTCGCGCAGCGGCTGTGAGCGGACGTCGGGACTTGGGCGCGCAGTTTGCGAGCGACAACTGGGCCGGTGTGTGCCCGGAGGCATGGGCGGCGCTCGCCGCCGCCAACGCCGGCCACGCGCCCGCCTACGGCGGCGACGACTGGACGCAGGCGGCGATCGCCGCCATCCGCGGCGTCTTCGAAACCGAATGCGAGGTCTTCTTCGTTTTCAACGGGACCGCGGCGAATTCGCTCGCCTTGTCGGCGCTGTGCCGCGGCACCGACGCGATCATCTGTCATGCGAATGCGCACATCAACGTCGACGAATGCGGCGCACCCGGATTTTTCAGCGGCGGCGCCAAGCTTCTTACGGCCGACACGCCGCACGCCAAGTTGACCGTCGAAGCGGTCGAACGGCTGGCCGTGACGCCGCACGACGTGCACTCGGCCAGACCGCGCGCGCTGTCGCTGACGCAGGCGACCGAGCACGGCACGCTGTACACGCCGCTGGAGATGTGGGAGCTTGCCGACTGCGCGCACCGGTTGGGAATGAAAGTGCACGTCGACGGCGCGCGCTTTGCCAACGCGGTCGCCGCGCTCGATTGCGCGCCGGCCGACATCGCATGGCGTGCCGGTGTCGACGCGCTGTCCTTCGGCGGCACCAAGAACGGGCTGCCCTTCGGCGAGGCCGTCGTCTTCTTCGATCCGGCGCTGGCCGATGAATTCGGCCGCCGTCGAATGCAGGGCGGCCAGCTGGCGTCGAAGATGCGCTTTCTCGCCGCACCCTGGCAGGGTGTGCTCGCGGGCGGTGCGTGGCTTTCGCACGCCGCGCACGCCAACGCGATGGCGCGCAGGCTGGCCGACGCGCTCGCCGGCGTGCCGGGGACGCGGTTGCTGGCGCCGGTCGAAGCCAACGGCGTGTTCATCGACATGCCACCGCCAATGATCGCCGGACTGCGCGAGCGCGGCTGGCAGTTCTACGAATTCATCGGCGCCACCGGGGTTCGCTTGATGTGCGCGTGGGACACACCGGCCGAGACCGTCGATGCACTGGCCCGCGACGCGCACGAGGTCGCGCGCCTGGAGGGCTTCACGTGATCGCGAGCGTGCTTCGCCGGCTCGTCGCGACCTGCACGCCACGAGGTAATCCGCGATGCCGCTGCGCCCGGAGTTCACGCTCGAAGCCTTGAAGCACCGCGGTGACGGCGGATGGCGTTGCTCCGCTGGCCGCAATTGATCCTCTGGCCGAAGGCCTAAACCTCGTCCAAACGGCGCATCGCGCGCCACGCCTGGTACGGGCTAGATTGCCGATGGTGCCGCGCGACGTGCGCGCGGGCACCGCCGACGATGCCTTCGACCCTCGGAGCCTGCCTGGTCGTCTTCGCCTGTGGCGTCTGCGCGCTGCAGGCCAGCGCGGCGTTGCCGCCGAACCCGGTCGCGATAATCGTGGCTGCGGCGGCGACTGCGGTCGCGGTGCAGACCATGCGGTGGCCGAGTTCGCGACAGTGGGTCGTGGCCGCGGTCGGTATCGGCGCCAGCTTCGCCGGCGGCTTCGGCTACGCTGCGTGGCGCGCCGAAGCGCGGCTCACCGACGAATTGCCGCGCGAGTGGGAAGACGTCGACCTCCGCGTGGAGGGTGTGGTCGACGATCTGCCGGCGCGCTCCGAGCGCGGCGTTCGCTTCGCCTTCGCCGTCGAGCGCGTGCTGACCAAGCGGGCGAGCGTGCCGGCGCGATTGTCGCTGGCGTGGTACGCACCATGGCCGGAAGACGGCGCGCAGGTACCGGCGCCCGTGGTGCGCGCGGGCGAGCGCTGGCAACTGATCGTGCGCTTGAAGCGGCCGCACGGCAACGTCAATCCGGGCGGCTTCGATCTCGAGGCGTGGCTGTTGCAGCAGGGACTGCGGGCGACGGGCACCGTGCGCGACAGCGCATTCAACCAGCGTCGCGACGAATTCGCCGGTCGCTGGATCGACCACGTGCAGCGCGCGCGCGAACGCGTTCGCGCGCGCATCGAGCGTGCGCTGCCCGATGCCCGCTACGCCGGAGTGGTCACCGCGCTGGCTATCGGCGACCAGCGCGCTATTCCGGAAGCGCAGTGGAAGGTCTTCAACCGCACCGGTATAACGCACCTGGTCTCGATCTCCGGGTTGCACGTGACCGTGTTTGCCGCATTCGCCGGCGGCCTCGCCTACGTGCTCGCACGCCGCAGCGTGCAACTGACGCTGCGCCTTCCGGCGCGCAAGCTTGCCGCGGCCTTCGGGATGGCCGCCGCCGGCACCTACGTGATGCTGGCCGGCGCCGGCATTCCGGCGCTGCGCACCTTCGCGATGCTCGCGGTCGCCGCCGTCGGCATCTGGGCCGGACGCCCGGGCACCGCCGGCATCGTCTGGCTCTGGGCGCTGGTCGCGGTGCTGCTGTGGGATCCCTTCGCGCCGCTGACGCCCGGATTCTGGCTGTCGTACGGCGCCGTGGCGCTGCTGCTCTACGCGTCGGTCGGGCGGCTGCGCGACACGCTGCGGTGCGATTGGCGCGGGCGCCTCGCGCACGCGTTGGGCGAGGGAGCACACGCACAATGGATCGTCACGCTGGGACTGACGCCGCTGACGCTGTCGCTGTTCGGGCAGGTGTCGTTGATCGCGCCGGTGGCCAACGCGGTCGCCATTCCCGCGGTCACGCTGGTGGTGGTGCCCTTGGCGCTGGCCGGCATCCTGATTCCCTGGGACGCGCTGTTCCGTTTGGCGCACGCCGCGTTGACGCCGCTGATGCGTTGGCTCGAATGGCTGTCGGCGTTGCCCGATGCGACGTGGCAGCAGCACGCGCCTGCGGGATGGGCGGTGGCGGTCGCCTGCCTCGGCGCGCTCTGGCTGCTGGCGCCGCGGGGCGTCCCGGGCCGCTGGCTCGGTGCGCTGTGGCTGGTGCCGCTGTTCGCCGCGCATCCGGAGCCGCTGCCCGACGGTGCGTTCCGGCTCACCGTGCTCGACGTCGGGCAGGGGCTGGCGGCAGTCGTCGAGACACGCCGGCATACGCTGGTCTACGACACCGGCCCGCGCTACAACGAAACGACCGACGCGGGGGGGCGCATCGTCGCGCCGTTCCTGCGCGCGTCCGGGCTGCGCCGCGTCGACACGCTGGTCGTCAGCCATCAGGACCTCGATCATTCGGGCGGCGCGCTGTCGCTGCTGCAGGCAACCCCGGTCGGCGAGTTGACATCGTCGCTGCCCGCCGATCACGCCATCGTCGAAGCCATGCAGCGCAGCGTCGTCGGCACGGCAGTATCCTGCGCGGCTGGCCAGGTTTGGACCTGGGACGGCGTGCGTTTCACGATGCTGCATCCCACCGATGCCGAGTACGAGGACCGGTACGCGAAGACCAACGATCGCTCATGCGTGCTGCGCATCGATTCCGGCCACGGCAGCGCGCTTGTCACCGGCGACATCGAGGCGAAGTCCGAGGCGCTGCTGCTGCGCTCGCGGCGCGAGCTGCTGCGCGCCGACGTCCTCGTCGTGCCGCACCACGGATCGCGGACGTCGTCGACACTCCCGTTCATTCGGGCGGTGGCGCCGGCGATGGCGGTGATCGGCAGCGGCTACCGCAATCGCTTCGGTCACCCACGTGCCGATATCGTCGCGCGCTACACGATGAGCGACGTCCGCGTGCTGCGTACCGACCGCGAAGGCGCAATCGCACTGACCTTCGATACGCCGTCGATACCGATTCCCGTCTCGGCACGCGCGCAGCGCGCACGCTATTGGCTCGACGCGCCGGCGGCCGATGCCGCACCGCTGCAATGAATTAGACTGCGACCAATGCGTTCCTTCGTTCGTGCGGCGCGGCCCGCGCTTCTGTCCTGGCTTGCAATCCTCGCGTCGGCGTGTGCGTCGGCGCAGACTCCGGCCAAGCCGAGCGAAGCGCCGGAACTCAAGCTGTCGGTCGCGCAGTCGGCCGCCTATCCATTGGGCAAGGCGGCCGATCGCTGGGTGCAACTCGTCAACGACGCCGCCGGCCGCAGCTTCGTGGTCAAGCCGTATCCGGGCGCGGTGCTCGCCGGACGCGATCCGCAGCGCGAATTTGGTGTTCTGCGCGACGGATTGGCCGACCTGGCCGTCGGTTCCGCGCTCGCATGGTCGGCACAGCTGCCCTCCTTCGCCGTTTACGCGCTGCCGTGGCTGGCGAGCGAGACGCGCGAGCTGGAGGCGCTTGTCGCCGACGACAGTTTGCGACAACAGGTCGCCGCTCGTGCGGCGCTGGCCGGCGTCGTCGTCGTCGCGGTAGCCCCGCTCGGCGAGCGCGTGCTGTCGACGGCGAAATCCGTGATCCCGACGCTGTCCGAACTCGCCGGCCTGCGTGTTCGCGTTGTCGCGATTCCTTTGCTCACCGAGACCTTCGCGACACTTGGCGCCAAGCCTTCCTCGATGAGTTTCGCCAGCGCGCAAGCGGCGTTCGCCGACGGCTCGCTCGACGCGCAGGAAGCGCCGGCGTCGACGCTGGCGGCGACTCGCATCGCCGCCACCGGGCAGAAATTCGTCACGCGTTGGGGCGCGTTCAACGACGTGATGGTGTTCGCCGTGCGCCGTTCGGTCTGGGAAGGATGGAGCGACGACCAGCGCGCATTGGTGCGCACCCACGCGGCGCAGGTCGCAAGCGAAGCCGGTGCCGTCGCGCGCGAGGAGGCAGCACTTGCCGAACTGACCCAGCAGGGCGTCACGCTGCTGCGCCCGACGCCGGCGCAGCGGATGGCGCTGCGCGCTGCGGTACAGCCGGTATGGGCGCGGTGGGCCGCGATCATCGGGACGGATCTCGTCGGCGCGGCCGAAGCGGCCGTTGCTGCCGCTGTGGCGAGGTAGGCGCGAGTCACGGCAAGGCGCTTGCCCGCTGCGGGTCCGGCTTCGAGCCGGACGCTGTCCGGGCGCTTCCCGGGTCGAGTCCGGCCGGGCAGGGTGTCAGGCCACGAAGCGCCCGATCCGCACCGCGGTTTCGCCTCTCTTCGGGCGCCGCGTCGGCATGATCAGCACCGCGTCGTCGTAAGGGGTGAAAACCGGGGTGTCGCCGTCGCGGGCGAGCAGCGAGCCGCCCTTGGCCACGACCGAGAGCCCGATGACGGGCTCGACGAATGCGAAGTCGTCGGTCGCGATGGTCACCACGTCAGTGATCTCGATCGCGCGTTGCGGAGACGGCGGCGACGCGTCGAGATGTGCATCGAGAAACGCGGGGTCGAGCATGCCGAAATGGCGAAGAAAACGCAGCGCCGACTGCTTGGCGACTTCGGGTGCCGCGAGTTCCCAATGCTGGCCGCACTCGATCAGCAGCGCGTTGCGCGGGTCGACGGGGTCGTCGAAGGCCGCGTAGTCCCGCAGGCGGCGGCCGGCCGCGTGGCCGGCGTCGATGACGATGTGCTGCGGAATGCCGACGGCCTGCGCGAGTTCGACGCCCTTGCGCTGTCTGCCGCAGAGCGCCAGCGGCAGGCAGGGATCGGTCATCGAATGCAGGTCGAGCAGGTAGTCGGTGTCGTCATAGACCGGGCGCAGCGCACGGGCGCGAGCGAGGTCGCGGGTCTTGCGGCTGCCGTCGAGCACTTCGGAAGTCCACACGCGGTTGAAGTCCTCGTCCAGGCAGCGCGACGCAAAGGGGTCGGCCGCGTCGAAAGCGCGGAAGGCGTCGATGTTCGCAAAGGTCAGCGTCAGCGTGCCGCGCAAAGGCCGGACGTTTTCGCGCAGCAGCCAGTCGTTGGCGATCGCACCGCAGACTTCGTTGCCGTGCGTCAGCGCCTGGACGGTCACGCGCGGCCCCGGACGCTGCGCCTCGAAGCGCCAGACATAGGGGATCCCCGTGTTGCCGGCCTGCCATGGGTCGAGCGCGGGGAAGTCGATCTCGATGCGGGGAATCGACGAGGACATGGCGCTCATCGGTGCGCTGCGCTCTTCCCGCTTCCCTTCAGTCCCTCGTGCGAAAGAGGTCGCCGATGTGAGCGGCAGCGCATCGGGCTCAAGTGGCGGCCACTAGCGTGCAGCAAGCTGATCGGCAAGGCGACGCATGAACGCCTCGCATTGGGCGACCTGTTCGACCGCCACCCATTCGTTGGGCTGATGCGCCTGCGCGATGTGTCCGGGGCCGCAGATGATCGTCGGCACGTTGGCGTCATGAAACAGCGCGGCCTCGGTGCCGAAAGAGACCTTGCCGGTCTGCTGCGTGCCGTTGCACCGGTGTCCGAGCGCCGTGATCTCGCTGCCGTCGTGCGTGTCGAAGCCCGGCAGCGTCGACAGGTGGTCGAACTCGATGTACGTGGACGCGTCGACCGCCTGCATGTCCGGCAGCAGCCGCGCCGCCTGCGCACGCACATCGTCGATGAAGGCGTCCGGATCATCGCCGGGCAGGTGACGGATCTCGAAGTCGAAGCTGCAGTCGCGCGGCACGATGTTGATCGCGGTGCCGCCGCCGATCACGCCGACGTGCACGGTCGTGTAGGGAACGTCGTAGGCGTCGTCCCGCTTGCCGGTTTCGCGGTACTGCAGTGCGCGCTGCGCGATGTAGCTGACCAGCGAGCAGGCGATCTGCACTGCGTTGACCCCGAGCGGCGTCAGCGACGAATGCGCCTCGAATCCGCGCACCCGGCATCGCCAGCTCTTCTTGCCCTTGTGCGCGACCACCAGCTCCATCCCGGTCGGCTCGCCGACGATGCAGCCGGCGGGGCGCACACCGCGCGCAATAATGTCGGCGATCAGCCGGTGCACGCCGATGCAGCCGACCTCCTCGTCGTAGGAAAGCGAAAAGTGGATCGGCTTCGCAAGCCCGCGGCGCAGGAATTCCGGAACAAGCGCGAGGCCGACAGCGGAAAAGCTTTTCATGTCGGCGACGCCGCGACCATACAACCTATCGCCCTTCACCGTCAGCGCAAAGGGGTCGGTGTCCCATGGTTGCCCGTCGACCGGAACCACGTCGGTGTGGCCGGAGAGCACGATGCCGCCATCGGTCATGTTGCCATCTTGCGCGGGAAGCGTGGCGAAGAGATTGGCCTTGCGCTTGCTGTCATCGTAGGTCAGCGTCGATGCGATACCGTGACCGTCGAGGTAGCCGCGCACCCACTCGATCAAAGCGAGATTGGAATCCCGGCTCGTCGTGTCGAAGCCGACCAGCGTGCGAATGAGGTCGAGTGACGACAGGTCTTCGGCGCGCGTAGTGGTCGCCGGCCGCAGCTGCGCCTCTGTGCCGGGAGCGTTCATCGCGGACCTTCCGATGTGCAAACGCCAAGGATAGCACCGACCGCATGCGGGTCAACCGCGGACCGTCCCGGGTGTTCACCTGCCGCTCGCTTATGATGCCGGAACAGGTGGCGACCGCTGGGAGCATCCAATGCAACGATTTCTTCGCACATGCCCGATCCGGACACCGCGACTGAGTGTGCTGGCGGCGATGCTGACCGCGGCAGCGACCATTGCGCAGGCGCAATCGTCGTTGCCGCTCGAACGCATCCGGTTGCCGCCGGGCTTTGTCATCGAACTCGTCGCGCGGGTGCCGAATGCGCGCGCGATGACCTGGGGTCGCGAAGGCACGCTGTTCATCGGTTCGACCAACGGCAACGTTCATGCGGTGACGCTGCCGCCATCGGGCGGCAGCAATGCCGCGCATGTGCGCAGGATCGCCAGCGGCCTGCGCGATCCCGCCGGCGTTGCGTTTCGTGACGGTGCGCTGTACGTGTCGGCGGTGAGCCGCATCCTGCGCTACGACGACATCGAGCGTTCGCTCGACTCGCCGCCGCCACCGGTGGTCGTCACCGACGCGCTGCCCGACGACGGTCATCACGGCCGCCGCTTCATCGCCTTCGGCCCCGACGGCAAGCTCTACGTACCGATCGGCGCACCATGCAACATCTGTCGGCCCGATCCGGACAAGTATGCAATCATCACGCGGATGAATGCCGACGGTTCGGGCCGCGAAATCGTTGCCCGCGGCGTGCGCAATACGGTCGGCTTCGACTGGCATCCGCAGACCAGGCAGCTGTGGTTCACCGACAACGGCCGCGACTGGATGGGTGACGATGCACCGCCTTGCGAACTCAATCGGGTGACGCGGTCCGGCGAGCATTTCGGCTATCCGTACTGCCACGGCGGCACGATCGCCGATCCCGAGTTCGGCAGGCAACGCGCATGCAGCGAATTCGTCGCACCGGTCCAGAATCTGGGACCGCACGTGGCGCCGCTCGGCATGCGTTTCTACACCGGGATGCAGTTTCCCGCCACGTATCGCAACCAGGTGTTCATCGCCGAGCACGGCTCATGGAATCGCAGCCAGAAGATCGGCTACCGGGTCACGCTGGTGCGTCTGGATGCCGCTGGCCGTGCGCTGCGCTACGAACCGTTCGCAGAAGGCTGGCTCGACGGTCAGCGGGCCTGGGGGCGTCCCGCCGACGTGCTCGTCGCCCCCGATGGATCGCTGCTGGTCAGCGACGACGGCGCGGGGGCGATCTACCGCATACGCTACAAGGGTTGATGTCGTCGAACGCGCGGCTCGCCACAGCCGTCGACCCGCTTCGTCGGACCAGGGCGGTGCAGTCGGCGCTAACGCCAGTGCGTCCGGTGCACGACCGGAAGCACGACGGGAGGGCGAGGCCGGGGCGCGACGAACACCGGAGGTCCCCAGGCGACCGCACGAGGCCGAAATACCGGCACCGGCGCGGCGACGAAGACCCGAGGTGCACGCCAGGCCGGGACGACCATCGGCGGCGGCGCGGCCACCCACACCCTGCGCGGTGCGATCGGCACGACCGGCAACGCGGCGCCGATGCCGGGGCCGCCGATCCATCGATTGCCGAAGACCGGACCCGCAATGACGGGGCCGCCCCACGCCGGCTGCCCGGCGGAAACGGCAAACCCCGGCCCACCGATGGACACGCTCCACGCGACGTTGTTGCCGGCGTTGGCGACCGACGGCAGCCATGGCGCTGCGCCGATGAACAAGGCGGCCGCGGCGTTGACGATGGTATTGCGTTTCATCTGCGGTTCTCCTGTAGTCGGACCCGTTTCCCGGCGACTTCCGGGTTGGCGGATGCTGCTGTCTAGAACGCCACGGTTGGGCGATGCGTTGACCGCCGGCATCGACGGCAAGGCATTCGTTACAAATGGAAACGCATTGCGCTATTCTTCACGCGTTGCGCTGTCGCCGGCCATGCCGGGCTTGCCGGCAGCGGCGTTGACCCGACCTCCTGGAGATCCCGCATGCGATTCATCCGCTGGTGCATCACCGCGCTCGCAACGCGATGAACGCTCCCCATGTTGCGTGGCCCGCGATCACCACGCCCGCAGCGCATTTCATCGGCAACCGCTGGCAGGCGTCGGCTTCCGGCGCCGAGTGGCCGATGGTCGATCCTTCCGACGGCGCGCCTTTCGCGACGATCGCGCGCGGCGGCGACGCCGACGTCGACGCGGCGGTGCGTGCGGCACGGTCCGCCCGCGACGGCGTGTGGGGCGCTTTAGCGCCGGCGGAGCGCGGACGACTGCTCGGCACGTGGTCGCGGGCGATCCTCGATCGGGCGGAGGAATTGGCGCTCATCGAGGCGCGCGACTGCGGCAAGCCGCTGCAACAGGCGCGCGTCGACGTCGCCGCCTGCGCGCGCTACTTCGAGTTCTATGGCGGTGCCGGCGACAAGCTGCACGGGGCGACGATTCCCTATCCCGAAGGCTTTGCCGTGCTCACGTGGCGCGAGCCGCACGGCGTCACCGGACACGTGATTCCGTGGAACTATCCATTGCAGATTTTCGGCCGCTCGGTGGGCGCCGCGCTGGCAGCCGGCAACGCCTGCGTCGTGAAGCCCGCCGAAGACGCCTGCCTGTCGCTGCTGCGTCTTTGCGAACTGGCCGCCGCCGTCGGCCTGCCGGCCGGCGCGCTCAACGTCGTGACCGGCCTCGGGCCGGAGGCAGGCGCCGCGCTGGTGCGGCATCCGGATGTCGCGCACATCTCGTTTACCGGTTCGCCAGCGACCGGCGCGTGGGTGGCGGCTGCGGCGGCGCAACGGCACTGCCCGGTGACGCTGGAACTCGGCGGCAAGTCGCCGCAGATTGTTTTTGCCGACGCCGACATCGAGGCCGGATTGCCGGCATGGGTGAACGCGATCGTCCAGAACGCGGGGCAGACGTGCTCGGCCGGCAGCCGTCTGCTGGTCGAGCAATCGCGCTATGAGGAGGTGCTGGAACGGTTGGGCCAGCGCTTCGCCGCGCTGGTCGCCGGCCCTGCGCTTGCGGATCTCGACTGCGGTCCGCTGATTCGCGACTCGCAGCGGCAGCGCGTCCGCGGCTTCCTGGATGCGGCGCGGCGCGACGGCATCGCGACCGCGGCGCAGGGCAGCGTCGTCGCCGACGCGCCGGCCGGCGGCTTTTACGTCGCGCCGACGCTGTTGCGCGACGTGCCGGCCGACCACACGCTGATGCGCGACGAGGTCTTCGGCCCGGTGCTCTCGGCTCTGCCCTTCGCCGACGAAGCCGACGCGATCCGCCTCGCCAACGCGACCGACTTCGGCCTGGTGGCGGGAGTCTGGACGCGCGACGGCGCGCGGCAGCTGCGGATGGCGCGCGCGGTGCGCAGCGGCCAGGTGTTCGTCAACAACTATGGCGCCGGCGGCGGCGTCGAGCTGCCCTTCGGCGGCGTCGGGCACTCGGGCCACGGTCGCGAAAAGGGCTTCGAGGCGCTCTACGGATTCACGACGCTGAAGACCGTCGTGCTGCGGCATGGCTGAACGCCGGATACGCGACGTCCGCAGCGCGTGCCGCACGCACAAGCGACCGATATTCCACTGCGAGGACTTCCGATGCGACTGTCCGGCAAGGTAGCGATCGTCACCGGCGCGGGTTCCGGCTTCGGGCGCGGCATCGCGCAGCGCTTCGCCGCCGAGGGCGCCAATGTGATCGTCAATGACAGGAGCGCGGAGACCGGCGAGCGCGCCGCCGCCGGCATTGTCGACGCGGGCGGCCATGCGCGCTTCCTGGCAGGCGATGTCACGAACGATGCGGACGTCAGGCGCCTGGTGGAATTCGCGATTGCCTCCTTCGGCGGACTCGACATCGTCGTCAACAACGCCGGAACGACGCACCGCAATCAGCCGATGCTCGAGGTCAGCGAAGCTGAGTTCGACCGCATCTACCAGGTCAACGTCAAGAGCCTGTACCTGACCGCCAGGCACGCGGTGCCGCACATGCGGGAGAAGCGCAACGGCGTGTTCATCACCATCGCGTCGACGGCCGGCGTGCGACCGCGGCCCGGACTCACCTGGTACAACGGCAGCAAGGGCGCGGCGATCGTCACGTCGCGGTCGATGGCGGCGGAGCTCGCGAAGGACAACATCCGCGTCAATGTCATCAACCCGGTCGCCGGCGAAACCGCGATGCTCGCCGACTTCATGGGCCGGGATACGCCGGAGCGGCGCGCCGAGTTCATCGCCACGATTCCGCTGGGGCGGTTGTCGCTGCCGTCGGACATCGCCACCGCCGCCGTGTTTTTCGCGTCCGACGAGGCGGCGTTCATCACCGGCGCCTGCCTCGAGGTCGACGGCGGACGCTGCGTTTGACTCAGACGATCCCGCGCGCGCGCAGGTCGGCGATGGCGTCGGCGGCGTAGCCCAGTTCGCGCAGCACTGCGTCGGTGTGTTCGCCCAGCTTCGGGCCACCGCCGTCGATGCCGCCGGGCGTTGCCGACAGTCTGGGCACGACGCCGGGGACACGCAGCGTTGCGCCGTCGGCAGTGCGGATTTCCTGAATCATCCCGCGCGCCTGGTAGTGCGCGTCGGCGACGATGTCGCGAATCGTGTAGATCTTCGACGCCGGCACATCGGCGCGCTGCATCGCGTCGAGCACCTCGTCGGGACTATGCTGCCGCGTCCACGCCTCGATCTCGCCGTCGAGCCATAGCTGCCTGGCACCCCGCCCGTCGTTGTGCGCGAGCGTCGGGTCCGCGGCGAGATCGGCGCGGGCCATTGCGCCGCACAGGCGGCGAAAGATCGAATCGCCGTTGCCGGCGATCAGCACGTAGCTGCCGTCGCTGCAGCGGTACGCCGAGGTGGGCGCGATGCCCGGCAGGATCGACCCGGTGCGCTCGCGCACGGCGCCGAAGGCGTCGAACTCGGGCAGCAGCGATTCCATCACCGAGAACACCGACTCGTAGAGCGCGACATCGACCACCTGGCCGATGCCGGTCCTGCGGCGATGCTCGAGCGCGAACATGGCGCCGATGACGCCGTACAGCGCCGACAGCGTGTCGCCGATCGAAATGCCGGTACGCGCCGGCGGCCGGTCCGGAGTGCCGGTGACGTAGCGCAGCCCGCCCATCGCCTCGCCGATGACGCCGAAGCCTGGCCGCTGTGCGTACGGGCCGGTCTGGCCGTAGCCGGAGATGCGGACCATGATCAGCCCGGGGTTCGCCTTCGCCAGCGTCTCGTAGGCGAGGCCCCAGCCCTCCAGCGTCCCGGGACGGAAATTCTCGACGACGAAGTCGGCGCGTTCGGCAAGGCTTCTCGCGATCGCCTGGCCCTCAGGCTTGCGCAGATCGACCGAGACCGAGCGCTTGTTGCGCGACTGCACCTGCCACCACACCGAAGTGCCGTCCTGCAGATAACGCCAGCGGCGTAGCGGGTCGCCGCTGCCCGGCGGCTCCAGCTTGACGACGTCGGCGCCGAACTCGGCGAGGATCTTGGTGCAGAACGGACCGGCGATCAGCGCGCCCATTTCGAGGACGCGCAATCCCGCGAGTGGCCGCGACGGTTTGGTCATCGCGCGTAGACCAGGTCGCGCAGTCCGATCGATACGACCGGAACGTAGGTGATGATCAGCAGGCAGCCGAGCACGACCAGCACGAAAGGAAGCAACTGGCCGACTACCTGGTCGAGCGAGATCCGCGCCACCGTGCAGGCGGCGAAGAGGTTGACGCCGAAGGGCGGCGTGATCATCCCCAGCGCCAGGTTGACGACCATGACGACGCCAAAGTGGATGGGATCGATACCGAAATGCTGGGCCACCGGTACCAGCATCGGCGCCAGCACGATGATCGACGCCGAAGTTTCGATGAACATGCCGATCACGAACAGCGCGACGTTGACGCCGAGCAGGAACAGCGCCGGTGTTTGCAGCACGTCGACGAGCAGCGCGCCGAGTTTTGCCGGTACGCCGGCGCGCGTGATCAGGTAGCTGAACAGCCCCGCGTTGGCGATGATGAACAGGATCACCGCCGACGAGATGACGCTCTTGCGCAGCACCTGCAGCAGGTCGGCGATCCTGGTCTCGCGATAGATGCCCGCGCCGACGATCAGCGCGTAGAAGACGGCGACTACCGAGGCCTCGGTCGGCGTGAACACACCGCCGTAAATTCCACCCAGGATGATCACCGGCATCAGCAGCGCGAAGCCCGCTTTGCGCGTCGCCCGCAGGAACGGTACCCGGCCCTCGCGGTCGTTCCTGCCGTAGCCCTTCCAGCGCGCGTGAATGATCACAAAGGCCATCAGCGCGCCGCCGATCAGGAGGCCTGGGCCGAAACCGGCGATGAACATCTCGCCGATCGAGACCTCGGCGGAAACGCCGTAGAGGATCATCGGAATCGACGGCGGAATGACCACACCCAGCTCGGCGGACGTGGCCTGCAGCGCGGCCGCGTAGTTTCTCGGATAGCCGTGCTTGACCAACGCAGGAATCAGGATGGCGCCGATGGCGAAGGTCGTGGCGACACTCGAGCCGGAGACGGCAGCGAAGATCATGCACGTCAGCACGCACGTCGCCGCCAGGCCGCCCTGGACGCCACCGACGAGCGATTTCGCGAACTCGACCAGCCGCGTCGAGATGCCGCCGGACTCCATCAGGTTGCCGGCGAGGATGAAAAACGGAATGGCGGCAAGCGGAAACCTGTTGATCGCCGAGAACATTTCCTTGACGACCGCGAGGAAATTGAGGTTTGCCTGGTAGGCACCGACCAGGCTCGCGATACCGATCGCGATGGCGACCGAAATCGACAGCGCGAACCCGACCATCATGGTCACCAGCATCGTGATCGGCATCATGGACGCCTACTGGGCGGTGTCCAGTTCCTGCCGCCGCGGATCGACGAGGCAGGCGATCACCGCCAAGGCAGAGAACACTGCGCCGACCGGAATCGCCAGGTATGCCCAGGTCATCGAAAACGACTCCAGACCGCTGATGGTCTGGAACCTGCCGCGGTACGCGTAGTCGCTGCCGAACCACAGCATGACCGCGATCACGACCAGCGCGCTGATCGCCGCCAGGAAATCGAGCGCTCGCTTGCCTGCGGGACCGGCCATGCGGTGCGCCGTGTCGACGCAGATCATCGCGCCCTGGCGGAACGCGACCGGGGCGCCCATGAACACCATCCAGATCAGCGTGAAACGGGTCAGCACCTCCGACCACTCGGCCGGCTGCTCGAACACGAAGCGTGCCAGGATCTGGTAGAGCCCGAGGCAGGCGGCCGCGACCAGCATCGCGCAGGCGAAGGCGAGTGCCAAGGCGGTAGTGGCACGCTCGAAGGCGAGGAAGGTGCGGCGCATCGTCAGTTCCCGAAGCGGGCGCCGCAGCTTCCGATCGCAAAGCGCCGGGTGGCGTACCGCGACCGGAGGCCGCGCGTCACTTCGAGTTCCGGATCCGGTCGATATTCTCCTGCCCGAATTTCTTGCCGAGCTCGACGAAGGTCGGCTGCAGCGCCGCCTGGAACTTGCTCTTGTCGACGTTCTCGACGACGGCCATGCCGTGCGACTTCAACTCGGCGACGACCCGGCGCTCGTCCTCGTCGATGCGCGCGCGGTTGGCCTTGACCGCCGCCTTTGCCGCTTCACTGAACGCGGCCTTGTCGGCTGCCGACAACTTGTCCCACTTGGCCTTGTTCATCAGGATCAGCGCCGGCGAATAGACGTGGCCGGTCAGCGTGAGGTATTTTTGCACCTGGTCGAGCTTGGCCGCCGAGATCACCGACAGCGGATTCTCCTGGCCGTCGACGGTGCCCTGCTGCAACGCGGTGAATACTTCGGTGAACGCCATAGGCGTCGGAATGATGCCGAACTGCTTGTAGGCCTGGATGTGCACCGGATTTTCCATCGTGCGCATCTTGAGCCCCTTCAAATCGTCGGGCGAGTTCACCGGGCGCTTGTTGTTGGTCATGTGACGAAAGCCGTTCTCGCCCCACGCGAGCGCCTGGATGCCTTTGGCCGGGAACTTGGCGAGCATCTCCTGTCCGACCGGCCCGTCGAGCGTCTGGCGCGCCTGCGCGTAGTCCTTGAAAAGGAACGGGATGTCGAGGATCGCCACTTCGGGCACGAAGTTGGGAACCGGACCCGTCGACGTCAGAGTCAGGTCGAGGGTGCCGAGTTGGACGGCTTCGATCGATTCCCTCTCGGCACCCAGTGCGCCCGAATAGAAATTCTGCACCTTGTAGCGGCCCTGGGTTCGCTTCTCGACTTCCTTGGCGAAGGTGTCGACGGCGACGCCGTAGTGCGAGTTCTGGCTGAGCGACATGTTCATTTTCATGGTTTCCTGCGCGGCGGCAGGCACCGACGGCAGCGACGCGAGTACGGCGGCGAGCGCAAGAGCGGGAGTGCAAGGCAAAAAGCGCATCGGATTCTCCTTCGATGGGGAGCCGGATCGTCGTTTCGAAGCGTGTGCATGCGTCCGGGGTTCACGATTCTAGGCAGGGCCGGAGCCGATGTATAGACGAGCCTCGCTCCTGGCTCGGGGCGCGGCGTTGGTGGCGACAGGCCGCTTTGTGAAATAATCGGTATCGTCGCCTGTGTTTCGCGGCAACGTCTTCCCATCGCCGCTTCGGCCAGGCCCAGAACCATGCTCGACAGCAACGTCCACGCACAACTCGCGGCGATACTGCCACCGGCGGCGCTGCTGGTCGCCCCGGAGCAGACCCGACCCTATGAATGCGACGGGTTGACGCTGTTCCGTGCGCTGCCTGCCGCGGTCGTGCTGCCCGAAACCGAGGCGCAGGTCGTCGCGATCCTCAAGGCATGTCACGCGGCGCGCATCCCGGTGGTCGCGCGCGGCGCCGGCACCGGCCTGTCGGGCGGCGCGCTGCCCGATCCCGCCGGCATCGTGCTGTCGTTGGCCAAGTTCAAGCGCATAGTGTCGATCGATGCGCTGGCGCGGACGGCGGTCGTGCAGCCGGGCGTGCGCAATCTCGCCATTTCTGAAGCCGCCGCGGCGTACGGTCTTTACTACGCCCCCGATCCGTCGTCGCAGATCGCCTGCACGATCGGCGGCAACGTCGCCGAGAACGCCGGAGGCGTCCACTGTTTGAAGTACGGGCTTACCGTCCACAACCTGCGGCGCGTGCGCGGTGTGCTCATCACCGGCGAGATCGTCGAATTCGGCGGCGATGCACTCGACAACGCCGGCTACGACCTGCTGGCGCTTATGACCGGTAGCGAGGGCCTGTTGGCCGTGATGACGGAGATCACGGTCAAGTTGACGCCGAAGCCGCAGCTGGCGCAGGTGGTGCTGGCCGCCTTCGACGACGTCGAAAAGGCGGGTGCCGCCGTGGCGGCGATCATCGGCGCGGGAATCATCCCCGCCGGACTCGAGATGATGGACCAGCCGGCGACGCGCGCCGTCGAGCAGTTCGTGCACGCCGATTACCCGCTCGACGCTGCCGCCGTGCTGCTGGTCGAGTCGGACGGCACGCCGGAGGAGGTCGGCGCAGAAATCGAGGAGATCCGCCGCCTGCTGACCGAAGCCGGCGCGACCGGTCTCCGCGTGTCGAAGGACGAGGCGCAGCGGCTGCTGCTGTGGTCGGGCCGCAAAGCGGCGTTCCCCGCCGTCGGCCGCATCTCGCCCGACTACTACTGCATGGACGGCACGATACCGCGCAAAGCGCTGCCCCGCGTGCTGCGCGCGATTGCGCAATGGTCGCGCGAGTTCGAGCTGCGCTGCGCCAACGTGTTTCATGCCGGCGACGGCAACCTGCATCCGCTGATCCTCTTCGATGCCAACAAGCCGGGTGAATCGGAAAAGACCGTGGCCTTCGGCGATCGTATTCTCGAGCTGTGCATCGAAGTCGGCGGCACCGTCACCGGCGAGCACGGGGTCGGCGTCGAGAAGCTGAACTCGATGTGCGTGCAGTTCGCGCCGGAGGAACTCGCGCGCTTCCACGGCATCAAGGAGGCCTTCGACGCCTATCGGCTGCTCAACCCCGGCAAGGCGGTGCCGACGCTGCATCGCTGCGCGGAAATGGGCAGGATGCGCGTCCATCACGGCGCGCTGCCGCACCCGGATCTGCCGCGCTTCTAGGATGAAAACCCCGATACGCGCCCAGCCCGCCGCCGACGCCGTTGCCGCCGTCATCGGCACCTTGGCACGCGATTTCGGCGACCGCGCGCAGACGGGCAACGCGATTCGCGAGCAGCACGGCCACGGCGAGGGCCTGGCCGATGCCGCGTTGCCCGACGTCGTCGTGTTTCCGCAAAGCAACGAAGAGGTGGCCGGTATCGTGCGGCTCTGCCACGCGGCGCGGGTGCCGGTGATCGCCTTCGGTGTCGGGACCTCGCTCGAAGGCCATGTCGCGGCGCTGTACGGCGGTGTGTGCATCGACACCTCGCAGATGAATCGCGTGCTGGAGGTCAATACGGCGGACCTGGACTGCCGCGTGCAGGCGGGAGTCACGCGTGAGCAGGTCAACGCCGAACTCAAGGACACGGGACTTTTTTTTCCGATCGATCCGGGCGCCAACGCGTCGATCGGCGGCATGGCGTCGACCCGTGCGTCCGGGACCAACGCCGTGCGCTACGGGACGATGCGCGAGAACGTGCTCGGCCTGACCGTCGTGACGGCGGACGGTCGCATCATCCGTACCGGAGGCCGCGCGCGCAAATCATCGGCGGGCTACGACCTGACGCGGCTGTTCGTCGGCGCCGAAGGCACGCTCGGTGTGATCACCGAAGTCCAGCTTCGGCTCTACGGCCTGCCCGAAGCGGTGTCCGCAGCGGTCTGCCAGTTCCCCGACCTGCGCAACGCGGTGGACACGGTCATCAACGCGATGCAGATGGGCATCCCGGTGGCGCGCATCGAATTGCTCGATGCGCTGCAGATGCGCGCGTGCATCGAGTATTCGAAGCTCGACGGCTACGCGTCGCTGCCGACGCTGCTCTTCGAGTTCCACGGCAGTGAGGCTGGCGTGCGCGAGCAGGCGCAGATGATGGAGGCGATCTCCAAAGAGCATGGCGGCAGCGCCTTCCAGTGGGCGACGCAACCCGAGGACCGGTCACGGTTGTGGAAGTCGCGCCACAATGCCTACTACGCCGCATTGGCGCTGGCACCGGGAAAGCAGGCATTCGCCACCGACGCCTGCGTGCCGATTTCGCGCCTCGCCGATTGCCTGCTCGAGACGCGCGCCGAACTCGATCGCGAAGGCGTGCTGGCGCCGATCGTCGGCCACGTCGGTGACGGCAACTTCCACGTCGTCGTGCTCTTCGATCCGGCGAGCGCCGCCGAACGAGCGAAGGCAGAAGACATCGCACGGCGCGTCAGCTTGCGCGCGATCGCGATGGGGGGCACCTGCACCGGCGAACACGGCATCGGATTGCACAAGCTCGAAGCGCTGGTCGCCGAGCACGGCGAAGCGGTCGATCTGATGCGCACGATCAAGCGCGCGCTCGATCCGCTGGATATCATGAATCCTGGCAAGACCGTGCCGGGCGCCCGACAACCGATAGCTGACAGCGCGTGCTGACCACCTGCATCGGCAATCGGAACAGCTCGTCGTGGCCGCTACCCGGGTGGCTTGCGGCGCGGTTGTCCGACACTCCGTCGAGCGACGTCGCCGGCGCCGACGGTCCGAGCCTCGTCTATCGCGACACGCCTAACGCTGCGGGCTGCCCGTGATCGATCCGGTGCTCGAAGCGCTGCAGGAGCAGATCCGCGTCGCGGCGCAGGCGCGGTTGCCGCTGCGCATCCGTGGCGGTGGCACCAAGGATTTCTACGGTGGTGCGCTGCAGGGCGAAGTCATCGACACGCGAGCCTACGCGGGGATCATCGACTACGAACCGACGGAACTCGTGATCACCGCACGCGCCGGTACGTCGTTGGCGGCTGTCGAGCGCGCGATGCAGGCGCGCGGGCAGATGCTGGCCTTCGAGCCTCCGCGCTTCGCCGAGGGCGGCACGCTGGGCGGCGCCGTTGCCAGCGGGCTTGCCGGTCCGCGGCGAGCCTACGCCGGCGCCGTCCGCGACCTGATCCTGGGCGTACGCCTGCTCGACGGCACCGGCGAGGATTTGAACTTCGGCGGCAAGGTGATGAAAAACGTCGCCGGCTTCGACGTGTCGCGGCTGATGGCGGGTGCGCTTGGAACCCTCGGTATCATCACCGAGGTCTCGCTCAAATGCCTGCCGCTGCCCAAATTGGAGACGACCGTCGCCTTCGACTGCTCGGCCGACCAGGCGATCCGGATGGCGAACGAGTGGGGCGGGCAGCCGCTGCCGATTTCGGCGACCTGCTTTTACGTTGGACGGCTCCTGGTTCGCGTATCGGGCGCGCGGCCCGCGGTTGCGGCGGCACTGTCGAAGATGGGCGGTGAGGTCGTCGTCGACGCCGAAGCGTTCTGGAGCGGCGTACGCGACCACCGCCACGCTTTTTTCGCGCCTGCGCTTGCAGGCGACGCGACGCTCTGGCGCTTGTCGGTGAAGCCGACGGCGGCGTATTCCGACCTGGGCGGCGACCAGTTGATCGAATGGGGCGGCGGCCTGCGCTGGTTGATCGCGGGAGAGCGCAGCGATCCCGGGAAGCTGCGCGCCTGGGCCGCCGCGCAGGGCGGACACGCGACGCTGTTTCGAGCGCGCAGCAAAGGCGCCGAGGTGTTCCACTCGCTGGATGCGAATCTTCTCGAGATTCACCGCAAATTGAAAGCGGTCTTCGATCCGAATGCTGTCTTCAATCGTGGCCGCCTGCTGCCTGAATTCTGATGCAGACGCAGCTGACACCCGAGTACGCCGAGACCCCCGAAGGCCGCGAGGCCGAGGCGATCCTGCGCTCCTGCGTCCATTGTGGTTTCTGCACGGCGACCTGTCCGACGTACCAACTGCTGGGCGATGAACTCGATGGACCGCGCGGGAGAATTTACCTGATCAAGGAGGTGCTCGAAGGTGCCCCGGTCACCGCGACGACGCAGCTGCACCTCGATCGTTGCCTGACCTGTCGCAGCTGCGAGACGACCTGTCCGTCCGGAGTCGCCTACGGCCGGCTGCTCGACATCGGACGCAGCGTGGTCGACGCGAAGGTCGGACGCACCACGGCGCAAGCTGTGCAGCGCTGGACGATGCGCCGTGCGCTGTTGTCGCCGACGATTTTCGGTGGTGCGCTTGGTGTGGGACGCATGGTGAAGCGGCTGCTGCCGCGTGAGCTGGCCGATCGCATTCCCGACGGCGAACGCGCGGGCTCCTGGCCGGCGCCGCGCCATCCGCGCCAGATGCTGGTGATGGAAGGCTGCGTGCAGCCATCGCTCAAGCCCAACATCGACGCGGCGGCGGCACGGGTGCTCGACCGCATCGGCATTTCGCCGCTGCGGGTGGCCGCCGGCGGCTGCTGCGGCGCGTTGTCGCATCACCTCGACGCCGTCGACGAGGCGCGCGCGATCGTCCGCCGCAACATCGACGCCTGGTGGCCGCTGGTGCAGCGCGGCGTCGAGGCGATCGTAGTGACGGCGAGCGGATGCGGTGTCATGGTCAAGGACTATGGTCACTTTCTCGCGCACGACGCCGCCTACGCGGCAAAGGCCGCCAAGATCGCCGAGCTCGCCCGCGATCCGATCGAGATCGTGACTGCAGAGTGGAAGAGGATCGCGCCGCTGATCGCGATGGACCAGGGCCCGCAGCGGGTCGCGTTCCATTCGCCGTGCACGCTGCAGCACGGAATGCGCATCCGCGGACAGGTCGAGGAAATCCTGCTCGCAATCGGCCACTCGCTGCTGCCGGTGGCCGATGCGCACCTTTGCTGCGGGTCGGCGGGAACCTACTCGGTGCTGCAGCCCGAGCTTGCCGGCCGGCTCAAGGCAAACAAGCTGAAGGCACTCGAAGCGTCCCGGCCGGACGTCATCGCGACCGCCAATATCGGCTGCCAGACGCACCTGGAATCGGGCACACGCACGCCGGTACGGCATTGGATCGAACTGCTCGACGCGCGGATGCTCAACGTCCAGCGCACCGTTTGAGCGAGCTGCCCGGCGCCGCTGATCGACGGTCCCGGTCCATGGCGCGACACTTCGTCCTCGTTCCCGCCGCCGGTGGTGGCGCGCGCTTCGGCGGCGCGTTGCCCAAGCAATACGCACTGCTCGCCGGAGTCCCGGTGCTTGCGCATGCGCTCAGGCGGCTGCAGGCAGCGCTGACGCCGGAGGCGATTTTCGTCGCAGTGGCGCCGGACGATCTTCATTTCGAGCGGATGCCCGGGCGACCCGCGGGTGCCGTCGCGCTGCGTTGCGGCGGGTCGACGCGCGCGGCGACCGTGCGCAACGCGCTGGCGAAACTCGCCAGCCACTGCGTGGACGACGACTGGCTGCTCGTCCACGATGCCGCGCGGCCCTGCGTGCCGCGCGACGCGCTCGCCCGGTTGTGCCTGCATCTGCGCGACGACGACGTCGGCGGGCTGCTCGCGATGCCGGTCGCCGACACGCTGAAGCGCGGCGACAACGATGTCGACGCGCCGCGCGTGACCGAGACGCTGCCGCGCGCGGGCCTTTGGGCCGCGCAGACGCCGCAGATGTTTCGATATCATGTGCTGCGCCGCGCATTTTCCGAAGCGGGGGCGGCCTCCTGCACCGACGAAGCGCAGGCGGTCGAGGCGCTGGGATTGGCGCCGATGCTGGTGCGCGGCAGCCCGGCCAACGTCAAGATCACCTATCCCGACGATCTCGCGCTGGCGGCGGCGATTCTCGCGGCGCAGTCGGCGGAGCAGGCACCGGCATGACGATGCGCATCGGCATCGGCTTCGACGTGCACGCGCTGGTCGCCGGCCGGCCGCTGGTGATCGGCGGCGTCAGCATCGCGCATCCGCGGGGCCTGGCCGGTCATTCGGACGCCGACGTGCTCCTGCACGCGATTACCGACGCGCTGCTCGGTGCGCTGGCGCTGGGGGATCTGGGTTTGCACTTTCCCGACAGCGATCCGCAGTGGAAGGGTGCGGACAGCCGCCGTCTGCTGCGGCAGGTCATGTCGATGATCGCCGTTCGCGGTTTCGAGATCGCCAATGTCGACGCCACGGTGATCGCGCAGGCGCCGAAGCTCGCACCGCACATCGCTGCCATGCGCGCAAACGTCGCGGCCGATCTTGGCTGCGATATCGACCACGTTTCGATCAAGGCAACGACCACCGAGCGGCTCGGCTGCACCGGGCGCGAGGAAGGGATCGCCGCTCAGGCGGCCGTGCTCCTGCGGCAGCGGGTGGCTAATCCTGCGCAGTGATGTGCTCGGACGTTCGAAAGGCATCCGAAAGGCGTCCGGCTGAAGCCGGACCGACAAGCCTGGCTCCACGGGTGCTCGCGCCCGCGCGCGTCAGCGCGCCAGCAGCGGCAACTCGACGCGCGCCACCATGCCGCCGCCTTCGCGGGGGAGGAGGTCGAAGCGGCCGCCGTGCATGCGCGCGATGCGATCGACGATGGCGAGCCCCAGTCCCGCACCCGCGCGACCGTCGGCCCGGGCGCGCGATTCGGTGGCCCGCGTGAACGGCAGTTTCAGCCGCTCCACCTGGTCGGCGGCGATGCCGTTGCCACGGTCGGCGACCTCGATGGTCGCCTTCGCGCCGCGCACCGAGGTCACGACCTCGACCGGCGGCTTGCCGTAGGCCAGCGCGTTGTCGATCAGGTTGGCGGTCAGACGCGAGATCGCTGTGGCTTTGAGCGGTAGCGGCGGCACGCCCGCACCGATGAAGGTCACGGGATGGCCGGCGCGTACGTAGCGATCGACGCTGGTGCCGACGATGGCGTCGAGATCGCCGGCTTCGAGCACCGCCGACAGATCGCTGCGAGCGAAATCCAGAAACTGGCCGATGATCCGGTCCATTTCCTCGATGTCGGACTCCATGCCGGCGCGCAGCTGTTCATCGCGGGCCCCCAACTCCAGCCCGAGGCGCAGGCGCGCCAGCGGCGTGCGCAAGTCATGCGACACGCCGGCGAGCAGCAGCGCCCGATCCTGCTCGATCTGCCGCAGGTTGGCCGTCATCGCGTTGAAGCCGCGGTTGAGTGCCGCGATTTCGGAAGGCCCCGATTCCGGCAACGCGCGTGCGCTCTCGCCACGGCCCAGGCTCTCGACGGCGGCGGTCAGTTCGCGCAGCGGTCGCGCCAGGTAGCGCGCGAACACGAAGGCGGCGAGCAGTAGCGAGATGAGCATTGCCACGGTCCACGCGATCGCGCGCGTCGGCAGTTCATCCGCCGGTGGCCTTGGCGGCACCGTGACGCCGATCCAGTACGGTGTCCCGGCCGCCACGACGCGCACGAAGAGCATTTGTTGCCGCGGTGCGAAGCGGATGTCTGTCTCGGGCCCCAGCCGCTCGCGCCAGCGTTCGGCGAGTTCCTTCATCAGCGGGCCGCCTGGCGGCTGCCCGCGCATCGGGCGCTCGGATTCCGGGAAGATGCGCACGCCGTATTCGCGGCTCATTTGCGCAAGCGCGCCGCGCCCCTGCGGATCGTCGGTGGCTTCGAGCGCCGAGCGGATCGCCTGTACCTGCGCGAGCTTGGTCTCCGACAACTGGCGGTTGAGCAGGTTGGCGCGTTCGAGCCTGAACAGCACGATGCTGAGCAGCACCGCGAGTGCCACCACCGAAACCAGCAGAAGGACCAGACGCCCGAACAGCGACCGCGGCAGCAGCCTCACGCGCGGCCTTCCTCCGGGGCAGGCGACACCGGCTTGGGCGCCGAGTCGGGAACGTAGACGTAGCCGAATCCCCAAACCGTCTGGATGTAGCGCGGGTTCGCGGGGTCGGGCTCGACCAGCTTGCGCAGCCGCGATACCTGGACGTCGATTGCGCGATCGAAGACTTCGTGATCGCGTCCGCGCGCCAGCATCATGAGCTTCTCGCGCGCGAGTGGCGCTCTCGGATGCTGCGCGAAGACCCGCAGCAGCGAAAACTCGCCGGTGGTCAGCGCGACGCTCTTGTCCCCGCACAGCAGCGTGCGTGCGGCGAGGTCGATCCGGTGCGGTCCGAAGTCGATCGTGCCTTCCTCCGCCGGAGCGCGCGGCACCCTGTGCTCGCCGTGACGGCGCAGCACGGCGTGGATACGGGCAACCAGCTCGCGTGGGTTGAAGGGCTTGGCGAGATAGTCGTCGGCGCCCATTTCGAGCCCGACGATGCGGTCGACGTCCTCGCCCTTGGCGGTCAACATGATGATCGGGACCGTCTCGCCGGCGCCACGCAGGCGTCGGCAGACGGCGAGGCCGTCCTCGCCGGGCAGCATGAGATCGAGCACGACGAGGTGCGGCGGATCGCGCTGCAGCTTGCGGTCGAGCTCGCGTGCATCGGCCAAGGCGGTCACGGTGAATCCCTGCTCGCCCAGATAGCGGGTGAGCAGATCGCGCAATCGCACGTCGTCGTCGACGACGAGGATCTTGGTAGGACCTGCCTTGCTGACCATGCGTGGATTAGAACCGGAGCGGCGCGCGCGCGGGCGCGGAACTGTAAGCGATTGTAACGGCAGCCGGACCGGGTAACGTCCGGTTGCAAATGAATGGCGAAGGCCGCGGAACGAAGGTCGACAATGCGCCTCGAAGTTACAAGCCGCAGCTAACCGCGCTCCGCAGCGGGAGCGGCGTCTATCCGGTCACCGTCACCCTTTGGAAAGGAATCTCATGAATAGCCGCAAATCAAGCTGGATCGGCATCACCGCCGCCGCACTGCTCGCCTTCGGGTCGTACGCCGCTTTCGCCCAGCCGGGAGGCGGCGCGATGCGTCACGGACATGGCCAAGGCATCGAAATCGAAGGCGTGCTGGCGCACCTGAAGGACCAGCTCGGCCTCGACACCTCGCAGCAGGTGATGTGGGACAACGCCGTGGCGCAGTCCAAGGCCGCACGTGGCAATGGACGCGCCAGCAGGGAACAGCTGCGCGCCACGCTCGGCGCCGAGCTCGCCAAGGCGGAACCGGATTTCGCCGCGGTCGCCACTGCCGCCGACGCGACGCAGGCGAATAATCAGGCGCTGCGCAGGCAGGTGCGCGACGAGTGGTTGAAGCTCTACGCGACGTTCTCGCCCGCCCAGAAAGCCGTGGTCCGCGACGCGGTCAAGGCAAGACTCGCCAGAATGGATTCGTTTCGCGAGCGGATGCGCGAACACGGGCAGTCGCGCAAGCAAGGCGCCGGCTGAGCGCCGCTGCCCGTCCGGCGCTAGTACGCCTCCAACATCGTGCCGCCTTCGGGCGGCATTTTTTTGGGCGCCGCTCTTCGCGGTCGCGTGGCAACCATCCGGGGTCGCGAAGCATATATTCCTCCGTCATAAATCATTGATATTGTAGGTCTCCAGCCCTGCAGCTCGTATGGACAGCCCATCCGTGATGAAGGATTCGCCGCAACTTCGGAACCCTCATGCATCGGATTTACCCATCCAAATGTCATGAAGCTGTTGAGTAGTAAACAAATCATTATGACAATTAAGGAAATAATCTACGCAATATCAATATGTTAAGATGTTATACTCACATGGCGTCCGCATAAAACAGAACCGGCATTTACCGTTTGTCGCCTGAATTCAGATGAGGACTTGTAATTAAATATTTGATGGACAATAATCCGCCCAGACGGGGGAGATTGCGTCAGTGCGCTGCAGACAGTCGCGGCAGCACGCGGGTCGCGCAGGCTTCCTCACCGAGAAACATCGACCATGGCTCCGGAGGCCGGTGATGCAGGGCGAAACCAGGTTGGCGAAGCAGGGTGTGGCGCGGTTCGACGTTTGGCGCAACGGCGTACTGATGCTGGCGGCGTTGATGTTCGCGAGTCTCACGGCGGGCGTCGCACATGCGCAGCGAGGAGTACGCAACCAGCCACCCGTTATTACGCTGTCGGCGTCGGCAGAGGTGGCGAAGCTTGGCGGCAGTGTCATGCTGACGGCAGACGCTTCCGACCCGGACGGCACCGTCGTGCGCGTCGTGTTCTATAGCGGAGGCGTCCAGATCGCGCAGGATTCGACCGCACCGTATACCTACGCGTTTTCACCCGCCACGCCGGGCACCTACAAGATCACCGCCGTCGCCACCGACAACATGCTGAGCCAGACGACGTCGGCGCCGGTGGTGATCACCGTCGCCGCGGGTGGCAACCAGTCTCCGACCGTATCGCTGACGTCGTCGCAGACCACCATGGCGCTCGGCTCGGCGACGCTGCTTAGCGCCAACGCAGCCGACGCCGACGGTTCGGTCGCGAAAGTGGTGTTCATGAACAACGGCGCGCCGATCGCCGTGGTGACTTCTTCGCCCTTCCAGTTCAACTACTACCCTTCGGCAGTGGGTTCGTTCACGCTGACGGCGGTCGCGACCGACGACTCGGGCGCCTCGACGACTTCGAACGCAGTCGCGCTGACGGTCAACACGGATCCTCCGCCACGCGGTGGCAACAAGCCGCCGGTGGTGTCGCTGTCCGCGTCGGCGACGTCGGTCCTGGTCAATTCGACGGTTTCGCTGACGGCCAACGCCTCGGATGCGGACGGCGCAATTTCCAAGGTCGAGTTCTACAACGGTTCGACGCTGCTCGCCAATGACGCCACGTCGCCTTACACGGCCGATTTCACGCCGACCGCGGCGGGCACCTACACGATGACCGCCCGCGCCTACGACAACTTCGGGGCGGCGTCGGTGTCGAACACGGTGTCGATCGTTGCGGGGACGGCACCGCCGGCGTCGCAGTTGCCTCGGGTCTCACTTTCGCTTTCCAACACGCTGTTCGCGCCGGGATCGGTGCTCACCGTGTCCGGTTCGGCCACGGCCACGGCGCCCGGTGCCACGGTCGCCCGCGTCTCGTTCTACATGAACGGCGCGAAACTGGTCGACGATACGACCACGCCCTACGGGACCACGGTGCCGCTGGCCAGTCCGGGCACCTACCTGTTCTTTGCCGAAGTCGCAGATTCGCTGGGGCAGATCGTCTCGACGCTGAACCAGAAGGTCGTCGTCCAGAATGCGCCGGCGGTCGCGACGACGGATGCCGACGTTTGGCGGTTGTTGAACCAGGCGACGTTCGGCGCGTCGCAGGCGGAAGCCGCGCGCGTGAACACGCTTGGAATTCCCGGCTGGATCAACGACCAGATGGCGCAACCGGTTTCCGGATATCCGGATTCCAGGTACAACCGCATCCAGATCGACGTCACCCCCGACTGCACGACGCAGCGACCGAACAACGGCGGCAACTATCCGCCCGAGTCGCCGGAAGCGATGTGCGCGCGCGATCACCTGTCGCTGGCGATGGTGCAGCGTGACTTCTTCACCAACGCGGTGTACGCGCCTGACCAGTTGCGCCAGCGTGTCGCCTGGGCGCTGTCGCAGATCGTCGTCACGTCGGGTGAAGAGCGTGACCTGTCATACGCGCACGTGATGTCGCGCTTCCAGAACATCATGTTCGAGGAGGCGTTCGGCAACTACGAGTCGCTGCTGCGCAAGGTCACCTACAACCCGGCGATGGGCAATTACCTCGACATGGTCAACAACGACCGCGCACCCGCGCCGCCGACGACCAGCACGCGGGTTCCGAACGAAAACTACGCGCGGGAGATCATGCAGCTCTTCTCGATCAACCTGGTCGAGTTGAAAGACGACGGCACGCCGTATCTCGACGCGCAAGGCAAGCCGGTCCCCACGTATTCGCAGACCGACATCGCCGAGTTCGCGAAGGTGTTCACCGGTTACACCTATGCCAGCGCGGCGAATCCGGACGCGCCGGCCAACGCCAAGAACTTCACCCGCTACTACGGCGCGCCGATGGTGCCGTACCCGACGACCAACACCACCGGGCACGATCCGAACGCGAAGACGCTGCTCAACGGCACGGTGCTCGATGCCGGGCAGACGGCGCAGCAGGATATCGACGCCGCGGTGCGCAACGTGTTCATGCATCCGAACACCGGCGTCTACGTCGGCAAGCAGCTGATCCAGCATCTGGTCACCGGCAATCCGTCTCCGGCCTACGTCGCCCGCATCACCGCGGTATTCAACAACAACGGTTCCAACGTGCGCGGCGACCTGGCGGCGGTGGTGCGCGCGATCCTGCTCGACCCCGAGGCGCGCGGACCGGCCAAGTCGGCCACCGACTTCGGCTCGCTGAAGGAACCGGTACAGCTGGTCACAGGACTCATCCGTGCGCTCAACGGGGTGACCGACGGTAACTCGCTTGAAGGTGCTACGCGCAATCTCGACCAGCGCCCGTACTACTCGCCGACGGTGTTCAACTATTACATGCCGGACTCGAAGGTGCCCGGGACGTCGATCCTGGGGCCGGAGTTCGGCATCCACACGACGGTTACCGCGGTGGGACGCGCCAACCTCGTCTATCAGCTGGTCTATACGGGCTACAACCCCAACACTTCGATTGCGGAGGCAGCGGGAACCAAGCTGTTCCTGGCACCGTTCGAGGCTGTGGCCGAAGACCCGACGGCGATGGTGGCGCTGATCAACCAGCATCTGGCCGGCGGACAGTTCCCGGCCGCAATGGAGCCGACGATCGTGACCGCGGTCACGGCGATCACGATGAGTGCGACCCCCACCGATGCACAGCGGAGGGCCCGCGCCCAAATGGCCGTCTATCTGATGGCTACGTCCTACGACTACCAGGTGCAGCGCTAAAATGAATATCAATCGCCGGAACTTCCTCACCTCCACCAGCGCCCTCACCGCGGGCGCTCTCGCCGGAAACCTCGGCACCTGGGGCGTCGAAAGCGCGTCGGCTGCGGTCGGCAGCGGGTACAAAGCGATCGTCTGCGTGTTCCTGTTCGGGGGCAGCGACTCGAACAACATGATCATCCCGTACACCGACTACTCGCAGTACTCGGCGGTCCGGACACCCGCGTCGAACGTGGGCTATGCGCAGAGCCAGCTGCTGCAGTTCAGCGCGCCCAGCCACGGCAAGATGTTCGGCTTCCACCCGGACATGACCTCGGTCGCTCCCGTCTACGCCGCCGGCAAGATGGCGGTGCTGGCCAACGCCGGTACGCTGGTCGCGCCTTTGACCAAGGCGCAGTACCAGGCCAACCAGAACCGGCCGCCGAGCCTGTACTCGCACGCCGACCAGCAGGACCAGTGGTCAGGACTGCTCGCCAACTCCGCGTTGCGCACCGGCTGGGGTGGGCGCATGTCGGACCGACTGGTGACCGCCAACGCCGGCGGTCTCATTCCGGCCGCCGTTTCGGTGAATGGGTCGCAGATCTTCACCAGCGGTAGCACCACCGCGCCGCTGGTGATTCCGCAGGACGGTGGCGTCAGGGTGTCCGGGCAAGCAACGGACCCGGTGTCGACCGCGCGCTACGACGCGCTGCTGTCGCTGCTCGCATCCGCCGGAGGCGGCAACCAGGTGGTGGCAGGTGCTGCGGACGTGATGAACAAGGCGCTGACGGCGAACAATACCGTCAACCCGATCCTTAACGACCCGCTGCCGCCGATTATCGACAGCGCGTTTCGCGTTGGCGGCAACCTGCCCACGGCGAGCATCTCTCGCCAGCTGCGCCAGGTCGCCCGGCTGATCGATCGCAGCGCGGAGACCGGCGTCAAGCGGCAGTTCTTTTTCGTCGGCACGGGCGGCTTCGATACGCACGTGAACACGCTCGCCAACCAGTCCCGGCTGTTCAGGGACGTGTTCCCGGCGATGAAGGCGTTCTACGACTATACGGTCGCCGCCGGCATCTCCAACAACGTCGTGCAGATCACGATGTCCGAGTTCAATCGCACGTTCATCGGCAATGCCAACGCCGGTGTCGACCATGCGTGGGGCGGCCACCAGATCGTCATGGGCGGGGGCGTGAAGGGCGGCAACATGTACGGCACGTTCCCGCTGCTGGATCGGATGGGCCCGGACTCCGCCGGTAGCAACGGAGCGTGGATTCCGACCACCGCCGTCGACCAGGTCGGTTCGACGCTCGGCAAGTGGTTCGGCATGCCCGATGCCGATATCGCGCAGGTGTTTCCCAACCTTGCGAACTTCACCGTCAAGGACCTGGGCTTCATGGGCTAAGCCTCGGGCAGCCTGCGGCGCCGGTTGCGTCGTCGGACGCGGCGACGACTCGGGACAGCACAAGGGGAGCGCCACGCGCTCCCCTCTTTGTTTCGGGCGCAGCGGATTCGCGTCAATCGTGCGTACGATCCTGCGCCGTCGACGCTGCCGGTGCATGGCCCCCGGGCGGCTCGTCCACCATTCCCCGGCTGCGATGCTCGGAGGGCCCGCCGGCGTTGGCCAGATTGCGCGCGGTGTTGACCAGCGCGACATGCGTCAGCGCCTGCGGGATGTTGCCCAGCGCGTGGCCGCTCTCGAGGTCGTGTTCCTCCGACAGCAGGCCGACGTCGTTGCGCATCGCGAGCAGCCTTTCGAACAGCGCTTCGGCCTCCGCGTGACGGCCCAGCAGTACCAGATTGTCCGCGAGCCAGAATGAGCAGGGGAGGAAAAAGCCTTCGTTGCCGGGCAGGCCGTCGACCCCTGCTTCGGTCCGATAGCGCAGGACCAGTCCGTCGACGACCAGTTCACGTTCGATGGCTTCGACGGTTGCGCGGATGCGCGGATCGTCCGGCGGCAGGAAACCGACCAGCGCAATCAGCAGCAGGCTCGCGTCGAGTTCGGTTGTGCCATAGTGCTGGACGAAGTTTCCCCGCCGGGCGTCGACGCCCTTGGCGCAGACTTCCGCGTGAATGCGTTCGCGAACTTCGCGCCAGCGCGCCACCGGGCCTTCGAGTCCATGCTTCTCGACCGCCTTCACGGCGCGGTCCATCGCGACCCATGCCATTACCTTCGAGTACGTGAAATGCCGCGGCGCGCCGCGTATTTCCCAGATGCCGCTGTCCGCACTCTGCCAGTTCGCTTCGAGGAAGGTGACCAGCGTGCGCTGCAGGTTCCAGGAATCGACGTCGGCATCGATTCCAGCGCTGCGCGCCAGGTGCAGCGCGTCCATCAATTCGCCGTAGATGTCGAGCTGCAACTGCGTGGCGGCCGCGTTGCCGACGCGCACCGGCGACGACCCCCGGTACCCCGGCAACCACGGCAACTCGCGCTCGCCGACCTCACGCTCGCCGCTCAAGCCGTAGAGGATCTGCAACTCGGCCGGTCGTCCTGCCGCCGCGCGCAGCAGCCAGCGCCGCCACGCGCGCGCCTCGTCGTGATAGCCGGCGAGCAGCAGCGCGTAGAGCGTGAATGTCGCGTCACGCACCCAGCAGAAGCGGTAGTCCCAGTTGCGCACGCCGCCGATCTGCTCGGGAAGCGAGGTCGTCACCGCCGCGACGATGCCGCCGGTCGGTGCATACGTCAGCGCCTTGAGGATCATCAGCGACCCGCGAACCGCGTCGTCCCAGCGACCTTCGTAGCTGCAATGCCGGCACCAGTCGCGCCAGTAACGTACCGTCGCGGCGATGGCGGCATCGGCATCGATCGGCAGGGGCGTGGGCAGGTGCGAGGCGAACCAGGTCAGGACGAATGGCACGCGCTGCCCGGTCGTCACCGTAAACGCGGCGACAGTCGTGTAATCGCGTCCTTCGGTCGCCACCGGCGTGCGCAGTTCCAGCGAGTCGGGGCCCGCGGTGGCGAGCAGCGCATCGTCGACGCGGCGAACCCACGGCGTCACGGCTCCATAGCCGGGACGGAGGATCAGTTGCATGCGCATCGCGACGCTGCCGGATACGCCTTCGACGACGCGCACGATGTCGGTGCGCCCATGCCAGACCGGCATGCAGTCGATGATCCGCACGACGCCGCCGGAGGTCTCGAACTCGGTTTCGAGCACCAGCGTGTCGCGCCGGTAGGCGCGGCGTACCGCGCGCGGTTCGTCGGCCGGCGCCAGCAGCCAGCGCCCATGCTCCGGTTCGCCGAGCAGCGCCGCCATGCACGCGTCCGAATCGAACCGGGGCGCGCACAGCCAGTCGATGGAGCCGTCGCGACCCACCAGCGCGGCGGTGTGGGTGTTTCCGATCAATCCGTAGTCTTCGATGGGCGACGGCATGCAAGGCCTTTTCTATCGGGCGGCGCGGTCGTGTCCGGTGCTCAAGCTTCGTTCCGCGCATCGACGCTCGGCGACCCGACGTTCGACAATGTACCGCAATCACCGCAGGTGCCATTGCCTCAACGGCAGGCGATCAGGCTGCCGCGATCAGTGCCGTGGCGGTGGCGTGGAGGACGGCAGGCACGACGGGCTTGCCGAGCAGCAGCATGCCCGCCAAGCGTGCGTCGCGCAGGGCGGCGGGACCGGTGTCGCCGGAGACGAGGAGCGCGGGTACCGTGACGCCGAGCTCGTCGCGCAGCCTGGCCACGACGTCGATGCCGGTTTCGCCGCGCGCGAGCCGCAGGTCGGCGACGACGAGGTCCGGATAGCGCTCGACCTGGCCGAGTGCGGCCAGCAGTTCCTGCGCGTCGCTGCCTCCGGCCACGCTGGCCCCCCAAGTCTCGAACAATGCGGTCATGGCGTCGACCGCGGAAGGATCGTCGTCGACGATGGCGACGAGCGCACCGTGGATGGTGATCGTTCTCGCGCTTGACGTCATGGCGCGCGCGTTCGGGCGACGCGGCAAGCGGCGCTCCGAGCCGGTCGACGCCCGCGGCGCAATGACGCTGAAGCGCGAGCCGCGCCCGACACGCGACGCCACCTCGACACGGTGCCCGAGCAAGGCCGCCAGCCGCCGGACGATCGCCAGCCCCAATCCCATTCCGTGCTGCGCGTGCGGGCTGCGCGTCTCGCAGACCTGGTAGAACTCTTCGAATATCTGCGCGTGATGCTCGGCGGCAATGCCGATGCCGGTATCGATGACCTCGATTGCGACCTCGGCACCGCGCAATCGGGTGCCGAGCAGCACGCCGCCGGCGTCTGTGTAGCGAATCGCGTTGGCGGCAAGATTGCGGACGATGCGTTCGAGCATCGCCGGGTCGCTATGCACGGCAAGTCTCGTGGCCGCCACGCGCAGGTCGAGTCCCCTGCCTTCGGCCTGCGGCTTCAACTCGGTGACCACGCGCGCGAACAACGGCGCCATGGCGACGCGCGTCTTTACCGGCGTCACGGCACCGGCCTCCAGCCGCGACAGATCCAGCAGCTGCTCGAACTGGCTCTCCAGCACCGCGACGGCACGCTGCACGCTGCCGACCAGAGGTCGCCACTTGGCATCCGTCGCGCGCGAAGCGAGCGCGGCCACGTACAGCCCCAGCGCGTGCAGCGGCTGTCGCAGGTCGTGGCTGGCCGCGGCCAGCAGCTGGCTCTTGCTGCGGTTCGCGGCTTCCGCCGTCGCGCGCGCCTCATGCGCGGTGCGGGACTTGGCCCGGAGTTCCTCGATCAGGTCGACGTTCTCGTAGCGCATCGCCAGCGAGCAGGTCAGCACGTCGTTCAGCTGATGGCCGAAGGCGACGATGAAGCCCAGCACCACCGTCATGATCAGTGCCGTGTACAGGTGAACCTGATCGCCCTCGAGCGCCACGCGAACGATCAGCGGAACCAGCGCGGGAAGCGTGAAACCATAGAACGAAGAGCGATAGACTGCCGTCAGGTTCAAGCCGCCCAGCACCACGCCGAAAATGCAGACGATCAACAACGCCTGGTGCGGCGCCGACGACGGATACATGACCAACGCCGCCAGCCCCCACAATGCGCCGGCGATCGCCGAACCGGCCGACCAGTAGCGACCCCAGCGGCGGGTTGCGGCGAGGCCGGGCCGTGCACGCTGCCACGCGCGCACGAGGAAGCCGCGCCACGTCTGGTTGGCGACGATCAGCGCCAGCCATCCGCCCATCCACCACGGCGACACCTGGTTCCAGAGCACCAGGCACAAGAGCGCCGCACCGAGCAGCATCGACAGCGATGTCCGATGCCATCCGGCGTAGAGCTGCGCGACCTGGTCGCGGCGAGCACGTGCGAGCACCGCCGGCGCCAGCGTTGCCGAAGTGGCCATGTCGAGGGTCCGCGCCGGGCCCGTGCCGAAGTTCAGCCTGCGAGGCGCGGATGATCGACGGTAATTCCGCGTCGCGCGAGCTCGACGATCACCTGCGAGCGCGAATGCACGTTCAATGCCTTGAGGATGGCGCTGACGTGAACCTTCACCGTGCCCTCCGAAAGCCGCAGGTCGCGGCAGATCATCTTGTTGGGTTTGCCCTGCGCCAGCAGCAGCATGACCTGGCTCTGGCGTTGGGTGAGTCCCAGCACCTCGATCGAAGCTTCGTCGACGATGGCCGTGCGCGGGCGCGCGATGTCGCGCGTGACGTGCGCGCCCCCTGCGAGTACCGTGCGCACCGCGTCGAGCAGCGTCATCGGGTCCGAGGTCTTGGCGATGAAGCCGCGCGCGCCGGCGGCCAGCGCCGAACCGACGGTTGCGCGGTCGTGCGTCGCCGACAGCACGACGATGGGCAGCCGCGGGTGGCCGCGGCGTAGTTCGGCGAGCAGGTCGAGGCCATGCGCGCCGGGTAGCGACAGGTCGAGCAGCACCAGGTCGCAGTCGGGATGCCGCGCCAGCACCGTGAACGTTTGCTCGCGGTTCGCGGCCCCGAGGATGACCAGTCCAGGTTCGAGACGGGGAAGCACCTGCGACAGCGCATGCACGATCAGCGGATGGTCGTCGACGACGAGTATTTTCATGGGGACCCCCTGGCGGTGAAGCGGCGCTCCGGCGTCGCGTGATGCGACTGTGCGATGCCGCCGGTCGCTTGCCAACTGTCAGAACTGCCAGGGTCCGGGTGACGGATTCGGCGAGGGTTCCCGGCATCGAGCACCGGCCGTTCGCGCCGGAACGGTTTCGACCGGGCAATGCCAGACGCGTTACTCGTGCCGCAGCGCGTCGATCGGTGCCAGCCTCGACGCGGTCCGCGCCGGATAGAACCCGAAAAACACGCCGATCGCACCGGAGAAGCCGACCGCCAGCAGCACCGACGCCGGGCTGACCTCGGTGCGCCATCCGGCGAGCTGGCCCACGGCGATCGACGCGGCGCCGCCGATGACGATGCCGATCAGCCCGCCGATCAGCGCCAGCGTCACCGCCTCGACCAGGAACTGGGTGAGGATGTCGCGACCGCGTGCGCCGACGGCCATGCGCAGTCCGATTTCGCGCGTGCGCTCGGTCACCGACACCAGCATGATGTTCATGATGCCGATGCCGCCGACGACCAGCGACACCGACGCGATCGCCGCGAGCAGCCACGCCAGCACCTTCGATGACGCCTCCCGCGCAGCGAGTACTTCCGAAAGATTGCGCAGGAAGAAGTCGTCCTCCTGGTTGGCGGATAGCTTGTGCCGCTGGCGCAGAAGGTCACGCATCTCCTGTTCCGTCGTCACCATATCGGCGCCGTCGCGCGCGCGCACCGTGATCGACTGCACGTTGCGGCTTTTCACCTGCTGCCCGCCCAGAACCCGCTTGCGCGCGGTGGAGATGGGGATGAGCACGAGGTCGTCCTGGTCCTGTCCGATCATGCTCTGGCCCTTGCGGTCGAGGACACCGATGACCTGGTGCGGCACGCGGCGGATGCGCACGGTTTCGCCGACGGGATCGGACTCGCCGAACAGCGACCTGGCGACGGTTTGCCCCAGCAGCACGACCTTCGCCGCGGCGTCGACCTGCGACGGATCGAAGGGCCTCCCCGACACGACGTCCCATTGCCGCGCTTCGAGGAAATCGGGTGTCGTGCCCTGGATCTGCGTCGCCCAGTTGCTGTTGCCGAACACGACCTGTCCGCTGCCGCGCAGCGTCGGTGCGGCTACCTGCACACCGCCGACTTCGCGCTGCAGTGCATAGGCGTCATCCTCGGTGATCGTGAGCTGCGAGCCCGCTCCCTGGCGGGCCCCGCCCAGCGTGACGTTGCCGGAAAGCACGATGATCAGGTTGGAGCCCAGGCTCCTGATCTGGTCCTCGACGCGCGCCTGCGCACCGGCACCGACCGCGACCATCGTGATGACGGCGCCGACACCGATGATGATGCCCAGCATCGTCAGCGCCGAGCGCAGCTTGTTGACGCGCAGCGCCGCCAGCGCGACGCGCAGCGTGGCGAGAAAGCTCATGCCTGCGCCCCGGCGGTTTCGGCGCGTCGCGCGGCGAGCGCGGCCGTGGCGTCCGCCGGCGGATTGCGCGTGTCCGACATGATCCTGCCGTCGCGAAAGACGATCCTGCGCGAGGCGAATGCCGCGATGTCCTGCTCGTGCGTGACGACGATGATGGTGATGCCGTCGCGATTGAGCGCCTGCAGCAGCGCTATCACTTCCAGGCTGGTGACCGAGTCGAGCGCACCGGTGGGCTCGTCGGCGAGAATCAGTTTCGGAGCGTTGACCAGTGCGCGCGCGATCGCGACGCGCTGCTGCTGGCCGCCCGACAGTTGTGCCGGGTGGTGCCCGGCGCGCGCGGCCAGGTCCACCTGCGCCAGCGAGCGCAGCGCGCGCGCGCGCCGCTCGGCTGCCGGCACGCCGCTGTAGAGCAGCGGCAGCTCCACGTTCTCCGCTGCCGAAGTCCGCGGCAGCAGATTGAACTGCTGGAACACGAAGCCGATCAGGCGGTTGCGGATGGCGGCCAGCGCATCGGCGGACAGCCCCGAGACATCCTCGCCGGCGAGCCGGTAGCTGCCGGCGGTCGGGACGTCGAGACATCCGATCACGTTCATGAACGTCGACTTGCCCGAGCCCGACGGCCCCATCACCGCGACGAACTCTCCGTCGACGATGTCGACGGATACGCCGGCCAACGCGTGCACACAGGTCTCGCCCAGCGTGTACACCTTGGTCAGTTCGCGGGTTTCGATCAGCGGCATGATGAGTGCTGAAGGCGATCACACAAATGCTGCGCCCGGGGCGCGGGTTCCCGGCTGCACGTTGGTCCGGGCATCGTGCCCGCGCTCAGAACGGCAACCGTGGCGCACCGCCCGCAGGCGATTGAGGGGCGCCCGCGGCGACGGTTCCGACGATCACCCGCGTGCCTTCCGCGACGTCGCCGCTGACGATCTCGGTGGCGTTGCCATCGGTGAGTCCCAGGCGCAGTCGCACCTCGACCGGCTTGCCTGCGGAGTCCGGCACGAACACGCGTCCGCTGCCGACCGCAACGCGGCCGGTTTCCTCGGCCACGATCTGCGCATAGCGCGTCTTCTGGTCGCCGTCGAGCATGGCGCCGATCTTTTGCCGCACTTCGGCGCGCAGACGCTCGCCGCGCGTACGCCGATCGGCTTCGGGCACATCGCGCAGCTCCGCAAATTTGCCGCGCGATTCGGCAAGGATCTCGTCGAGCCGCGCCTGCTGGCCGGAGTCGAGCTTGAGTTCGTCAACGAGGCGCTGCCGGCGCGCCTGTGCATCGCCGCCGCCGGAAGCGCCGCGTACGGCAGCGGGTGCCGGATCGTCCCTGGCGGCCGTCATCCCCAGCGGCCTCCAGCGCAGCGCCGCATTGGGGACCTTGAGCACCCCCTCGCGGGTATCGGCGATGATGCGCACGTTCGCCGTCATTCCTGGCACCAGCAGCAGGCTCGGATTCGGCGTTTCCACGACCACGGTATAGGTGACCACGCTCTGCACGGTTTGCGCGGACTTGCGGATCTGCCGCACGCGACCGTCGAAGCTGCGTCCGGCGAAAGCGTCGACGGTGAACGTGGCTCGCTGGCGCTCGCGTATCTTGCCGATGTCGGATTCGTCGATCGCGACCTCGACCTGCATCTCGGCCAGGTCCCGCGCGATGGTGAACAGCGTCGGCGTGTTGAGGCTCGCCGCCACCGTCTGCCCGGCATCGACCTGGCGCGAAATAACGATGCCGTCGACCGGTGCCGAAATCGCGGTCTTGGCGAGGTCGTTGCGCGCGGCCGCCAGCGACGCCTCGCGCTGCCTGACGACCGCGGCGGCATTGGCGATCTGCGCCTCGGCCGACTTCACCTGCGCTTCCGACGTGCGGATTGCCTCGGCGGCGCCGCGCTCGACGAATCGCGCCTTGTCGGCCTCGGCGCCTGAAATGAATCCCTTCTCGACCAGCGATTGCTTGCGATCGAGGTCTTGCTTCGCGTCGTCGTAGCTGATCTTTGCGCGCAACGCCTGCGAGCGCTGCGCGGCGGCATCGCTTTGCTTCTGGACCTGCGCCGTCCGCGCCGCCTCGAGATCGGCTTCGGCCTGGCGGACGCGGATTTCGTAGGTCTCCGGATCGATCCGCGCCAGCAGCTGTCCCTTTTTCACCTGCGCGTTGAAGTCGACCAGCAGCTCCTTGATCTGACCGGAGATCTGCGAGCCGACGAGCACGGTGGTGACGGCGTTGAGCGTTCCGGACGCGGAGACGACGGAAACGACGTTGCCGCGCTCGACGGTCGCGAAGCGGAAATCCGGCGCGCTGGCGCTGCCGCCGATGACGTTCCACAGCCCGAAGGCGGCGCCGGCGACGACCACGAGGCCGGTCAGCAGCAGCGCGTAGCGGCGCGGCCGCGAAGAGGAGGGCGGAGCCAAGGGCGCTGGCCTGTGTGGTCGTGCGGGGGGAAAGGGAGTCGCGGCGAAGCCGGGCCGTCGATGGCCGATGTATCAGCCAGCCGGTCCGGACCCGGTCTTCCGCAGCTCCATCTGTTCGGATCGCAGCTGTCGCAACCGCGACTCGACGGCCGACACCTGGTAGAAGTTCCCGTCGCCGGACTTGGCGGCGATTTCGAGCTGCGCAATCGCCAGCGGCAAATTGCCGGCCCAGGCGTAGAACTCGGCCTGATGCTCGTGTTCTTTCAAAGGCATGTTGCGCTGCGCGTAGGCGCGCGCCGCGATCCTGTGCAGCTGCCCATTGCCGGGAAAGCGGATCAGCTGCTCCTCGACGAAGGCCGTTGCCTCGGCGGGCCGTCCGTCCTTGATCAAGGCCTCCGGATAATCGTAGACGAGCTGCATCTTGTTCGGATAGCGCTGCAACGCGGCGGCAAAGCGCTTCGCCGCAGCGTCGTTTTCACCGGCACCCATTAGCACGTTGCCCGCCATGGCCTCGACCATCGGATGCGGCGGCGCGATTTTCTCGAGCTGCGCGAGTTCCGCTTTCGCGCGCCCGGTGTCCTGCGCCCGCAGCAGCGCTGCGACCAGCCCATACTGTTCGGCAATTCTGTTGTTGTACTTCCTGTCGCGCAGCGCCGCTTCGAACACCTTGACCTGTTCCTGCGCATCTCCCTGATAGCTCTTCAGCAGCGCGCGTACCATGTGGAACTCGAGGGAGTCCGGCACCTGCTTGTACGGCAGCCCCTGCGCACGCGTCTGCGCCTCGGCGATGCGCTCGTAGGTGATCGGGTGCGTGCGCAGGTACGACGGCGCAGTACCCTCGACGAAGCGGTTCGCGCGCTGCAGCCTTGCCATGAATACGGCAGCGGCGTTGGGATCGAAGCCGGCGGCGACGAGGCGCGAGAAGCCGATGCGGTCGGCCTCGTACTCGTTGTCACGCGTGAAATTGATCTGGTTCTGCGCCTGCAGCGCCTGACTGCCGGCGATCGCTGCCGACACGCCCTGGCTGCCGTTGCTGCCGGCGCGCGAGGCGAGGATGGCGAGTGCCAGTCCGGCCAGCGACAGCAGCATCGAATCCTTCTGGCTCGCCACCATCCGCGCCATGTGCCGCTGCGTGACGTGCGAAATCTCGTGCGCCAGCACGCTGGCGAGTTCGGACTCGTTCTGCGCGAGTACGATGAGTCCAGTGTGCACACCGATATAGCCACCGGGCAGCGCGAAGGCGTTGATCTGCGGATCCGGCACCGCGAAGAACTCGAAGTCCTGCCGGGTGTCGTGCGAGGCCGCGACCAGCCGGTGCCCCAGCTCGTTCAGGTAATCGTTGACTTCGGGATCCTGCAGGTACGCGCCCTGCGCGCGGATCTGGCGCATGGTCGCCTCGCCGATCCGGCGTTCCTGCGCCGGTGTCAGCTCGACCTGCGCCGGGTCGCCCAGGTCCGGCAACGGCTGCGCCCGCGCGACACCCTGCATCGGAAGCCGAGCAGCCGGCGAACAAACGAGCGCCACCACCAGCGCGAAAACGGCAAAGCGGCGCGCAAGGCGGGGGGACGGTGTGACGGTATGGGAACTCACTGCGTTCGGTGGCTGCGATCCTTGAATGCTAAGATGCCGGCCGCTTGGTCTTAGTTCAATGGAGAATCCGCCCGTGGCACGTGTGCGCACGCAGGAAAAGGCAGCCGCTGCGCGCGCCCGCGCGGCCAAACCGCGCCCGGGATGCGGCACCGGGCAGGCGGACGCGGCTCCCGACGCTCATTTTACCCACTTCGACGCCCGTGGACAGGTGCACATGGTCGATGTGGCGGACAAGGATGTAAGCAAACGTATCGCCCGCGCGGGCGGCCGCATCGAAATGCTGCCGGCCACACTCGCACTCATTGCAAAAGGCGAAGCGAAGAAGGGTGACGTGCTGGGTGTCGCGCGCATCGCCGCCATCGGCGCGGCGAAGCGTACCTCCGATCTGATCCCACTGTGCCATCCATTGCCGCTGACCCATGTGGCGGTCGAGTTTAGCGTCGACGCGCGAGGCTCGGCCGTCGCCATCGAGGTGACCGCCGAGACCCTGGGGCGGACCGGGGTCGAGATGGAAGCGCTGACCGCCGCCGCCGCCGGACTGCTGACGATCTACGACATGTGCAAGGCTGTCGATCGTGGCATGTGCATACGCGAGTTGAGGCTGCTCGAGAAGTCAGGCGGTAAGTCGGGGCACTTCGTGGCGGAACGCTGAGTGGCGCCTGCCGGTATGCTCCAGTGGGTTTTTTTGGGACCGGTGGCGGGACCCGTTGACGCATACGGATCGGTGCGCGTAGCGTTTTCCACCACGCCTGCGGGCGCGGATTGGCTGTAGAAAAACGTGCGACGATTCGCCACCGTCCGGCATTGCGCCGAGCCATCCTTCGATCGGCCCCGATTTCCCATGTCCATCAGACTCAGCCCGCGCATCGCATCGGTGTTCGCTGTCATCTCGCTCTTCGTGCTTGCGTCCGCCACGTCCATGGCGGACGAGGTGGTCAATCTCGAGCAACCGGTCGACGTCGCGGACGTAAAGGTCGACGGCGCGACGCTGTTCAGGGTGCGCGGCGCGTCGAGCTTGCCGGCCGCCACGCGGGCGGCGAACATCGCCGACCGGATCAAGGCGGTGGCCGCCGATCCGGCCGTCGACCCGACGACCACCCGCCGGGTGCGCGAGGGAGACTATGTCGCGATCTACGCCGGGAAGACGCGGATGCTGGTCGTTTCGGTACCCGATGCGGAGGTCGAGCACCTGACGGTCGACACGCTCGCCGAACTCAACGAGATCCGGGTTCGCGAGGCTATCGCCGACTACCGTGCGTCGAGAACGTCGCAGTATCTTGTCGGCGGCGCGGCCAGCGCGGGTGTCGCGACGCTGGTGCTGGTCATCGGCACTGTCCTGCTGTACTGGATTTCCCGGTGGCTGCGGTTGCGGATCGGGAGCGCGATGCACGCGCGCGTGAAGACGGTGGGTATCCAGGAATTCGCGATCTTGCGCGCCGAGCGCCTACGCGCGGTCATCCTCGGAGTCGTCAAGGCGCTGGTGATCGCCGGCGAGATCGCCTTGGTCCTGTTCTGGCTGGTCTTCGTGCTTTCCCGGTTTCCGTGGACCAGGGGGGTCGCGAGCACGCTGATCGCCGACATTGCCGATCCGTTGCGCCGCCTCGGGATCTCGATCGTCGAATCGATCCCCAATCTGGTGTTCCTGGTCATCCTCTATTACGTGATCCGCGGCGCGCTGCGGATGGTCCGCGCGTTTTTCATCGCGGTCGAGCGCGGTGGCGTCGTACTGTCCGGCTTCGAGCGGGAATGGGCGATCCCCACGTACAAGATCGTCCGCCTCGCGATCGTCGCTCTTGGGCTGGTGGTCGCGTATCCGTACATCCCCGGCTCCGGCTCCGAGGCCTTCAAGGGCGTCACGCTGTTCGCGGGCATCGTGTTCTCGCTCGGCTCGTCGACGGCGGTGGCCAACATCATCGCCGGCTACATGATGACCTACCGGCGCGCGTTCCGCACCGGCGATCGCGTGAGGATCGGCGACGTCACCGGCGACGTCACGGAGATGCGCCTGCAGGTCACGCACGTGCGCACGATCAAGAACGAGGACGTGGTGATCCCCAACTCGCAGATACTCAACGGCAACGTGATCAATTACAGCACGCTGGCAAAGGCCGCCAGCCTGCTGCTGCACACGACCGTCGGCATCGGCTACGAGACGCCGTGGCGGCAGGTGGAAGCGATGCTGCTCGAAGCCGCCGGCCGGATGCGGGGGTTGGCGCCGGTACCGGCGCCCTTCGTGCTGCAAACGGCGCTCGGCGACTTCGCCATCACCTACGAGATCAACGTCGCGTGCGGGGAACCGCACCGGATGGCGGAGCTGTACTCCGAATTGCACCGGAACATCCTTGACGTGTTCAACGAATACGACGTTGCGATCATGACGCCGGCGTACGTGGCCGATCCGCCGGATCCAAAGGTCGTGCCGAAGGCGAAGTGGCACCTGTCTCCGGCCAAGCCGGATGACACGCCGGCGAAGCCCGGCGGCGCCTCGGCGTAGCGACCCCGACGCCCAGCTCGCCGCTACTCGCGCACGCGCGAGTCGAGCCAGATCGTCACCGGCCCGTCGTTGACCAGCCGCACTGCCATGCGCGCGCCGAAGACGCCGGTCGGTACGTCACGTCCGAGTGCAGCCGCCAGCGCGTCGACGAATGCGTCGAACGCGGGCCGCGCCACCTCCGGGCGTGCCGCCGCCGCGTACGACGGGCGATTGCCCTTGCGCGTCGACGCGTAGAGCGTGAACTGCGATACCGCGAGTATCCCGCCACCCGCCTCGGTGACGCATCGGTTCATGACGCCGGCCTCATCGTCGAAGATCCGCAACTGGACGATCTTGCGCGAGAGCCAATCGCGGTCGTCGGCGGTGTCTCCTTCAGTGACGCCGGCGAGGACCAGGAGCCCGGGTCCGATGGCACCGGCGATCCGGCCATCGACCGCCACGCTCGCCTCGCGCACACGTTGAACGAGCGCTCTCATCGCGCCGGAATCACTTGACCACCTTGCGCTCGACCTCGACGACCTTGCCGTAGTCGAAGACGACGGTGGTCAGTGTTTGCGCATCGCCGGCGACCGGCATGTAGGTCCAGCGCGCGACTCGGCGACTGCCGCCGCCACTCTTCATGTCGGGGGCGCCGATGCGCGCCATCACTTCACCCTCGTGCATGCCGAGGCGGATGTGCCGGCGCTCGGCCGGGTCGCCGGTACGCTGCAGCGCATTGCGCGTCGCGACGGACGTGCGCTTCGGCCGCGGTTCCGTCGTGGTCGCCACACGCGACGTCGTTCCCGGTATCGGCCGGAGCGGGATCACCGATAGCGTCGGCGGATCGACGACGAGATTGCGCAGCTCGCGTCCGGCAGGACAGGGCGCATCCTGGTACACGACCTGCTGCCGCTCGTCCGCGCATTTGTAGACCTGCGCCGCGACCCACGCTGGAGCGCACAACGTGCCGGCGACGCCCGCGAGGACGGCGAGCGTCGACTTCAGACTGGAGCTCTGCGAGGGATCGGATGGCAAGGGATTGGCAATCCGGACGGGAATGGAGATGGGGTCGGGGCGGGAAACAGATTAGGCCAAGGAATGGGTCGTCGATGCTGCAAACGGTACGATAGCGCTTTCCCCCGCATCCGGCGCTAAGACTTTCGATGGAGTCCCGCATTGGCACGGCACCGCGCGTAGCCGACATCGCACCGTTCCACGTCATGGAAGTGCAGACGGCGGCACCTGCGCTGGAAGCGGCCGGCCGCCCGGTCGCGCGCCTGACGCGGTTCCTGCGATGCTGATGCGACGACGCCCACGGTGGAGCGGGTGGCCGCGCATCATGATCGCGTGTGCTGCATTGGCGTTGGCAGGTTGCGGCGCGATGGAAGCGGCTGACTATTATTGGCAGGGTGCATCGGGGCAGATGGACATCCTCGCGCGTGCGAAGCCGATCGGCGAGGTGATCGACGCTTCGCCGGACCCGGCCCTGCGACAGCGGCTGGCGCGCGTGCAGCATATCCGCGCATTCGCAAGCCACGATCTCGGGCTGCCGGACAACGCGAGCTACACAAGCTACGCCGATCTCGAACGTCGCTACGTCGTCTGGAACGTGTTCGCGGCGCCGGAATTCTCGCTGACGCCGCGCGAATGGTGCTTTCCGATCGCCGGCTGCGTCAGCTACCGCGGCTACTTCAGCGAGGTCGCTGCGCGCGACGAGGCGGCTCGCCTCGCCGCGCAGGGAGACGACGTGTGGGTGGGCGGCGTGCCTGCCTACTCGACGCTCGGCTATTTCGACGATCCGGTGCTGTCGACCTTCGTGCGCTGGCCGGAGTCGGAGGTTGCGCGCATGGTGTTCCACGAACTCGCGCATCAGGTCGTCTACGTGAAGGACGACACGCAGTTCAACGAGTCCTTCGCCGCAGCGGTCGAGGAAGTCGGCGTGCGGCGGTGGCTCGACGCGCAAGGCGACGCGCAGCAGGCTGCGCACCACGCGCGCGCGCAGCGCCTGCGCGACCGGTTCCGGGTGCTCGTCGCCGATGCGCGTGAGCGCCTGGCCGCCGCCTACGCCAGCGACGCGCCCGATCCGGTCAAGCGGGAGCGGAAGGCCGCGGCGTTCGCCGCGATGCGCGCCGGCTACGACGAAGCGAAGGTCGGGCTGCCCGGGCTCGCCGGCTACGAGCGCTGGTTCGCGGGCGACGACGGACGCGGACCCAATAACGCCAGCATGGTGTCGGTCGCGCTGTATGTGGGCGAAGTCCCCGCCTTTCGCGCGATGCTGGCCGAGGAAGGCGGCGACCTGCCGCGGTTCTATGCGCGCGTAAAGGCGCTGGCGGCATTGCCCAAGTCCGAACGTGACGCGGCGCTGGCACGGGCCGCCGACGGCGGCGAACGCCTGGCGCCGCCGTCGGCAACAACGGCGAGAACTCGCTAAGCCACTGAATTTGTATGCGATTTATCACCGGCACCGGTCGCGGGCGAAGGCGGCGGTTGGGTCGCTAACTCCTTGAACGGGAAAGCGAATTCGAATATAATCCGCGATTCCCTTGCCTCACCCGCTGCAGACGGGGAGGCCGCCGACGGTAAGGCGCCCAGCGCGTCGAATCCTGCGCGAGCTAAGGCGACTTAGGCGCGCACGACCGGCCGTCATTCATCCGACCGAAAGGAGTGTTCTGCGTATGCGTCATTACGAAGTGGTATTCATCGTGCACCCCGACCAGAGCGAGCAGGTGCCCGCGATGGTCGAGCGGTATCGTACGATGATCACCGGCCGCAAGGGCCTGATCCATCGCCTAGAGGACTGGGGCCGGCGCCAGCTCGCCTACTCGATCCAGAAAGTGCACAAGGCGCACTACCTGCTGATGAACATCGAGTGCGACAAGGAGACGCTGGCCGAACTCGAGCACGCGTTCAAGTTCAACGACGCGGTGCTGCGCCACCTGATCGTTTCGACGACGGAGGCGAATGTCGCGCCATCGCCGATGATGAAGGATGAGAAGTCGCGGTCGCTGACCCACCGCGACGCCGCGCGCGAAGGCGAAGCACCCCGTACGGCGGAAGCGCCGGCACCAGCGGAAGCGCCGGCACCAGCGGCTGCTGCGGAACCCGCGGCCTGAGGCGCTTCAGGACCCCTCAGGACAACACGGCCGACGTGTCGGGCAGCAACCGGTTCACGCTCGACGCCACGCTGACGCAACGCGGCGACCTTCGCCACACGCCCGCCGGAATTCCGGCGATCGACTGCACGCTGACCCACCGGTCGGTGCAGGCCGAGGCTGGCGGCGAACGCAAGGTCGAATGCGAGGTGTTTGCGGTGGCGTTCGATGACGTGGCCAGGCGCCTTGCCCGGATGCCCGTCGGTGGCGAACTGCGCTGCGAGGGATTCCTCGCGCGCCGCTACCGGACCGGTGTGACCGTCGCGCTGCACATCACGCACCTAGGCTGACACTTCGCGAGTACTGCCAACGAAAGGAACATCATGCCCCGCCCGATGGGAAGAGGTAAAGGTAAAGGCAAGAAGGATCTGAAAAAACGCGATCGCGGCAACGCGCTGTTCAAGCGCCGCAAGTTCTGCCGCTTCACCGCGGAAAAGGTCACGCAGATCGACTACAAGGATATCGACGTCCTCAAGGACTTCGTGCAGGAAAACGGCAAGATCATGCCGGCGCGCGTGACGGGCACCAAGGCTCGCTACCAGCGCCAGCTGTCGACGGCGATCAAGCGCGCGCAGTTCCTCGCGCTGCTGCCGTTCACCGACCGGCACTAGGGAGAGCCGACCATGCAGATCATCCTGCTCGAAAAAATCACCAACGTCGGCAATCTCGGCGACGTCGTCAAGGTGAAGAACGGATTTGCGCGCAACTACCTGATTCCCCAGGGCAAGGCCAAGCGTGCCAATCCCGAGAACCTGAAGCTGATCGAGCAACAACGCTCGGAACTCGAGGCCGCTGCGGGCGCCAAGATCGCGGCCGCGCAGGCGCTGGCCGAGAAGATCGAAGGGCTGGCACTCGCGATCACGCAAAAGGCGGGCGTCGACGGCCGCCTGTTCGGGTCGGTCACCAGCGCCGACATCGTCGCCGTGCTCAAAGGCCACGGTGTGGAGATCGAAAAGACGATGGTTCGCTTGCCCGATGGACCACTGAAGCACATCGGCGAATTCCCGCTGACGATCTCGCCGCACACCGATGTGGTGGCGCATATCAACGTGACGGTGGTCGGCGATACCGGGCAGGTCTGATACACGCCTCTTGGCCGGTCGGCAGTACAGTATCAAGGGCCGCACCGGCGACGGTGCGGCCCGTGGCATTCCTGCGCCCCGACCGCGACTGCCGACAATCGACGGATCCGGTCGAAGGCAAGGATGCGGGGGCAATTGTTAAGTGCGGGCACGAACCGTACAATCGGCGAATATCCGGGCGCGTGCCGACGCACGTCATCCTGCATCCACTTAATCCCGACCAAACCCGATGCTGACCTCCACGATTCGAGTTGGCCTGCGCTTGCTTGCGATCGCCATATTGCTGGGCATCGGCAGCGTTTCCGCAGCTGCGGCAGACTACTACATCCGCATATCCGGCAGTCCGAGCACGATCACCTGCACGAACACCGGCTTCACCTTCGGTTCGGGCGCCCAGTTGCAGTGGGGCCTCGCCAGCGCGTCGTCGCTGGTCGACGGCAGCATGTACATCAACGGCGCGCTGATCGGCAGCCAGACGAGCTCGCCGGGCGCTTTGAGCGGCACGCCGTCCGGGTCGATCGATTTGTCGCTGGTGTTCACCGGCGGCGCGCCCTACGCGTCGACGCCGTTTCCCTATACGCTGAACTACGTGTTGCAGCCGCAGGAGGCGAATACCGACGGTGGATCGTTTTCCTTCACCTGTACGGCGTCGGGGGGGACGAGCTTCCAGACGACGGTCATACCCGCGCGGGCGGCGGTGCTCTCGGCGACTCCGTCTTCGGTCGGCTTCGCCACGACCGACCCCGGCGTCACGTCGGCGTCGACCGATGTGACGATCACCAATTCCGGTACCGCCGATGCCGAAGGCGTGGCGGTGTCGCTCACCAACACCGCCGATTTCGGGATCACTGCCAATAGCTGCGGTGCGACGATCCCGCAGGGTGCATCGTGCAGCCTGAGCCTCGTTTTCCACCCGTCCGCGTCAGGCTACCTCTCGGGCAAGGTCAACGTCGACACGACCACCGGTGCACGCCTATCGGTGTCGGTCAACGGCACCGGCTACGCGCAGCTTTCGATCGTGCCTGCCGTGAGCTTCGGGGTGGTGAACGTAGGGACGACCAGTACCCCCAAAATCGTGACGGTGACCAACTCCAGCGCGACCCCAGTCGTCGTATCGGGTGTGACCAGCGGCAACCCAGCGGAATTTCCGACGACGACCACCTGCGCCACCATCGGCCCCGGCGCCACGTGCACGATCACGATCAGCTTCGCACCCGCCGCTGCCGGCACCCGGAGTTCCACGGTGACGGTCGTCAGCGACGGTATCGGCAGTCCGCAGTCAATCGCCGTCAGCGGTATCGGCTCGGCCGTGGCGGGGAGCGGCCAGCTGTCGCTGCCCGCGTCGGTCGTGTTTGGAGCGCAGACGGTCGGGACCACCAGCGCGACGAGCAGCGTGCTGGTCACCAACATCGGCTCAGCGGCGGTCACGATCTCCGGCATCGCCAGCAGTGCTCCGGCGGAATTCGTGGTGTCCGCACCCGGCTGCACGACACTCGCGGCCGGCGCCAGCTGCACGATTGGCGTGACCTTCGCACCGACGGCGGCAGGTGCGCGCAGCGCGACGATCACCGTTACCAGCAGCGGCACCGGCAGCCCGCAGACCATTGCCGCGAGCGGCGTGGGATCCGCGGCACCCACACCCGGCCGGCTGGAGATCGTCGGAGCCGTCGATGCGGGAAGCGTGCAGGTGGGCACCACCGGCCTGCCGAATAGCGTGGCCATCGCCAACACCGGCGGCATGCCCGTGACGGTGGCGAGCGTAGGCAGCAGCAATCCGGGCGAATTCACGATCACCGCATCGAACTGCGGCAGGCTGGAACCCGCCGCTGCCTGTTCGTTCAGCTTCACGTTCAGCCCGGCTGCGACCGGCACTCGCGGCGCCGAATTCACGATCACCAGTGACGCCGCAGGCAGTCCGCAGATGGTGCTCGTCACCGGCACCGGGACATCGATGCCGCCGCCACCGCCGGTGACCATCGACGTGATCGAGTACTACCACGCCGAATGGGACCACTATTTCATGACCGGCATCGCCGACGAAATCGCCAAGCTCGATGCCGGCGTTTTCAAGGGCTGGACGCGCACCGGCTACCAATTCAAGGCGTATGCGCCGAACACCGCGGGCAGCGCCAATGTCTGCCGGTTCTTCAGCACGTCCTTCGGCGAGCGCAGTTCGCATTTCTACACGCCTTTCGTCGGCGAATGCGCGAAGGTCAAGGTCAATCCGGACTGGATGCTCGAGAGCGAGCAGGTGTTCGCCATCCCGATCCCGGATGCGGACGGCGTGTGCCCGGCGGAAACGACGGCCGTCTATCGTTACTACAACGACGGCCAGGGCGGCGCGCCGAATCATCGCTATACGATCGAGACCTCGCTGCGCGACGACATGATCACGGTCCGCGGCTGGACCCCGGAAGGTTACGGGCCGCTGGGCGTGATCATGTGCGCGCCGATCTGAGAGCTGCGACCCTGCCCGACGACCCGCAACTCGATGCGCTGAAGCTGCCGCCCCATTCGCTGGAAGCGGAACAGTCGATCCTCGGCGGGCTGCTGCTCGACAACGAGGCTGCCGATCGCATCGGCGACGTCGTCACCGAGGACGACTTCTACAGCGACGCGCATCGCGTGATCTACCGGCATATCGCGACGCTCGGCAGCGAGGGCAGGGCCGCCGACGTGGTCACGCTGTCCGAGGCGCTGGCATCGGTGCAGAAGCTCGATTACGTCGGCGGACTCGCCTACCTGGGCGCGCTGGTGCAGAACGTGCCGACGTCGGCCAACATCCGGCACTACGCGGATATCGTGCGCGAGCGCTCGATCCTGCGTCAGCTGGCCGCCACCGCCGGAGAGATCGCCAACGCCGCCTACCATCCGCTGGGCCGCAATGCGAAGAGCGTGCTCGACGAGGCCGAGGCGAAGGTGCTGCACATCGCCGAGCAGGGTCAGCGCGGGCAGCGCAGCTTCGCGTTGCTGCGCGACCTGCTGGTCGACGTCGTCGAGCGCATCGAGACGCTCTATAACCGCGACGACCCTTCCGACGTCACCGGCATCGCCACCGGCTATGCCGACCTCGACCGCATCACCTCGGGACTGCAGCCGGGCGACCTCGTGATCGTTGCTGGACGACCGTCGATGGGCAAGAGCTCGCTGGCCATCAATATCGGCGAGCACGTGGCGCTGGAGTTGAAGAAGCCGGTGGTCGTATTCTCGATGGAAATGGGCGCGTCGCAGCTCGCGATGCGGATGATCGGATCGGTCGGCCGCCTCGACCAGACCAAGCTGCGTACCGGCCGCCTCGGCCCCGACGACTGGGAACGACTGTCGAGCGCACTCGGCCGGCTGTCCGAGGCACCGATCCTGATCGACGAGACGCCGTCGCTCAACGCCATCGAAGTCCGCTCGCGCGCGCGCCGGCTGCAAAAGCAGTACGGCCAGCTGGGACTGGTGATCGTCGACTACCTGCAATTGATGCAGGCGCAATCGCAAGGCGAGAACCGCGCGACCGAAATATCGGAGATCTCGCGGTCGATGAAATCGCTGGCGAAGGAGCTGAAGGTGCCGGTGATGGCGCTGTCGCAGCTCAATCGCTCGCTCGAGCAGAGGCCGAACAAGCGCCCGGTGATGTCGGACCTGCGCGAGTCCGGCGCCATCGAACAGGACGCGGACGTCATCCTCTTCATCTACCGCGACGAGGTCTACAACCCGGACACCTCGGACAAGGGAACGGCCGAGATCATCGTCGCCAAGCAGCGCAACGGCCCGATCGGTACGGTGCGATTGACCTTCCTCGGCGAGCATACGCGCTTCGAGAATTTCGCCGCACCCGGCAGCTACTGAGCCATTCCGCTTCCCATCGTGCGCGGCGGCGGCGCACCCGACAACGACCACGACGACGCGCCAACGATGACCTCTTCCTCCAACCGCACTGCCGTCGTCACTGGCATTACCGGCCAGGATGGCGCCTATCTCGCACAATTCCTGCTGGAGCGCGGCTATCGTGTCTACGGCACCTTTCGCCGCGGCAGCTCGGTCAACTTCTGGCGCATCGAGGAACTCGGCATCGCGCAGCACGAGCGACTGCACCTCGCCGAGTTCGACCTGACCGACTTCGGCTCGGGTGTGCGCCTGCTGCAAAAAGCGCAGCCGCATGAGGTCTACAACCTCGCTGCGCAAAGCTTCGTCGCCGTATCTTTCGACCAGCCGGTCAACACCGCCGTTACCACCGGCATCGGCGCCGTCAACCTGCTGGAGGCGATCCGCATCCTCGATCCGACGATCCGCTTCTACCAGGCGAGCACCTCGGAGATGTTCGGCCGCGTGCAGGCGATGCCGCAGGACGAGACCACCGCGTTCTATCCGCGCAGCCCCTACGGTGCGGCCAAGCTCTACGCGCACTGGATGACGGTGAACTACCGCGAATCGCACGGGATCTTCGGGGCCAGCGGTATCCTCTTCAACCACGAGTCCCCGCTGCGCGGCCGCGAATTCGTCACGCGCAAGATCACCGATGCGGTCGCGCGCATCGCCCGCGGCCAGTTGCCCACGCTCGAGCTCGGAAACCTCGACGCGCAGCGCGACTGGGGCTACGCGCGCGAGTACGTCGACGGCATGTGGCGAATCCTGCAGCATGGCGAGCCCGACACCTTCGTGCTCGCGACCGGGAAGACGCATACGGTGCGTCACTTCGTCGAACTTGCGTTCGCGGTGATAGGCGTCTCGATCGAGTGGCGCGACAGCGGAATCAACGAGGTCGGCGTCGATGCAACCAGCGGAATCGTGCGCGTACGCGTCAATCCGGCGTTCCATCGTCCGGCCGAAGTGGACCTGCTGCTCGGCAATCCGCAAAAGGCCGCCAGCGAATTGGGCTGGCGTGCCGTGACCCCGCTCGACACGCTGTGCCGCGCGATGGTCGAAGCCGACTTGGCGCGTGTCGATCGTGGTGTCTCCTTCTGAGCGCGTCCTGGTCACCGGTGCCGGTGGCTTCACCGGGCGGCACCTGTGTGCCCATCTGCACGAGCATGGCTATCGTGTCTTCGGGCTGACCGAGCACGCAGGAGACGCCATCGACGGCAACGCGCAGGTGCTGCACGCGGATCTGCTCGATGCGTCAGCGATGGCGGCGGCGATTCGCGAGGCTGCGCCGAGCCGGGTCGTACACCTGGCGGCGATTGCCTTTCCCGGACATGCGCAGGCGGAGGCCATATACCGCGTCAACGTCGTGGGGACGCTGACGCTGCTCGAAGCGCTCGCGAGGTCGGGACTAGGACGCAACGGGATCCTGCTGCCGAGCACCGGCACCGTCTACGGCCGGGCCGCCGCCTCGGCGCTGGACGAATCGGCGCCGCTGGTGCCATCGACGCACTATGCAGTCAGCAAACTGGCGATGGAGCACCTGGCACGTCTTTTTGCCGACACGCTGCCGATCGTCGTCGTGCGCCCCTTCAACTACACGGGGCCGGGCCAGCGCGAGCCTTACCTGGTACCCAAGCTCGTCCGCCATTTCGCGCAGCGCGCGCCATTCATCGAGCTCGGCAACGTCGACATCGAGCGTGATTTCCTCGACGTGCGCACCGTCGTCGACGTCTACCGGCGGCTGCTCGACGCGCCGGCGGCGATCGGCGGCACGTTCAACCTGTGCTCCGGCGCCGCGACTTCGCTGCGCTCGCTGCTGTCGATGCTGGAAGCCGCGACCGGACACCGGATCGAGGTTCGCGTCAATCCGCAATTCGTCCGCGAAGGCGAGCCGCCGCGCATCGTTGGCTCACCCGCCCGGCTGACCGAAGTCATCGGCGAACTGCGGCAGCTGCCGTTGCCGGTCACGCTCGCGGACATGTTGTGCGAATACGCGTGACCCTGACCGCACCGCATCGCGCGGGCACCCGCGGTTGTCGCGTCGGCTACAGTACTTCCGCAGCGTGGTCGGCGAGCCGTGAGCGCTCGCCTCGCTGCAGCGTGACATGACCGGAGTGCGACCAGCCCTTGAAGCGGTCGACGACGTAGGTGAGTCCCGAACTGCCTTCGGTCAGATAGGGCGTGTCGATCTGCGCGATGTTGCCGAGGCAGACGACCTTGGTGCCCGGACCCGCACGCGTGATCAGTGTCTTCATCTGCTTCGGCGTCAGGTTCTGCGCCTCGTCGATGATCAGGAACTTGTTGATGAACGTGCGGCCGCGCATGAAGTTCAGGCTTTTGACCTTGATCCGTGACCGGATCAGGTCGCGCGTCGCCGCGCGTCCCCATTCTCCTGCCTCGTCGTCGGTCTTGTTGAGCACGTCGAGATTGTCCTCGAGCGCACCCATCCACGGGTTCATCTTCTCCTCCTCGGTACCCGGCAGGAACCCGATGTCCTCGCCGACGGGGACCGTCACGCGGGTCATGATGATCTCGGTGTAGACCTTGAATTCGAGCGTCAGCATGAGGCCGGCGGCCAGCGTCAGCAGCGTCTTGCCGGTGCCCGCCTGCCCGAGCAGCGTCACGAAGTCGATCTCCGGATTCATCAGCAGGTTGAGCGCGAAGTTCTGTTCGCGGTTGCGCGCGGTGATGCCCCAAACGTTGTTCTTCTGGTGCGTGTAGTCCTTCAGCGTCGATAACAGCGCCGTCTTGCCCTCGATCTCCTTGACGACCGCGTAGAACGGAGTCTCGTCCTTCTTCTCCTGGTAGACGAATTCGTTCTGCAGCAGCGACGGGATCAGCGGACCCGCCAGCCGGTAATAGGTGTGGCCGCCCTGCTGCCAAGACTCCATGTTCTTGCCGTGCTTGTCCCAGAAGTCCACCGGCAGTTCGCGGGTCCCCGAATACAGGAGGTCGGTGTCTTCGAGCACCTTGTCGTTGAAATAGTCCTCGGCGGCCATGCCGAGCGCGCGCGCCTTGATCCGCATGTTGATGTCCTTCGACACCAGGATCACGTTGCGCTTCGGCTGCTGCCGGGCGAGGTGCATGACGACGGCGATGATCTGGTTGTCCGCCTTGCCGCCGGCGAGCGAAGGCGGGAGCACCGTCGCGATGTTCTCGGTCTGCAGGAACAGTCTGCCGGTCGCAGCACCGCTCGACTTCGTGTCCAGCGGAATGCCCAGCGCGATGCTGTCGCCGGTCTCTCCGTGTGCCGTCACCAGGTCGTCGAGGAAGCGGCTCACCTGTCGCGCGTTGCGGGCGACTTCGGTCATTCCCTTCTTGTTGCTGTCGAGCTCCTCGAGCGTCAGGATCGGCAGGTAGATGTCGTGCTCCTCGAACCGGAACAGGCTCGTCGGATCGTGCATCAGGACGTTGGTGTCGAGGACGAAGAGTTTCGTCGCGGCCGCGCTGCCGGTCTTGGAGGGTTTGCGCGAAGGAAGAAGGTGCAGCGTGGATGGTGCAGGGCGCAGCTTGCGTTCGACCATGGGTCCCCGGGGTCAGGACGGCCGCGGCACACGGCCTTTGCCGAAAATACTACCTGTTCTGGACGCGGGCACAAGGGGTTGTGGTCGCAACCTCGAATCGGCAGAAGATATTGTGGTGGAAAGGGGACATGCGTCCCGCGTCGGTCGCGGTCGTCGGTGTTCAGGCCGCGCGCGCGCGATCGACGTCGGCGAGGAACTCCGGCCCCTGGACGAGCACGGTCCCCGTGCGCCCGGGTACGGTGCCCGGGCCGGTCGTGCAGCGTGGCAGCGCCATCGGCTCGAGCGCATCGAAGAGCGTGCGCATCGCCCCGAGCGTCCAACCCTGCGCCTTCCAGCCGAGCAGCAGCTGTTCGAAGACCGGCGCCAGACGCATGCCTTCGAGCTCGGCGTGCAGCGTGTAGACCTGCGGCAGCAAAGGCTTCGACGTGCGCTCGAGCAGATGTGCGGCGACGTTGTCCTCGGTGACGTCGCCGGTACCGACCAGTTCGTCGAGCGTGGGCAGCGTCGTCGGAAACTGCGGGCAGCGAATCGGCTCTGCGTTCCATATCGGCAGGTAGGGATGCGTGCCGCGCCCGTCGGAGCAGTAGTCGAAGCCCAGGCGCGGCGTCAGGCGCAACGCATGCCGGTTCATCTGCCAGCCGGCGGCGCCGTGCGTGCGCGGCGCTTCCCCGAAAATATCGGTGTAGCGATCGCAGGCCAGCCGCATCTCCTCGTAGGTCCAGCGCTCGTCGGCGCGCGCCACGCCATCCTGCCAGCGGATGTGGTCCCAGCAATGGATACCGGTCTCGTGGCCGGCGTCGCGAACGGCGCGCATGACGTCCGCCGCTCGGCGGCCGATATCGGGGCCCGGCAGCAGCGTTCCGTAGAGCAGCGTCCGCACGCCGTAGTGCCTGACCACCGACGTGCGCCGCACCTTGCCGATGAAGCCCGGGCGAAACACCCGCTTGATCGCGCGGCCCGTGTGATCGGGACCGAGCGAGAACAGGAAGGTCGCGCGGAGGTCATGCCTGCGCAGCAGTTCGACGAGCGTCGGCACGCCTTCGCGCGTGCCGCGCAGCGTGTCGACGTCGATTTTCAGCGCCAGGTGCAAGGGTGTCGAGATCAGTCGACCAAGCGCCGCGCCTCGGCCACCTGTCCGCGATAGGCGTCGAAGATGCGGACCAAAGCATCCTCCATCGTCACCTCGGGCTTCCAGTCGAGGTCTGCACAGGTGTTGGTGATCTTCGGGACCCGGTTGCGAACATCCTGGTATCCGAGGCCGTAGTAGTCTGCGGCGGTGGTCTCGACCAGCGTCACGCGTGCGGCGTTGTCGGCGTACTCCGGATAGCGCGCGGCGAGTTCCAGCATCTTGGTCGCGAGCTCGCGCACCGACCAGTTGTTCGCCGGGTTGCCGATGTTGTAGATCTTGCCGGAGGCGATGCCGTTGCGGTTGTCGATGATCTTGAGCAGCGCGGCGATGCCGTCATCGATGTAGGTGAAGGCACGCTTTTGCGTACCACCGTCGACCAGCTTGATCGCTTCGCCGCGCACGATGTGGCCGAGGAACTGCGTGACCACGCGCGAGCTGCCTTCCTTCGGAGTGTTGATTGAATCGAGCCCGGCGCCGATCCAGTTGAAGGGCCGGAACAGCGTGTAGTCGAGCCCTTCCTGCTGGCCATAGGCATGGATGACGCGGTCCATCAGCTGCTTGGCGCAGGCGTAGATCCAGCGCGGCTTGTTGATCGGCCCCAGCACGAGCTCAGACGCCTCCGGGTCGAACTCGGCATCGCGCGACATGCCGTAGACCTCGGAGGTCGACGGAAAGACGATGCGCTTGCCGTAGCGCACGCAGGCGCGGACGATCGGCAGGTTCGCCTCGAAGTCGAGCTCGAAGACGCGCAGCGGCTCGCGCACGTAGGTCGCCGGCGTGGCGATCGCGACCAGTGGCAGCACGACGTCGCATTTCTTGACGTGGTATTCGATCCACTCGCGATTGATCGTGATGTCGCCTTCGAAGAAATGAAACCGCGGCTCGGACAGCAGATCGCCGATGCGGTCGGCCTGCATGTCCATGCCGTGGATTTCCCAGTCGGTCGAGGCGACAATCGCCTGCGACAGATGGTGGCCGATGAAGCCGTTGACGCCGAGGATGAGTACGCGTTTCATGAAAGGGTCGGAAGCGAGGGCCTGAGGATTCTACCGTGCGGACTCCACGATCGCTGCAGGCCAGGCTTCAGCCTGACGGTTATGGCGATTCTGCAGAGCGTCCGGCCGAAGCCGGACTCACAAAAGTCGCGCGCGCCAGGCGAAACACCGGACCTACAATGCGATGTCCGCCGGCATGGCGGCGAAGGCTTCGGGCAGGACGATCCTGCCGTCGAGTTCCAGCTCGAGGACCGCAAGCGAGCCACCGCCGCCGCAGTGCACGACAAAGCGGCCGCGCTCGACGCGCAGCGTGGGAGCACGGGCCGGGCCGGTGGCGTCGATCACGCGGGTGCGCAGGATTCGCGCCTGCCGTCCGGCGACTCGGGTGATCGCCCCGGGGTAGGGGGGTGCTACCGCGCGCACCAGGTTGTGGATGCTCACCGCGTCGCACGACCAGTCGATACGACCATCCTCGGGCCTGCGTCCTCCGTAGTACGAGCCCGCGGCGAGATCGAGCGCGATGCGCGGCGCCGTGCCGGCCAGAAGCCTGGGTAACGCGCTGTCGAGCGTCATCTCGGCGGCGACGGTGACCTTGTCGAAAACCTCGCGCGCGGTATCGTCGGGCAGGATCGGCACCGCGACCTGCGCCACCATGTCGCCGGCGTCGGGCTTTGCGACCATGTAATGCAGCGTCGCGCCCGTCTCCCGCTCGCCGTTCAACACCGCCCAGTTCACCGGTGCGCGTCCCCGATACCTGGGCAACAGCGAGCCATGCACGTTGAGTGCGCCGCGCGAGGGCAGCGCGAGCAGCGGCGCGCGCAGCATTCGCCGGTAGTAGAAACCGAACAGGAAATCGGGTGCGTGTGCTTCGATGCGGGCGACAATCGCCGGTTCGTTGGCGTCGGCTGGCGCGATCGACGGCAGTCCGTAGTCGGCAGCGACGTCGGCGACCCGTTCGAACCAGATCGACTCCGCGGGATCGTCGTCGTGCGTCACCACCAGCGGCACTTCCACGCCATGCGCGAGCAGCACACGCAGGCAACGGGCGCCGACGTTGTGATAGGCAAAGACGACGGCAGTGGTCATTCCGGCTTTGCGTTCATCGCGTCCGCTGCGATCTCCACCGTGGTGGCGTCGCGCTCGAGCACCGCGCGGACCACGTAGCGCGGCCGGTCGCGCACCTGCTGGTAGATGCGTCCGACGTATTCGCCGACCAGCCCGACGCCGAAGAGCACGACACCGATCAGGAAGAACTGCAGGATGTCGCGGTCCCACAGCGCCTTCAGGCCACCGATGTAGTCTCCGGCGAGCACGCGCTGCACGGCGACGATCGCGTAGAGCAGCACGCTTCCCGCCGCGACGAGCATGCCGATCAGCGAGAAGGCCTGCAACGGCACCAGCGAAAAGCCGGTGACGAGGTCGAAGTTGAGCCGGATCAGCCGGTAGAGCGAGTACTTCGATTCGCCGGCCGCGCGCTCCTCGTGCGCGACCTCGACCTCGGTGGGGTTGTGCGCGAAGGTGTAGGCGAGCGCCGGGATATACGTGCTTACCTCGCGGCTCGCCGCGACCGCGTCGACGATGTCGCGGCTGTAGGCGCGCAGCATGCAGCCCTGGTCGGTCATCCTGATCCGTGTGATTCGCTCGCGCAGCCGGTTCATCGCGCGCGAAGCCAGGCGCCGCCACCAGACATCCGCGCGCGTGCGGCGTACCCCGCCGACGTAGTCGTGGCCGGCGTCCATCTGCGTGAGCAGGCGCGCGATCTCCTCCGGCGGATTCTGCAGATCGGCGTCGAGCGTGACCACCCGTTCGCCGCGCACGCGCTCGAAACCCGCGATGATCGCCGTGTGCTGGCCGTAGTTGGCGTTGAACAGCACGACCCGGGTGACGTCGGGGCGCGCGAGAAACTGGTCTTTCAGCAGTGCCGCCGAACGGTCGCGGCTGCCATCGTCGACGAAGATCACCTCGTAGGGCGTCGCCAGCGCGTCGAGCGCCGGATACAGGCGCAGGAAGAGCGCGGGCAGGCCCGCTTCCTCGTTGTAGACGGGGACGACGACGGAGAGCCGCGGGATACTCATCGATGCGCCGCCGGTCATCGGCGATGCGCGGCCAGCACTTCGGTGCAGGCGGCGCACACGCGGTCGACGTCGGCGTCAGTCATGGTCGGAAACAGCGGCAGCGTCACGGTCGAATCGGCGATCCGCTCGGTGTTCGGCAGGTCGCCGCGATGATAGCCGAAGCGCCGATACGCGGACGTCAGATGCGCGGCCTCGTAGGACATGCCGGTGCCGATGCCGCGCTGCTCGAACGCGGCGCGAAAATCGCGGCGGGAGATCGCAAGCTCGGGCAACGGCAGCAGCGGTGCGTAGAGGTTCCAGCTGTGGCCGGCCTCTTCTCCCGCATATCCAGGATGCGGAAGTTCCAATGGAGGGTCGGTCCGCAGCCGCGCGCTGTACCGTGCGGCCAGCGCGCGGCGACGGGCGTTGAATTCCGGAAGCCGGGCAAGCTGGCGCAGCCCGACCACTGCGTTGACGTCGGGCAGGTTGAACTTGCCGCCGGCCACCGTGACATCGCGCGTGCCGTCGGGCAGTCGCGCGATGCCGTGAAAGCGCAGCGTTTCGACTTCCGCCGCCTCGCGCGCGTCGTTGACGACCCGCGCGCCACCTTCGATGCTGGTGAGGTTCTTGTTCGGATGGAAGCTGAAGACGCATAGGTCGCCGAAGCTGCCGATCGGCTCGCCTTTCCACGACGAGCCGATCGCGAGTGCGGCGTCCTCGATCACGCGCAGCCCGTGCTGCCTCGCCAGTTCGTAGAGCGCGTCCATGTCGCACGGCAGGCCGCCGAAATGCGTCGGCATGATCGCCCGGGTGCGCGGACCGATGCGCTGCGCGGTCGCCGCAAGATCGAGATTGCGGGTCGTCGCCTCGACGTCGACGAATATCGGTGTGGCGCCGGAGCGCACGATCATGTTCGGCGCGGCGAAGAAGGTCATCGCCGGCGTGATCACCTCGTCGCCTGAGCGTACACCGGCCAATTGCAGCGCGATTTCCAGCGCGGCGGTGGCCGACGAGACGACGCGCACCGGGCGGCCCCCCACGGTCGCCGACAGCGCCGCTTCGAAGGCCTTCACCTTCGGACCGCTGGTGATCCAGCCGGAACGCAGGACCGCAGCGACGTCGGCCGCTGTGGCGTCATCGAGCGTCGGCCGCGCGAAGGGCAGATACGGTGGCGCGCTCATGTTGCGGCGGCGTCGGGTGCGCGCATGATCTTAGCTCCGCGCAACCAGCCAGACGCCGAGCACGATGAAGCCGATGCCGATCCAGCGCGTCGCCGTGACCGCTTCGCCGAACAGATAATGTGCGGCCACCGCATTGATCACGTAGCCCAGCGACAGCATCGGGTAGGCGATCGACACCGGCACCCGCGACAGGCCCATGATCCAGACGACGAGGCTCACCACGTAACAGGCGACTCCGACGACGAAATAGCCCTGCGTTCCCATGCGCCAGAACGTCTCGAACCAGTTGCTGCGGGTCAGCGTGATGACACCGAGGACGTTGGTGCCCGCCTTCAGCAACAGCTGCGCGCAGGCATTGAGCATCACGCCGGTGATGATGAAGGCGAAGGCGGATCCGGTCATGGCGTGCGCCGCGTCGTCGCCCGCCGCGCGACGAACACGCGGCGCGGATCCCTCGCCAGGATGCGCAAGTCCACCCCGCGCGCGGCGAGCTCGTCCGCCATCGCGGGCGACATCAGCGCGAAGGCCTGTGGCGCAGCATTCCAGACGTCGATCCACGCTGCCAGCGTGTGCCCCTTTTGCGGTTCGGCGTCGAGACCCAGTCCCATCTCGTCGCGGTAGTCGACCAGCGGCGTCGGACGTCCGAGATAAAACGGCAGCGTCTGGTCGTAGCTGCCGACCTGAAAGACCGGTAGCGCCGGATCGAGCACCCGCGCGTCGGCGGTCTTTGCGTCCTGCAGGATGTACCAGGCGGAGCGGACCCGCGCGAACGCGTCGTAGCCGACCAGCGCCAGCTGCATGCCGATGAGCGCCGACAGCGAGAGCGCAGCGATACCCCAGGTCTTCGCTGCAGCCGAGCCGTTGCGAAACAGCGCGAACGCCGCGATGCCGCCGGCCGCGAAGCTCGCCAGCGTCGCGTTCAGCCACGCGCCGAAGTCCATGTAGACCGATGCGGGCGTGACGGGGCTGGCCAACGAGGCCACCAATTGCTCGTAACCAAGCAGTTTCGCCACCAGCAGCGAGGGCGCGCCGACTGCCAGCGGCAAGGCGATCCACGCCAGCACGCGCGGTGACAGGCGGGTCAACTCGTATCCGAGCACCAGCGCCAGCGCCGGGAACAGCGGCAGGATGTACGACGGCAGCTTCGAACCCGACAGACTGAAGAACACGAACACGAAGGCAGCCCACACGACGCAGAAGCGTTCCCATGCGAAGCCGTTGGCGGCGACCTCGGCATCGCGCCAGCTGCGCGGCAACGTCCACGCCCAGATCAGCAGCCAGGGCATGATGCCGAGAACAAACCAGCGCACGAAGTAGTACCACTCGCCGCTGCGGTTGTGCGCTTCGGTAAGGAAGCGCTGGTAGTGCTCGTGCACGAAAAAGAACTGCGCAAATTCCGGGTTCGCGCGCGACACCAGGATGAACCAGGGCGCTGTCAGCGCCAGGTAGACGAGCGTGCCGGCGACCGCGTGCAGCCGCCGCCACGGTCCGGTGTCGCGCGTAACCAGCGTGTACAGGATGAGCGTCGCGCCCGGAATCGCCAGCGCGACCAGGCCCTTGGTCAGCGTTGCGGCGGCCGCGGCGATGTACGCGGCGAGCATCCAGTTGCGCTGCGCCGCGGCGGACAGCGCCGGCCGCTGCGCGAGCAGGAATGCGCACAATGCGGCGGCGAGCCCCAGCGACAGCAGCGAGTCGAGCGTCAGCAATTGCGACATGCCCAGGTGCCATACGCTGCCGGCGAGCACCAGCGCAGCGTAGGCTCCGGCGTCGGGTCCTGCCAGTCGCGCCGCCGTGAAGCCGACCGCGATCACCGCGAGAAATCCGGCGACCGCCGACGGCAGCCGTGCCGTCCATTCGTTGACACCGAAAGCGTTGAATACGGCGGCACCCACCCAATACTGCAGCGGCGGCTTCTCGAAATACTTGAGATCGTTCAACCGCGGCGTCACCCAGTCGCCGCCAGCCGCCATTTCCCGGGCGATCTCGCCGTAACGGCCCTCGTCCGGATGCTGCAGTCGCCGGACGTCGAGGCTGCCGAACCACGCGAGCGCAACGACGAGCGCAAGCAGCCACCAGGTGCGGTGGGGAAGGGAGGCGAGCATCGGTTTCGGCGGGTCTGGAGGTGGCGCGGCGGAGCGTCGTGCATTCTACCGCGACGCCTGCGGCGTTTCTTCCGGCCGACGCGCGAGCCGCGTCGCGCCTTGCGCGAAGCACCGGTTTGCGCATAACATCGACCGCATGTCGACCACCACCGCGCGTTTACTGTCCTGTTGCCGGTCCGTCGCGCCAAGGCGGCGTCCGCGTTCGCGGGCCTGACGGTCGCAATCGATCGCTCGAAAAGCCGCTGGCCACTCCGGCGGCTTTTTTCATGATGATCCACGGATGCACCGATGACCGCAGCACTCACCCTCTACGACAACTACACGCGCACGCAGCGGCGCTTCGAGCCACTCTCGCCGGCCGGCCCGGTGCGGCTCTACACCTGCGGGCCGACCGTCTACGACTACCAGCACATCGGCAATTTCCGCACCTTTCTGTTCGAGGACGTGTTGAAGCGCGTGCTGCGCTGGAACGGATATACGGTCATGCACGTGATGAACATCACCGACGTCGGCCATCTGACGTCGGACGCCGACACCGGTGAGGACAAGATGGAGAAGGGAGCGCGGCGCACCGGCAAGACGGCCTGGGAGATCGCGCAGCTCTACACTGACGATTTTGTCGAGAACCTGGCCCGGCTCAACATCGAGGATGCGGACATCCTCTGCCGCGCGACCGACCACATCGCCGAGCAGATCGCGTTCATCGCCGACATCGAGCGCAATGGCTTCGCGTACGTGACCAGCGATGGCGTCTATTTCGACACCGCGAAACAGCCGGACTACGGCCACCTCGCGCGACTCGACATCCGCGGACTCGAGGCCGGCAAGCGCATCGAACAGGGCGAAAAGCGGTCGCCGACAGATTTCGCATTATGGAAATTCTCGCCGCCCGGCGAGCGCCGGCAGATGGAATGGGACAGTCCCTGGGGCCGCGGCTTTCCGGGCTGGCACATCGAGTGCTCGGCGATGGCGCAGAAGTACCTGGGCGATTATTTCGACATTCACTGCGGCGGCGAGGACCACATTCCGGTTCACCACACCAACGAGATCGCGCAAACCGAGGCGCGAGTGGGAACGCGGCTCGCGAACTTCTGGATGCACGGCTACTTCCTGCTGCTCGACGATGCGAAGATGGCAAAGTCGGCCGGCGAGTTCCTACGCGTGCAGTCGCTGATCGACCGTGGCTACGACCCGCTGGTCTATCGCTACCTGTGCCTGACCGCGCACTATCGGACGCAGATGAGCTTTTCGTGGGAGGCGATGGACGCGGCGGTGACCGCGCTCGACCGCATGCGCCGTGGCGTGCACGCGCTCGAAGAGGCGGCGCAGGTACCACCCGATGCCGCGTACATCGAGCGCTTTACCGACCAGGTGAACGACGATCTCAACGTGCCGCGCGCGCTCGCCGTGGCGTGGGAGGTGCTGCGCGGCGAAGCGCCGTCCGCGGTCAAGCGCGCGACGCTGTTGCGGTTCGACGAAGTCCTCGGACTGGGCCTTGCGGACTGGTCGCCGCGGCAGGACGCCGTCCCGCCTGAAGTCCAGGCGCTGGCCGACGCGCGCGCCGCCGCCCGCGGTGCGAAGCAGTGGGCGGAGGCCGACCGGCTGCGCGCGGAGCTGGCGGCCACCGGCTGGGAGGTGGAAGACCAGTCCGGCGGCTATCGGCTGAAAAGGCGCTGAATCGACCGTTCGCGCGGCCGCGTGAAGCCGAACCCCGGCGCTGCTGTAGCGTCCGATCAGTAGAAGCGCTCGACCTTGCCCGAGTAGAGCACCGGACCCTGCGGCGCTCCGGTAGGCGAACCGCCGGCCTGCTCGAGGCTCACGACCAGCGTCGGGACTCGGGCAAACGCAAACTCCGGCGGCACCGGCAGGCCGATGCGACCGACACCGACGGCCGGAATCACGCCGAGCGACCGCGGTGGCGCGTCTTCAGGCAGCATCCACAGCTCCAGCGATTTGTCCGCAGGCACCGGCGCCGCGTCGACGACCTTGACCGTCATGATGCGGCCGCCGCGGGTCAGCGTCGCAATCAGCGCGGGCCTGGCGTCGGCCCCCGACATCACGACGACGATCGGCGGGCCGGTGACGTCCCTTCGTGGTGACAGCAACACCACGGCCAGCGCCAGAACGGCGATAAAGGCGACGAGCGCCAGCACGCGCCAGAACGCAAGCAGCTTCCACCACGGCACCCGGGTGTGCGGCCGCTCGGGTGCGAGCCCCAGCCGCAGCGCGATGAGGCGCCACAGCTGTGGCGGTGGCACGATCGGCGGCCCGGCTTCCGACAGCGGCGACAGCCGCTGCTCCCATTCGCGAATGGTCGCGGCGACGACGATATCGGTCTGCGCGACGCGTGCCAGGCGCAGCCGTGCGCGTGCCGGCAGCGTCCCGAGCGCGTAGGCTGCGGCAAGCGCATCGAGCCGGTGCAACCGGTCAGGGCGCGACAGGTTCATCGGTTCCGCGTGCAGCTGGCATGGTCGAGACAATGCTTGAGCTTTGCAAGACCACGCCGCACTTTCGACTTGACCGTGCCCAGCGGCTCGCGCAATTGCGCGGCCAGCTCGGCGTGCGTCAAGCCCTGATACAAAGCGAGCGCAACGGCCTGCCTGGTGCCGGCGTCGAGCGCCTCGACGCAGTCGCGCGCCGACTGCGCGTCTGCACCGGCCAGCAGCATCTCGGCAGCGGTCATGGCATCGGGTGGGGGCTCGTAGGACGGTGCGTCGTCGTCATCGGGAGGCGCGATTAGCGCAACGAGCTCCCGCCGCCGCAGCGTATCGAGACAGCGATTGCGTACGATCGACGTGAGCCAGGTCAGCGGCTGGCTTTTCGCGACCTCGTAGGCTCCCGCGTGATGCCAGATGTTGACGTATGCCTCCTGCAGGATTTCCTCAGCGGCGGCAAAACTCCTCAGGATGCGCAGCGCGACACCATACAGATGCGGCGATGTGACGGCGTAGAACTCCCCGAACGCCGCCTGGTCGCCAAGCGCGATGCGCGCCAGCAATGCCGACAGCTGCGCGCTCCTGTCGGAGGTGACCGGTCCGGGCACCGATCAGCCGCGGTCTCTGCGCCAGAGCACGTCTGGGCGGTCCCCCGCCCGGTTCAACGCGCGTGCGATCACGAACAGCAGGTCCGACAGCCGGTTGACATAGACGCGCACAAGTTCGCCGATGGTGTCGGACGATGCCGCAGATACGAGTGAGCGCTCGGCACGGCGGCAGACGGTGCGTGCGACGTGCGCCAGCGCCGCTGCACGCGTGCCGCCCGGCAGGACGAATTCCTTGAGCCGCGGCAGATCGACGTTGAAGCGCTCGACTTCGGCTTCGAGTCCGGCGATATGCGCATCGGTGATCGCGTGGTGGCCGGGAATCGACAACTCGCCGCCCAGGTCGAATAGATCGTGCTGCACGGTAGTCAGGCAGGTCACGACCGCGTCCGGCAGCGCTTCGGTGAGCAGCAGGCCGATCGTCGAGTTCAACTCGTCGACGTTGCCGATGGCGACGATTCGCGGCGAATCCTTGGCAACCCGCGAGCCGTCGCCCAGGCCGGTGGTGCCGGAGTCTCCGGTACGCGTGACGATCTTGGACAGGCGATGACCCATGGGTTCGGCGCTTTCATCAAATGCGGGATTTGCAGCAAGCCTAACCAAATCGGCAGGCACCGGCAAGCTGCAACTTCGATTTGCTACGATGCGCGAGACAACGCAGCGTAGTTCAGGGCAAGGAGTCGACATGAACGCCTATACGCAGGATCTCGATCGAAACGAAGCCAACTACGCGATGTTGACGCCGGTGTCGTTCTTGTCGCGTACCGCCTACACCTGGCCGCAACGTACGTCGGTGATCCATGGCAGTCGCCGCTACACGTGGCGGCAGACCTACGATCGTTCGCGCCGCCTCGCGTCGGCGCTGGTCCGGCGCGGCGTTCGCAGCGGCGACACGGTGGCGGTCATGCTCGCCAACACCCCCGAAATGATCGAGGCGAATTTCGGTGTGCCGATGACAGGAGCGGTTCTCAACGCGCTGAATACCCGGCTCGATGCGCAGGCAATCGCGTTCATGCTCGAGCACGGCGAGGCGAAGGTGCTGCTGACCGATACCGAATTCGCGCCGACGATCCGCGACGCGCTGTCGCGATTGAAACGGCGGCCCTGGTTGATCGATATCGCCGACCTGGAGGGGCCGGGCGGCGAACTGCTGGGCGAGATCGACTACGAGGCGCTGCTCGCCGAGGGCGACCCGGATTTCGAGTGGCAGCCTCCGGCCGACGAGTGGCAGGCGATTTCGCTCAATTACACGTCGGGCACGACAGGCAATCCCAAGGGTGTCGTCTACCACCATCGCGGCGCGTACCTGAACGCGCTGTCCAACATCATCGACTGGGGCATGCCGCGCCACAGCGTGTACCTGTGGACGCTGCCGCTGTTCCATTGCAATGGCTGGTGCTTCGCATGGACAATGGCCGCCAACGCCGGCGTCAATGTCTGCCTGCGCCGTGTCGAGGCGAAGGCGATCTTCGACGCCATCCGCGACCATCGCGTCACGCACTACTGCGGTGCACCGATCGTCCATTCGCTGCTGATCAACGCGCCGGAGGAGATGAAACGGGGCATCACGCACAAGGTGTCGGCGCTGGTCGCCGCTGCAGCACCTCCGGCCGCGACGATCGAGGGCATGGAACGGATCGGCTTCGACATCACCCACGTCTATGGCCTCACTGAAACCTACGGGCCCGCGGCGATCTGCGCCAAACACGATGAGTGGGCGGCGCTGTCCATCGGCGAGCGCACCGAGCGCAACGGGCGGCAGGGCGTTCGCTACACGGCAGAGGAAGCGATGACGGTGATGGATCCGGTGACGATGCGCGAGGTGCCGTGGGACGGACAGACGATGGGCGAGGTCATGTTTCGCGGCAATATCACCATGAAAGGCTACCTCAAGAACCCCACGGCGACCGCCGAGGCTTTCGCCGGCGGCTGGTACCACACCGGTGATCTCGCCGTCATGCAGTCGGACGGCTACGTGAAAATCCGCGACCGGAGCAAGGATGTCATCATTTCCGGCGGCGAAAACGTGAGCTCGCTCGAGGTCGAAGACGCGCTGTACCGCCATCCGGCGGTCGCCGCAGCGGCGGTGGTCGCGCAGCCCGATCCCAAGTGGGGCGAGACGCCTTGCGCCTTCGTCGAGTTGAAGCCGGGTGCTGCCGCCACCGAGGCTGAGTTGATCGCGCATTGCCAGCAACTGCTTGCGCGCTTCAAGACACCGAAAAAAGTGATCTTCGGTGATATTCCGAAGACGTCGACCGGCAAGATCCAGAAATTCCTGCTGCGCGAGAAGGTGAAGTCCGTGGCGGCGATCGAGTGAAGCGGGGCCCGCGCAAAAGGCATACTGGCGTAGTATGAATGCATTCGCTGCATCCATGCCACGAGTCGGCAATGTAATCACGTTTCGGGGAGTCCGCAATGAACACCGCCCACGACGCCATGCCGCCTTCGGTCCTGCGCGAGGATAAGGACGGCATCGCCACGCTCACCTTGAACCGGCCGGCGCAGTTCAATGCGATCAACAGCGCGGTCCTGTCCGGGATGCAGGAGGCGCTCGGGGCGATTGCCGGCGACGCCTCGGTACGGGTCGTCGTCGTCGCCGGCGCCGGGCGCGTGTTCTGCCCCGGGCACGACCTGAAGGAAATGCTCGCCCATTCCAACGAGGCCTTCGTCGGCGACCTGTTCCGCCGCTGCTGCGACGTGATGCTGACGCTGCGGCGTATTCCGCAGCCGGTGATCGCGAGGGTTCACGGTATCGCGACCGCCGCGGGCTGCCAGATCGTCGCCGCCAGCGACCTCGCGGTCGCCGAGGACGGGGCGCGCTTCGCGACGTCGGGAATCAATTTCGGGCTGTTCTGCGCCACGCCCGGTGTGCCGGTGTCGCGCAACATCGCGCCAAAACGCGCGTTCGAGATGCTGCTGACCGGCGACTTCATCGACGCCGCGACGGCACTCGACTGGGGACTGGTCAACCGCGTCGTGCCGGTGGCGCAGCTCGACGCCGAGGTGTTGGCGCTCGCCGGGCGGATGATGGACAAGCCGCGCGCAGTGATTGCGGCGGGAAAGAAGTTCTTCTACGACCAGCTCGAACAGCGAATCGAGGACGCTTACGCGGCGGCCAGCGTCGAAATCACGCGCTGCATGATGGCTGCCGAAGCGCAGGAAGGCGTCCGCGCCTTTGTCGAGAAGCGCAAGCCCCGCTGGTAGAGAGGCGCCGGGAGTTGTACAAGCCTGCGCCGAAAACGCATAATCGCGGGCGATACGAGGGGGACGCCGCCGCGACGAACCGCCAGGAAGGCGCGCATGGCCGCTGACAATATTCTCGAAACACGTGGACTGACCAAGGAATTCAAGGGGTTTGTCGCAGTCCGCGACGTGAGCCTGGTCGTCCGGCGCGGCACCATTCACGCGCTGATCGGCCCCAACGGCGCCGGCAAGACGACCTGCTTCAACCTGCTCACGCACTTCCTGACGCCGACGCGCGGCCGGATCTTCTTCATGGGGCGCGACATTACCGGATCGCGTCCGGCGGCCATCGCCCGCCTGGGGCTCGTGCGCTCGTTCCAGATTTCCGCGGTATTTCCCCACCTGTCAGTTCTTGAAAACGTGCGCATCGCGCTGCAGCGCAAGCGCGGACATTCCTACGACTTCTGGCGCCCGGCTGCGACGTTGTCGGTGCTCGACGACCGCGCGCGGGAACTGATCGACGCGGTGGGGCTCACCGACTTCACGACCAAGCCGGCGGTGGAATTGCCGTACGGCCGCAAGCGCGCGCTGGAGATCGCGACGACCCTGGCGCTCGACCCGGAGATGATGCTGCTCGACGAGCCGACCGCGGGGATGGCGCACGACGACGTCCAGCGGATCTCGGAATTGATCAAGACGGTCGCCTGCAACCGCACGGTGCTGATGGTCGAGCACAACCTGTCGGTGGTGTCGAAGCTGTCCGACCACATCACGGTGCTGGCGCGCGGCGAAATCCTGGCGCAGGGCGACTACGCCGCGGTGTCGAAGAATCCGGACGTCGTCCAGGCGTACATGGGTGCCGGTCATGGCTGAGGCGATCGCAGAACGCACGGCCGCGGCCGTACCGGGCTCCGACGGCGCGCCACTGCTGGTCGTGCGCGGACTCAACGCGTGGTACGGCGAGTCGCACGTCCTGCACGGTGTCGATTTCGACGTGATCGGCGGTGAGGTGGTGACGCTGCTTGGCCGCAACGGCGCCGGCAAGACGACGACGCTGCGTTCGATCATGGGCATGGTGCCGCGGCGCCAGGGGTCCGTGCTGTTCGAGGGCGCGGAAACCATCGGACTCGCGTCGAACCGCATCGCGCAGCGCGGGATCGCGTACTGTCCCGAGGAGCGCGGCATCTTCGCGAGTCTGGACGTCGAGGAAAACCTGCTGTTGCCGCCGGTGGTGCGTGATGGCGGGCTGTCGGTCGACGAGATCTACGCGCTGTTTCCCAACCTGCGGGAGCGCCGCGGCAGCCAGGGCACCAAGCTGTCGGGCGGCGAGCAGCAGATGCTCGCGATCGGCCGCATACTACGCACCGGCGCACGGATGCTGCTGCTCGACGAGCCGACGGAAGGACTGGCGCCGGTCATCGTCCAGCAGATCGGGCGAACGATTGCCCGGCTGAAGGCGAGTGGATTCACGATCCTGCTGGTCGAGCAGAATTTCCGGTTCGCGGCCACCGTCGCGGATCGCCACTACGTAATTGAACATGGGCGCGTGGCGGACATGATCCGCAACGACCAACTCGACGCGAACATGAACAAGCTGCACGACTACCTGGGCGTGTAGCACAAGCGCGGTACCCCTATCAAAGGAGGAGTGATGAACGCATTCAAACGCACGACGGTGGGCCTTGCCGTTGCCGCAGCACTTTCGTTGTCGATGGCGCACGCGCAGGTCTCGGACAATGTGATCAAGATCGGCGTCCTCAACGATATGTCGGGCCTGTACGCCGACCTGTCGGGTCCGGGCTCGACCCTGGCGGCCAAGATGGCAGTCGAGGACTCGGGTATCGAGAAGCGCGGCTACAAGGTAGAGATTGTTTCGGCCGATCACCAGAACAAGGCCGACATCGGCTCGGCGATCGCCCGCCAGTGGTACGACGCGGACAAAGTCGATGTCATCGTCGACGTTCCCAATTCCGGTGTCGCGCTGGCGATCAATGCGATCACCAAGGAAAAAGGCAAGGCCTTTCTCGGCTCCGGCCCCGCGTCGTCGGACCTGACCGGCAAGGCTTGCTCGCCCAATACCGTGCATTGGACCTACGACACCTGGATGCTCGCCAATGGCACCGGCAGCGCCGTCGTCAAGACCGGTGGCGACACGTGGTTTTTCATTACTGCCGATTACGCGTTCGGGCATGCGCTCGAGCGCGATACCGCTGCAGTGGTGACGAAGAGTGGCGGCAAGGTCCTGGGCGACGTCAAGGTGCCACTCAACACCCAGGACTTCAGCTCCTTCCTGCTGCAGGCGCAGGCGTCGAAGGCCAAGATCGTCGGGCTGGCGAATGCCGGCGGCGACACGATCAATTCGATCAAGGGCGCCGCCGAGTTCGGCATCGTCAAAGGTGGCCAGAATCTCGCCGGCCTGCTGGTGTTCGTGACCGACGTCAACTCGCTCGGTCTGCCGACCGCCCAAGGACTCGTGTTGACCGAGACGTTCTATTGGGACTTGAACGACCAGACGCGTGCGTTCGCCAAGCGCTTTGCGCCGCAGTACAAGGGTATCCACCCGACGATGATTCATGCGGGCGTGTATTCGTCGGTCCTGCACTACCTGAAGGCGGTCGAGGCATTGAAGAGCGACGACGGCACCAAGGTGGTTGCCAAGATGAAAGAGATGCCCACCGACGATCCGCTATTCGGCAAGGGCACGATCCGGGCAGATGGGCGAAAGATTCACCCCGCCTATCTGTTCGAAGTGAAGAAGCCTTCCGAATCGAAGGGGCCGTGGGACTACTACAAGGTCCGCGCAACCATCCCTGCCGACCAGGCTTTCCGGCCGATGAAGGACGGTGGTTGCCCGCTGGTCAAGTGATGCACGGGTCCGGGCGCGGACAGGCGCGTCCGAACCACGCGTGCTAACGCATGTGTCAACCTCGCGAAGTCGGGGATCCGGTGATGGTTGCTGCAAACGGCGCCGGGTTCCCGCTTTCACGGGAACGACGAAAGCGGGCATTGGACTAAGCTCGTGACCGAGATCTTTGGCGTACCGACGCAGGCGCTGTTCGGCCAGCTGCTGATCGGGCTCATTAACGGTGCGTTCTACGCGCTGTTGAGCCTTGGTCTCGCCGTGATCTTTGGCTTGCTCAACATCATCAACTTCGCGCACGGCGCGCAGTACATGATGGGCGCGTTCTGCGCGTGGCTGCTGCTCGAGTACTGGGGTGTGGGCTACTGGTGGTCGCTGCTGCTGGCGCCGATCGCGGTGGGCGTCACCGGTGTCGTGATCGAGCGCACGATGCTGTCGCGGCTGTACAAGCTCGACCACTTGTATGGACTGCTGCTGACCTTCGGGATAGCGCTGATCTTCCAGGGCCTGTTCACCCAGCATTACGGCAGCTCGGGTCAGCCGTACCGGCTGCCGACAGAATTCTCGGGCGGATACAACCTGGGTTTCATGTTCTTGCCCAAGTACCGCGCGTGGGTAATCGTCGCGTCGCTGGTCGTTTGCCTTTCCACCTGGTACGTCATCGAGCGAACCAAGCTCGGGTCGTATCTGCGCGCGGCCACCGAGAATCCGTCGCTGGTCCAGGCTTTCGGCATCAATGTCCCGCGGATGATCACGCTGACCTATGGCTTCGGCGTCGGCCTCGCCGCGCTCGCCGGCGTGATGGCGGCGCCTATCTATCAGGTGAGTCCACAAATGGGCGCCAACCTGATCATCGTCGTCTTCGCGGTCGTCGTCATCGGCGGCATGGGCTCGATTCTTGGCGCGATACTCACCGGATTCGGCCTCGGCGTCATCGAAGGACTGACCAAGGTCTTCTATCCGGAAGCCTCGAACACGGTCATTTTCGTCATCATGGTGCTGGTGCTGCTGGTCAAGCCGGCGGGCATGTTCGGCAGGGAGCGCTGAGCATGACGCCTGGTGCTGCTCCGCGCGGCGGCATCTGGGTCGCAACGGGTGTCATGACGGCCGCGCTCGCCATCGCGCCGTTTGTCGGTGTCTACCCCGTTTTCCTGATGAAAGCGCTGTGCTTTGCGTTGTTCGCATGTGCGTTCAACCTGCTGGTCGGCTTCGGTGGTCTCCTGTCTTTCGGCCACGCGATGTTTCTCGGCACCGCCGGCTACGTGTGCGCGCACGCTGCCAAGATCTGGGGTTGGCCGCCTGAGTTGGCGATTCTCGCCGGCACGCTGGCGGCGACGCTGCTGGGGGTCGTCGCCGGCGCGCTGGCCATCCGCCGGCAGGGCATCTACTTCGCGATGATCACGCTGGCGCTCGCACAAATGATGTTCTTCTTCTACGTGCAGGCGCCGTTCACGCACGGCGAAGACGGGATTCAGGCGGTGCCGCGCGGCATGCTCTTCGGCCTGCTGGACCTGTCGGAAACGCTGATCATGTACTACGTCGTACTGACGATCTTCGTCGCCGCGTTCCTGTTCATTTGCCGCATCGTGAATTCGCCTTTCGGTCAAGTGCTGCAGGCAATTCGCGAAAACGAGCCGCGCGCGATTTCGCTCGGCTACGACGCGGAACGCTACAAGCTGCTGGCCTTCGTGCTGTCGGCCGCGCTGTCCGGTCTCGCCGGCTCGACCAAGGCCATCGTGTTCCAACTCGCGTCGCTGACCGACGTGCACTGGACGATGTCCGGAGAGGTCGTCCTGATGGTGCTGCTGGGCGGCATGGGCACGATTTTCGGACCGGTGGTCGGTGCGTTCGCGATCATCGGCCTCGAGAACTACCTGTCCGGGTTCGGCCAGTGGGTCACCGTGATCACCGGTGGCATCTTCGTCGTCTGCGTGCTCGCGTTCCGCCGCGGTATCGTCGGCGAGCTTGGTGCCTGGTGGGCGCAGCGCAAGTGACGCGCGGCGCGTTGACGCTTGGCGCCATCCTGACGGCAGTGCCTGCGGTTGCCGAAACCGTCGCAACCGGGGGCAGCTGCCTCGAGGCAGCCTGGTGTCGCGCGCGTTCCGGGATATCGCGTCGCCCTCGATAGGCGTCGTCGCCGCCACTCCGCCGCCTTCCGTCCTCCAAGACACGATGCTCGTCTATGTCATCCGCCGCAGCATGCAGAGCATGGTGGTGCTCTTCGTCATGTCGCTGCTCGTCTTCGTCGGCGTCTATGCGATCGGCAACCCGATCGACATCCTGATCAATCCGCAGGCGGACCAGATGGATCGCGAACGCGCGATCGCGGCACTCGGACTCGACCAGCCGCTGTGGCAGCAGTACTTCGTGTTCGTCAAGGGCGCATTGACCGGAGACCTTGTCCGTTCGGTTGTCCATGCCACGTCGGCGCTGGACCTGATCCTCGAGCGGATGCCGGCGACGATGGAACTCGCCATTGCCGCGATGCTCATCGCCGTCGTCTTCGGCCTGCCGCTGGGCCTGTGGGCAGGACTGAAGCCCGACGGCATCGCCGGGCGCTCGATCATGGCGGGCTCGATTCTCGGCTTCTCGCTGCCGACGTTCTGGGTTGGGCTGATGCTGATCATGGTCTTCTCGGTGATGCTGGGTTGGCTACCCTCCAACGGCCGCGGCCCGACGACGCTGCTCTTTGGCCTGATCCCCGTCTCGTTCCTGTCGTGGGAGGGATTGCGGCACCTCGTCATGCCGGCGACCAATCTCGCGCTGTTCAAGCTCGCACTGCTGATCCGCCTGACCCGCGCCGGCACCCGGGAGTCGCTGCTGCAGAACTACGTGAAGTTCGCCCGCGCGAAGGGCCTGCGCAACTCTCGGATCATCGGTGTCCACGTGCTGCGCAACATCATGATCCCGATCGTCACCGTGATCGGGCTCGAGTTCGGCAGCGTGATCGCCTTTGCGACCGTCACCGAGAGCGTGTTTGCGTGGCCGGGCATGGGCAAGCTGCTGATCGATTCGATCAACCTGCTCGACCGCCCGGTGATCGTCAGCTACCTGCTGGTCATCGTCACGATCTTCATCCTCATCAATCTCGCCGTCGACGTACTGTATTCGGCGCTTGATCCGCGCGTGCGGCTGACGGACGCCAGAGGCTAGTCCGGGTGAATGCGAGGAGGCGCCGATGAGTACCATCGTGCCCGCCGCGGTCGAGGGTGCGACGCCGTATGCCATGCAGAGTCCATGGCGGCGTATCGTCTCCGATTTTCTCGCCAACCCGCTGGCGGTGTTCGGACTCGCGTTGCTCGCGCTGATCGTCGCCGCGGCGCTGCTCGCCCCGGTCATCTCGCCGCAGAATCCCTATGACCTCGCGCAACTCGACGTGACGCACGGCAAGCTGCCGCCCGGCGCGAAAGCGCCCGGTGGCGGCACCTTCTGGCTGGGTACCGACGACCAGGGCCGCGACATGCTGTCGGCGATCTTCTACGGATTGCGCATTTCGCTGATGGTGGGCGCGGTGAGCACGATACTCGCGCTGTGCATCGGACTGGCCGCAGGGGTCACCGCCGCCTACTTCGGCGGCCGCATCGAAACGCTGGTCATGCGCATCGTCGAAATCCAGCTGTCGTTTCCCGCCATCCTCATCGCGCTGATCCTGATCGCCGTGCTGGGACAGGGGACCGGCAAGGTGATCGCCGCGCTGGTCACGATCCAGTGGGCGTACTACGCGCGCACGGTTCGCAGTGCGGCGCTGGTCGAGAAACGCAAGGAGTACATGGAGGCGGCGCGCTGCCTCGCGCTGTCGCCGGCGCGCATCGTGTTCCGGCACCTGCTGCCCAACTGCCTGCCGCCAATGATCGTCGTCGCCACCGTGCAGCTCGCGGCGGCCATCGCGCTCGAAGCCACATTGTCGTTCCTCGGCCTCGGGCTGCCGATCACCGAGCCTTCGCTCGGACTGCTGATCGCCAACGGCTACCAGTACCTGCTGTCGGGCAAGTACTGGATCAGTTTTTTTCCGGGTGTCGCGCTGCTGCTCACCATCGTCAGCATCAACCTCGTCGCCGACCAGTTGCGCGACGTGCTGAACCCGCGCCTGCAGCGCTGACCCGGGAAGTTGCCCGAGCCTGCCGTGAGCGAAGCCATTCTGATTGTCGCAGGATTGCGCACGCATTTTTACACCAGGGCCGGTGTGGTCAAGGCTGTCGACGACGTGTCGTTCAGCGTCGAACGCGGCCAGGTGCTGGGGCTGGTCGGTGAGTCGGGCTCGGGCAAGTCGATGACCGGCCATTCGCTGATGGGGCTGATCGATCCGCCCGGCCGCATCGTGGCCGGCACGATCACGCTCGACGGCCGCGACCTGCCTGCGCTGTCCGCCGAAGAGCAGCGGCAACTGCGCGGCAATCGCATTGCGATGATCTTCCAGGACCCGATGATGACGCTGAATCCGCTGCTGCGCATCGATGTCCAGATGATCGAGGCGATCCTTGCGCACGACGACGTCAGCCGTGCGACCGCCAGGGCGCGTGTGCGCGAGGCGCTGGTCAAGGTCGGCATCGCATCGCCGGACGAGCGACTCACCGCGTATCCGCACCAGTTTTCCGGCGGCATGCGGCAGCGGGTCGCGATCGCCATCGCGCTGCTCAACAATCCCGACCTCATTGTCTGCGACCAGCCGACGACGGCGCTCGACGTCACCGTCCAGGGCCAGATCCTCTACCAGATGCAGAAGCTGACGCGCGAGACCGGGACCGCGCTGATCTGGATCACGCACGACCTGTCGGTAATCGCGGGGCTCGCCGATCGCGTGTGCGTGATGTACGCAGGCCGCATCGTCGAAGAGGGAAGCTGCGAAGACGTACTGGCGCGGCCGATGCACCCGTACACGCAGGGATTGCTCGACTCGGTGCCCGCGAACAACGAACGCGGAACGCGCTTGAAGCAGATTCCCGGCATGACGCCGTCGCTGCTCGGCTTGCCGCCGGGCTGCCCGTTCCGCGAGCGATGCGCCTACACGACCCGCGAGTGCGAGCAGACGCCGCAGATGCGGGCGATCGGCGGCTCCGGACAGGCGGTCCGCTGCTTCCATCCGCTGATTCCGCTCTACTGACGACGACGCCTATGGACACGCAACCGCCGGATCCCGGGGCGCTGGTCGAGCTCAAGCGCGTGTCGAAGCGCTTCGTGAAGTCGCTCGACGTGGCGGCGCGGATCGGCAACGTCTTCGGCGCGGGTATGAAGGAAGAGATCGTGCACGCGGTGGATTGCGTCGACCTCGCCGTGGCGCCGGGAGAAGTCGTCGGCCTGGTCGGCGAGTCCGGCTGCGGCAAGTCCACGCTCGGCAGGCTCGCCGTCGGCCTGCTGCCGCTGTCGGCCGGTGAGCGCTACTGGCGCGGCGTGTCGCTCGCGCACCTTCGCGCTGCCGACGTGCGCCGACAGCAGCTGCGCATGCAGATGATCTTCCAGGATCCCTATGCATCGCTGAATCCGCGTATGCGCGTCGTCGACATCGTCGGCGAAGCGCCGGTCGCGCACCACGTGATCGGCCCCAGGCAGCGAACCGAATACGTCGGCCTGATGCTGAACCGCGTCGGCCTCGACCCGACGCTGATGCGCCGGTATCCGCACCAGTTCTCGGGCGGCCAGCGTACCCGCGTTGGCATCGCCCGCGCGCTCGCCGTCAAGCCCGAGTTCCTGGTCTGCGACGAATCGGTCGCGGCACTCGACGTTTCGATCCAGGCGCAGGTGCTCAACCTGCTCATCGAGCTGCGCGGCGCGCTCGATCTCACGTATCTGTTCATCAGCCACGACCTGGGCGTGGTCCGCTTCATCTCCGATCGGGTCGTCGTCATGTATCTGGGGCGCGTCGTCGAGAGCGCGGCGACGGCGGAGCTGTTCGCGCGGCCCAACCATCCCTACACACAGGCGCTGCTCGCCGAGGCAGGTCGCGTGACGCCGGAGAAGCGTCGTTTCGTGCCGATCAGGGGCGAGAGCCCGTCGCCGCTGGACACGCCGCGCGGCTGCCACTTCCATCCGCGCTGCCCGCAGGCGATGCCGCGCTGCCGCGAGTCGGAGCCGCCGCTCGACGAGATCGCGCCGGGCCACCGCTGCGCATGCTTCCTCAACCCGGCATGAGCGCAGCCTTCGTCCGCCACGACCCGAAGCGCTTGGGGCGTCGCGCCGGGTAAGCCGTCGCAGGACTGTCCCAAGGCGGGTGCCGCATTGAGGGCGAGGACGCCGCAAGCGTTTTCGGGAGGGGGCGTCCCGGTCCGACGCAATGGCTTTGCGCCGATTGCCAGCACCCTTGGTCCGACCAAAAGCGGATTGACCCGTCGTGCTGCGGCGCGGTAAAATTCGCGGCTTTGGCAGGGTGTTCACTACCCGCTTTTCGGGTCGGACGCAGCGTTTCGGATACGCGCGCAACCGTGATAGACGAACGGTCAGGGACGGTTAGGGACGATATGCGGCGCGGCAAGCTCGTCGTTGGCAACTGGAAAATGAACGGCGGGCTCGAGGCGAACGCCAGCCTGCTGGTCGCGTTGCTGGCCGGCTGGACGCCCAGCGCAGAACGTTCGCTGGCGGTCTGCGCGCCGTTTCCGTACCTCGGGCAGGTCCGCGATGCGTTGACGGGGTCGAAGCTGGCGTGGGGCGCGCAGGACCTGAGTCCGCACTCCGCCGGCGCGTATACCGGAGACGTCGCGGGCGCGATGATCGCCGAGTTCGGCTGCCGCTACGTGCTCGCCGGACATTCGGAACGCCGGCAGTTGCACGGCGAGACCGACGCACTGGTCGCCGCCAAGGCGAAGGCGGCGCTGGCCGCCGGATTGACGCCGCTCGTGTGCGTCGGGGAGACGCTGGCCGAACGCGACGGGGCGGGCTGGCAGACGGTCGTGGGCCGGCAGTTCGATGCGATCGCTGCAGCGCTTGCGGCGGACCTGGCGCGGGTGGTGCTGGCCTACGAGCCGGTATGGGCGATCGGAACCGGCCGCACGGCGTCGCCCGCGCAAGCGCAGGAGGTCCACGCGTTCCTGCGCCAGCGACTGCAGAAGTCCAGTGCGGAAGCAGTGCAGGTGCTCTATGGCGGTAGCGTGAAGGCGGGTAACGCCGGCGCGCTGTTCGCGATGCCCGATGTCGATGGCGGTCTCGTCGGCGGTGCGTCGCTCGATGCGGTGGAATTTCTGGCGATTGCCGGTGCCTAAGTTCTTCAAGCACCCGATGCAACGCCGAAGGCAGCATAATGTCGCTTCTTGAGTCTTTCTTGCTGGTACTCTATCTCGCGGTGGCGGTTACCGTCTGCGGATTGATCCTGCTGCAGCACGGCAAGGGTGCCGACATGGGCGCCGCATTCGGCAGCGGTTCGTCGGGCAGCCTATTCGGCGCCGCCGGCTCCGCGAATTTCCTGTCGCGGACGACCGCCGTACTCGCGGCAGTGTTTTTCGCGACCAGCCTCGGACTGACCTATCTGGGATCGATGCGCGCGGCACCGCAGGACGCCATGCAACAGGGCGTGATGAGCAACGTTCCGGCGCCGCAAAGTTCGGACGTGCCGACGTTGCCCCCGGCCTCCGCACCGGCGACAGTTCCGGCGCCGACGATGGCACCGACGACGGCGCCCGCGCCGACTCCGGCAACGGGCACCGCACCCGCAGGCACGCCTTCGAAAGCGGGAGAGGTACCGAAATAGCCGACGTGGTGAAATTGGTAGACACGCTGTCTTGAGGGGGCAGTGGCGCAAGCCGTGGGAGTTCGAGTCTCCCCGTCGGCACCAGAAGAAGGGCGCGATGCCAGCAGCGGAAGGCGCGCGAGCAGCAAGCGCCGCGGCCGCGGCCTGTTTCACGGTACGGGCGGTCGCGGTGCACGAACGTGTAAGCTAGTCGATGTAGCAGCGAAAGCCGTCAACGATGCTGGAACAGTACTTCCCGATCCTCCTCTTCATCATCGTCGGCCTCGGGCTGGGGCTCCTGCTTCTCTCGCTCGGTGCGCTGCTCGCACCGCACCGGCCCGATCCCGAGAAGCTCTCGCCCTACGAATGCGGCTTCGAGGCCTTCGAGGACGCGCGGATGAAGTTCGACGTCCGTTACTACCTGGTGGCGATCCTGTTCATCATCTTCGACCTCGAGATCGCGTTCCTGTTTCCGTGGGCCATCGTGCTTCCCGAGATCGGTTTTTCGGGGTTTGTCGCGATGATGATCTTTCTCGCTGTCCTGGTCGTGGGCTTCATCTACGAATGGAAGAAGGGCGCGCTGGAATGGGAATAGCGCAATGGGAACGATGAATGTCCATTGAAGGCATCCTCGAGCGCGGTTTTGTCACGACGTCGCTCGACAGCGTGATCAACTGGGCGCGCAACGGTTCGATGTGGCCGATGACCTTCGGGCTCGCGTGCTGCGCCGTGGAGATGATGCACGCGGGTGCGGCGCGCTACGACCTCGACCGCTTCGGCATCGTGTTCCGGCCAAGCCCGCGGCAGTCCGACGTGATGATCGTCGCCGGCACGCTATGCAACAAGATGGCGCCGGCGCTGCGCAAGGTCTACGACCAGATGGCAGAGCCGCGCTGGGTGATCTCGATGGGATCCTGCGCCAACGGCGGCGGCTACTATCACTACTCGTACTCGGTCGTGCGCGGCTGCGACCGCATCGTCCCCGTCGACATCTACGTGCCGGGCTGCCCGCCGACGTCCGAGGCGCTGATCTACGGCATCCTCCAACTCCAGAACAAGATCTGGCGCACGAACACGATCGCCCGCTGATGGCCACGAAACTCGAAACACTGGCCGCGGCACTGTCGGCGGCGCTCGGCGAGGCGCTCGTCCACGTGACGACCGATCGGGGTGAAGTCACTGCCGTCGTGCGCGCGAAGGGACTGGGCGAGTGCATGCGCGAGCTGCGCGACCGGCCGGAACTGCGCTTCGACATGTTGATCGACGTCTGCGGCGTCGACTATTCGACTTATGGCGACGGCGCGTGGGACGGCGCGCGCTTCGCAGCCGTCTATCACCTGCTGTCGCTGGCGCACAACTGGCGGCTGCGCGTGCGTGCCTTCGCCGACGACGATGGCTTTCCGGTGCTCCCGAGCGTCGTCGATGTCTGGCCGTCGGCCAACTGGTTCGAGCGCGAGGCTTTCGATCTCTACGGCATCGTCTTCGACGGGCATCCCGACCTGCGACGCCTGCTGACCGACTACGGCTTTGTCGGGCACCCGTTCCGCAAGGACTTTCCGCTGTCCGGCCATGTCGAAATGCGCTACGACCCGGAGCAGCGCCGAGTCATCTACCAGCCGGTGAGCATCGAGCCGCGCGAGATCACGCCACGGATCATTCGCGAAGAGAAGTACGGTGATCGTCGTGGCTGAGATCCGCAACTACACGATGAACTTTGGGCCGCAGCACCCGGCGGCCCACGGCGTGCTGCGGCTGGTGCTGGAGCTCGACGGCGAAGTCATCGAACGCGCGGACCCGCATATCGGCCTCCTGCACCGCGCCACCGAGAAACTGGCCGAGAACAAGACCTATCTGCAGTCGCTGCCGTACATGGACCGCCTCGACTACGTGTCGATGATGTGCAACGAGCATGCGTACTGCATGGCGGTCGAACGGCTGCTGGGCATCGACGTTCCGGAACGCGCGCAGTACATCCGAGTGATGTTCGACGAGATCACGCGCATTCTGAACCACCTGTTGTGGCTGGGTGCGCACGCGCTCGACGTCGGTGCGATGACCCCTTTCCTGTACACGTTCCGCGAGCGCGAGGACCTCTTCGACGTCTACGAGGCGGTGTCCGGCGCCCGCATGCACGCGGCCTACTATCGGCCCGGTGGCGTCTACCGCGACCTGCCGGACCGCATGCCGCAGTACCAGCCTTCAAGGCTCCGGAATGCTCGCGCACTCGAGCGGTTGAACGAGAACCGCCAGGGCTCGCTGCTCGATTTCATCGACGATTTTTACCGGCGCTTCCCGAAATGCGTCGATGAATACGAGGTGCTGCTCACCGACAACCGCATCTGGAAGCAGCGCACGGTCGGCATCGGCGTCGTGACGCCGGAGCGCGCGATCGCGCTCGGCTTCACCGGACCGATGCTGCGCGGTTCCGGCGTGCCGTGGGATTTGCGCAAGAAGCAGCCCTACGCCGTCTACGACCGGATGCGCTTCGACATTCCGGTCGGCGTCACCGGCGACTGCTACGACCGCTACCTGGTGCGGATCGAGGAGATGCGCCAGTCCAATCGCATCGTCGGCCAATGCGTCGAATGGCTGCGCGCGAATCCGGGCCCCGTGATCGTCGACAACCACAAGATCGCGCCGCCCGACCGCGAGTCGATGAAGACGAACATGGAAGAGCTGATCCACCATTTCAAGCTCTTTACCGAGGGCATGCACGTGCCGCTGGGCGAGGCCTACGCCGTCGTCGAGCAGCCGAAGGGCGAGTTCGGCGTCTACATCATTTCCGACGGCGCGAACAAGCCGTACCGCGTCAAGCTGCGTGCGCCGGACTACGTGCATCTTTCCGCGCTCGACGAGATGTCGCGCGGTCATATGATCGCCGACGTCGTCGCGATCATGGGCACGCAGGACGTCGTCTTCGGGTCGATAGACCGATGAGCTTGCGCAGTGCATTGCTCGTCATCGCAGCGGCGCTGCTGCCGGCATTCGCTGCGGGTGCGTCCGCGCAGGCGATGTCGCCCGACCAGCGGACCGCGCTCGATGCCGCCGAGCGCTGGCTGGTTGCGGTCGACGCCGGCCGCTACGCCGACGCGTGGGCGATGGCGTCGGCTCCTTTCAAGTCCGCGGTCGGCCGCGACCAATGGCGCGACGGCATCCGCGACATCCGCAAGGACTACGGCGGCATCGTCACGCGCAAGGGCGAGAAGATGGCCTACGTCGGCGAGAAGCCGGCCCCTGATTACCCGACCACCGGCCCGAAGGAAGGCATGCAGATCGGCATTCACTTCGACTCCCGCTTCGCCGGCGATCGGCGGGCGACCGAGGAGGTGACGATGGTGTTCGAGAAGGACGGCCTGTGGCGCGTGGCCGGCTATTACATCCGATGACGGATCGAGACGATGCTATCGCCTGAAGTGCAGCGCAGGATCGATCGCGAACTCGCGAAGTATCCGGCCGACCAGAGGCGGTCGGCGGTGATGTCGGCGCTCGCTTTCGCGCAGGACGAGCACGGCTGGCTGTCGACCGACATCATGGACGCGGTGGCGCGCTACATCGGCATGCCGCCGGTGGCCGTCTACGAGGTGGCGACTTTCTACACCATGTACAACCTGCGGCCGCAGGGCCGCTTCAAGGTCACGATCTGCACGAACCTGCCCTGTGCGCTGTCGGGCGCCACCGAGGCGGCCGAGCACCTGAAGGCGCGCCTCGGCATCGGTTTCAACGAAACCACGCCGGACGGCAGGTTTACGCTGAAGGAAGGCGAATGCATGGGCGCGTGCGGCGACGCGCCGGTGCTGATTGTCAACGACCGTCGGATGTGCAGCTGGATGAAAATCGAGAAACTCGACGCTTTGGTCGACGAGCTTTCGCAGGCGGCCGCGCGTGGCGAGGGCCGCCCCGGGCACGGCAGCGGAGGTCCGGCCAAATGAACGCGCCTTCGGAATTCCTGAACTACGGGCCCGACGCAATCCTGATGGTGGGTCTCAACGGCCGCAACTGGCGGCTCGCCGATTATGTCGCACGCGGCGGCTACGGCGCGCTGAAGAAGATCATCGCCGAAAAGATCCCGCCCGAGCAGGTGGTCGCCGAAGTGAAGAAATCCGCGCTGCGCGGGCGCGGCGGCGCCGGCTTCCCGACCGGACTGAAGTGGAGCTTCATGCCGAAGAACTACGTCGGCGACAAATACATCATCTGCAATTCCGATGAAGGCGAACCGGGAACCTTCAAGGACCGCGACATCCTCCGCTACAACCCGCATATGCTGTTCGAGGGCATGGCCATCGGCGCCTACGCGATGGGCGCCACCCGCGGCTACAACTACGTCCACGGCGAGATCTGGGCAGAGTACCTGCGCTGCGAGGAAGCAATCGAGGAGGCTTACGCCGCGGGATTTCTCGGCGCTAACATCCTCGGCTCGGACTTCTCGTTCCACCTGTACAACCACCACGGCTTCGGCGCTTACATCTGCGGCGAGGAGACCGCGCTGCTCGAGTCGATCGAAGGCAAGAGGGGGATGCCGCGCTTCAAGCCGCCGTTCCCGGCGTCGTACGGCGTCTACGGCAAGCCGACGACGATCAACAACACCGAGACCTTCGCCGCGGTGCCGTGGATCATGCGCAATGGCGGCGAGGCGTTCCTTGAACTGGGCAAGCCCAACAACGGCGGCACCAAGCTGTTCTCGGTATCCGGCGACGTCGAACGCCCGGGCAATTACGAGGTCAACCTCGGCACGCCCTTCACAACCTTGCTCGAGATGGCGGGCGGCATGCGCGGCGGCCGCAAGCTCAAGGCCTGCATTCCGGGCGGGTCGTCGGCGCCGGTGCTGCCCGGCGACTTGATGATGGCCACCGACCTGGACTACGACTCGATTGCCAAGGCGGGATCGATGCTCGGTTCCGGCGCGGTGATCTGCATGGACGAGACGCGCTGCATGGTGCGCTCGCTGCGGCGCCTGTCCTACTTCTATTACGAGGAGTCCTGCGGCCAGTGCACGCCCTGCCGCGAAGGCACCGGCTGGATGTGGCGGATGGTCGACCGCATCGAGCGCGGGCAGGGCAGGAACGAGGACCTCGATACCTTGACCTCGGTTGCCGGCAACATCGCCGGGCGCACGATCTGCGCGCTCGGCGACGCCGCCGCGTTTCCGGTTATCAGTTTCATCCGGCATTTTCGCGACGAGTTCCAGTACCACATCGACCACAAGCGATGCCTGGTCCCAGCCTATGTCTGACGCGCGTCCGACGCTGAACATCGAAATCGACGGCAAGCCGATCGAGGTCGCGCCCGGCAGCACGGTGATCGAGGCCGCGCACGCGCTCGGCATCTACGTGCCGCACTTCTGTTATCACAAGAAGCTGTCGATCGCGGCCAATTGCCGAATGTGCCTGGTGCAGGTCGAGAAGGCGCCGAAGCCGCTGCCTGCGTGTGCGACGCCGGTCACCGAAGGCATGAAGGTCTGGACCGCGTCGGAGCTGGCGGTGACCGCGCAGAAGGGCGTGATGGAGTTTCTGCTCATCAACCATCCGCTCGACTGCCCGATCTGCGACCAGGGCGGCGAGTGCCAGTTGCAGGACCTGGCGGTCGGCTACGGCGCTTCATCGTCGCGCTACGTCGAGGCGAAGCGTGTCGTCTTCCACAAGGATCTGGGGCCGCTGATATCGGCGGAGGAGATGCCGCGCTGCATCCATTGCACGCGCTGCATCCGCGTCGGACAGGAAATCGCCGGCATCATGGAACTCGGAATGATCGGGCGCAGCGAGCATTCGCAGATCGTCTCCTTCGTCGGCAGGACGGTCGACTCGGAGCTTTCCGGCAACATGATCGACGTCTGCCCGGTAGGCGCGTTGACGTCGAAGCCCTTCCGCTACGCGGCGCGCACGTGGGAACTCGCGCGGCGCAAGTCGGTGTCGCCGCACGATTCGCTGGGCAGCAACCTGGTCGTCCAGGTCAAGGGCGATCGCGTGCTGCGCGTGCTGCCGCTCGACAACGAGGCGGTCAACGAGTGCTGGATTTCCGACAAGGACCGTTTTTCGTACGAAGCGCTCAATTCCGGCGAACGCCTGACCGCGCCGATGATCAAGCAGGGCGGCGAATGGAAGACGGTCGACTGGCAGGCGGCGCTTGAATTCGTTGCTCAGGGGTTGACCGATATCGTTGCCAGGCACGGCCCGGGCGCGTTCGGCGCGCTGGTGTCGGCGCATGCGACGCTGGAGGAACTAGCGCTTGCCGGTCGGCTGGTGCGCGGCGTCGGCAGCGATAACATCGACTTTCGGCTGCGGCAGGCCGATTTTCGCGGCAACGGCCACGCGACCGGCATCCCGTGGCTCGGCTTGCCGATTGCGCAGGTCGGCGCGCTCGATCGTGCTCTGGTCGTCGGCAGCTTCCTGCGCAAGGACCATCCGCTGCTCGCGCAGCGGCTGCGGCAGGCGGTGAAAAAGGGAACGCAGGTGTCGATGCTGCATTCGGTCGACGACGACTGGCTGCTCGCCGTTGCACACAAACGTATCGTCGCGCCGTCGCGGATGCCGGCAGCGCTCGCCGGCATCGTCGTCGCCGCGTTGCGCGCTACCGGCAAGCCGGTACCCGAGGTGCTCGACGGGATCGATCCCGACATGACCGAGAAAGCGATTGCCGAGAGCCTGGCGTCGGGTCGCAGCAAAGCAGTGCTGCTCGGCAACTATGCGGTCCAGCATCCGGACGCCGCGCAGATCCATGCGCTCGCGCAGATGCTCGCCGAAGCGACGGGCGCCACACTCGGCTTTCTCACCGAAGCCGCCAACACGGTCGGCGCGCATCTGGCCGGCGCGTTGCCGCAATCGGGTGGCATGAACGCGCAGGCGATGCTCGACGATCCGCGGCGTGCCTACCTACTCCTGCACGCCGAGGCGGAATTCGATTTTGCGCGCACGCTTGCCGCACGCACGGCGCTCGAGAACGCGGACCTCGTCGTGGTGATGAGCCCGTTCGCGCACGGCATGCCGTATGCGGACGTGCTGCTTCCGGTCTCGCCATTCACGGAAACCGCCGGCGCCTTCGTCAACTGCGAGGGGCGGTTGCAGGATTTCCGTGGCGTCGTGGCCCCGTTGGGCGAGACGCGCCCGGGCTGGAAGGTGCTGCGCGTGCTGGGCACGATGCTGAGGCTACCGGGATTCGACGCCGACACAGCGGCTGAGGTGCGCGCGACGATCGCAGCCGACACGGCGGCGATTGCAGCGCGGCTTGGCAACGGTACGCGTGTCGCGGTCGAGGCGCCGACGCCGGCGGTGGCAGGAGTCGAGCGCGTGGCCGACGTGCCGATCTATTTCGCCGATCCGCTGGTCCGCCGGTCGGCGCCGCTGCAACTTACGGCGGACGCACGGCCGCCGGTGGCGCGCATGCACCGTTCGCTATTCGACACGCTGGGCCTGGCCAAGGGCGGACAGGTCCGCGTGAAGCAGGGACGTGGCGAGGCGGTTCTCTCCGCCGTCGTCGACGCTGCCGTTCCGCCGGGTGTCGTGCGCATCGCCGCCGCGCACACGTCGACCTGCGGACTCGACGGCCTCTCGGGCGCGGTCGAACTGGAGCGGGCGTAGATGGAAGTGCTCGCACCCGTGGCGAACTGGCTCGGCCCGCTCTGGGTCGTCGTGTGGACGCTCGTCAAGATCGTCGCCATCGCGATTCCGCTGATTCTGACGGTCGCCTACCTGACGCTTGCCGAACGCAAGGTGATCGGCTACATGCAGGTGCGCATCGGGCCCAACCGCGTCGGTCCCTTCGGCCTGCTGCAGCCCTTCGCCGACGTCGCCAAGCTGCTGTTCAAGGAAATCATCGTTCCCTCCGGCGCCAACCGGTATTTATTCTTCGTGGCGCCGCTGCTGGCGATCGGTCCGGCGCTGGCGGCGTGGGCGGTGATCCCGTTCACCGACACGCTGGTGCTGTCCAACATCGACGCCGGGTTGCTCTACGTGCTCGCGCTGACCTCGGTCGGCGTCTACGGAATCATCCTCGCCGGCTGGGCGTCGAACTCGAAATACGCGTTCCTGGGCGCAATGCGCTCTGCCGCGCAGATCATCTCCTACGAGATCGCGATGGGGTTTGCCCTGGTCGGCGTGCTGATGTGCGCGAGCAGCCTCAACCTGTCCGAGATCGTCCGCGGCCAGGAGGGTGGGGCCGCCTACTGGTACGTGTGGCCGCTGTTGCCGCTGTTCATCGTCTATTTCGTCGCCGGGCTGGCCGAGACCAACCGCCATCCCTTCGACATGGCGGAAGGCGAGTCCGAGATCGTCGCGGGCTTCCACGTCGAGTATTCCGGCGTCGCTTTCGCGGTGTTCTTCCTGGCCGAATACATGAACATGATTCTGATCGCGGCGATGACGGCGATCATGTTCCTCGGCGGCTGGCTGGCGCCGTGGCCGCTGCTCAATGAAGCCCGGGTATTCGGCATCGCGCTCTTCGGCGACGGCTTCCTCTGGATCGCGCTCAAGATGTCGTTCGTGCTGCTGTGCTTTCTTTGGGTCCGTGCGACCTTCCCGCGCTATCGCTACGACCAGATCATGCGGCTGGGCTGGAAAGTGTTCATTCCGGTCACGCTGGTCTGGATCGTGTTCCTGGGCGCGATGATGCAGACGCGCTGGGCGTCCTTCTTCCACTGACGGGATGATTGGCCAATCCATGTTCGCGCGCGTCCGGCAACTCGTCGACACCTGGCTCCTGGTCGAGCTGGTGAAGGGGATGGCGCTCACCGGCCGCTACCTTTTCGCACGCAAGGTGACCGTCCAGTTTCCCGAGGAGAAGACGCCGCAGAGTCCGCGCTTCCGCGGCCTGCACGCGCTGCGCCGGTATCCGAACGGCGAGGAACGCTGCATCGCCTGCAAGCTGTGCGAGGCCGTGTGTCCGGCGCTGGCGATCACCATCGAGTCGGAGCAGCGCGCCGACGGCACCCGGCGGACGACGCGCTACGACATCGATCTCACCAAGTGCATCTTCTGCGGGTTCTGCGAGGAAAGCTGTCCCGTCGACTCGATCGTCGAGACCCGCATCCTCGAATACTACGGCGAGAAGCGCGGCGATCTTTATTACACCAAGGAAATGCTGCTCGCCGTCGGCGACCGCCATGAGGCGCAGATCGCCAAAGATCGCACCGCCGACGCCAAGTTCCGATGAAGGCGATGACGTGAACTTCCAAACCTTCATCTTCTACGTCTTTGCCGCGATCCTGATCTTTGCGGCGCTGCGGGTCGTGACGACCCGCAATCCGGTGCACGCCGCGCTGTGGCTGGTGCTGTGCTTTTTCACGGCGGCGGGCATCTGGTTGCTGCTGCAGGCCGAGTTCCTCGCCATCGTGCTGGTTCTGGTCTACGTGGGCGCGGTGATGGTGCTGTTCCTGTTCGTCGTCATGATGCTCGACGTCAACTTCGACAGCTTGCGCAGCAAGTTCCGTAGCTACGTCCCGGTCGGAGCGACGGTGGGGGCGCTGGTGCTGCTCGAGATGGCGCTGGTGGTGATAGGCAGCAGCGTCGCCGGCGACGCCGCCCCGCCGGCGCCCGTGGGCCGCAACACGAAGGCGCTCGGCCGCCTGATCTACGTCGACTACGTGTATGCGTTCGAGATCGCCGCCGTGGTGCTGCTGGTGGCGATCATCGCGGCGATCGCACTGACGCATCGCGGGCGCCGCGAATCGAAGTATCAGGACCCGGGCCGGCAGGTGAAGGTGCGGCGGCAGGACAGGGTCCGGCTGCTCGACCTGCCGGCCGAGACAAAGGGGGAATGACGTGTCATTGCTGAGCGCACCGACGCTGGCGCATTACCTGGTGCTGGGCGCGATCCTGTTCGCGATCAGCATGGCCGGCATCTTCCTGAACCGCAGGAACGTCATTATCGTCCTCATGGCGATCGAACTGATGCTGCTCGCCGTCAACCTGAACTTCATCGCGTTTTCGCGCTATCTGGGCGACATGAGCGGCCAGGTCTTCGTGTTCTTCATTCTGACCGTGGCCGCCGCCGAATCGGCGATCGGCCTCGCGATCCTGGTCCTCCTGTTCCGCAACGCCGGCTCCATCGACGTCGAGGACCTGGGCAAGCTCAAGGGCTGACGGTTTTCGACATGACGATGCAGCAACTCTACCTGGTCGTGCCGATGGTCCCGCTGCTGGCGTCGATCGTGGTCGGCCTCTGGGGCGGTGCAATGCCGCGCGCGGCGGCGCACCGGATCACGATTCTCGCCGTCGCCATCTCGTTTGTCGCGTCGATATTCATCTACCGCGACGTGATGGCGGGCAACAGCTTCAACGGCGACCTCTACGTCTGGGCGATGACCGGCGGTGTCCGGATGGCCATCGGCTTTCTGATCGATCCGCTGACGGCGATCATGCTGATCGTCGTCACCTTCGTGTCTTTGATGGTGCACGTCTACACGATCGGCTACATGGCCGACGATGATGGCTACGCAAGGTTTTTTTCCTACATCTGCCTGTTCACTTTTTCGATGCTCATGCTGGTCATGAGCAACAACTTCCTGCAGCTCTTCTTCGGCTGGGAGGCAGTGGGTCTCGTGTCCTACCTGCTGATCGGCTTCTGGTTCAAGCGGCCGACGGCGATCTACGCCAACCTGAAGGCCTTCCTCGCCAACCGGGTCGGCGACTTCGGGTTCATCCTTGGCATCGGCCTCGTGCTCGCGTACTTCGGATCGATGGACTACGCGGAGGTGTTCGCCAAGGCGCCTTCGATCGCACCGGCAACGGTCGGCCTTTGGGGCGCCGCGCAGTGGTCGGTGCTGACGGTGACCTGCATCTGCCTGTTCATCGGCGCGATGGGCAAGAGCGCGCAGGTGCCGCTGCACGTGTGGCTGCCCGACTCGATGGAAGGTCCGACACCGATCTCCGCGCTGATCCATGCGGCGACGATGGTCACGGCGGGCATCTTCATGGTTGCGCGGATGAGTCCGCTGTTCGAGTACTCCGACACCGCGCTGTCGATGATCACGATCATCGGCGCGACGGGGGCGCTGTTCCTCGGCATTCTCGGCATGGTGCAGACCGACATCAAGCGCGTCGTCGCCTACTCCACGCTGTCGCAGCTGGGATACATGACCGTCGCGCTGGGCGTGTCCGCGTATTCGATGGGGATCTTCCACCTGATGACGCATGCGTTCTTCAAGGCGCTGCTGTTTCTCGGCGCCGGTTCGGTCATCATCGCGCTGCACCACGACCAGGACCTGCGCAACATGGGCGGACTGCGCAAGTACATGCCGGTCACCTACTGGACGATGTTGGTCGGATCGCTGGCGCTATGCGGAATTCCGCCCTTCGCCGGTTTCTTTTCCAAGGATGCGATCCTCGAGGCGACGCACCTGTCCGTGATCCCAGGGCGCGGCTACGCGGCCTTCGCCGTCACCGCGGGCGTCTTCGTCACCGCGTTTTACACGTTTCGGATGATGTTCATGGCTTTCCACGGTGCGCCGCGCTTCGGGCATGCTGCGCACGAGCACGGCGATCACGATGCGGGTCCGCCGAAGGAGAGTCCGTGGGTGGTGACGGTGCCGCTGGTCCTGCTCGCGATCCCGTCGATCTACACGGGCTGGATGTACATCGAGCCGATGCTGGTCGGCGATTTCTTCGGCAAGTCGATTTTCGTTCTGCCCGAACATCAAGTGCTCGCCGGCTTCAGGGCGCACTGGCACGGAATCACCGCGTTCATGCTGCACGGGGTCATGAGCCTGCCTTTCTGGCTGGCGCTCGCCGGCATCGCTTCGGCGTGGTACCTGTACCTCGTCAATCCGGCTTTGCCGGCGCGGATCGCGGCGATGGCGGGCCCGCTGACCACGGTGCTGCTGAACAACTACTACTTCGACCGCTTCAACGAGTGGTTTTTCGCGGGTGGCTCGCGGCGCATCGGCAAACTGTTCTCCAACGTCGGCGACGGCAAGATCATCGAAGGCATCGTCAATGGTTCCGCGCACCTGGTCGGCTGGTGGGGGCGGATGCTGCGGCAATTGCAGTCGGGCTACGTCTACCACTACGCGTTCACGATGATCATCGGCCTCTTCGCGATGCTGACGTGGTGGGTGATCGTCTGAGATGGCACCCTACCTCTCCCTCGCCATCTGGGTGCCGATTCTCGCGGGCGTCGCGGTGCTCGTGCTCGGCCGCGACCGTGATGCGGGGACCGCGCGCTGGATCGCGCTGGCCGGAGCCCTGGCCGGGTTCCTGGTCACGCTGCCGCTGTACACGCAATTCGACCTGACGACGTCTTCGATGCAATTCGTCGAGCGCTCCGAGTGGATCCCGTACTTCGATATCTACTATCACCTCGGCGTCGATGGCATCTCCGTGCTGCTCGTGCTGCTGAACAGTTTCACGACGCTGCTGGTCGTGTGGGCCAGCTGGGAGTCGATCAAGGTCCGCGTCGCGCAGTACATGGCGGCGTTCCTCGTCATGTCGGGCTTCCTCAACGGCGCCTTCATCGCGCAGGACGCCATTCTCTTCTACGTGTTCTTCGAGGCGATGCTGATCCCGATGTACCTGATCATCGGCATCTGGGGCGGCGAGAGGCGGGTCTACGCGGCGATCAAGTTTTTCCTGTACACGCTGCTGGGCTCGCTGCTGATGCTGGTCGCCTTCCTCTACCTGTACCAGAAATCGGGCAGCTTCGCGCTGGCCGACTGGTACGAGCTGCCGCTGTCGCTGCAGACGCAGGTGTTGATCTTCATCGCCTTCTTCGCCGCCTTCGCGGTCAAGGTGCCGATGTGGCCCGTGCACACCTGGCTGCCCGACGCGCACCCGGAGGCACCGACCGGTGGCTCGGTCGTGCTGGCCGCGATCACGCTGAAGATCGGCGCCTATGGATTCGTCCGCTTCGTCCTGCCGATCCTGCCGGACGCCAGCCACTACCTGTCGGGCTTCATCATCACGCTGTCGCTGATTGCCATCGTCTACATCGGCTTCGTCGCGATCGTGCAGCCGGACATGAAGCGGTTGATCGCGTACTCGTCGATCTCGCACATGGGCTTCGTGACGCTGGGTTTTTTCCTGTTCAGCGTCCAGGGCAGCGAGGGCGCGCTCGCCCAGATGCTGTCGCACGGCTTCGTCTCGGCGGCGATGTTCCTGTGGGTCGGCGTGCTCTACGACCGCATGCACACTCACCTGATCGCGGATTTTGGCGGCGTTGCCAACACGATGCCGAAATTCGCGGCATTCGTCATGTTGTTCTCGATGGCCAATGCAGGGCTGCCGGGGACATCGGGATTCGTCGGCGAATTTCTGGTGATCCTGGCGGCGGTCAAGTTCAATTTCTGGATAGGGCTTGTCGCCGCGATTTCGCTTATCCTCGGCGCCGCGTACACGCTGTGGATGTACAAGCGCGTCCTCTACGGTGAGGTCGCCAACGCGCGCGTTGCAGCGCTGACCGACTTGAACCGCCGCGAGTTCTGGCTGCTGGCCACGCTTGCAGCGGCGGTCCTCTTCATGGGTATCTGGCCCAAGCCCTTCATCGACGTCATGCACGTGTCGGTGGTTGACCTGCTCGCGCATGTCGCGAAAAGCAAACTCTAGGCGCGACGACCGTGACCGTGAACCTGTTGCCCATTCTTCCCGAGATCGTCGTCCTGATCGGCGCCTCGGTAGTGCTGCTGGTCGACCTGTTCCTGGACGACGACCGCCGGCACATCGGTTACTGGCTTGCGCAATCGACGCTGCTCGTGGCCGCGTGGGCCACGCTGCGCACACTCGACATCGACGTTGTCCGGGTCATGCACGACCTGGTCGTCGACGACCTGGTCGCGGACCTGCTGCGGTTGTGCAGCTTCGCCGCCGTTTCGCTGGTCCTCTTCTATTCGCGCAGCTACCTGGCGCTGCGTGGCCTGTTTCGCGGCGAGACCTTCGTGCTGATCCTGTTCGCGCTGCTCGGCATGCAGGTGCTGATCACCGCGAACAGCTTTCTGACGCTCTACCTCGGGCTGGAACTGATGTCGCTTGCACTGTACGCGCTGGTCGCGATGCAGCGCGGCGAGCGAGCACCCGCCGAAGCGGCGATGAAATACTTCGTGCTCGGGGCGCTGGCCTCCGGCTTCCTGCTCTATGGCATGTCGATGATCTACGGCGCCACCGGCACGCTGGAAATCGATCGCGTCTCGCGAGCGGTGCTCGCGGGAGGCGAGAACGAAATCCTGCTGATCTTCGGGCTCGTTTTCGTCGTCTCGGCGATTGCCTTCAAGCTGGGCGCCGTGCCGTACCACATGTGGGTGCCCGACGTGTACCACGGCGCGCCGACGGCGATCACCCTGCTGATCGGCACCGCACCGGAATTCGCCGCCTTTGCGATGCTGTTGCGGCTTCTGGGCGGTGCGCTGGTGGGCGCCGAGGTCGACTGGCAGGGCATGCTGGTCGTGCTGAGCGTCCTGTCGGTCACGCTCGGCCACGTCGTCGCCATCGCCCAGGTCAACCTGAAGCGCATGCTCGCGTATTCGAACATCGCCAACATGGGATACGTGCTGATGGGTTTCCTGGCAGCGGATGTCACCGGCTACTCGGCCGCGATGTTCTACATGGTCGCCTATGTGCTGACCAGCCTCGTCTCCTTCGGCATGATCGTGCTGCTGTCGCGCCGTGGATTCGAGGCCGACTTGCTCGACGACCTGCGGGGCCTCAACACCCGTTCGCCGTGGTGGGCGTTCGTGATGCTGCTGGCGATGTTCTCGCTGGCCGGCATGCCGCCGACGATCGGCTTTTACGCGAAGCTCCTGGTGCTGCAGGCGGCGGTGAAGGCAGGCTTCGTCTGGCTGGCGGTCGTCGGTGTCATCGCGGCGCTGATCGGCGCCTTCTACTACCTGCGCGTCGTCAAGCTCATGTACTTCGACGAGCCCGTGGACCGGTCGCCGATCGAGGCGCGCGCCGACACCCGGGTGCTGCTTTCGGCCAACGCACTGGCGCTGCTGCTGTTCGGCATCCTGCCGCAGCCGCTTATGGGCCTGTGCGCCGTCGTGCTCGTGCAATCGCAGTTCTTCTGACACCGGGGCGGGCGCCGTCGCGCCCGACTCGCGTGCTAACATGGTTCAAACTTCCCGCGGATCGTCATGCGCGTCGGATTCTTCGTCACCTGCCTCGTCGACCTGATGCGGCCGTCGATCGGCTTCGCGGCGCTGAAGCTTCTCGAGGCCGGCGGCGCCGACGTCGTCGTTCCGCAGCGGCAGACCTGCTGCGGCCAGCCGGCATACAACTCCGGCGACCGCGCCGACACCGTCGCGCTCGCCCGCAAGTTCGTCGAGGAATTCGAGGGCTTCGACTATGTCGTCGTGCCGTCCGGATCCTGCGGCGGCATGATCCGCACGCACTATCCGGGACTCTTCGCCGACGATCCGGCGATGGCGAAGCGCGCGGCGATGCTGGCCGAGCGCACCTTCGAGCTGACCGATTTCCTCGTCAACATCCTGAAGATCGAGCGCGTTCCCGGAAGCTTCAGCGGCAAGCTGACGTACCACGACAGTTGCGCCGGCCTGCGCGAGCTGGGGATCAAGGGCCAGCCACGGGCGCTGCTGGCGATGGTTCCGGGTGCACAACTGCAGGAGATGGCAGAGTGCGAGACGTGCTGCGGATTCGGCGGCACGTTCTCGATCAAGTTCGGCGAGATTTCCTCGCGGATGGCCGACAACAAATGCCAGCACATCGCCGATTCGGGCGCCGATGCGGTGGTGCTGGGCGACCTGGGCTGCATGCTGAACATCGAGGGCCGGCTGCGGCGGCGCGGCGACGCGAAGACGAAGGTGCTGCACATCGCGCAGGTACTGGCCGGTGAGCCGTGACGTCACCGCCCGAGCGGAGTGTGAAACGCGCGAGCAAGACAACGGCAGGGAGATGGCACGGATGTTCTTCGTCGTTCGAATCCGATTAGCGGGGAAATGATGCAAGTCGCGTCGATGCACTTCAAGGAGCGCGCTCACGTCAAGCTGAACGACGAGGTGCTTCAGGGCAATTTAAGGAAGATCAAGGGCAAGTTCGTCGCCAAGCGAAAAGCCTCGCTGGTCGAGCTCGACGACTTCGAAGGCACGCGCGACGCCGGTCGCGCAATCCGCCAGCGTGCCCTCGACAACTTGGACGTCTGGCTCGAGATGTTCGAGCAAAACGCGACCGAGCGCGGCGCCACGGTCCTGTTCGCGCAGAACCCGGCCGAGATCAACAAGCTGGTGCTCGACATCGCCACACACCACGGCGCGCGCAAGATCATCAAGTCGAAGTCGATGGTATCGGAGGAGTCGGCACTCGACCACGCGATCGAGGGAGCGGGTCTGAAGGTCGTCGAGACCGATCTCGGCGAATACATTCTGCAGATCAACGACTACGAGCCGCCTTCGCACATTATTGGCCCCGCACTGCACAAGAGCAAGGAGGAGGTCGCCGACCTCTTCCACCGCGTCCACGGAACCCCGCGCAAGGATGGCATCGACGAGCTGTGCGTCGAAGCACGAGGCGTGCTGCGCGATCACTACCTGAACGCCGACATGGGCATCACCGGAGGCAATTTCTTCGTCGCCGAGACGGGCTCCGTCGTGCTGGTGACCAACGAGGGCAATGCGACGCTGGCGACCACGCTGCCGAAGGTCCACGTCGCGATTTCCGGCATCGAGAAGATCGTCCCCACGCTGGAGGACGTCGCCACGTTGATGCGCCTGCTGCCGCGGTCGGCGACCGGCCAGTCGATCTCGAACTACGTCGACATCCTGACCGGGCCGAAGGGCCGTGGCGAGTACCACGGCGCCGAGCACATGTATTTTATCGTCGTCGATAGCGGGCGCTCGGACGTGCTCGGCAGCGAGGTCCGCGAGGCGCTGCGCTGCATCCGCTGCGGTGCCTGCATGAACCATTGCCCGGTCTACCAGAATGTCGGCGGCCACGCCTACGGATGGGTGTATCCGGGTCCGATCGGCTCGGTCCTGACGCCGATGTACGTCGGGCTCGAGAACGCGCTCGACCTGCCGCAGGCATCGACGCTGTGCGGCCAGTGCGCGGTCGTCTGCCCGGTCAGGATTCCGCTGCCGGACTTGCTGCGCAAGCTGCGCGAGCGCGAATTTGTCGAGGACCTGCGGCCGTGGAGCGAGCGCACCGCGCTGCGGCTGTGGGCGCGCGTCGCGCGGTATCCGGGGCTCTACGCGTGGTCGACGCGACTGGCCGTGCGTTTCCTGCGATCGCGCGCGGGTAGCAACGGCATGATCGAGAAACTGCCTCTGGGATCGGGCTGGACCTCCGGCCGTGCGATGCCTGCACCGGCAGGCAGGACATTTCGCGACCTCTACGCGGAGCGCAAGGCAGCTGCCGGGAAGTCCAGCCCATGAATTCGCCGCACTCAGGCGCCCACCTCGCGTTGCCGCGGCTGTCGCGCCGCGCCGAGTCGCTCGGCACCGAGAACGCTTTCGTCGTGTTGGCCGAGGTCAACGCGCTGGTCCGCGAAGGCCGCGACATCGTCTCCTTCTGCATCGGGCAGCCGGACTTTCCGACGCCGGAGCATGTGCAGGACGCCGCTGTCGCCGCGATCAGGTCCGGCAGGCACGGCTACACGCCGAGCGCCGGCATCGACGAGCTGCGCGCCGCCGCCGCCGCCGACCTGGGCGCGCGGCGCGGACTCGACATCGGTGCCGACGACGTCGTCGTCGCCGCCGGCGCCAAGCCGTTCATCGCCTACACCATCGCGTCGGTGACCGATCATGGTGTCGGCGACGAGGTCATCTACCCGGTCCCCGGCTTTCCGATCTACGAGTCGCAGATCGCCGCCAACGGCGCCGTGCCCGTGCCGATCTTCCTGCGCGAGTCGCGCAACTTCGCCTTCGACCCGGCCGAACTCGAGGCGAAAATCACTGCCAGGACGCGGCTGCTGATCCTCAACACCCCGCAGAACCCGACCGGCGGCATCCTCGCGCGCGAGGACCTGGACGCGATCGCGGAAATCCTGCACCGGCATCCGCAGGTGTGGGTGTTCGCCGACGAAATCTATTCGCGGTTGGTTTACGACGGCCGCTTCGACACGCTGGCGACACGCCCCGACATGCTCGAGCGCACGATCATCAGCGACGGTGCATCGAAGACGTGGGCGATGACCGGCTGGCGCATCGGCTACGCCGCCAACCGCGTGTTGGCGCCGGTGTTCACGCGCTGGATCACCAACACCGAGTCCTGCGCGTCACAGATCTCGCAATGGGCGGCGGTGGCCGCGATCACCGGGCCGCAGGACGCCGCGGAGCACATGCGCGCGCGCTTTCGCGAACGCCGCAACCTCATCGTCGCTCTGCTGAACGACATACCGGGCATCCGCTGCACGGTTCCGGGGGGCGCCTTCTACGCCTGGCCCAACGTGACCGAGGCGTGCAAGCTGACCGGTTGTGCGGATTCCGAGGTGCTGCGCAAGAGGCTGTTGCACGAGGCCGGCATCGCCGTCCTCGCCGACATCCATTTTGGACGGCGCGTACCTGGCGATGGCCAGCACATCCGTTTCTCCTACGCAACGTCGAACGAGGCGATCGAGCGCGGCGTCGGCAGGCTTGCCGACTTCGTGCGCAAGGCTGCGCAGGCATGAGCGCACGAAGCCTTGCCATCAGGGTACGCCGCGGTGCACGGCACGCGACTGCGTCCGGCGTGCGCATGGAGCGGCGATGACGACTTCCATCGACGACAACCGCCCCTCGCGCGACGCGTTGCTCGCGCGCGTGCGTCGGGCGCTGGGGAAGGATGGCGCGGACCCGCGCGCGCGCGCGGACGCGGACGCCTACGTCGCCGCGCGAGCGCAGGGACCGCGGCCGGCGATGCCGGTGGACCTGGTCGCAAAGTTCCTCACCCGCGCCACCGACATGGCGAGCACGGTGACGCGCATTGCCTCCGCGCAGGCCATACCCGCCGCCGTCTTGGCTTACCTCGACGCGCTCGAACTGCCGGCGGCGCTCGCCGCACAGAACGCGCACCACGGCGTCTGCTGGCCGGAATTTGCAGCCCTCGACTGGTCGGGGGCGGGACTCCACATCGAAGTCCGGCCGACGGTCGGCGACGACCGGCTCGGCATCACCGGCTGCTTCTGCGCGATCGCCGAGACGGGCACGCTGGTGTTCCTGTCCGGCGCCGACACGCCCACCGCGACCACGCTGCTGCCCGACACGCACATCGCCGTCGTGCGCGCCGGCCGTGTCGTCTCCGGCATGGAGGAGGCCTTTGCGCTGATCCGCGTCGAATGCGCGACGATGCCGCGCGCCGTCAACATGATCTCGGGTCCTTCGCGCACCGGCGACATCGAGCAGACGATCGTCCTCGGCGCGCACGGCCCTTACCGGGTCCACATCCTGCTGGTGGACTGATCGCGGCCTAGAAGCGCTGCCGGATGATCCTGTTCGCGCTCGTCCTGCTGCCTTTCGCCGCCGCGGCGGCGTGCGCGTGGTTGCCGAACACCGCGCGCAACGCGACAGCCTCGCTTGCCGGCGCCGCTGCGCTCGCCGGTTGCGCGCTGCTGGCGACGACCGCGCCAGCCGTGTTCGGCGGCGACATCCTGCGTGCGTCGGTGCCGTGGTTTGCCGGCGTCGATTTCGGTTTCCGCCTCGACGGTCTCGCCTGGACCTTCGCGCTGATCATCGACGCCATCGGCGCGCTGATCGTGCTCTACGCGCGCTATTACCTCGCTGCGGATGATCCCCCCGCGCGCTTTTTCGCCTATCTGCTTGCGTTCATGGGCGCGATGCTGGGCATCGTGCTCGCCGACAACCTGATCCTGATGGTCGTGTTCTGGGAACTGACCAGCCTCACGTCGTTCCTGCTGATCGGATTCTGGAATCATCGCGCCGATGCACGGCAGGGAGCCAGGATGGCGCTGGCGGTGACCGGAGCCGGAGGCCTTTGCCTGCTCGCGGGCGTGGTGCTGATCGGCCACATCGCCGGCGGATATGCACTCGACGTGGTGCTCGCCGCAGGGCCGCGAATCCGCGCCGACCCGTACTACCCGGTCGCGCTGGTGCTGGTGCTGCTGGGCGCCTTCACCAAGTCCGCACAGTTTCCGTTCCACTTCTGGCTGCCGCATGCGATGGCGGCGCCGACGCCGGTGTCGGCGTACCTGCACTCGGCGACGATGGTCAAGGCGGGCGTTTTCCTGTTGGCGCGGCTGTACCCGGCGCTGGGCGGCAGCGATGCCTGGTTCTTCATCGTCACGCTCACCGGGCTCGCGACACTGACGCTGGGTGCCGCCGCCGCGATCTTCCAGCAGGACCTCAAAGGGCTACTCGCCTATTCGACGATCAGCCACCTGGGCCTGGTCACGCTTCTGTTCGGACTCGATTCTCCGCTGGCGGTGGTTGCCGGCCTGTTCCATATCCTCAATCACGCCGCGTTCAAGGCGTCGCTGTTCATGGCCGCCGGGATCATCGACCACGAGACCGGCTCGCGCGACATGCGGCAGTTGAACGGCTTGTGGCATTTCATGCCGATCACGGCGACCTTGGCGATGGTCGCGTCGAGCGCGATGGCCGGCGTACCGCTGCTCAACGGTTTCCTGTCGAAAGAGATGTTCTTCGCGGAAACGCTGGCACTCGATGCGCATCCGCTGATGCGGATCGGCGTACCGCTGGTCGCCACCTTCGCAGCGGCGCTGGCGGTCGCCTATTCGCTGCGCTTCATTCACGACGTGTTCTTCAACGGCGAGCCGGTGGGCCTGACGAGGACGCCGCACGAGCCGCCGCGCTGGATGCGAGTCCCGGTCGAGTTCCTGGTCGTCGTCTGCGTCGCGGTTGGCCTGTACCCGAAGTGGACGATCGGTCCGGTGCTTCGCGTCGCCGCGCAGGGGACGCTGGGCAGTGCGGTTCCCGAGTACAGCCTGGCACTGTGGCACGGCTTCAACCTGCCGGTCGTGATGAGCGCGATCGCGATGGCGGCGGGCGCCGCGTTCTACTTCGGCCTGCAGCGCACGATCAACCTGCACCTGGTCGCGCACATGCCGGTCATCGGCAAGCATGCCTTTGACGCGGTGGTCGGAGCGCTGGAGCAAACGGGGCGCAGGCTGCTCGCCTGGTCCCCCGCCGGGAGCCTGCCGCGGTCGCTTGTCTGGATCATGATCGCGGCGATCGCGGCCATGGCGTGGCCGTTGCTCCGGCTCGGCACCGGTGCTACGCCGGCATCCGCAGCGCCGGTGCTGGGTGCGCCGCCGGTGGTCCTGGGTGGTTTGTTGTGGGCGCTGGCGGTCGGCGGCGCGATCGCCGCCACGCTTTGCTATCGCCGGCGCTTTCTCGCGCTGCTGCTGCTGGGCGTCGTCGGGCTCGCTGTCAGCATCGGCTTCGTCATGCTCTCCGCGCCCGACCTGGCACTCACCCAGTTGCTGATCGAGGTCGCGACCATCGCGCTGATGATGATCGTGCTTCGTTACCTGCCGCAGACTTCGCCGCCGGAATCGTCACGGTTGCGGATGACGCGTGACGCAGGCATCGCGCTGGTGGCAGGAATCGGCGTTGCGGTGATCGTGCACGCGGTGCTGACACGGCCCTTCGAATCGATCGCGCCGTACTTTCTCGACAACGCGCTGTCCCGAGGCGGCGGCAGCAACGTGGTCAACGTCATCATCGTCGACTTCCGCGGCTTCGACACGCTGGGCGAGATCACGGTGCTCGGCGTCGCCGCTCTGGTCGTGTTCGCGCTGCTGCGTGGATTCCGGGAGCCACGCACGCCGAATATTTTCGTGCCGAAGGGCGCGTGGAATCCGTTGATCGTGCGTACGGTGACGCGCGCGATGCTGCCGTTGTCGGCGGTCGTCGCCGTGCACCTGTTCCTGCGCGGGCATAACCTTCCCGGTGGCGGCTTCATCGCCGGACTCGCGTTGGCAAGCGCCTGGCTCGCACTCTATATCGGCGGCGGCGGCCGGCAAATGCACGATCCAGAGCGGCTGCCGAACCAGCCGTGGATCGGCGCCGGACTGCTGGTGGCCGGCCTGACCGGAATCGGCAGCATCGCGCTCGGCTATCCGTTCCTGACCAGCAGCTTCGTGCATCCGGTGCTTCCGCTGCTGGGCGAAGTGCCGATCGCCAGCGCGATGTTCTTCGATCTCGGGGTTTTCATCACCGTGGTCGCAGCGGCGCTGCTCGCGACGCTGGCGCCCGGACTGCTGCCACGCAGACGCATCGACGGGACACCGCCATGACCGCCTGGCTGGTGGCGTCGGCGATCGGCGTGCTCACCGCCTGCGGCGTCTGGTTGACGCTGCGACTGCGGACCTTCGACGTCGTGCTCGGACTGACGCTCTTGTCCTACGCCGTCAACGTCTTCATCTTCGTCATGGGCCGGCTCGCTTTCGGCGCGCCGCCGATCCTGGGCCCCGGCGTCCCGGCCACGCTTGCGCACTACGCTGATCCGCTGCCGCAGGCGCTGGTGCTGACGGCCATCGTGATTTCCTTCGCGATGACAGCGCTGGTGCTGGTGCTGGCGGGCAAGGCGCGCTTCGTCAACGACAGTGACGCCTGCGACGCGGAAGCGTCCGACGATCGCAGCGCCGATGCGGAGCCGCCAAGGTGACCGGCGACTGGCTGGTCGTTCCTTTCCTGCTGCCGCTGGTCGCCGGCGCACTGCTGCTGATCGTCGAACGCTACCGGCCGCGATGGCAGGCGCCGTTCGGAGTCGTGGCGACGTTGCTGCTGCTGCTGGTCGCCTGGCGCCTGCTGCAGTTCGCCGACCGCGATGATATCGGCGTCTACCTGCTCGGCAACTGGCCGGCCCCTTTCGGCATCGTGCTGGTCGTCGACCGGCTCGCAGCGCTCCTGATTCTGCTCACCTCCGTCGTCGCGCTGGCGAGCCAGGTGGCGGCACGCGGCATCGCACCGCGCGGCGCGCATTTCCAGGCCTTCTTCCAGTTCCAGCTCGCGGGTCTCAACGGCGCGTTCATGACCGGCGACCTCTTCAACCTCTTCGTCTGCTTCGAGGTGCTGCTGATCGCATCCTATGCGCTGCTGCTGCACGATGGTGGCGGACGCGCGCTGCGTGCCGGCTTCCACTACGTCGTCATCAACCTGGTCGCATCGACGCTGTTCCTGGTTGCCGCGACGCTGCTCTACGGCGTTACGGGAACGCTCAATATGGCCGACCTCGCCGTGCGGCTCGCCGCACTTCCCGAGGCCAATGCCGGATTGGCGCAGGCGGCTGCGATGCTGCTGCTGGTTGTCTTCGGCATCAAGGCTGCGCTGCTGCCGCTGGGATTCTGGCTGCCCGCAACCTACAGTGCCGCAAGCGGCCCGGTTGCCGTCCTCTTTTCCGTGATGACCAAGGTCGGCGTCTACGGTGTGCTGCGCGTGTCGATGCTGCTCTTTGGCGGTGCCGCGGGTCCGATGGAAGGTTGGGGCGCTCCGGCACTGCTCGCGCTCGGCATCGCCACCATTGCTTTCGGGGCCATTGGCACGCTCGCCGCCGATCGGTTGTCGACGCTGATCGGCGCACTGGTGCTGGTGTCGTCGGGCACGCTGATCGCGGCGATCACGCTCGGCACCGGTGCGCTCGCCGGTGCGCTGTATTACCTGGTGCACAGCACGTTGGCCGTCGCCTTGCTGTTCCTGCTTGCTGCCGCCATCGGTGCGCAGCGCGGCGTCACCGCCGACAACTTCGCAACCGCGCCGCCGGTCGCGCAACCGGTGACGCTCGGAGCGCTGTTCGTCGGCGCGGCGGCGGCGGCCGCGGGGATGCCGCCTTTCGCCGGCTTCATCGGCAAGGTGCTGATGCTCGAAGGATCGCGGGGCGCGGCGCACGCGGCGTGGTTCTGGGCCGCGTTGCTCGCGGGCGGCATCGTCGCGGTGTTCGCGCTCGGTCGCGCCGGAAGCCGTGTGTTCTGGAAGGTTCGCGGTGCCGCCGTTGGCGCGGCGATGCCGGCGAGTACCGCCGCCGGCGTCGGCATGCTTGCGGCGGCGTTGCTTGCCTGGATGTTCGCCGCGGGGCCGGCCGTGCGTTACGCGGGGGCCACCGCACGCCAACTCGCGCAACCCGGACTCTATGTCGACGCCGTCGCGCGCAAGGCGCCGGTGCCCTCGCCCGCAGGTGACCATCGATGAAACGCCTGCTGCCGCATCCGCTGCTGTCGTTGCTGTTGTGTGCGACCTGGCTCGCCCTCAACGACACGATCGCCCCCGCGCATCTGCTGCTCGGTGCGCTGCTGGGATGGCTTATCCCGCTCGCCGGAGTGGGTCTTGCCGATGGCGACTGGCCTCGGTTGCGCCGTCCCGGCGTCCTGCTGCGGCTGTCGTTCGTCGTGCTCTACGACATCATCGCTTCCAACATCGAGGTCGCACGCCGTGTCCTGGGTCCGGAGACCGCGATCCACCCGCGCTTTGTCGAGGTTCCGCTCGACCTCACAGACGATTGGGCGATCACTGCGCTGGCGCTGATCATCACGATGACACCGGGCACACTGACATCCGATGTCGCCGCCGATCGTTCGCACCTGCTGGTGCACGCCTTCCACGTCGACGACGCCGCCGCACTCGTCGCTGCGATCAAGTCGCGCTACGAAGCCCCGCTGAAGGAGATATTCGGATGACCGCCGCCATTCTTCCCTGGATCATCGCCGTCTTCGCGCTGGCGCTCGTACTCAACGTTTACCGGTTGCTGCGCGGACCGGCGCTGCCCGATCGCATCCTCGCGCTCGACACGCTGTACGTAAACACGATCGCACTGCTGGTGCTCTTCGGCATCCGCAGCGACACCCCGTACTACTTCGAGGCGGCGCTGCTCGTCGCGATGCTGGGATTCATCAGTACGATGGCGCTCGCCAAGTACCTGGTGCGCGGGGAAATCGTCGAATGAGCACGCTGACCGACCTGCCTCCGCTGGCCGATGCGCTGATCGCGGCGATGCTGATCGTCGGTGCGGCGTTCGCGCTGGTCGGATCGTGGGGGCTGGCCAAGCTCGGTGATTTCTACAAGCGCCTGCACGCGCCGACCAAGGCGACCACACTCGGCGTCGGCGGTGTGCTGATCGCATCCGCCATCTATTTCACCGTGCGCGAACCCGGGATATCCGTGCACCAGTTCGTCATCACCGTCGCGCTGTTCCTGACCGCACCGGTGTCCGCGCACCTGCTGATGAAGGCGACGCTGCGCGCGGCGCAGCGCGAAGAACCCGCCACTGCGATGATGAAGGACGAGCCGGAACGCTGATCGGCTCGGGGCGCCGCCGCTTCGGCGTCGGTTTGGCTGCTTTCGATATCACGGTCGACGCGCAATCACAAGTCATCCAAACGGATGAATGCTTTTTTCCTGCCTGGCGTTCATCCTTGACGCCAGCCTGGCATTCGCAAGGCATCGCGCGGGCTCCCGACCGCCTCTGCGGCATCGACGCCGCATGCGGTCAAAGCATCTGGCCGTAACAAGGGACGACGTACTCCGACGTGCCACCCTCGAAAGGAGCCGCAATGGTCAACGACTTCCTCCAGCGAACCGGAAAGAGTGTGCCCATTTCCTACATCACGGCTGTCTGGGCCGGCATGGGCCGTGAGGACATCGCGGCAGGCGTGCGCAGCGGGTCGATCGTCGCCGTACCCACCTGGTATGCGGATGGGGGCGAACCGGATGGCGCCGCGCTTGGTCGAGACGCTCTCGCTGCCGAGTCGGCCGACACGACCGTCGTCGATCGTGACCGCGTCCACGACTGGTTTTTTGCGCTCGATCCCGGACTTGCGCCTTCCATATTCGAGTCAATCTGGAGCGGAGCAGGTGCGGACGACGCTTCGCGCGCCCGGACGTTGACCACTTATCTTGCGCAGACGCTGCTCGGCGTTGCGGCCGATGCGCAGGATTCCACGGCCAGCACGACGCAACCGGATTCTCCGGCGATCGCCGCAGCGCTGGATGCTTTTGTCGCGGTCCCTGCGCATCACGCCCGCGTCGTCGACCTGACGCGGATGACCGGCGAGGAAATCGAGGGCGTGGCGCGCACCGACGTCGGCGTTCGCCATGCGCTCGCCGGAATGCAGCCTTTCGCGCTCACCGGGAACCGGTCGCTTTACGCAATGCATAACGTCGACGGCCGGCTCGATCGCTTCGATCCGGACTCCGGAGAAGCGCTGTTGAGCGACGCGTGGCTGGGCGACCGCAGCAAGTTCCTCGCGTGGTCGAACGCCCGCGCCAGCGGCGCCGACACGACGATCGACGGCTCGCAAAGCTGGAAATTCATCGATCACGGTGCGACAAGTCCCAACGGCGGTCCGGTGATGCTGGCGCTCGAGGCGCGCACCGGCGACGGCGTCATCAACCAGGTCATCTTCGGCAACGACGCCGCCGAAGTCCTGAAGGGCAGCTCCGGAACCGATCGCATCTACGGCGGACGCGGCGACGATGTACTGCGTGGTGGCACCGGCGCCGACCATCTCGAAGGCGGCACCGGCGACGACCTGTTGCTGGGGGGCGCCGGTGCCGACGAGCTGCTCGGCAACCAGGGTGCTGACGAACTCGACGGCGGCGCCGGCAACGATCGGCTGGTCGGGGGCTCCGGTGACGATGTCCTGGCCGGCGGCAGCGGCGCCGACCATCTGGACGGTGGGACCGGTCACGACATCTATACCGTCGACGCGGGTGACGACAATGACACGATCGTCGACGCCGACGGAAATGGAGAGATCGTGCTCGACGGCACCCGGATCGAGGGCACGATGCAGGGTGCCTACGGGGACTGGCGTTCGGCCGACGGACGCCTCGAGTTCGCCTTCACCGGCGACCTGCAGCGTGGTGGCAGTCTCACGATACGTGCATTCGAAGCGGGCGCCGACCATCAGGGTTTGCCCGCAAACGTCGTGCAGCTGAACGACTGGAAGAACGGCGACCTCGGAATTACGCTGGCCGGAGACGCGGCATCCATCGGCGCGGAGGTTGCGAACGCGACGGCCTACAGCGAAGCCGAACTGATCGAGGCGGCGGCGCACGCTGTCGCCGGCGCCGCGGATGCCGCTGCAGACAGCACCGTTGCGGCCACCGACGACGGCAATGCCGAGGCCGTGCAAACCCCGAACTCCGACTTCGATTTCGACGGCGCGTTGTCCGCGTTGCTGGGAGTGCCCCCACCGACGACCGACACGCTCGACCCGTTCCGGTTGCAAAGCGCCATCAACGAGTTTTCAGGCGTCGCCGCGCCACCGGATATTTCGGCCGCCATGTGGGCGGGCTCGGGGCCATCGACCGTTGGCCTCACGCTCTCGCATCTCGCCGATGCGCTGGCCAGCGACACGACAGGCGACGACTTCGAGAGCGAGGTTTCGGCGGCTGCGTCGGTGTTGCCGCCGGAATGGCTGTCGACCGATGCGTTCGCCCTGCAGCAGGAGAAGTTCTCCGGCGTACAGTGGTCGGTGGCTTCCGCGAAGCCGAGGTGAGGTGTGCAACGGGCACGCTTCTCGGCAAGTCCGCGATCGTGCTGCCTGCAATGACCGGCAACGCACGCCGTGTTCGCCTTCATCCGCGAAGCTGCCACACCTGCGCCGACCTTGCCGAGCGGCGGCGAGTTCCTGCCCGGCCCGTTGCGGCTGGTCGAGTCGCCGCCGTCGCCGCTGCCGCGCCGCGTGCTGTACTGGCTGACCGCGCTATTGGCGCTTGCTGCGCTGTGGCTGTGCGTGGGTCGCCTCGATATCGTCGCAGTGGCCGGCGGCAAGCTCACTCCGCGCACCAGCCTCAAGATCGTTCAGCCTGCCGACGCCGGCCGCGTCGCTGAAATCGCCGTCACCGAAGGCGAGTCGGTACTTGCTGGGCAGTTGCTGCTGCGGCTGGATGCCGACCTGCACGATGCCGAGACGCGGGCGTTGCGCAACGATCTGACGCAGCGATCGCTGCAGATCCGTCGCATCGATGCCGAGCTTGCCGATGCGGCGTTCCCGCGCCTCCAGGGCGACGCCGACGAAGCATTCGCGCGCGCCGACGCCCAGTATCGCGCCAATCGCACGGCGTATGCCGATGCGCGCGCGCAGGAGACGTCGGCTATCGCGCGCATCGACGAGGAACTGCGGGCGGCGGTCGCCGTCCGCAGCAAGCTGCAGCGCACGGTGCCGATCTACCGGACTGCTGCCGAGCGTTACGCAACGCTGCGCGCCGAAGGCTTTGTCAGCGAGCTGTTTGCGCTCGAGCGCCAGCGCGACCGGATCGAGAAGGAGCACGAGCTCGAGGCGCAGGAGCACGTGGCCGAAGGACTGCGCGCCAACCTCGCGCAGGCGCGAAGGCGGTTGCTGCAGGTCGAATCGTCGTACCGGCAACAACTGCACGCGGAGCGTGCGCAGCTGTCGAGCCAGCGCAGCCGTCTCGAAGAGGAACTCGCCAAAGAGCTCTATCGCGCAGCGGGAGTCGAGCTGCGGGCGCCGCAGGCCGGCGTGGTCAAGGATCTGGCCACGCATACGCTGGGAGCCATCGTCTCGCCCGGATCGATCCTGCTCACGCTCGTTCCGGCGGGCGAGGAGTTGCAGGCGGACGTCCTGGTGCGCAATCTCGACGTCGGCTTCGTGCGCATCGGGCAGCCTGCGAGAGTCAAGGTCGCGACCTATCCGTTCCAGAAGTACGGCATCGTCGACGGCGTCGTTGTCCATGTCAGCCCCGACGCGTCGGATGCTCCGCCCGCACCGCGCGATAGCGACGACGAGTCGCTGCCGCTCGCACCCAACGGCTATCGGGCGCGCATCGCGCTCAGCGGACAAAGTCTGCCCTTCCACGGGCATCCGCTGCCGCTGACTGCCGGCATGCAGGTCGACGCGGAAATCCGGCTGGGTGAGCGCACGTTGCTCGAATACCTGCTGGCGCCGGTACAGCGGGCGTGGCACGAAGCCGCCCGCGAGCGTTGAGGGGTCACGATGCGACCGGGCCCGTCCGCCATTCCCGAGCTGCCGATCGATGCACGTGATTTTCTGTGGGCGGTGGGCAGCCTGTGCAATCTGCGCCGCCGCCTTTTCGACGCGACGCTGATCCAGCGCGAGTTTCCCCCGCCGCGCACCGCGGTCACGCTGGTCGAGGCGTTGCGCTCGCTCGACCTCGACGCGCGGTTGCTGCCGCTGCCCTGCGTTGAGCTATGCAAATGCGCGCTGCCCCGAATGGTGATCATGCGCGCTCCCGCAGATACCCGCACGGCGGCCACCGGCGACGTCGCCGCGCCTCGTCCCGATGCGCCTGCTGCGTATGCCCCGGCGTTGCTGGTCAGGGTGGAGGAGGGTCGGGTACTGCTGTTTCCCGCGGGCGGCAGCGAGCCCCGCATCGTCGCCCGCGACGAGTTCATGCAGCAGTACGCGGGCTACGTGCTCGAAGTCGAGATCGCCACCGCACCGTTGCGCGACGACGACGGCATCGCCCGCGGACGGGTGCGCGCCTTCGGCTTTCGCTGGTTCATCGACGAGCTGTCGCGTCACCGCAGCGTGTGGCGGGACGTGTTGCTGGCATCACTGGTCATCCAGCTGATCGCGCTCGCGACACCATTGTGCAGCCAGGTGATCATCGACAAGGTCATCGTCCATCAGACGACCAGTACGCTGATGGTCATCGGCTCGGCGCTGGCGATTTTCGTGATCTTCGGCAGCGCGCTCGGCTGGGTGCGCCAGTATCTGGTCACGCATACGGGGAACCGCGTCGATGCCGTCCTTGGCGCCGCGGTGTTCCGTCACCTGATGCGCCTGCCGTTGCGCTACTTCGAGCAGCGCCCGACCGGCGTGCTGGCGGCGCGCCTGAATGGCGTCGAAACCATCCGCGATTTTCTGTCCGGGGCGGCGGTGACGCTGTTGCTCGACCTGCCGTTCTTGTTCCTGTTCTTGGCGCTGATGTTCTTCTATAGCGTTTGGCTGTCGCTGGTGACCGTTTCAATCCTGGTGCTGGTGATGGCGCTGTCCGCCGCGGTGGCGCCGCTCTTGCAGGCGCGGCTTAACCAGCAGTTCCTGCTGGGCGCGCGCAACCAGGCGTTCGTCACCGAGTACATTGCGGGCGCCGAGACCGTCAAGGCGCTGCAAATGGAGCCGCAGCTCGAACGGCGATACGAGGAATACCTTGGCACGTTTTTGCGCGCGAATTTCTCGACCCGCCAGCTCGCCAACTCCTACAACACGCTGGCTTCGGGTCTGGAACAGCTGCAGGGCGCCGCCATTCTCTGTCTCGGCGCCTGGCTGGTCATGCGCGATCCCGGCTTCACGATCGGCATGCTCGTCGCCTTCCAGATGTTCACCGCGCGCGTGTCGCAACCGATGCTGAAGCTGGTCGGCTTGTGGCAGCAGTTCCAGCAAGCGGCGATCGCGGTTCGGCGACTGGGGGACATCATGGACGTGCCGACGGAACAGTGGGCCGTCGCGTCGGCACGCGAGCCGGCGAGCGGTGGGAGCATCGCGTTTCGTGGTGTAGGCTTTCGCTACGGGCCGGACCGACCGCCGGTGCTGCGCGATTTCAATCTCGAGGTCGCCGCCGGCGAGTGTGTCGTCATCATGGGACCTTCCGGTGTCGGCAAAAGTACGCTGGCAAAGCTGCTGCAGGGCTTCGCCTGGCCGACGGAAGGGCAGGTGCTGCTCGACGGCCGAGATACGCGACATCTCGCCGCCAACGAGCTGCGTGCGCATTTCGGCGTCGTTCCGCAGGAGACGGTGCTGTTCTGCGGCACCATTCTCGACAATCTGCTGCTCGCCAATCCGCTCGCGACCTTCGAGATGGCGCTGCAGGCGGCGAAGCTCGCCGAGATACACGCGACCGTCGAAGCGCTGCCGAATGGCTACGCGACCGATGTCGGTGAGCGTGGCGCGGGGCTATCGGGTGGGCAGAAGCAGCGAATCGCGATCGCCCGCGCGCTGCTCAAGCGACCGCGCATCCTGATCTTCGACGAAGCCACCAGCGGGCTCGACGCCGCGGTTGCCGATCACTTCGCGGCGACGATCGCGCGCCTCAAGGGGAAGGTGACGATCCTCTTTGTCACGCATCGCGCGCCCGAGCGTTTGCAGCCCGACCGCATCGTGCACCTCGCCCCGGCCAGCGCGGACCGGGCGGCGGCCTGAGGCGCAGGCCGGTCTCCGGCGGCCGCCGGTGACGGCGCCATCACGATTGGTCGATGGTCTGCGGCCGACTTGATCCTGATCAATCGGCGCTCAAATAGGCAGGCGCGCGGCGGCCCGGGTGGTGCGCAACCCGGCAGTGTGTGATAATTAACTATATGACGATATGGTGGCGGATGCGGATCCGGCCCGCTGCCCCGATCGTCCAAGGAAGGATGCAAGCGATGGCACGGACAATCGTTGACTCCCGGCAGATGCCGATCCGCACCGGTTCGCGCGCGGAGTCGAGCGCCTACTGGAATCCGTATCTCGCCGGCGCGCTGCTCGGGCTGGTGCTGCTCGCCACCTACATCGTGACGGGTCGTGGGCTGGGCGCAACCGGCGCCTTTGGCTCGGTCGTCGCTGCAATCGTCGGCGCGATTTCACCGGAGCACGCCGCGAGCAACCCCGTGCATGGCAACTACTGGAACGATGGCGCGCCGCTGGCGTCGTGGACGTTGTTCCTGCTGCTAGGCGCGTTCCTGGGAGCGTGGGTGTCGGGGATCACCGGGCGCCGCCTCGAATTCAAGGTCGAGCGCGGCCCGCACGTGACCGATGGGCAGCGCCTCGCCCTCGCCTTCGCCGGCGGCTTCATCGCCGCCTACGGCGCGAAGATCGCCCGCGGCTGCACCAGCGGCCAGGCGCTCACGGGTGGTTCGATACTCAACGTGGGCAGCCTCGTGTTCATGCTCGGGGTCTTTGCGTCGGCGTACGCGCTCGCCTACTTGGTCCGCCGGCAGTGGTTGTGATGCTTCCACTGAGTTCATATCACGAATTCTCGACGATCGCCTACCTGGCGATCGCCGTCGCACTCGGCTTCGGATTCGGCTTTTGCCTGGAGCGTGCCGGGTTCGGTAGCGCCCGCAAGCTGACTGCGGTCTTCTACCTCTACGACATGGCGGTGGTGAAGGTCATGTTCACGGCGATCGTCACCGCGATGGCGGGCATCTTCGTGCTGTCCACGGCCGGCTGGCTCGACGTCCGCGAATTCTATGTCGAGCCGACCAATCTCGCCGCGCAGGCGATCGGCGGCCTGGTCTTCGGCGCAGGCTTCATCGTCGGCGGCTATTGTCCCGGAACTTCCGTCGCGGCGATGGCGACCGGGCGCAAGGATGGCTATGTCTTTGCTCTGGGCATGCTCGCCGGCGTCCTTGTCTATTCGGAACTGACGCCAGACATCGATGCCTGGGTACGCGACACCGCACAGGGCGAGATGACGCTGCCCTCGGTCACGGGAATCGGAACCGGAGTGTGGACGATGGTGTTCATCGCCGTCCTGGCCTTCGCCGCCTGGGGCATGGGAAGGCTGGAGTCGCGTTTCGCGGGCCTGCGGCCACGTGGGAGCTGACCATGGCCGCGGCATCGTTCGGCGATGTGGTCGCACATCAAGCCGGGCGGGGTAGAATCCATTGCGCCGCGCGTCGCGTCGACGATACGCGTTCGGCGTCCGCAGTTTCGATAGTTCGTTTGTATCCTGTGCGCGCCAGTCGCGGCGCACGTTGAACACGTTGATTTTGCAGTCCAACCCAACAGGGAGAGTCCGATGAACAAGTTGCTCGCAGTCCTCGTCGCATCCGTCTTCAGCTTCGGCAGCGCCAGCATTCTGGCCGCCGATCCGCCCAAGGCCGCGACAGCGATGAAGAAAATGGAAAAACCCGCCAACGTCAGCGCCGAGGCGTGGGCGAAGATGACCGACGCCGAAAAGACGAAAGCCATCGAAAGCGCGAAGCCGGCTTCGACCGCAGCGGCGCCGGCCCGGAAGCAGAAGAAGGGCGGCTGCTAGAGCGGCGGCGTTCCGGTGGCAAGGGGAGGGCTCGTTGCGCCTGCGCGTCGCTGACGCGCAGGCCTCCTCCTTGTGGGTAGTAGGGGTATTACCCAAGCCGGTTATAGACGGGGCGGGTGAAAGACAGCCTAATCGACGTGGCTTAACGTCCTGCGATTCAAGCGGTGACCGTGCTCGTCGTTCGAAGCGGAATTCGCAATGGAGGAGGCCCGCGCCATTGCGGCAAACAAGGAACCATCGAGGAGTTGTTCGTGGAATTCGACAAGGAACTGGACGCGCGCGGGCTTTCGTGCCCGCTGCCGATCCTCAAGACAAAGAAGGCGTTGAACGACCTTGCTTCCGGACAGGTGCTGAAGGTCGTGTCTACCGACCCGGGGTCGGTCAAGGACATGCAGGCATTCGCGAACCAGACCGGCAACGCGCTGCTCTCTTCCGCGGAAGAGAACAAGGATTACGTCTTTTTCATGAAAAAGAAGTAGCGGCACGGCGCCCGTGCCGCGCCTCGCCCGACGCAAAGGATTACTCATGAACACGTCTGCCGAAACGATGGCCGCTCCGAGGATCGACGCGGCACTCGAGCGCGCAATCAGCGAGCGCGTCGATCAGCTGCTGGACCAGCGGCTGGAAGCGAAGCTGGCGCAGATCAAGGCCGCGAAGACCCCGTCGATGACGATCATCGCGACCAAGGGCACGCTCGATTGGGCGTATCCGCCGTTCATTCTCGCCTCGACGGCAGCGGCGCTGGGCTGGGATGTTTCCGTGTTCTTCACGTTCTACGGACTCGAACTGCTCAAGCGCGACTTGAGCCGCCAGAAGGTCAGCCCGCTGGGCAACCCGGCGATGCCGATGAAGATGCCGATCGGGCCCAAAGGCTTCCGGGCGATCAACTGGAACATCCCGAACGCGGTGCAGGCGCTGATTCCCGGCTACGAGGCCTTCGCCACGCTGATGATGAAAAAGACGATCAAGAACACGGGTGTGGCCAGCATCGAGGAACTGCGCACGCTTTGCGTCGAGGCCGGCGTCAATTTGATCGCGTGCCAGATGACCGTCGATCTCTTCGGCTACAAGCCGGAGGATTTCATACCGGAAATCAAGGAGTTTTGTGGTGCGGCGACCTTTTTGCCGATGGCGAAGGATGCCGACGTCAGCTTGTTTATCTAGGGGACCAACGTGAACAAGAAACTGATCCTGGCGCTTATCGCCGCCGTGCCCGTGGCCGCGCAGGCGACCGACGGCTATTTTGCGAACGGCTACGGCATGAAATCGATCGCCATGGGCGGTGCCGCGGTCGCCGTCGCGGAGGAGCCTTTTGGCGGGGCGGTGAATCCCGGCGCGATGTCGTTCCTCGACAACCAGTGGCAGCTCGGGCTGGCGTGGTTCTCGCCGGACCGCAACGCCTCGCGCAGCGGCTCCGGGCCGGCGAACATCGACGGCTATGTCGACAGCGGCAGCAAGAACTTCTTCGTTCCCGAGTTCGGCATCAACTGGAAGTACAGCCCCGACGTCGCGCTCGGGCTCACCGTCTACGGCAACGGCGGAATGAACACCGACTACGCCGGCGGGCAGATTTCCGAGCAAAGTGCGTGCAGTGCATTCCGCGGTGGACAGGGCGCGCCGTACAACCTCCTGTGCGGCAGCGGCGACCTGGGTGTCGACCTCACGCAACTGATCATCGCACCCTACGCGTCGTGGCAATTCACCAAGGGCCACTCGATCGGCATAGCGCCGCTGATCGCCTACCAGCGGTTCAAGGCCGAGGGCCTGCAAGCCTTTGACAATCCGGCATTCTCGAGCAGCCCCGGGAGCGTCACCAACAACGGCTATAGCGATGCCTGGGGTGCGGGTGTGCGCGTCGGCTACATGGGCCAGTTCACGCCGCAGTTCGCTTTCGGCGCCGCGTATTCGACCAAGATCAGCATGGGCGATTTCGGCGACTACAAGGGCCTTTTCGCGGAGGGCGGCGGCTTCGACATTCCGTCGAGTTTCACGGTGGGACTGGCGCTGCGGCCGACGCCGCAATGGCTGATCGCGCTCGACTTCGAGAGAATCTTCTACGACGACACGCCGTCGGTGAACAATCCCTCCGCGTGGATCGGCTATTGCCCGCCGCCGCCGATGGGGCCCGGGCAAAGCCAGTATTGCCTGGGCGGCAGCAGCGGCGCCGGCTTCGGCTGGCAGAATGTCGACGTCTGGAAGATCGGCGTCCAGGTCGATGTCAACGAGCGCTGGACGCTGCGCGGCGGTTTCAATCACACCGACAACCCGATCGAGCCGCAGGACGTGACCATCAACATCCTGGCGCCGGGTGTGGTCCAGGACCAGTGGTCGCTGGGCACGACCTACCGGATCGACAAGGTTTCGGAGATCACCGGCGCCTTCATGTACGCGCAGAACAACTCGCTGACCGGCCCCAGCCTGCTGATCGGCTTCGGCCTGCCGCCGACGACGACGGAAACCATCGCGATGAAACAATACCTGCTGGGGATCGCGTACAGTCGCAAGTTCTAGTTCTCGCACGCGACCACGGCCGGCGGCGGGAGGGCATGTGCGCCCTCCCGCTGACCTCCACCTTCGCAGCCCGAGGGCCACCATGCCGCAAACCCTGCTGCAAGCCGTCGCCGGCGGCGATGTCCAAGGCGCCCGCGCGCTGCTTGCCGGTGGTGCCGAGTGCAATGTTCGTGATGGCGACGGTGCCACGGCGCTGATGATTGCCGCAAATCGCGGTGAAAGCGCGCTGGTGCGGCTGCTGCTCGCCTCGGGTGCCGACGTCAACGCGAGCGATGATCGTGGCTGGGGACCGCTGGCGCGCTCCGTCTACAATGCCGACGTCGAGCGAGGCTTTCCCGACGTCGTGGCCCTGCTGGTCGACGCCGGCGCCGACGTCGAAGCCAGGATCGGCTACGGCATTCGGCCGCTGATGCTTGCCGCCGGCTACGGCGAGACGGCCGTGGTGGAGATCCTGCTTCGTGCGGGTGCCGACGTCACCGCCAGGAACGACGGCGGCCTCACCGCGCTGATGATGGTCAAGGAGAAATTCTACGTGGACGTCATCAACCTGCTCTACGAAGCAGAGCGCGAAGCGGGCGTGGGCGAGGGCGCGTGTACGAGCAAGCACCCGCCCGGATCCCACGTGGTGACGTTCCTGAAGCCTGCCGCCAAGCGCTGAGCGCGTCGTACGCCGCTCGCTGTTCGCCGCTCACAGTCTGAACTGCGCGTCGGTCGACCATTGCTCGAGTGCCGCGTCGGCGGCATCCGAAGGATCGCGAGGCACGGCCAGGATCCGCATGCAGCTTCGCTCCCAGTGCGCAGCGCCTGCTGCGGCCGTGTCGAGCAGCGCCCGGCCGCGATCGCCGCCGCACCACGCCGCATAGGCAGTCTGCAGCCGCGGGAAAAGCTCGCGTCGCATTCCTTCGAGATTGGCAAGCCAGAAGTGGATCGACGCCGCAGCGCCGCGCTCGACCAGCTTGGGCAGCGTCACCAGGCAATCGGCCAGATGATCGCGCGCGGCGCGTGCGAACAGCTCCGCGCGGCGGCTGCCAAGCGCCGCCAGCAGCGCCTCCCAATCCGGGCCCAGGATGCGACCGGCGCGGCATTCGCCGAGTTCGTGCAGGATCAGCGTCTCCGACTCGGCGTCGACCATGCGCGCGATCGCGGCATGCGCTTCCTGCGCGTCCGGCGCAAACCCGTAGGCGGCGAGTGCCGCGCGCATTGCGCCGTCGGGGCGCTTGCTCAGCCAAGTCTCCACCCGCTCCCACAGCCAGCGCCGCAACGCCTCGCGCCGCACGTGGATCCGGCCTTCCCGCATCGCTGCGGGTGCGGCCGACAGGTCGCGTGCGTACTCGCGCCCGACGATGCACACGCGGGTTCCGTCGCGTATTTCCTCGCGCACGAGTTCGCCGAGAAAGAATTGCGGTTTGCCGAAGCGACCGATGCCGGCTCCGTAGGCCAAGCGCCTCGCGGCGAGCAGCGCGTTGGCGCACTCGACGTCGAAGGGGTCGATGGACTGCGCCTGGAAAGGCAACCGAACGTGGTCGGCCGCTTCGAGCGTCGACCACAGCGCCTCGCGTTGCGTCATCCAGGCGCCGACCTCTGCCTGTGGCACCGGCGCGCCGAGCGGGATGCCGCTTTCCCAGCGATAGAGTTCGCGCATTTCGAGCAGGTAGATGCAAAGCGTCAGGTTGCGCCCGTACCGCGCGTCCGAAATGTGGCAGTTGACGCGGACCGCGTCGAGCAGCGGGGCGAGCGGCGCCTTCTCGAGCGCCCGCGGGTCGCCGCCGTGTTCGCTGTGTCGCTCCGCGTACGCAATGTCGTCCACGCCGTCGTCACCCATGGCCGCTATTCGTCGCCGACGACGCCGGGCGCGCTCGTGCGCACCCGATTCAGGAGATCCTCCGCCTCGAGCTCGCTGTTCGCGAAAATCACGCGGACCGCACACCCCGTGGGCAGGTCGGGATCCGCACGCAACTCCTTGGCGCGCGCCGAGGCGTGGCGAAACGAGTCCTCCCGGCCCACGCCTTCAAGGCGGCGGATTGGAAACGAGAACACGCGGTAGATGAAGTACGGCACGAAGTCGTCCTTTCGATGCGCGAAGCCTTCAGTCGACGTAGCGCTTGAGCGAGCGCCGGTGGCCAGGTCGCGATTTCTGGATGATCACGCCGCGCACCGACGACAGGTCGGCCAGCGCGGTCTCCGGATACGCGGGATTTTCCGCCAGCAGCTTCCAGCCATCCCCGGTCCGCACCAGTCGGCGCAACGCCCATTCTCCGTCGACCTGCGCAAGTACGTAGGAGCCGTCGCGGACGAGGCCGTCGGACTCGACGATGATGACGTCGCCGTCGACGAACTCGGGCGCCATGCTGTCGCCCAGCACCTGCAGTGCGAAGGATTCGGCGCCGGAACAGTCTCCCGCGCTGTCCGCGGTCCGGTGTTCGACCAGCGCAATGGTCTTGTGCGCGCTCATGTCGGCACCGAATGGGTCTGTTCGTCGGGCACACCCGCCGCACGCAGCGTCTTTGTCGCGGCGTCGACGAAGGACGCGGGTCCGGCGACGTAGACGTCGCAGTCGTCGAGTTTGCGTGCCGCGTTCATCGCTTCGATAAGTGCTGCAGCTCCGGCCACCGCGTCGGTGTCGGTGCACTGCACGAAGCGGAACTGGTCGAAGGAATCGGACCAGGCGCGGCACTGGTTGGCAAGGTAGTGCCCGTCCGGACGCGTCGCGAGCCAGCCGAGCGACATCGATTCAGCTGCGTCGACCGCCATCGCGTGCTCGATCAGGCTCTTGATCGGTGCGAAACCTTCGTCGCAGGCAGCAAAGGCAAGCGGCCGTTCGCTGTCCACGAACACGAAATCGCCGACCGGGCCGGTGAGATCGAGCGCGCTGCCCACGGGGAGCGCGCCTTCGAAGAGCAGCGTGGCCAACGCATCACCTTCGTCGCGGCGGATGTGAAAGTGCAGGTTGCGCTCGTCGCAGGGGCAGCTCGCGATGGCGTAGGTCGCCTGCGCTTCACGCCCGGCCGCGGCGGCGGAAAGCGTGACGCTCTGTCCGGCGAGAAAGCGCAGCCGCGTCGTGCGCGGCGTCTGCAGGTGCAGGTGCAGCGTAGCGGAGGCCAGCGGCTTGACGCCGCGCACGCGTACTGCCATCTGCTGCTCCGGAATATCGTCCGGACCACTGGCCTCGAGCGTCTCCAGCACGATCTCGCTCGACGCTGCCGAATGCATGCATAGCAGCACGTGTCCCTGCTGGCGCTCGGTGTCGGACAGCGGATAATCATGCGGCGCCAACTTGGTCACCTCACCGGAGACGACGCGCGCCTTGCACAGCCCGCAAGTGCCGTTGCCACAACCGTAGTTGAACCGCAGACCGGCCTTCAACGCAGCCTGCAGCAGGGTGTCGCGTCCTTCGACGAAGAATTCGTGCCCGCTCGGTCTGACGGCGACGTGGGCGGAGACCACTTTGAGCATGTCATCCATGATGGCGATCGGATCCGCGGTTTCGGTGGCGAGTACGTCGGCGAGCCCGCGCTCGAGAAAATCGCTGAATTCGTTCAGCGCGGGAGCGGCACCAGCGACTTCGACTGCGTCACCGCAGTCCGGCGTCGATGCGATCATGATAGCGCGCCCGATACACGAGACGCGGCGTGCCAGGTGCGTCGACGAATCCCGAGCGGTCGTGCAGCACGTTGTTGCAAATGAGACCCATGCCAGGCTGCAGCGTGACGCGGTGAATCCAGCGCGATGGCGCTGCGAGCAGCCGTGCCAGCCATTCGGCCGCGGCACGCACCGCCGGATCGTCCTTCCATTCGATGCTGCGCGTGCGGGCTGTATATCGCATGTGCAGCGCACCGCTTTGCGCATCGATCGAAAACACCGGACCGGCCTCGGCGGCGCGCACGACGCCGTGCTCGTCTGTACGCGCAGGAATCGTCATCGCGTCCGGCTGCATCAGCGCAGACACGTGTCCGGGGTCGGCGTCGCGAAGCTGAAGGTAGGCGATCTCGTGGTCGAGCAGCGCGTTCTCGCCGCCGCTCGCCGCACTCGCCACACAGTGGAGAATCATTGCACGAATGCGCCGATCCGGCGGGTTGTAGTAGCCATCGGTGTGCCAGCGGATCGGGCGGTCGGTGTAGGGGATGAAATCGCGGCGGCTGCCGCTTTCGGACACCGTCACGCTGCTGATGCCGTCTTCGTCGGCGAGCCAGTTGTGATCGAGATGGACGAGGCCGAACTGGCCTGCCAGCAGGCGGGGGATGTCCTTGTCGGCCGCACGTTCGGCGCTTGCGTAGATCGCCATGTTCGCTCGCGCGCAGCGGTCGGCGATCGCGCGTCGTTCGCCGGCGGCCAACGCACGCGGGTCACGCACCGGCACGACGAGATCGGCGGTGGTCGCCGGATAGTCGCGCAACTTGGCCGCACGCCACTGCCGGTACGCGCGGTCGTCTGCCGCCGCGAACGGACCGGACACCGGCGGGCAGACGAGGGTTTGCGGCGCGACGGTCATTCGCCGGTCGCACGCGCGCCGCGCTCGCGCGGTCGCGGCGCTTCTTCCAGCAAGCCTGCCATGCCACGGTGCAGATGCGCGGCGGCATCCGGAGCCTGGACCTCGATGACCTGCGAGATCGCCCAGGTTCGCTCCTGCGGCTGCATGTTTTCGGCGATGCGCTGGCCGAGATAGCGAAGAAAGCCGTAGTCGGGGCCCTCTTCGGTCCAGTCGAATTCCGCGCACTCCGCCGCAGCTTCGTTGACCCGTGCAATGAAGCGCGCCTTGACGTCAGCCGACGTCGCTGCACCCAGGAGATCGGCTTCGTTCTCGGCGAGGATCTCGCCGGCGCGGTTGGCGACGGCGGTGGTGAAGGCCACGCGCCATGCATCGTCGCCGCGCCGGTATGCGAGACGATCTGCGCCCAGCGTCAGGAAGACCAGGAACTCGGTGACGAAGGCGAAATATTCGCGACCAGGCGGTAGCTCGTAGTGGGCGGAGCGCATCGTTTTCAGCGCGTCCTGCGCAGTGCGCCAGGCGATAAACGCCGCTGCGCCGGCGATTTCCTGCGGCGACTTCGTCCTGCCGGGCCGGAACCAGTGGTTCTTGATGCGCATCAGGGACGGGCGATATAGAACTCGAATTCACCCGGGCCGATTTCGTCGGTCTCGAGCAGCCGGTAACCGGTCGCCTTCACCCAGTCGGCGACGTCGCCGGCGATTCCCGGGCAGTTGCTGACGAGTTTCAGCGATTCGCCCGCCTTCATGCTGCCGAGCAGTTTCTTCGCCTCGACGATCGGGCCGGGGCAGACGACACCGCGCAGGTCGAGCACCGCGCTGGGTTGCAATTGCTGGGTGCGGCCGCGGCGGATATGGAACGCCTGGCTGCCGTCGGGCCTGCGTTCGGTGCGCGCGACCGTGTTGTCGGTGTACCGCGTCCAGGCGAAAAGGTCGTCCTGCGTGCCCGGACAGTCGGAAAAAAGCAGCAGCACCTCGCCCGGGCGCAAGTCGTCGACAATTTTCTTGGCGCCGAGCAGCGGCGCCGGGCAGTGGGTGCCGCACATGTCAAGCGTCACTGTAGGTGGGGGAAGCGTGTCGTCGCTCATCATCGTTCTCCTGCCGTCGGTTGCGACTCCGCAGTTCGCTCGCCGATGGCGAGTTCGATGCGTTCGATCGCGACTCCGATGCTACGCCTCTGCCTGTCGATCGCGGGCATTTACCGCGTCCGCTTCAGGCGTCGGCGGCGGCGATCGCTTTCGCCGGGACGAAGACGCCCCAGCCGATACGCCGGTCGCCGCCAAGTCCCTCGCTCTGGATCCGCAGCGACTGCACCGGTGCGAGCCCGTGCAGCGCCAAGCCGAAACCAGCGATTTCGTGGTCCGCAGTGCGCGAGTGTCGCCGGCATCCCGCAATAATGCCGCAGCCGATGCCGAGCCCGCGCAGCCAGCCGGCCACCGTGCTCTCGAACTGCGTCGGGTCATCGGACCCGGCGGCCACACGCAACGCGAACAGCGTGGCACTCGGCCGCAGCGCTCGCGGGCTTCCCGCGCCGACCTTCAGCATACTGCCGTCGACGTCGACCGTCGCGCCCTCCAGCTGCAGACTCTCGGCAAGACGTGCCTGCGGCACGCGCAGCACGAGCTTCGTGCGCCGGGCGAGCAGCACGATGCCGTAGCTCGTCGGCGCGGTACGTAGAGGGTGAATCCCGCACAGCGCTTCGTCGGCAAGCCACGGCAGGCGCGCCTCGATGGCCAGCGACAGCGGCCACGCATGATCGGCAGGCAGGCTTGCGCCCTCGATGTCGAAGGCAACGTCGATGACAGGTGCGCCGGACAGCGTCAAGACTTCTCCCATGCGCGCCTCGCAGTTGCGTCAACTGATCGGACTGTCGTCCGTGGCGTCCTGCACATCGGCCCAGCGACGCATCGCCGCGCTCCACTGGCGCGCGGTCGCGGCATCGATGTCGAAGATCGTGAATCGAGCTTTTTCGCGAATCCGGATCCGCAGCAGGCGGATGCCGCCGGCATCGTGGAGCACATCCTGGAGTTCGATGTCCTGGCCGCCGAGCGGCACGGTGAACCGGTCGAGCGGGAGGATTTGCATGGTCGCGTTGTCGCCAAGCTGAAGGCCGGTGGCCACGTGGCCGAGCCTCCGCGCGGAAGGTCTATTGGGCGATTTTAACGCGTTGCCCGTCCATAATCATCGGGAGGTAGGCGCTCATACTCCCTCCGGGTGATTCCCGCGGCACGCCATCGGGCTTATCCAGGCTAACCGGCCGGGGTGATGGCGCCGGTAGCCGCGAACGTCGTATCATCACGTGCGGCCTCTATGCAGCGGTTTGAGCGGCCGCGCGATGGTTTCGTGAAGTCGTGCCGAGGAGGAGGAATCCATGACCAAAGCGATGTATCCGACACCGATGCTCGACCAGCTCGAAAGCGGACCGTGGCCCAGCTTCGTCACCGGCCTGAAGCGCCTGGCCGAGGACAAGGACTACGTGGTCGACCTCCTGGGTCAGCTCGAGCTTTCCTACAAGACGCGCAAGGGCTATTGGAAGGGCGGCACCGTCGGCGTCTATGGCTACGGCGGCGGCGTCATCCCGCGCTTCACCGAGGCGAAGGATGCCGACAACAAGCCGCTGTTCCCGAATGCTGCCGAGTTCCACACGCTGCGGGTGATGCCTCCGGCCGGCATGCACTACAACACCGACATCCTGCGCAAGATGACCGACATCTGGGAAAAGCACGGCTCCGGGCTGATCGCCTTTCACGGACAGTCCGGCGACATCATGTTCCAGGGCGCGACCAGCGAAGGCGTGCAGCCGGCCTTCGACGCCATCAACGAACTCGGCTTCGACCTGGGTGGCGCAGGTCCTGCCGTGCGCACGTCGATGTCCTGCGTCGGCGCCGCGCGCTGCGAGCAGTCGTGCTACGACGAGGCGACCGCGCACCGTACCGTGATCAACAGCTTCCTCGACGACATCCACCGTCCATCGCTTCCCTACAAGTTCAAGTTCAAGTTCAGCGGCTGTCCGAACGACTGCATGAATTCGATACAGCGTGCCGACATGGCGGTCATCGGCACCTGGCGCGACAACATTCGCACCGACGAGGCGCTGGCGCGCAAGTGGTTCGCCAAGCACGGGATGAACGAGCTGGTCAACGATGTCGTCGCGCGCTGCCCGACCAAGGCGATCAGATTGAAGGAATTGGGCGAACTCGAGCCGGGCGACTCGGTATCGACCGTCGCTGTCAGCGATACGCATGGCCTGGAAATCGACAATCACGATTGCGTGCGCTGCATGCACTGCATCAACGTGATGACCGGCGCGCTCGCGCCGGGCAAGGACAAGGGCGCGACGATCCTGGTCGGCGGCAAGCGCACGTTGAAAATCGGCGACCTGATGGGTACGGTGGTCGTGCCGTTCATGAAGCTCGAAACCGACGAGGACCGCGCCAAGCTGGTCGAGCTGGGGCAGCAGGTCATCGACTTCTTCGCGGAGAATGCGCTCGAGCACGAGCGCACCGGCGAAATGATCGAGCGCATCGGCATCGTCAACTTCCTGGATGCGATCGGCATCGAGGTCGACCCGAGCATGGTCTCCTCGCCGCGTACCAATCCCTACGTGCGGATGGACGGCTGGGACGAGGAGGTCGCGAAGATCAACGCGAGGAAACAGGTCGCCTGAAGAAGGCGAACGGGCAAGTGTGACGCAGCCTTCAAGGGTCCGAAGGGTGCGTTGCACAAGCGATCGAATGCGGCCGGCGCAAGACCGTTTGACGCGTGGCCAAAGGTGCAAGGAGGTCGAGTAAAGATGAGCCAACCCCAGATGCGGCGCGCGGTCGAAAGCGGCGTGCCCGACAACCGGCAGTTCCTGCACCCGCTGCTGATCAAGAATTACGGCAACTGGAAGTACCACGACCGTCCGCGCCCCGGCGTGCTGCACCACGTCTCGCACTCCGGCGACGAGGTGTGGACGGTGCGCGCCGGCACGCAGCGGCAGATGGACGTGCATACGATCCGGCGGCTTTGCGACATCGCCGACAAGTACGCCGAAAGCCACGTCCGCTTCACGATTCGCTCGAACATCGAGTTCATGGTGTCGTCGTTCGACAAGGTCGGTCCACTGATCGCCGAACTCGAGGCGAAGGGTTTTCCCGTCGGCGGTACCGGCAACTCGGTGTCGATGATCTCGCACACGCAGGGCTGGCTGCACTGTGACATTCCGGGCACCGATGCGTCCTGCGCGGTCAAGGCGCTGATGGACGAGCTGGTCGACGAATTTCGAAACGAGCAGATGCCCAACCGCGTGCACATGTCGACGTCGTGCTGCGAGATCAACTGCGGCGGACAGGCGGACATCGCGATCATCATCCAGCACACCAAGCCGCCGAAGATCAACCACGACCTGGTCGCCAACGTCTGCGAAAGGCCCACGGTGGTCGCGCGCTGCCCGGTTGCAGCGATCCGCCCGGCACTGGTCAACGGCAAACCGTCGCTCGAAGTCGACGAGAAGAAGTGCATCTGCTGCGGCGCCTGCTATCCGCCATGTCCACCGATGCAGATCAACGACCCCGAGCACTCGAAGTTCGCGATCTGGGTCGGCGGCAAGAACTCCAACGCCCGCGCCAAGCCGACGTTCATGAAAATGGTCGCCGCGGGAATCCCCAATAATCCGCCGCGCTGGCCGGAGGTCTCCGAGGTCGTCAAGCGCATTCTCCGCGTCTACAAGGCGGACGCACGGGCGTGGGAGCGGATGTCCGACTGGATCGAGCGCATTGGCTGGCCGCGCTTCTTCGAAAAGACGGAGCTGCCGTTCACCAAATACCTGGTCGACGACTGGCGTGGTGCACGCGCGAACCTGAACGCGTCGACGCACATCCGCTTCTAGAATGAAATTCGGCATCCAGATCAACGAAGGCCCGTACCAGCGGCAGGCCAGTGACTCCGCGTATCTGTTCTGCAAGGCGGTGTTGGCGAAGGGACACGAAATCCACCGCGTGTTCTTCTACCACGACGGCGTCAACAACGCGTCGCGGCTGACCGAGCCGCCGCAGGACGACCGCAATATCGTCGCCCGCTGGTCGAAGCTGGCCGCCGACCATGGCGTCGATCTGGTCGTCTGCGTGGCCGCGGCGCTGCGGCGCGGAATCAAGGACGAGAACCTGGCGCCGGGATTCCGTATTTCGGGACTTGGGCAGCTGGTCGAGTGCGGCATCCAGGCCGATCGCCTGGTCGTTTTCGGCGACTAGCCGCCGGGGCCCGTCATGTCCGAGGGAATCACCAAGAAGTTCATGTTCGTCAACCGCACGGCGCCTTACGGCTCGATCTACGCGCTCGAATCGCTCGAGGTCGTGCTGATCACAGCGGCCTTCGACCAGGACGTCAGCGTCGTCTTCATCGATGACGGTGTCTGGCAGCTGAAGAAGGGGCAGCAGACCAAGGGCATCGAGACCAAGAACTTTTCGCCGACCTACCGCGCGCTCGAAGGTTACGACGTCGAGAAGCTGTACGTCGATCGGGAATCGCTGGCGGCGCGCGGACTGACCGAAGAAGACCTGCTGGTCGACGTCGTGGTGATGGACGCCGACGAACTCGGCAAGCTGATGGCGGAGCAGGACGTCATCCTCTCCTTCTGAGCCGGACAAGATGCCGATACTGAACATCGTCAACAAGTCGCCGCTCGAACGCAACGCGCTTGCGTCGTGCCTGCGTATCGCGGCGCCTGGCGCTCTGCTGCTGATCGAGGATGCCGTGTACGCGGCGACGCGCGGCACTTCCACCGAGGCGGAGATCACCACTGCGCTTTCAAAGTTTCGCATTTACGCGCTGCTGCCCGACCTGCAGGCGCGCGCCGTCGCCGATCGCGTGATCGACGGCGTGGCCACCATCGACTACGAAGGTTTTGTCGACCTGGTGGCGGAGCACTCCGCCTGCCAGTCGTGGCTGTGACGGACGGTACCGCCGTTTCCATTGCAATTCTTCCTTAGGAGATCCGCATGTCCACCATCGAAGTCAACGGCAAGAGTTTCGAAACCGACGAGGAAGGCTACCTCGTCAACCTGTCCGACTGGAACGAGGACGTCGCCAACCACATCGCGGGCACCGAGAACGTCGAGATGTCGCAGAACCACTGGGAAGTGGTCAACTTTCTGCGCAAGTACTACGACGAATATCAGATCGCGCCGGCTGTCCGCGTGCTGACCAAGGCGATCGGCAAGACGCTCGGGCCGGAAAAAGGCAACAGCGCGTACCTCTACGAGCTCTTCCCCTACGGGCCGGCCAAGCAGGCGTGCAAGATCGCCGGCCTGCCCAAGCCCACCGGTTGCGTGTAGTCGGCGCCGCCCGTCGCGCAGCCAAGCTTCGCCTCCAGATGTCGAAGCCATGACGCCCGCGACGATCGCCTTCGCCATCGCGTTCTACGTCGCGTTCCTGGTGCTGGTGCTGGGCACCGGCTACCGCATCTACGGCTACCTGCGGGTGCCGGCGCCGCTGAAGATCCCCACCACACCGGCGCCGACCACGCGCGGCGGCGTGGTGTTGCGGCTCACGCGCGAGGTGCTGTTCTTCGAGAGCCTGTTCAAGGCTGGCCTCTGGCTGTGGCTGTGCGGATGGCTGTTCCACGCCGGACTGGCGCTGGTGCTGGCGCGGCATCTGCGCTATTTCACCGAGCCGGTATGGGCGTGGGTGGTGTTCCTGCAGCCTTTCGGCATCTACGCCGGCTTCGCGCTTGCTGCGGGCCTGGCCGGCCTGTGGCTGCGGCGCGTCTTCGTCGCACGCGTTCGCTACATTTCGACGCCGTCGGACCACCTGATGCTGGCGCTGCTGCTGGCGATCGCACTGTCCGGGCTCGCGATGAAGTTCGGCGCGCACACCGACATCGTCGCGGTCAAGAGGTTCTTCCTCGGGCTCATGTATTTTGACGTCCAGCCGCTGCCGGCGGACCTACTGCTGTATGCGCATCTGGTGCTCGTGGTCCTGCTGATGCTGGTGTTTCCGTTCAGCAAGCTTCTGCACGCACCGGGTGTGTTCTTCTCGCCGTCGCGCAACCAGGTCGACGATCCGCGCGAACATCGCCATCTCGCCCCGTGGGCGGCGCGGCTCGATCCCAAGCTCTAGATTCAATGCGGACTCGACATGGCCGCTGAAGTCAAAGCCCCTCCGCTACGTGCCGACACCGGTGCGCCGCAGGCGCTCGTGCCCGGCGCGATGGCGGCGTCGAAGCCCTATCTCGCCAACGCGAAGATGCAGCAGGCGCTGGGCTTTCCGGGTGAGCTCGTCGACGGCTGGGAGGAGCGTGCGATCGGGCGAATGGGCGAGCTGCTGGAACAGTATCGTTCGCTCAAGGTATACATGGACGCCTGCGTCCACTGCGGCGCCTGCGCGGACAAGTGCCACTACTTCATCGGCACGCAGGATCCGCTGAACATGCCGGTGGCGCGACAGGACCTGATGCGCAGCGTCTACCGCCGCTACTTCACGCTGCCGGGCAAGCTGTTCCCGAAGCTGGTCGGCGCGCGCGACCTGACGCGCGAAGTGCTCGACCAGTGGTTCAGCTACTACAACCAATGCTCGGAATGCCGGCGCTGCTCGGTGTTTTGCCCTTATGGCATCGACACCGCCGAGGTGACGATGGCGGCGAGGGAGATCATGGATGTCGTCGGTCTCGGACAGAAGTACACCAACGAGATCATCGGCAAGGTGCACCGTATCGGCAACAATCTGGGCTTGCCCGGCCCCGCGCTCGCCGACACGCTGACGGGTCTCGAAGAGGACGTGAAGGAGGAAACCGGTGTCGACGTGCGTTTTCCTCTGGACGAGAAGGGTGCGGAAGTCCTGCTGGTGACGCCGTCCGCGGATTTTTTCGCCGAACCCCACGTCGACAGCCTGATCGGCTACGCCAAGGTCTTTCATGCTGCGGGCATCCGCTGGACGCTGTCGTCGCACGCATCCGAGGCGGCCAACTTCGGGCTTTTCATCGGTAACTACGACCAGTTGCAGACGGTCGCGCTGCGCATTCGCGACGCGGCGCTCGAACTCGGAGTCAAGCGCATCGTCGTCGGCGAGTGCGGGCACGCATGGCGCGTCGCCTACAGCTACTGGAACACGCTGACCGGCATCGGCGCCGGTGGTGACGATCCTTTCGCGCAGATGCTGCAGCGCCAGCTCGATTCGCGCTACCGGCAGCCGATGCATATCTGCGAGCTCACATTCGATCTGATCGGCCGCGGCGCGCTTCGCTTCGACGCCGAGGCCAACGACCTCCGCACCGTCACCTTCCACGACTCGTGCAACGTCGCGCGCGCATCACGGATGGGCGATACGCCCGGCGGTCAGTTCGAGATCCCGCGCGCAATCATCCGCACGGTCGCCAACCGCTACGTCGAGATGCCAAGCGGCACCACACACGAGCAGACGTACTGCTGTGGCGGCGGCGGCGGCCTGCTGAGCGACGAGTTGCTCGACCTGCGGGTCAAGGGTGCGCTGCCGCGCATGGAGGCGCTGCAGAGCGTCGTCGGCTCGCACGGTGTCAATTTCATGGCTACGATCTGCGCGATCTGCAAGGCGCAGTTCTCGAAGGTGCTGCCCTATTACGGATTCAAGATGGGCATGGTCGGCGGCGTCCACCAGCTGGTGAGCACGGCGATCCGGCTCGGTCCGCGGACTTGAGAACGGTCCACGGGCCAGCGCAGTCTTACACGAAAACGAACGGAGATCAGTCGATGTCTACCCCACCCGCACCCACCGTCGAAAAGCTCAGCTTCCGCCGTTTCACGGACGGCGACTCGAAGTGGGACAGCTGGCGCGAGCAGATTTTCCAGGCAAGCTACTCGCACAAGTGCCCGACCTACATCCAGTCCACGCCGCCGTGCCAGGGCAGCTGCCCGTCCGGCGAGGACATCCGCGGCTACCTGAACATCGTCCGCGGCATCGAGAAGCCGGCGGCAGGCATGAACTGGCAGGAATACGCGTGGCGGCGGCTGACCGACGCCAATCCCTTTCCGTCGGTGATGGGTCGCGTGTGCCCGGCGCCTTGCGAGACCGGCTGCAATCGCAACGAGGTCGAGGACCACGTCGGCATCAACTCGGTCGAGCATTTTCTCGGCGAATACGCGATCGCCAACAAGCTCGGCTTTTCGGCGGCGAGTGTCGCCACCGGAAAGAAGGTCGCGGTGATCGGCGGCGGCCCGGCGGGGCTGTCCTGCGCGTACCAGCTCGCGCGCATCGGCCACGAAGTGACGGTCTTCGACGAGCACGAGCACCTGGGCGGGATGATGCGCTACGGCATTCCGGGCTTCCGCACGCCGCGTGAAGTGCTCGATGCCGAGATCCAGCGCATCGTCGACATGGGCGTGAAGACGCGCCTCAAATGCCGGATCGGCACCGACATCACGCTGGAAGCGATCCGCAGTGAGTTCGACGCGGTGTTCCTGGGCATGGGCGCACAGTCCGGAAGGCCGTTGCCGGCACCGGGCGGCGACGCGCCGAACGTCGTCACCGCAACCGCGTTCCTCAGGGCCTTCAACGATGGCCGGCTGCGCCACGTCGGCAGGCACGTCGTGGTCATCGGCGGCGGCGACACGTCGATCGACGTCGCGACCGTCGCGCGTCGCCTGGGGCACATCGGACACGCGAAACCGACGGACTTCCCCGAACTCGCAATCGGCGGACACCTTGCGCACGACGCCGCGGTGGTGTCGGCGAAGCAGGGCGCCGAGGTCACGCTGACGTCGGTATTCAACGTCAACCAGATGCAGGCAAACAAGCACGAAATCGAGCAGGCGCAGGCCGAAGGCATCGCGATCCGTGGTGGGCTCGCTCCGGTCTGCGTGGTCAAGGACGCGGACGGCCGTGGCGTCGCGTTGCGCGTCGCGCAATGCGAGGCGAAGTTCGTCGGCGGCAAGCTCGAGATCAAGGTCATCGAAGGGACCGAGGAGGACATCCCGGCCGACCTCATCGTCTCGGCCATCGGGCAGGCGGTCGATTTCACCGGCCTCGAGGAGTTCGACAACGGCCGCGGCGCGGTCAGCGCCGACAAGAACTACCAGGTCGGCGGCAAGCCCGGAATCTTCGCCGGCGGCGACGTGCTGCGCCCGCACCTCTTGACCACCGCGATCGGTCACGGCGCGATCGCGGCGGACGGCATCGACCGTTTCCTGCGCGGCGAAGACCAGGGCAAGCGGCCGAAGATCGACGTCCATGCCTTCGACCTGAAGCGGAAGATGATCGAGCGCGGCTTGAGCTTCTCGGAGGCGCACGAACCGATGCACGGCACCGACCGCAGCAACGTCGCCATTCACAACTACGACGATCGCTCGGAACGCTACGTGATTCCGCACGACGAGCTGTACCTCGGCCATTTCGGATTCACGCCGCGTCTGCGGCGCAAGGTGATCACGCTGACGCAGGAGACCGCTCTCGGCAACTTCGGGGAGCGCATCGAGCCGCTGTCCGAGGCCGACGTCGTGGCCGAAGCGAAGCGCTGCATGAGCTGCGGCATGTGCTTCGAATGCGACAACTGCGTCGTCTACTGTCCGCAGCTCGCGGTAGTGCGCGTGCCGAAGAAGGAAGCGACGATGGGCCGCTACGTCTACACCGACTACGACAGGTGCATCGGCTGCCACATCTGCAAGGACGTGTGCCCGACCGGCTATATCCAGATGGGGCTCGGCGAATAGCGATGCGCGCTGGCGGCGGCTTCGGTGCGGATACTGCGGCGCGCGTGCTCTGCCGCGTGCTGGGACTGGCGGTGGCCTGCGCGTTCGCCGGCGTCGCGCCGGCGACGGCTGCAGACTCCACGGCGTCGCGCGTGCCGAAGCCGACGATTGCGATCACCACGCCGGGAAAATGCGTCGAGGATCGCGAGGTCATCCTGCGCGATCACATGGACCTCTTGAAGCACCAACGCGTGCTTACCGTGCACGAGGGCATACGCACCAAGGCGCATAGCCTCGAGAACTGCGTCGCCTGCCACGCCAGTCGGGAGACCGGGCGCGTCACCGGCAGCAAGGACGCGTTCTGCGAAAGCTGTCATCGCTACGCCGCGGTCCGTCTCGACTGCTTCGAATGCCACGCCGACCGACCGGCGACCGGCGTGGCGGCGAATATGCCGTCTCCCGCCGGGACGGCGCCGCGATGAACACCGGCAACGGCAACGTCGATCATGGCCGGCGGCAGGTGCTCGCCTGGGGTGCGGCGATGGCAGGTGTCGCTCTGGCGCCCGGAGTCACGCTGTTCGAGCTGGCGCAGGCGCGTCCGCCATCCGAGCCGGCGTCGGCCAAGGTTCGCTGGGGGATGCTGGTCGACGTCAATCGCTGCGCAACCGATTGCGACGCCTGCGTCGTCGCCTGCGACCGCGAGAACGGCCTGCCGGAGACGAAGACCGCGACTTCGGCGCAATGGATCCGCAAGGTCGAGTTGAAGGACCTGCGCGGCGGGCCTTCGAAGACGGCGCCGGTGATGTGCCAGCACTGCGCGCATCCGCCATGCGTCGATGTCTGCCCCACCGGCGCATCATTCAAGCGTGCCGACGGCATCGTGCTGGTCGACCGCCACACCTGCATCGGCTGCCGCTATTGCATGATGGCGTGCCCGTACCAGGCGCGCTCATTCGTCCATGAGCCGGTCACCGATCAAAAGCCCGAAGTGCCGCGCGGCAAAGGGTGTGTCGAGTCGTGCACGCTATGCGTGCACCGCATCGACCGTGACCAGATTCCCGCCTGCGTCGAGGCGTGCGCTGCGACCGGCCACAAGGCGATCCTTTTCGGCGATCTCAACGATCCCGGCAGCGAAATCGCGCAAGCGATCGCGACGCTGCGCACCCGCGCGCTGCGTCCCGACCTGCGCCTCGATCCGGGCGTGGTCTACCACGGACTCTGACCGCTGACGATGCGCACCCATTCCACTCCGGCAGACAACCGTCGCTACTGGGCGCTGGTCGCGGTGCTCGTGCTGATCGCGACAGTGGGGCTTGGCGCCGCGCACACCATGGAGGAGCAAGGCCACATCGTTACCGGCATGAACAACCGGATCGTCTGGGGGCTGCCGCATGTGTTCGCGATCTTCCTGATCGTCGCTGCCTCGGGCGTGCTCAACGTGGCGTCGATCGGTTCGGTCTTCGGCAAGGCACCGTACAAGATGCGCGCGCCGCTGTCGGGGCTGCTTTGCATCGCGCTGCTCGCCGGTGGGCTCAGCGTGCTGATGCTCGACCTCGGCCGTCCCGAACGCGTCGTCGTCGCCGCGACGCACTACAACTTCACGTCGGTGTTCGCGTGGAACGTATTTTTGTATTCGGGGATGTTCGCGATCGTCGCCGTCTACCTGTGGACGTTGATGGAGAAGCGGATGCAGGTCCATTCCGGCCGACTGGGCCTGGCGGCGTTCATCTGGCGCCTGCTGCTCACCACCGGCACCGGCGCGATCTTCGCGTTCCTGGTTGCGCGGCAGGCCTACGGCAGCGCGCTACTGCCACTGCTGTTCATCGTCATGTCCTTTGCGTGGGGTTTCGCGGTCTTCGTCATCGTCCAGTCGGCGCTGAACGCTCTGTGCGGCCGGACGCTGCCGCCGGAACTTCTGCGGCGGATGCGCAACCTGCTCGGGTTGTTCGTCGCGAGCGTGCTCTACCTGTGCGTCGTCCTGCATCTGACCAGCGTGTATTTTGCGCACCAGGTGCCGTTCGAGCGCTTCATCCTGGTCGACGGCGGCATCTATCCGGCGCTCCTCTGGTGGGGCTACGTCGGCGCCGGCAGCGTGCTGCCGCTGTTGCTGGTTTTCCATCCGAGGCTGGGGTCCGCGCGGGCGCTGCTGCTCGCATCTTTGTTGACGATCGCGGGCGCGTTTGCGCTGCTCTACGTGTTCATCGTCGGCGGGCAGGCATGGCCGCTTGAGATCTTTCCCGGCTACCAGGCCAGCAGCAGCTTTGCCGACGGGCAGATCGCCAGCTATGTGCCGCGACTTCCCGAATGGTTGCTGGGCATTGGCGGCGTCGCGATCGCAGCGCTGATTGTCGTGGTCGGACTGCGGGTGCTGCCGTTCGCACCCGAGGCGGACGTACCTGCATTGCCGGCGGCCGCCACGGGGGGCGATTGATGGCGGTCGCGCGCAGCCCGAGTCGGTTCATGGTCTCCGCGGCACACAAGTCGTCGGGCAAGACGACGGTCAGCATCGGCTTATGTCACGCGCTGCGCGAGCGCGGACTTGCCGTGCAGTCGTTCAAGAAGGGTCCCGACTACATCGATCCGATGTGGCTGACCGCCGCAACCGGACGCCGCTGCCGCAACCTCGATCCCTGGCTGTCGACGGCGGCCGAGTACCGTGGCACGTTCCGACGGTATGCCGCTGCAGCGGACGTCTGTCTGGTCGAGGGCAACAAGGGAATCTACGACGGCTTGGCACTCGACGGCAGCAACAGCAACGCGGCGCTCGCGAAGGCGCTGGGACTGCCCGTGGTGCTGGTGATCGATACGCGCGGCATGACCCGCGGCATCGCACCGCTGATCCTGGGCTACCAGGCCTTCGACCGCGACGTGAAGTTCGCCGGAGTGATCCTCAACAACCTGGGCGGTGAGCGGCACGAGGCCAAGCTGCGCCTGGTGATCGAGCACTACACCGACGTGCCTGTACTTGGTGCAGTGCATTGCGATCCGCGACTGGCGATTCCTGAGCGCCACCTGGGCCTGACCCCGAGCAACGAGGCCGAGCGTGTCGCGCAGCGCGTCGACGAGATCGCCGGCATCGTCGCCGCGCACGTCGATCTCGACGCGCTGCTGCGCATCGCCGCTGACGTGCCGCCGCTGGCCGTTCCCGGCGACGCGCTCGCCGATCCACATCCTCCTGCGACGGCGGCCGATCTGCGCATCGGTGTCGCGCAGGACCGCGCCTTCGGCTTCTACTACGCCGATGACCTCGACGCGCTGCGCGCGGCCGGCGCGACGCTGGTCGGCATCGATACGCTGTCCGACGCGCAGTTGCCCAACATCGATGGGCTCATCATCGGCGGCGGTTTTCCGGAAATGCACGCCGCCCAACTCGAGGCCAACACGGCGTTGCGCACGCGCATCCGCAGCGCGATCGACTCCGGCCTGCCGGTCTACGCCGAATGCGGCGGGCTCATGTACCTGGCGCGCACGCTGACGCACAAGGGACAGACGTACCGGATGGTGGGTGCGGTGCCCGGTGATGTCGTGATGCACGAACGCCCGGTCGGTCGCGGCTATGTGAGCCTCGAGGAAACCGCCGGCTTCCCGTGGCCCGGACGGACTGACGCTGCCGTGCGCGCACACGAGTTCCACTACTCGAGCGTCGAGAACCTGCCTGCCGATGTCCGCTATGCGTACTCGGTCAAGCGCGGACACGGCGTCGACGGGCGTCGCGACGGCATCGTGGTCAACAACGTGCTCGCCTGCTACGCGCACCTGCGCAGCGCCGGCGGCAATGCCTGGGCCGCGCGCTTCGTCGAATTCGTCCGCCGTGCCGACTACCGGACGCGACGCCAGGACAACATCGTCTACCTGCCGCCTGCACGCGGGCGCGAAGCGCTGGTTCTCTGAGAATCGGCCCCAACCTGAAAGGTCCGTGATGAGCACTACGCGCGAGCCCGCGCACTACGTCGAGATCGGTGGCCGCCGTGTCGAAGTCGACAGCGAAGGTTACCTGGTCGACCGCAGCCAGTGGTCGGAGGAGTTCGCACGCGAACTGGCGCGGGGCGAAGGACTCGAATTGACACCCGCGCACTGGGAGGTCATCCACTATCTCCGCGGCTACTACGCCGAGCATGGCGTCCAGGCGCAGGTGCGCGTGATGATCCGTCATTTCACGCGAAAGTGGGGGCCGGAGCGCGGCTCGAACTATCACCTGCACGAGATGTTTCCGCGCGGCGGCCCGCAGAAGCAGGGCAACCGAATGGCCGGCTTGCTGCGCACCAAGGGGGAACACTGATGCGCACGTTTTGCTTTGGGACCTGAAACAGCACGAACTGACGCGATGATCACCGTCACGCCCAGCGCAGCGCAGCAGATCCGGATCGCGGCCACGCAGGCGGATGCCGACGAGCTGGGTCTGCGCATCGCGGCCCGCCGTGACGCCGACGGTTCGCTGCATTACGCGATGGGCTTCGACGAAGCGCGTGGCGACGACCGGGTCGTGACTTGCGAAGGCATCGCGCTCGTCGTGTCGCCCGGAGAAACGGTGCTGCTCGACGGCATGACGCTGGATTACGTCGAGTTCGAACCGGGTGATTTTCGCTTCATTTTCATCAACCCCAACGATGTCGCTCCGGCATCGCCGGCCGCATCCCAATCGCCGGCGGCATCCGCGCCGGAGTCCACCGGCGGCGACCACGGCGCCGCCTGAAGCGGCGCACCCGGCCAACCAAGCGAGTCCACCACCATGTCTGCACACTGCGATCCGACTGCCGTTCGCGGCTGCGTCTACCTGGTCGGCGCGGGCCCCGGCGATCCCGAATTGCTGACGCTGCGCGCGTACCGGCTGATGCGCAGCGCCGACGTCGCGCTCTACGACCACCTGGTATCGAAGGGCGTGCTCGACCTGCTGCCGCCTTCAACGCGCCGCATCTACGTCGGCAAGGAGCGCGAAAGACACACGATGCGACAGGAGGCGATCAACGACCTTCTGGTGGGCCTCGCCCGCAAGGGCAACCGCGTGCTGCGGCTGAAGGGCGGAGATCCTTTCATTTTCGGCCGTGGCGGCGAGGAAATCGACACGCTTGCTGCACAGGGCATCGCCTTCGAGGTTGTGCCCGGCATCACCGCAGCGCTCGGGGTCGCGTCCTACGCGGGGATCCCGCTGACGCATCGCGATTGCGCGCAGGCCTGCCTGTTCGTCACCGGGCATCTGAAGGATGGGAGCATGGACCTCGACTGGCCGGCATTGGTGCGGCCGCGGCAGACGGTCGTCGTCTATATGGGATTGCTGGGGCTACCCAAATTGTGCGCGGGACTTATCGCACACGGCTTGTCGGCGGACACGCCGGCCGCCGTCGTGCAGCAGGGCACGACGCGCGAGCAGCGTATCGTCACCGGCACGCTGAACACGCTGGCGAGCCTCGTGGCCGACGCGATGCTGACGCCGCCGACGCTGATCATCGTCGGCGAGGTCGTGCGACTGCGCGAGCGGCTCGACTGGTTCCGCCCCGGCGAAGTGGCACCGCTTGCGTTGCCGATCGAGGTGCCGACCGGTGCGGAGTCGACCTAGAGACTAGCCCGACGTCGCCGCCACGCGATGCTCGACGGCGAACACCGCCGCTTCGACGCGTGAGCGCAACCCGAGCTTGGACAGGATGTGCCGCACGTGCAGCTTCACCGTATCGTGGCTGATGCCCAGATCGAGCGCGATCGCCTTGTTGCTCTTGCCGTTGGCGAGGTACTGCAGGATTTCGCGTTCGCGTTCGGTCAGCGTCTTCATGTAGTCGTCGCGGGTGATGCCCGGTCGCGGCGGCATCAGCAGGTCGACCAGCTTCGCCGCCATCACCGGCGAGACGACCACTTCGCCGCGCGCGGTGCGGCGAATGGCGTCGATGACGTCGTCCGGATCCATATCCTTCAACAGGTAGCCGCGCACGCCCGCACGAAATGCACGGCCGAGATCGTCCGGTGAATCGCTCATCGTCAGCACGACAATGGGCGTGTCGATGCCCTCGGCGCGCAGGCGCGTCAGCAGCTGATGGCCGTCGACCGGCACCATGCGCAGGTCCATGATCGCCAGGTCCGGCTGCTCGTCGCGCAGCAGCTGCATCGCCTCGTCGGCGTTGCCCGTGTGCCCGGCGACCTCGACGCCCGCGCGCGCCTCCAGCAATTCCGACAATCCGCGCCGGCACAGGCCATGGTCGTCGATGAGGACGACCCGGATGGGTTCTGTCATTGGCAAGCCTCGATCCGCGTCGGCAGCACGGGAAAGGTGAGTTCGAGCCGCGTGCCGTTCCCGGCGGCCCTGGATAGCACGATGTCTCCGTCGAGGCGGCGCGCGCGCTCGCGCATGATCGCCAGCCCGTAGTGCCCCGCCGAGTCCTGATTCGTGTGGTCGGAACCCGCGGCGATGCCGACACCGTCGTCCTCGATCGCGATCACATAGTCGTCGTTCCTGCGATCGAGTACCAGCCGCGCACGTGTCGCCTGCGCGTGCCGGCAGACGTTGGCGAGCGCCTCCTGGACGATGTGGAAGACTTCGATCTCGCGCTCGGGCGGCAGCCGCAGATCAGGCAGGCGATTGTCGAAATCGAGCGCAATGCCGGTGCGGTCTTCGAAATGGTCACTCTTCTCACGCAATGCGTGCAGGAGCCCCTGCGCATCGATCCGGCTGCGGAAGAACGTGATCAGCTCGCGCAGCCGGCGCTGCGAGTTGCCCAGCGTGTCGTCGATGTCCCCGCAATACTTGCGCGCGCGCAGCTCGTCGCCGTCGCGGATTGCGTCGCGCAGCAGGCTCATCCGCATCCGCATGTAGGTCAGGCCCTGCGCCAGCGAATCGTGGACCTCGCTGGCCAGCATCTGGCGCTCGCTGTTGATCCGGATGCGCAGGTTCTCGCGTGCAAGGCGGGCGTTCTCGAGCGTCACGCCCAAGAGATCGCCGGCGGTGCCGAGCAACGGTGTGAGCACGGGCGGAAGCGTCGCTTCGGCGGCGAACAGCAGTTGCAGCGTGCCGACCGGGCGGTCGCGGTAGCGCAGCGGCACCGCGATCCGATGCTTGCACACGAATCCCAGCACGTCGGCGGGAATGCGCTCGTCGTGCCCGCATAGATTGCTCTTGACGCAGCTGCTTTCCACGTCGCGCGATTCGACGCAGGTGGCGCACCAGGACGCGCGTTCCTCGTCGCTGCGCGGCAACCCGGTATCGGCGACGGACTCGAACGATGCACCATCCTGGCCGATGACCTTGATCACTCCGGCATCGGCACCGGCTAAGCGGACCATGGCGAAGAGCATCGGAGAGAGCACCGCGCCGAGGTCGGCGTCTCGTTGTGCGTCCGGCGACGAGGAACCCGGACGTGCGCCCGCGGTCGCATCCGGACTCGGCCCGAACGGCATGGGTTCGGCAAGACGGTGGTCGGCGCGCGAGCGGCCAACCGACAACGGCTTCACCAGATTTTCTCCGTTGGTGGGCGCGCGCCCCTCGTGGACGACTAAAGGTGTGAGTAGTCCAGCCGAGTCGGCCAATCCGGATCGCGCATCAACCGCCATTATGGGCTCTGCGCCATCCCGGTGCAACCAAACGCGGCCATGAAACGGCACTTCGAATGTGTCGCGCTCGAAGGCCTGCCATCACCCATCCGGAGTATTCCTGTTTCCCCATCGCGGTTATAGACAGGCGATGGTGCCGTTTGTCATATACGCTAAGCTGATTTCTCGCGCGGGTCGCCGCTGCTGCACGCCGCGCGTTTTGCCATAGCCCCGCCCTCCGGCGTCAATCTGATCCATGTCCCCTTCCGTCGTTCACGATCCGCTTGTACCGCCGCTGCCCGGCGCCGAGACCGCGATCCGTACGACGACCTGCTACATGTGCGCGTGCCGCTGCGGCATCCGCGTGCATCTGCGCGACGGCGAAGTCCGCTTCATCGACGGCAACCCGGAACATCCGCTGAACAAGGGCGTGATCTGCGCCAAGGGCAGCTCGGGGATCATGAAGCAGTATTCGCCGGCGCGGCTGACCAAGCCCTTGCGCCGCAAACCCGGCAGCGAGCGCGGCGCCGGCGAGTTCGTCGAGATCGAATGGGACGAGGCTTTCGCGCTGCTCGAGGAGCGTCTCGCGCATATTCGCGCGACCGACCCCAGGCGCTTTGCGCTGTTCACCGGGCGCGACCAGATGCAGGCGCTGACCGGCCTCTTTGCGCGCCAGTTCGGCACACCGAACTACGCGGCGCACGGCGGCTTCTGCTCGGTCAACATGGCTGCCGGGATGATCTACACCCTCGGTGGATCGTTCTGGGAGTTCGGCGGCCCCGACCTCGAGCGCGCCAAGCTGTTCGTGATGCTCGGCACCGCCGAGGATCATCACAGCAATCCGCTGAAGATCGCGATCGCGCAGTTCAAACGCGACGGCGGACGCTTCATCTCGATCAATCCGATCCGCACCGGCTATTCGGCGATTGCCGACGAGTGGCTGCCGATCCGGCCCGGCACCGATGGCGCGCTGCTGCTGGCGCTGATCCACGAGCTGATCGCGCTCGGGCTCTACGACCGCGAGTTCCTGGTTCGCTACACCAATTCCGGCCAGCTGGTGAACATCAACGCGGCCGACGACGAGTTCGGCATGTTCGTGCGCACCGAAGTGCCGAAGGAGGAGGGCTGCTTCGACCCGCAGGACAAGCTGTGGTGGGACCGCACGAGCAACCGGCCGGTGGTCACGCACAGCGAGGGCGCCGACCCGTACCTGCTGGGCGAGTTCGCGCTCTCCGACGGCACGCGGGTGAAGCCCGCATTCCAGCTCCTGAAGGAGCGGGTGGCCGACTACACGCCGGAATGGGCGGCGGGCATCACCGGCATTGCGGCCGAAGCGATCCGCCGTCTCGCCCACGAGATGGGCATCACTGCGCGCGACCAGAAGATCGAGCTGCCGATCGCCTGGACCGATATCTGGGGCAACGAGCATGACACGGTAACCGGCAATCCGGTCGCCTTCCATGCGATGCGCGGACTCGCCGCGCACTCCAACGGCTTCCACACCATTCGCGCGCTGGCGATCCTGATGACGCTGCTCGGCACCATCGACCGGCCCGGCGGCTTTCGCCACAAGGCGCCGTTCCCGCGGCCGATTCCGCCCTGCGCGAAGACGCCGAATACGCCGCTGGCGGTCAAGCCGAACCACCCGCTCGACGGCCTGGCACTCGGCTGGCCGGCGGAGCCCGACGACCTCTTCGTCGACGACGACGGCGCTCCGGTGCGCATCGACCGTGCGTTTTCGTGGGAGTACCCGCTGGCGGTCCACGGCATGATGCACAACGTGATCACCAACGCGTGGCGCGGCGACCCGTACCCGATCGACACGCTGCTGATCTTCATGGCCAACATGGCGTGGAACTCGACGATGAACGTGGTCGAGGTCCGCAGGATGCTGAACGACCGGCACACCGAAGGCGAGCAGCGCGGCGAGTACAAGATCCCGTTCCTCGTCGTCTGCGACGCCTTCCAGTCGGAGACGACGGCGTTCGCCGATCTGGTGCTGCCCGACACGACCTACCTCGAGCGCCACGACGTGATGTCGATGCTCGACCGGCCGATCTCCGAGTTCGAAGGACCGGTCGACTCGGTGCGTATCCCCATCGTGCCGCCGACCGGGCAGTGCAAGCCCTTCCAGGAGGTGCTGATCGAGCTGGCCGGCCGGCTCCGGCTGCCGGCGTTCGTGCGCCCCGACGGCACGCGCCGCTTCTGCGACTATCCGGACTTCGTCATCAATTACGAAACCGATCCGGGCTCCGGCATCGGCTTCCTCTCAGGCTGGCGCGGCAAAGGTGGCGAAAAATTCATGCGCGGCGAGCCAAACCCGCGGCAATGGGAGATGTACGCGCGGAACAACTGTGTCTACCAGTACAAGCTGCCGCCGTCCTACCAGTACATGCGCAACTGGAACAAGGGCTATCTCGAATGGTCGCAACGCAACCGGATCCAGCGCTACGCCGAGCCGATCCTCGTCCACGTCTACTCCGAGGTGCTGCAGAAGTTCCGCGCGGCAGCGCAGGGCAAGGGCTCCTCGCGCAAGCCCCCGGAACATCTGAAGGCGCGCCTTGCAACCTATTTCGACCCGCTGCCGTTCTACTACGAGCCGCTCGAAGTGCAGCGCACGGATCTGGAGAAATACCCGCTCTGCGCCGTGACGCAGCGGCCGATGGCGATGTACCACTCGTGGGATTCGCAAAACGCGTGGCTGCGGCAGATCCACGCGCACAACCACCTGCACGTCAATCCGAAGGTCGCGCGCGCGGCCGGCATCGACGACGGCGGCTGGATGTGGGTCGAGTCGCAGTGGGGGCGCGTGCGCTGCCTGTGCCGCTATTCGGAGGCGGTCGAGCCCGGCACCGTCTGGACCTGGAACGCCATCGGCAAGGCGCCGGGCGCGTGGCGCCTGACACCCGACGCCAACGAAGCGGAGCGCGGCTTCCTGCTCAATCCGCTGATTTCGGAGGAGCTGCCGGGCGAGACCGGCGATGCGCCCATTTCCAACTCGGATCCCGTCACCGGGCAGGCTGCCTGGTACGACGTGCGCGTACGCATCTATCCGGCGGCGACCGATGAAGCGAGGGTGACCGCGCCGCAGTACGCGGTGGTCCCGCCTGCGCCGGGCACCGTTGTCGATCCACCCAGGCGGCTCGCGTTCTTCGCCGGGAGAAAACGACGGTGACCCGACTCGTGGAAGCGGGGGGCTCGCGGTGACCCAGCTCGCGTTGGTCATCGACCTCAACGTCTGCGTCGGCTGTCACGCCTGCGTGACCAGCTGCAAGCAGTGGAACACGTCGGGCTCGGCGGGCCCGCTGACCGATCTCGAACCCTACGGCAAGGACCCGAACGGCGCGTTCTTCAACCGCGTGCAGACCTTCGAAGTGGGCGAGTACCCGAACACGCAGACCGTGCACTTTCCCAAATCCTGCCTGCACTGCGAGGATCCGCCGTGCGTCCCCGTATGCCCGACCGGCGCCAGCTACAAGCGCGTGTCCGACGGCATCGTGCTCGTCGACTACGACAAGTGCATCGGCTGCAAGTACTGCTCGTGGGCGTGTCCCTACGGCGCGCGCGAGGTCGATCCCGGTCGCCGCGTGATGACCAAGTGCACGCTGTGCGTCGACCGCATCTACGACCCGGCACTGGCCGAGGCCGAGCGCAAGCCGGCGTGCGTGATGGCCTGCCCGACGTCGGCGCGCCTGTTCGGCGATATCCACGATCCCGAATCGGAGGTGTCGCGGGCGATCCGCGACAGCGCCGGTTATGCGCTGATGCCCGAGTGGGGCACGCATCCGGCGAACCACTACCTGCCGCGGCGCAAGACGCCGATGCGCATGCACGAGGACGAACTTGTCCGCTTTGACAACCCGCTGAAGATCGACGCAGCGCTGCCCAAGCCGCCCAAGTCGGATCCTTCGCTCGACGACGTGATGTCGTGGTGATCACGCCGCTGCGCACCTTCCGCAGCGCTCGAGCGCGCCGATGAGGCCCGACGCATCGGTGTTGCTGCTGACGACGCTGATCGGCGTCGGCCAGGGCCTGTTCCTGGCGCTGGCCACCGTGCAGCTCTACGCGCTCGGCCGGCTTTTGCCGGAGCCGGATGCGCACACGTTCTACGCGCATGGCAGCCTGCTCGCGCTCGTTTTTCTCGCCGGCGGCCTCGTCGCGTCGTTCTTTCATCTGGGCCGGCCGGAGCGGGCGTGGCGCTCGGCGACGATGTGGCGCACATCGTGGCTGTCGCGCGAGGTGATCGTGCTGCCGGCGATGATGAGTGTCGTCGTGCTCTACGGTGTGGCGCATCTCGTGGCATGGAAGCCCGTACTGGCGGTGCTGCCGTCGGGCCTCGCCATCGACGCGACCGTCGCCCTCGGCGTCGTCGGAACGGTGCTCGCGTTCGCGCTGTTCCTGTGCACGGCGATGATCTACGCCTGCCTGCCTTTCCTGCGCGAATGGGCGACCCCGCTCACGGTGGCCAACTACACGCTGCTGGGCGGGGCGTCCGGCTTTACCCTTGCGGCTGCATTCTCGGCCTGGACCGCGCCGGAGCTGACCCGCTTCCTCGCCGGCTGGGCCTTTGTCCTCACGCTTGCGGGGATGGCAAGCCGCGTCGCATCGCTTTACCGCAACCATCGGTTAAAGCCGCGGTCGACGCTGCAGACGGCGATCGGCATCAAGCATCCGCGCATCGTCCAGACGTCGGCAGGATTCATGGGTGGTTCGTTCAACACGCACGAGTTCTTCCACGGCCGCCCGCACTCCGCGCTGCGGTCGGTCAAATGGGTGTTCCTGCTCGCCGCGTTTGCGATTCCGCTCGCATTGCTGGCGCTGGGCGGGTCCACGGGCTCGGCACCGTTGCTGGTGGCAGCCTTCATCGTCCAGTACGCGGGATTGCTCGCCGAGCGCTGGTTCTTTTTCGCGCAGGCCAACCATCCGCAGAACCTCTATTATCAGGCGGTGGCCTAACATACCGAATCGGAAACCCGCATCCCGCGTTTCAATCGTCATTCCCGCGAAAGCGGCAATCGAGTGTCGTTGAGTTGGCGTTCATTCATGCTTGGTTGATTCACCCTCCCGGAGGAACTTGTCATGGCCCTGGTTGACCCGCACGGCGGTGGCGCGCTCCGACCGTTGCTGTTGAACGGCGAGGCGCTCACCGCGCAGCGCCAGCGCGCTGCAACGCTGCCGCAGCTCACCGTCAGTTCGCGCGAAAAGGGCGACATCGTGATGCTCGGCATCGGCGGCTTCACGCCGCTGGATGGCTTCATGAGCCACGCCGACTGGCAGAGCGTTTGCGACGACATGCAGACGGCCGGCGGGTTGTTCTGGCCGATACCGATCACCTTGTCCGCCGATCAACCGTTCGCCGATGCGATCGACACCGGGCAGGAGATCACTCTGATCGATCCCGACGACGGGCAACCGCTGGCGACGATGCGGGTGGCCGAGAAATACATGATCGACAAGGTGCACGAGTGCATGAGCGTCTTCCGCACCGCCGACGCCGAGCATCCCGGCGTCGGGATGGTGCTCGGTCAGGCTGCGGTGAACCTCGCCGGGCCGATCAAGGTGCTGTCGACCGGCGGCTTCGCCGAGCAGTACGGCGCGCTGTTCATGACCCCGGCGCAGACGCGCGCGCATTTCACGTCGCTCGGCTGGAACACGATCGCCGCCTTCCAGACGCGCAACCCGATGCATCGCTCGCACGAGTACCTGGCCAAGATCGCGATCGAGGTTTGCGACGGACTGCTCGTGCATTCGCTGCTCGGCGCGCTGAAGCCGGGCGACATACCCGCCGGCGTGCGCACGCGTGCGATCGCGACTCTTGCCGACAAGTATTTTGTGGGCAAGACGCTGATCCAGGCCGGCTACCCGCTCGACATGCGCTATGCCGGGCCGCGCGAGGCGCTGCTGCACGCGTTGTTCCGCCAGAACTATGGTTGCTCGCACCAGATCGTCGGCCGCGACCACGCCGGTGTCGGCAGCTATTACGGACCCTTCGACGCGCACCATATCTTCGACCGGATACCCAAGGGCGCATTGCAGACGCAGCCGCTGAAGATCGACTGGACGTTCTGGTGCTACAAGTGTGGCGGCATGGCCTCCGCACGTACCTGCCCGCACGACGCGGCCGACCGCCTGCTGGTCTCGGGCACCAAGCTGCGCAAGTGGCTGTCGGAAGGCGCACCGGTGCCGGCGGAATTCAGCCGGCCCGAGGTGCTCGAAATCCTGCGCGAGTACTACGCGGGCCTCGATGCCGAAGAGAACGTGGAAGTGAAGCTGAGCGGGCATTCGGCGCGCTGATTGCGCATGGCCGGCGCGGCGCGGCCATCCATCACCCCAGCCTTCTCCTTACGCGCGGGGAGAGCGCAGCAGACGCTCGAGTCGGGTAGCCATGCATCGCCGCACAGCGCCCTATGCGCTGGCGGCTTCGACCTCGGCGACCGGCAGCGCACCGAGATGCTGCTTCGCGAACTGGACGAAGCTGCTCACCAGTTGCGAATGGATCCGCTCCCTCGGATAGACGACCGACATGCTGCGGAGAAGGCGCGGCGCGAGCGGCACCTGTACCAGCTGCCCGAGACGGATCTCGTTGACGACGGTCGCGCGTGACATGATGGAAAATCCCAACCCGGTGGCGAGCATGCCCTTCAGCGCCTCCGGGCTGCCGAGCTCCATCAGCCGCTGCAGCGAATCGGGTGCAACACCCGCCGTCTGCAGGTAGTGATCGATGACCTCGCGCGTGCCCGACCCGGGCTCGCGACTGATATTCGCGTGGTGACTCAGGTCTTCGGGCGTCGCGGACTCGAGCTTCGCCAGCGGGTGCGAGGGCGCACAGGTGACCTGCAGCTCGTCGTCGCAGCAGACGTCGGCCGCAAGCAGCGGCAAGTGCGAGTCGCCTTCGATGAAGCCGACGTCGAGGCTGCGCTCGGCGACGCGATTCTGCACCGCTTCCGAATTGGCAACGAAGAGCCGCGGCACGACGTCCGGAAAGTGCGCCTTGTAGGCGCCCAGTACCCGCGGCAGCAGGTAATCGGCGATGGTCGTGCTGGCGCCGATCAGCAGCGGTCCTCCAAGCAGGCCGCTCATCTCCTGCAGCCGGTTGTCGAGCTCGGCGGAAACCTGCAGGATGCGCTCGACGTACTCCAGCGCCAGATGGCCCGCGACGGTAAGAGAAATACGTCCGTGCCCGCGATCGAAGAGTCGCGTGTTGAAGTGCTCTTCGAGCTGGCGGATCTGGAACGTGACCGCCGGCTGGGTCATGAACAGCGCCTCTGCCGCCTTGGTGAAGGAGAGGTGTTTTGCGACCGCGTGGAATACCTGGAGGCGGCGATCCGCCATCGATCGGTCCGATGAATGATTGGGCGAAGCCCATTGAAGCACAAAGCCGCACTTCCGCAAAGAATCGGCCGGTGCCGACCGACGTGCATGAGAACTTGCTCTGATCAAACGAACGGTGTCCGCGTTGATCGAACTATTTCTCGGACACCGGGATACGCTCGACTTCGAACGCCTTCCGCAGCGCTGACCGAAGGGCGGGCGACTCGCAGCGTCGGTGGAGGCGGCGGAAAGGAACACTTCGTAGATGCGGGCCAGTAGCAAAGCCAAGTTGTCGCAGGGCACCTGCTCGAATGAGCGCACGAGCGAAAGGAACGCGCCGAACGAGGTCGCAACCGTTTCCCACCCGACGACTGCCACGGCGTTCGTGTAGGTGGACTTCCCACCGTCTGGCAGAAACGAGGCGAAGCGCTTGGCTTCGTTCGCGTCGGCGGCCGTGGACACGACAGCGTTCCAGGCATCTGCAGCGCAAGCGCATGCGTCCATGGGCGCTTCAATACGGTTGGGGACTCGCGATCTCCCGCGTGTTTGCCTCGCGCCCAAGCGCTCGCCGCGGCCGACTGCGAAGCCGCGACACCATGTATCAGCGAACGCGGGCGCCCACCACAGGCTTTCGCCGCGAGCCGACCGACACAGGCGTTTGTCCGCCCTGGGTCTCCGGCAGCTGCGTCCGTCGCTCGAAGGTGCTGACGGCCACTGCGAGCTCCGCAACCGATAGCGCGAGCGGTTGCGGGTGTCGGCGGTCAAGCGCCGCGACGTACTCTAGGTCGGGGAGCTTCGGCGTCACTTCGACGATGCGGAGTCGGCCTGCCCGGATATCGCGCTCGAAGTGCGCGATTGGTAGATAGCCGATCCCCAGCCCGGAGATCGTCCACGACGCGAGGACCGAGAGGCTGTTGCAGGTGTCCGTCCGGCGGCCGACAGCCCCGGATTCCTCAAACCACCGTTCCAGCTGCGCGTACAGGTTGGACGTCTTTGAAAGCGTCAGGATGGGCCAGTGGTCCAGGTCGCGCGGTGTCAGACTGTGATCCGGGATCTTGAGCGACGGGCTCGCCATCCACGCGAATGCGGCGAATCCAAGCGAGATGTTCCGTAGCCCGGGCTGCATGATCGGTCCCGGCAGCATTGCGAGATCGATTTCGCCGCCACGCAACTTATCGAGCAGCGACAGCGTGAGATCGACGTCCATCTCGAGCGTCACCCTCGGAAAGCGGGCGTTGAGCTCGCGCACCAGGTCCGGGAGCCAGGTGAGCGCGACATACTCGGTCACCCCGACGCGGACGATCCCCGACACGATCGTCGGATCGCCGATGCGCGCCTTGATCTCGGCCATCAGTTCCATGACGCGTTCGGCGTAGCCCACGAGCTCCTGGCCCTTGCTTGTCAATCGCGCGGAGCGAGCGGTGCGATCGAAGAGCTTTTGTCCAAGCGCCTCCTCGAGGTCGCGAATGCGCATCGATATGGCAGACTGCGTCGAGTGCAGTCGCTCCGCTGCCGCTGTGAAGCTGCCGAGTCGCCAGACCCAGTAGAGCGCTTCCAAGTGTTTGAAGGTCATCGATTTAGTATCACTATATTTGATCAAAACAGATCAAATAATACAATTTGCCATGATAGTTCGTCGACGCCTAATATACCTGCGATCGGGTCGATAAGTTCGGAAAACGCAACGCGGTGCGCGAAGTGGCACGCGTAATTGGGCCCGGAACCCCGCATTGAAGGAGGAACACATGAGTAGCATTTCCTTGGCCCGAAACTTTGCTCGCACGCTCGCCGCCGCGGCACTCGCGCTCGTCACCGCCGGAGGGGCCGCAACCGCGG